>NZ_JBEPDC010000004.1:0-492878 GCF_040300065.1 Nonomuraea sp. NPDC000554 | reverse complement strand
TCTTGATCGCGGCAGTTGCCTATGTCCCGAGACACACCTTGCTGGAGTTTCCTATGTCTTGCGACATGGGTTTCCTATGTCCTGAACCAGCACACCACCACCACCGCCACTCAAAGGGCCTCTGACCCGCAACTGCGGGTCAGAGGCCCTTTTGCTTGGGCAAGACCCCTGGGGAACGAGCCCGCCGAGGCGCCCATCCGCGCGCGGCCGGTCGCTGGGAGGGGCGGTTCCTACCGCCTGCAGGGTCGCGCTTACCGCCTGCAGGGCGGCGCTTACCGCCCGCAGGGCCGCGCCAGGCCGTCGCCTCCCGACGGCTCTTCGCAGTGGATGTGCGTCTGCGGGTGTGGTCAATCGGAGGGGACGGGTCGTCTGCCTCTCGGGGGTGGCGGCGGGAGGGTGAGGACCGCGCGGACGGCGGCCGCCAGACGTTCTCGGCTGTCGGCTTCGATGACGGGCCGGCCGTCTGCGGACGGCGCGGCCAACGCCCGGCGGAACACGGCCGTCGGCAGGTCGACCACGCACAGCGTCACCACTTCGACGCTGACCCCGTCGGCCCGGCCCCACAGCGCCCGCGCCAGGCGGGTCAGCAGCGCCACCAACCGCTTGTCCAGGGCGAAGATCGCCTCGGCCAGCTCCTCTGGCACCTTGGGGCCGAGCAGCTGGTCGCGGCGCACCGCCACGAGCATCCGCGCGGCCGCGGGCCGCCTGTCGGCGAACACCGCGGGCGCGCTCGCCGCCGCCACCACGGCCTCGACTGCCGCCTCGGCCGCCTCGCGGCCGCCCCCTTGCGCCGCGTCGACGAGCTCGACCTGCAGATCCAGGAAATCTCCCGCCGCCCTCAGCCACAGCCGGCCGAGCAGCACCGGCAGCGAACCGAACGCGTGGTAGATCGCCCCGTTCGAAACCCCGGAGGCCGCCGCCAGCCCCCGCACCGTCAACCGTTCCGGACCGCCGTCGGCCACCAGCCGCTCGGCGACGTCAAGCAACTGATCGAGATCGTGAACCCGAGGACGAGGCATGTCCAACAGCATAATAACAGAGCGCGTGCTCTATAATTGTGCACGTAGCTCTGAGCCGAGAGTCAGGAGTCCTGATGTTGCGCAAATCCCTGTCGGTCCTGCTCCCGATGGTCGCCGTCGTGGCCTTACAGGCGGTCGACGCGGCGCCGGCGAGCGCGGTCACGTACGGCTGCAGCGGATCACCGGTGGGAAGCTGGCCCGTGACGATGAAGAACGCGGCGGGAGGCACCTACTACCGCAGCGACATCAAGCTCTACTACAACGCGGACACCGGCTGGAAGTGCGCCGTCCTCGTCAAGCGTCCCGGCCTCCCCAGGTACGGCGAGCGCACCCCCATGTCCATCTACATGGAGAACGCCCGCATGTCCCGCGGCAACGTGAGGAACAACCAGGACAATGACGCTGGGCGCTTCAAGTACTACGCCGGTCCGGTGAAGGTCTACGGCAGGCACCTCTGCGTGACCATCGTCGCCGCACACGGCGACCACACAGGCACGCGCTACGACGAAGGCCCCTACGGCACCCGGCAACTCGGATCCATAGCCTGCGACTAAAAGATCATCCCCATTTCAGGGGACTCCTGGTCCGTAGAGCGGATTTCTGGCGAGGTGCGCCTCTATCGGCTACTGGGGGCAAATGGGTTCACGTCCCGCCGCCATGAACGGAAAGGGGCCCCGAGCCTGGCTCGGGGCCCCTTTCCGGATGTTCCCGGATCATTCGGTCGGCAGCTCCAGGACCCTGGCGTGCAGGATCGACCTCTGGTGCAGGGCCGCGCGCAGCGCCCGGTGCAGGCCGTCTTCCAGATAGAGCTCGCCCTGCCACAGCACCACGTGCGGGAAGAGGTCGCCGTAGAACGTGGAATCGGCGGCGAGGAGCGAGTGCAGGTCCAGCATGGCCTTCGTGGTGATCAACGAGTCGAGCCGGACCTGCCGCGGAGGGATCTGCGCCCACTCTCTGTGGGTCAGACCGTGGTCGGGATAGGGGCGTCCGTCGCCGACAAGCTTGAAGATCACCCCATTGATTTTAGGAGAGAATTCGTTTCCTCGCGCTGTCTGATGGCATCACCGCAGCTCCGACTGGTCGCAATCGGCGGGTTTGCCGGACTTGTAGCCCTGCTGGAAAGCGTTGACGCGTTGCTTGGAACTGCCGTGCGTGAACGATTCCGGATCCACCCTGCCGCGGGTTCTGCTCTGGATCCGGTCGTCGCCCACCGCCGCCGCGGCGTCCAGTGCCTCGGCGATGTCGGTGCTCGTGAACGGCTTTTCGTAGAAGCCGGTGTCCACGGCGTTCTTGGCCCACACGCCCGCGTAGCAGTCGGCCTGCAGCTCGGTCGGCACGGAGCTGCCCGACGAGCCGAGCTGGCTGAGCAGGTGCTGCGCGTGGTGGCCGTACTCGTGGGCGATCACGTACGCCTGCGCGAACGGGCCGCCCTTGGCGCCGAACCGGCTGTGCAGCTGGTCGAAGAAGCTCAGGTCCAGGTAGACGCGCTGGTCGCCGGGGCAGTAGAACGGGCCGACCGCTGAGCTGGCCGCGCCGCACGCGGTGCGCAGGCTGCCCGAGTACAGGATGGTCTTGGCCTGGCGGTAGCCGGAGATCTGCGTCCTCCAGTAGCCCTGGACACTGTTCACCACGCCGACGACCCGGCACTTCTCCGACTGGTCGGCGTCCTTGCCCGTCCGGCACTCCTGGGCGAGGTTCGACGGGGGCCGCCGCTGGACCGGCCGGCTGCCGCCGCCGTCGCCGATGTTGTTGAGCACGAACACCACGACGAGCGCGATCAGTGTGACGATGCCGCCGCCGCCGATGACCATGCCGCCCGGGAACCCGCCACCACCGCCCCCACCACCGGCGTCCTCGACCTGTGACGAGTCGAGGTCGGCGTCGTCCCTGAAGTCCATCGCTGACGTCCCTTCTCGGAGGCTGCCCGAAGACAGCTTCCCGAAAGGGACGCCCGGACGCCACCGCGGACAGCGGAACGGAGCCTCGCACCCGGCGCGACTGCTGTGAAGGCGGCGGCTGGCTCCGGGACGTGGGGGCGAGCGGGGCATTTCGGGCGGGTCCGCTAGTCTGCCCGTATGACAGGCGGCTTGCTTGGAATCGCGCTGGTATCCCTCGGTATGGTCCTCACCCCGGGGCCGAACATGATCTACCTCGTCTCCCGGTCGATCACCCAGGGCCGCCGGGCCGGCCTGATCTCGCTCACCGGCGTGGCGCTGGGCTTCACCATCTACCTGACCGCCACCTGCCTCGGCCTCACCGCGATCTTCGCGTACGTCCCTGTGGCGTACACCGCGCTCAAGCTCGCGGGAGCCGGTTACCTGCTCTGGATGGCCTGGAACGCGGTCAAGCCGGGCGGTACGTCCGCCTTCGAACCGCGCGAGCTGCCGGTCGAACCGCCCCGCAAACTGTTCGCCATGGGCCTGCTCACCTGCCTGCTCAACCCCAAGATCGCGATCCTGTACCTCTCGCTGCTGCCGCAGTTCATCGACCCCGCGATGGGCCACGTCCTGCTGCAGAGCCTGGCGCTCGGTTCGGTTCAGATCGCGATCGGCACCCTGGTCAACGGCCTGATCGCGGTGACGGCGGGAACCCTGGCGGCCTTCCTGGCCAGCCGCCCGCTGTGGCTGCGCGTGCAGCGCTACTTCATGGGGACGGTGCTCGCCGGCATCGCCATCCACCTGGCCACGGACCGCACCAAGGCCCTGGTGACGGCGTAGCGCCCCTGGGGTTGCGCCTGCGTCACGTCCGCGTCGCGGACCGGTGGCGTGCGGCTGGCCACGATGGACGTCGACAGTCAGAGCGGTCGCCGTCGATCGACTCGGGTGGCCGGACCCGATGGGGAGGGGGCGCCCCATGCAGGACACGCGCTCTACCAAGAGGCTCGGATCGCTGCTTCTCGCCATGCTCGCCGCTTTCGCGCTATCTCTGACCGTGGCGATCGTGGCGTCGGCCTGGCCCTCGCGGACGAGCTCGCCGCCCAAGATCGTGCTCGACGTCGGTGGCGACGGGCATGGCCAGAGCGGTACGGCTCCGCGGCCGTCGGGCCGGGGGTACTAGCGTCCGTGGACGGGAAAGCGCTAGCGCCGCTCCGCGCCGGCGCCGCGCACGCTCTTGTAGAGCCCGTACAGGGTCTCCAGCCCGCCGACGACCATCAGGACGACACCGACCTTCGACGGCGTGAACACGACGATCTCGACGTCGAGCCCGAACAGCCACAGCGCCGACCCGACGGCGAAGGTGGCCAGGCCGGCGAGGATCGTCTTGTGGGCGGGGGCCATGCAAACCTCGTTCGATCATCAGGGGAGCGCGTTGCCCCGTTCTCCGGCAACGCTAGTGAACATCCGGATCGAGAGGCTTCCTGCACATTGAGGAGATCGGGATACACCTTTCGGATGACGCTCGCGATGAGTTACGGAACCCCCGCCTGAACTGTCCCGTTACGTAGTACGACGGGACGATGATCAGAAGGAGGCGGGATGGCGGAGGTAGTGCAGATCTGGTGGGACGCGGCAGGCGTGGCGCGGGGCGTGCAGGTCACGAGCTCGCTCGGTCCCCCCTGCACCTACACGATCCACTACGACCAGTGGGGCGCCCAGGTGCGTCTCGCCGGCCAGAAGCTGGTCGCGACGGCCGGATACGTCGCCCAGCTGGGGTGCTACCGGTTCACGGCCGTCGGATTCACGCCCGCCCTCCAGCTGGGCGAACGGCGATGGGCGACACTGGCCGACGCAGCAGCCGGAGCCGCCCACGCGCACGCGATGCGCATGAACGAGGAGCTGGCCTCGATGAGCGTCGTCGTGGCCGCGATCGCGGCCGCCGTGTGATGCGGGAGCAGCCGCTCGATACGGCGCCGGCTCCTCGCCGCAGCAGGGCTGCGCCGAGGGCTCATTGACACAACGGCCGCCGGTCACCGACCAGGTGACAGGGAGCTGCGCTCGACGGTGGGGGTGATGCCCAGGCGTTCCAGCAGCAGCCCTTCGCGGGTGGACCAGGGGCAGATCTCCACGCCGGCGGCCTGGCAGGCGTCCATGATGGCCTCGGCCACCAGCGCGCCGGCAAGCGACTGCTCGGCGCGGTGGCGGCTGATGCCAGGCAGTTCGCCGCGGCGGGACGTGTCGGTCTCGGCCAGCAGGGCGATCGACGCCCGTAGCTGGGGCAGGGTCAGCTCCTGGCCGCTGTGCGGGGGCCGGCCGGACGGCTTGCCGTACGCGGCGACGAGCCCGGCGAGCTGGGCGAAGGCCTTGGAGCAGGCCAGCACGCGGCCGCCCGGTGGGGCGGTCGGGAGGCGGGGCAGCTCGCTGAGCGCCTGGCGCAGATGCTGCCTGACCTCTTTCAGGTGCCTCTTGGACGAGATGACGCCCCCGGGCAGCCACCGGCGTGTGACCGTCCTGGCCCCCAGCGGCAGTGAATGGGCGACCTCCGGCTGGACGCCGGTGCCGGCGGCGATCTCCACGGTGCCGCCGCCGATGTCCAGGACCAGCAGCGGTTCGGACATGCTGCCCGCCCACTGACGAGCGGCCACGTAGCTCAGTCGCGCTTCCTCCTGGCCTGGCAGCACCCGCAGCCGGGTGCCGGTCGTCCGCGCGACCCGGGCGATGACCTCGTCGCGGTTGGGAGCGTCGCGGATGACGGAGGTCGCGAACGCGAACACCTGCGGCCCCTGGTCGGAGTCCTCGCCCAGCGCCTGCGCCACCGCCCGCTGCACGCTGCGGACCCCGCGCTCGCGCAGGCGTCCGTCGGGCGTGAGCATCTGATGCAGGCGAAGGCGTACCTTGCGGGATAACAGCGTCTGCAGTGCCCCGTCAGCACGCCGTTGCCGCCCTCGCACCACCGTGAGCAGGGCACTGTGGCACCCCACATCCAGCACCCCTGCCTTACGCATCGGGCACCACCTCCTCATCGTCGGGGAAGGCCCCCAGTCGGTACCCGGGGGCAGATTCACCTTCCCCGCGATCACTGGAGGGCGCCAGCGGTTCTCAGTAAGGAGACGAAGCCCACATCGTGCATGGGCCCCTTCAAGGAACCAGGGGACGTCCGTCGAAGCAGGCGGCTCGTCTCTCGGAGGTTGAGCCGCGCCGAACAGAGACCCGCAGGTCAGAATGGGTATGGGGTTCGTCGCCGTTGGTCAATGCGTGGCGGCCTGAGCTTGCCTGGCACGTGGCATGGGCATCGGCTCTCGGGGTAGCCCGAATTGTCAGGCCGACAGGATCCACGAGGTCGCCCAGCCAACTACCGTCAGCGAATTGCGGAAGGCCCGCGGGCCGCCGGTATCCGCGGTGGAGGACTCGGATGAAAACGCGGACAGCTCAGCCCCAGGTCGGGATCACCCCGAACATGTTCGGGATCTCCTACGGTCTGGCCGGTCTGGCCACCTGCTGGGGGTACGCGGCCATGCTGAAGATCGCGCCCGCGCTGGTGGCCGACATCTTGTTCATCGTCGCCGCCGCCGTGTGGCTGGTGCTCGTCGTCGGCTACGTGTCGCAGGTGCCGCGCCGACCCGGCGGCTGGCGTGCCGAACTGGCCGATCCGGTGCTGGCGCCGTTCGTGTCGCTGATCCCGATCGTCGGCATGCTCCTGGCGATCGGTCTGATGCCCCACGCCGTCACCGCCGGCCGGTGGCTGTTCGCGGTCTTCGCCGCCGCCACCACCATCCTGGCTGGGTGGATCACCGGCCAATGGATCGTCGAAGACCTCGACCTGGACCGGTTGCACTCCGGCTACGTCCTTCCCGCCGTCGCTGGAGGACTCATCGCCTCCATCGGCGCCGCCCGCGCCGGCTGGACCGCCGTCGCCCACGCGTTCATGGGCGTCGGCGTCGTGTCGTGGCTGCTCATCGGCTCCGTCATCATGGCCCGGCTGCTGTTCCGCTCCCGGCTGCCTGCGCCGCTGATGCCCACGCTGGCCATCGAGATCGCGCCGCCCGCTCTCGCCGGCCTTGCCTACCTGGCCATCACCCACGGCAGGGTCGACGCCGTCGCCCTGGTGTTCGGCGGTTTCACCGCGCTCGCGGCCATCGTCCAACTCCGGCTGATCCCCCTGTACCGCCGGCTGGCGTTCAGCCCCGCGTTCTGGTCGTTCGCGTTCCCATACGCCGCCGTCGCCACCTTCGCCCTGCACTGGATCGACTACGGAAGACCCGTCGGGTACACGGTGTGGGCCTGGGGCGTCCTGCTCGCGATCACAGCCTTCATCGCCGCGCTCGTCGTCGAGACGACGGTCGCCCTCGCCCGCCGTAGGTTCCTGCCCCGACTCCAGTGACCGCGAGCAGCGAGGACGGGTAGCCACGGGGGCCGTACCGGCTGCGCCCGACATTGCAGCCGATGCACCAGGCCGGACAAGGTCAGGGCAGATGCCGGACGTCATCAGGGAGTACCGGCACCTGCCAAGTCTGGTGCAGCGGTGGTGACCAGTCGTGCGAGAACGGCCCCTGCCGTGACTCGATCAGCCCGACGACTTCCTCGCGAGCAGCAATAACGCGCCGATGCACCTGATCGTCGACCAACCCAAGCCGCCGACCATGGTGATACTCGTCCTCGTCCTTCCACTGGAAACGTGAGCAGTCCGGATCGACGATCAGGTCCAGTAGAAGATCGAAGGTGTCGATGCCCATGCGGGTGCGCTGTTTCGGCAGGTCGAAGTCCACGTACCAGGCAAGCGGCCGCTGATCCGCGTCGAAGTACTGCCGCACGGTGAAATGGGCGTCGAGGCAGTACCAGCTGCGCACCGTGGTATCGCGCCACGCCCACCAGCCGAGCTCCCAGGTACCCGATGCCAGCTCACGGATCGTCCGCTCCCGGTGGAGCCCACCGTTCAAGAACGAAGCAATCCATGTGGTCGATACCAAGCTGCGCAGACCTGGCCAGTTCGCCACCACGAGGTACCCATCGCTGTCCTGGAGCACCCGGTACGGCATCGCCGACCACACCTTGCCGTTCCATACGTGGCGACGCACCACGGTCGTACCCGGCTCGAAACGTTCGGGCTTGATCGTCATGCACTCGATCCTGCATTACCGGTTCGGAAAGAGGAGCAACCTGGCATGTCCGCATTCGCCGATCTTGCTCGCGAACAGGCGGCAACCGATGCGGTGCTGGCCGGGTATCCGGATCTCGGCGCGCGGGTGGGTCAGGACGGCATCGCCGTCCGGGAGCTGTGGGTGCACCGGATCGAGGAGTACGCCCGCCACTGCGGGCACGCCGATCTGCTGCGCGAACGCGTCGACGGCCGCGTAGGGCAATAGCGCACTCGACCGCTGGACGTTGCCTCGGGCACATGAGCACCGCGGCCCTCGGAGCGGCTGAAGGCTCCGCGTTGGTCAGGCACAGCTGAGCCTCCCAGGCGCTTCATCACATGCGGGACGAGCGGGATCGTTCAAGCTCATGTCGGTACGCGTCCAGGACGAGGCCGTGAAAATGGTGGACCGCGTGCTCCGACAACCCGGACCCGTCGGGGTCATAAACGATCTTCCCCTGGGTGAACGCAGGAGTGCGCATCCCGCGCTGGACGCTCTCCACCAAGGAGATGTCCTCCACCTGGAGGACCTCGTCGATGTACCGGATACTGTCCAGTTCGGCCTCGTTGGGCTCCGTGGTCTCCAGATAGAAGTCCCAGATCTCGCGAGTCCGTTCCGGGCCGTCAGGGATGATCTGCAACACCATGAAGTTACCGCGGCCGGGATAGCGCAGCAGGCAGGTGTTGGGCCACAGCCACCAGACCGCGTGCTCGGTGACCGTCGCCCCCGACACGTCGTAGGCGGAGTTGTCCGCCTTCCCCGCCTGGGCCATGTGGCTGGAGTAGATCCCATACGTGGTGACCTTGTAGGTGCTCATGTCGACCAGGGACACGAAGTCCTTGTGGGCCACGTGGCAGTGGTAGCACTCCAGGAAGTTGTCGACGACGTTCTTCCAGTTGGAGGCGATGTCGTAGGTGAGCCGGCGGGCGAGGGTCAGCTTGGCCACGTCCGGCGCCCGCGCCTCGATCTCCGCCTCCAGGCCCCCGGCCTGCTCCGACAGGAGGGCCGCCCCCGGATCAAGGTTGACGTAGACCATGCCGCCGAACTCCGCGACCTGGATCTGGTCCAGGCACACCGCGGACGTGTCGAAGCCCGGCATGCCGCCAGTGTTGCGCGCTCGCCTCAACCGGCCGGTCAGATCGAAGTTCCAGGCGTGGTAGGGACACACAATGCTGCGCCGGACACCGGAACCGGACAGCAGTTCATGCGCCCGGTGCTTGCACACGTTGTAGAACGCCCGCAGCGTACCTGCCTCGTCCCGGACGGCGACGATCGGCATGCCGGCCACCGTGCCAGTCATGTAGCTTCCCGTCTCCTGCAGCTGCTCCACATGGCACAGCCACTGCCACGTACGTGCGAAGATCGCCCGCTGGTCGACGTCGAACCACATCGGATCGGTGTAGGCGTCGGCGTGCAAGGACATCGACAGCGCGGGATCCGGGTCGTACCCGGCCGAAATGCGCTCGATTGCGGGGATTGAATCCGGTGTCACCGGACCTCCAATGCAGGCACCAAACGCATGCTTGCCCTGGGCGGGCATCGAGTGAGACGGCACAGAGGTTCTGCGTTCCGGATTGAGGCTAATGATCCTTCCAGTGAGGATTCAAGGCCCCCAGCGCGCGGCCGACATCGCGCCGGTCATCACCATGTGTACGACCCATTGCGCGACGACCGGGCAAACGTGCTGATCAGACACGTCCGAGCGCTCGGCGAGCGCACCGCGGCGGAGCTGAAAGGGCGTTGGCGTGCCCTCAAGCACGTCACCCTCAGCCCGAGCCGGATAGGCGACATCGCCCGCGCCGCTCTCGTCCTCAGCGGCCAGTGGAAATGATCTCCGTTGAGAGAACCTCACTGGCTGGCCCGTTCTTCCTGGCTCTCGGCGGACGAGCCGGCTAGCGCGCCACGCGGTAGCGGAGGTAGACGACTCTGGGGCTGAAGGTGCGGGTCTCGACGAGTTCGAGATCCACCCGGCGCTCGCGCTGGGGAAAGAACGGAATGCCACCGCCAACCAGCACCGGGTAGACCCTGGCCCGGTACTCGTCGATCAGGCCCAACGCGGCCGCCTCGGCGGCGAGAGTCGCGCCGCCGATCGCGATGTCGCCCTCCCCCGGCTCGGCTCGCAACCGCTCGATCTCCTCCGCCAGGCCGCCGGAGGCCAGGCGGGCATTGCCCTGCACCGCCGACAGCGTGGTGGAGAACACCACCTTTGG
This sequence comes from Nonomuraea sp. NPDC000554, assembly GCF_040300065.1. Taxonomy (NCBI): domain Bacteria; kingdom Bacillati; phylum Actinomycetota; class Actinomycetes; order Streptosporangiales; family Streptosporangiaceae; genus Nonomuraea; species Nonomuraea sp. NPDC000554. The sequence continues at coordinate 482,637 of NZ_JBEPDC010000004.1, read as the reverse complement.
GAGCGACTTCCAGATCGCGGCCCACTCGAGCTTCGAGTCGTCGAGCGACGGATCCTGGTCGGCGGTCTCCCAGTACAGCATCGTCTCGTACAGCCGTCGTCCCAACAGGTGGACGCCGACCTCTCGTATCTCGTCGATCCAGGAGCGAAAGACCTCTGCGTCGGGCGGGGTCCAGTCGAAGTCGCCGTCCGGCCCGACGATGTAGCCGTCAAGTGAGACGTTCATCGAATAGGTCACGCTGCGCATCAGAAGCCCTCCTCGGCAGCAGGTTCGACAGTACGACCGCCGGACGCCGCAGAACTCATCGCGGCTCGCGGAATCCCTGCGCCGAGTCACTTCACGAGATCATTTCGTTGGGAAACCTCACTATTCAGGGTCTTCAGGCATGTCAGATGTGCTGCCTCGGTACTGCCAGCCTGAGCAGGTGGTCGCGGCCGACGAATCGGTGTCGTGGGTGGCGGTCGGTGAGGGCCTCGGGTTGCACGTCGAGGCGTGCGCGTGCCTGGCGGGGCTACACGCGGCCGGCCGCCGGTCTGCTGGCCTGAGAGCGGCCGTCACCAGGCGCAGAAGGGGGGATGCTCGCGGATGAGTACGCCCAGTACGTTGCTGCTTTGGACCAGGGGCAGGCCAGGCAGCATATGTGGTCGGCTCCCAAAGTCCTTCGGGGGTTGACGCGAGGCTCGTCAGGCGCTCGAACCTGGTGCCGTGGTAGGGCTGGCCCCAGGGCGGATACGCCCGCTGGCCGGGTAACGGGCGAGCGCGGTCGTCACTAGCGTCTGCGGCATGAAATCCGCTTATTCAACAGGCAATCCGCGCTCCGTGTTGCGTCGGCTCAGCGCTGTGACAGTCCTGGTCGGCCTGGTGTTAGCCGCTACAACGGTGACGACCGGAGCCGCCTCGGCGGACGCGGTGGCCCCAAGCGATCGCGGACAGTTGGTGTCCGCTCAGCAGGTGAGCACACTGGCCACGAAGCAGGACGTCGCAGCAGCACTGGCCGCTGCCGGATTCGACGCGAGTACGGTCCGGTTCGGGGTGGACGCCTACCGGCTCGTGTACCGCACCGTGGACCCCGAGGGTCGGCCTACCACCGCCAGCGGACTGCTGGTGCTGCCCCGTAGCCGCGAACACGAGTTGCGGACAGTCTCGTTCACTCATGGCACCACCAGCTACCGGTCCGATGCGCCGTCCTCCATGGTCAAGGTCGGCTTCGTGTCCTCTCCCGCCATTACGTACGCGTCCGCCGGGTTTGCCGCTGTCGCCCCGGACTACCTCGGCCTCGGCGCTGGTCCGGGGCTCCACCCCTGGATGGACGTGCCCTCTGAGACGACCGCCTCGTTGGACATGCTGCGGGCAGCCCGCGCCTTTGTTCCGCATACTGGCCGGGCGCTGGGACATGACGTGTTGGTCACCGGGTTCTCCCAGGGAGCCTCGGCGGCGATGGCACTCGCGCGAACGCTCCAGGCCGGCGGCGATCGATGGTTCCGGCTCGAAGCCGTCGCGCCGATCAGCGGTGCTTACGACTTCCAGAACGCCGAGATGCCGGCGCTGCTCGACGGCTCCCTCGATGCAAAGTCCGGTGTGTTGTACACGGCATATCTTCTCGTCGCGTGGAATCGGCTGCACCATCTGTACGACTCGCCGGGCGAGGTCTTCCAGGCGCCGTACGACAGCACGATTGAGGCACTGTTCGACGGTTCGCACACGGGTCAGCAGCTCTTCGCCGGCACGCCCGACACCCTCAGCGAGTTGCTCACCGAACACGGCTTCGACATGCTGCGCCACCCGACTGGCCAGCTGGCGGCAGCGCTGCGGGTGGCCGACAACACCTGCGCATGGAGCCCCCGCGTCCCGATCCGCCTGTACGCCGCCAGTGCGGACGAGCAGGCGGCCAATGCCAACACCGACCACTGCGAGGCCGCGTTGCAATCGCACGGCGTGACGGCGCCAGTCGTCGATCTCGGCAGCCCGGACTTCGCGGGTTCCCGGCACCTTGGCTCCAACGTCGCGGGCACAGCCGCCATCGTCCGCTGGTTCAGCCAACTGCGCTGAGCCACCGGACCACGCCGGGCCCGCCCTGCGCTCGCGAGGCGCGCCGGTTGCTCGATCAACCGGCGAGGCGGAACGAGGCAACGCACAACACTGATCCCCCCGAAGGACAGCCGACACGCCTTGACCTCTGCTCGACGCGAGCGGATGCGTGGAAGTCATCGGGCTGGTGGGACGACTTGCACGGCAGCCGGGCTACCGCAGCCCCGCCAACTTCGGGGACGCCCGTACGGCCTAACCACCGCACCGATGGTGTCCGTCATAGCGGGGCAAGCTCAATCCGAGGCAATGCGCTGACGTCAACTGAGACTAAAGCTGAGAGTGGGCATAGCAAAAGGGGCCGACTTGGATGGGGTCGGCCCCTTTGCGTTTACTGCCTCAACCAGGCGCGGAGGATAGGGGATTTGAACCCCTGATAGGTTGCCCTATACACGCTTTCCAAGCGTGCGCCCTCGGCCACTAGGCGAATCCTCCGCCGACGAGCTTACCGGACTCCCAGGCGTGCGGAGACCACGATTTTCGTCGTGGCGCGGGCTGGAGCGAGCACTGCCGCGTCGGGCTAGACTGTCTCTGGACCCCTCGCGCGGCGTCATCCTGTGAACCTCCCCAGGGCCGGAAGGCAGCAAGGATAAGCGGGCTCTGGCGGGTGTGCGAGGGGTCTCTTCGTTGGGAGCCCCTCGCAGGCGGGATGGTCGCATGAGCCTTGCGCTTTACCGCAAGTACCGGCCCGGTACGTTCGCCGAGGTCAAGGGTCAGGAGCACGTCACTGAGCCGCTCCGGCAGGCGCTGCGGACGAGCCGCATCAACCACGCCTACCTCTTCAGCGGTCCTCGCGGGTGCGGCAAGACGTCCAGTGCCCGTATCCTCGCCCGCTCCCTGAACTGCGAGAAGGGGCCGACCCCTGACCCGTGCGGCGTCTGCGAGTCGTGCGTGGCGCTCGCCCCCACCGGTCCGGGCCACCTCGACGTCATCGAGATCGACGCGGCCTCCCACGGCGGTGTCGACGACGCCCGCGACCTGCGCGAGCGGGCCTTCTTCGCCCCCGTGTCGGCGCGTTACAAGATCTACATCATCGACGAGGCGCACATGGTGACCCGCGAGGGTTTCAACGCGCTGCTCAAGCTCGTCGAGGAGCCCCCGCCGCACCTGAAGTTCATCTTCGCGACGACCGAGCCGGAAAAGGTCATCGGCACCATCAAGTCGCGTACCCACCACTACCCGTTCAGGCTGATGCCGCCCGCGACGCTCCGGGCGCTGCTGGAGGAGATCCTCACCTCCGAGAGCGTCCCGTTCGAGCCGAACGCCCTGCCGTTGGTCGTCAGGGCGGGCGCGGGGTCCGCACGTGACTCGCTGTCCATCCTCGACCAGCTGCTCGCCGGGGCCGAGGACGACGGCATCACCTACGCCAAGGCCGTCTCGCTGCTCGGCTACACCGACGGCGACCTGCTCGACGAAGTCGTGAACGCGTTCGCCGCCCGCGACGGGGCCCAGATCTTCCACGCGGTCAACCGGGTGATCGAAGGTGGCCACGACCCTCGCCGCTTCGCCTCCGACCTGCTCGAACGCTTCCGCGACCTGGTGATCCTGGCCAACGTCCCAGAGGCGGCCTCCAGCGGGCTGCTCGACCGTCCGGCCGACGAGTTGGAGCGCCTGGTTCAGCAGGCGTCCTCGATGGGGCCCGCCGAGCTCACCCGGGCCGCCGAGGTCTTCAACGCGGGCCTGACGGAGATGCGCGGCGCCACCTCGCCGCGCCTGCTCCTGGAGCTGATGTGCGCCCGCGTCCTGCTGCCGGGGGCGTCGCAGGGCGAGGAGGCGCTGCTGGCTCGCCTGGAGCGCCTGGAACGCGGCGGAGCGATCGCCCAGATGGCGGCCCGCGCCGCCACGCCGACCATCCCCACGCCCGGCGTCGCGGTGGCGCAACCCTCCTCTGCTTCGTACGGGAACGGCACAGGCGTTCCCATCGGTCCTGGCAACGCTGACGGTGCTCCCGGCGCCGGTGCCGGCGGCGGATCTGACAGCGCCGGTGGTTCCGGTGCTGGGGCTGCGTCGGCGGCTGACGACTGGCCGGAGGCGGCGCGCCCGGGCGCGCCCGTCCAGCCTGTGCAGGCCGCTGCTCCGGGGCCCGCCGCGCCCGCGGTGGGGGCGGCTTCCGCGATCCAGCCGCAGTGGCCTGCGGTGCTGGCCGCGCTCAAGCAGCGCAGCATCGTGGTCTGGGCCAACGTGAGCACCAACGCTCAGCTGGTCGGCGTGGAGGGCAATCTGGTCACGCTCGGCTTCTCGCAGGTCGGCGCGATGAAGAACTTCACGGGTGGCGGCAAGGACGCCGTGGTCGCGAGCGCCCTTGGCGACGTCCTCGGGGGCACCTGGCGGGTGGAGGCCGTCGTGGGCGGCTCTCCCGCCCCGCAGGGCAACCGGGGAGGGCCGTCGCGTCCGCAGCCGTCGCAGGGGCATTCCGGGGCTCCCGGCCAGCCGGAAGCGCAGGGTCCGTCCGGGGCCGGTCCGGCGGTGCAGGGGCATGGTGGGCACGCCGCGCCCGCCCAGCCCGCGCCCGACAGCAGCACCTCGCCGCAGGGGCCGGCATCAGGGGGCCACGCCAGCGGCCGCACGAGTTCGCACGGCGGGTCGCAGGACGGAAGCGCACAAGACCCGTCGCCTGGCCCGGCCGCCAGCGCCGCGCAGCCGACGTCCCAGGCGAGGCAGACCACGGACGAGTCCTGGCCCGACGCCCCCGACGACCCCGGCCCGGGCTCTCCCCCCACCCCCGACCCGACGCGCGCCACGCCAGGCGCCGGGCTCGCCGCCGCCAGGTCGGCTGCCAAGGCCGCCGCCCAGGCAGGTCCCCGGGCCCCGGCTACACGGCAGGGCGGCTCCTCGGCGTGGCCGGACGCCATCCCAGGCAGAGGCAAGGGCCCGGAGTCCGACGACGTGGACCCGCTCAACGACGCGGACGCCGACGTCGACGAACTGTCGGGCATGGCCCTCCTCCAACGGGAACTGGGCGCCCAGGTGATCGGCGAAATCGATCACACGTAACCCCGCTCGCCACGACTACCGCCCAACGGGGTAGACGCCTAGACGGCCGCCCAAGTGGTGGCCGGCTGGCGAACGTGAAAGGCGTGAGGTCGGAGAACGGGCGGAGCCCGCTCCGGTGGGCAGGAAGTACCGGCGTGCCAAATGGTGGTCGGCTGGCGAACGTGAAGGACGCGAGGCCGGAGAACGGGCGGAGTCCGCGGCCCCGTCGGTGGGCAGAGAGTACCGACGTGCCAAGTGGTGACCGGGGGACTGGTGGGGCCGGACGGTCGGCGATGCGCCGACGGGCCAGGCAGGACGTGCCAGCGGGCGGGGCGCTGGGTGGATGCGCCGGCCGAGCGGATGGTTGACGTGGGTGGAGGCGTGAGGTCGTGGAAGGGGCCGGCGAAATACCACCCAGATGTCTTCCGCGGTACGTAACGGCGCTCAGCCCGAACCACCCGACTGGCGTGGAACTGACAGACCGCAGTGGCGACGGCGGGCGGTGTCTTCGCGTGCTGGCCGTAGAAGAAGGCAGTAAAAGAAGGAAACGCCCACAGTAGGTCGCGGAAGGTTCAGTCGGTGTGGAGGCGGATGTGGGCGGCGGCGGCGCGTGGGTCCGAGGCGGGGAGTGAGGCCGACAGGCGTTCGAGGATGTGACGGTCGTCGCGCCCGTTGGGGGTTTGGGCGTACGTCCACAGGTCGTCGGGGGAGCCGTGGCGGAGCAGGCACGCCCGTACCTGGACCTCCAGTTCGTCCCGTTCTCTGCGGATTTCCGGTGACTCCGAGCGGGGGAGCAGGGGGCCGGAGTAGGAGCGCGCGACGGAGGCCGGGTCGTTGACCGACAGGAGGTGTCTGACCTGTAGGAAGTCGGCTTCGATGGGGGCCGTCAGGTGGTACGGCTTGGCGCCGATCGCGCCGCCGAGCTGGGCGCGGAGGCGGTGGATCTCGGCCCGGATGGTCACGGGGTTGCCGTCGTCGCCGTACAGGTGGAAGGTGAGCTGTTCGGCGGTGAGCCCGCGGGGGTGGAGCGCCAGCAGGGCGAGGATCTCGGCGTGTCTGAGCGACAGCGGCACGCGGCGTCCGCCCATGGTGGCCGTCGGTGGGCCGTCGCCGAGGAGCGACAGGCGGAGCGTGGGCGGTGCGGCGATGGTCGACAGCGCGTGCAGCAGGTAGCCGTCGACGAACGGTTCGAGCAGCGCCACCCGCCCGTCGCGCAGGATCATGTGCTTGCCCGGTTCGGCGAGCAGGACCCGCTCGCCGACGCTGCCCGACGGGTCGCCCGCGAGGACACGTCCGGTGGACGAGAGCAGGATGCCGGGACGGCCGCGCAGCGACTCGTAGCGGCGGCGCAGGCGTTGGTCGCGTTCGTGCATGCGCAGGGCCAGTTCGGCTTCGGCGAGCCTGGACGTCGCGGCGACCAGGGCGACGGTCGCGGGGTGCAGGCTGGGCGCGGTGCCGCTGACGTCCACGCAGCCGAGCACGGCCCCGGAGTCGGGGTCGGTGATGGGGGCGCCGCTGCACGACCAGACGTGCAGGACGCGCATGAGGTGCTCCTCCGAGTAGACGTGCACGGGCCGCCGGGTGGTGAGGGCGGTGCCGATGCCGTTGGTGCCGACGTCGCTCTCGGCCCAGAGGTGTCCGGCGGACAGCCCGATCCGGTCGGCGACGCGCATGACCGCGCGGTCGCCGTCGCGCCAGAGGACCCGCCCGGCGCCGTCGGTGACGATCATGACGTGCGCGTTCTGGTAGGCGAGCGAGGTGAGCGTCTGCGTGAGCAGGGGGAGCAGCGGCCGCAGCGGGTGCGTCTCGCGGACGTCGTCGATCTCGGCACGGTCGTAGATGAGGGGAGCGGCGTCGGCTTCGATGTCGACCCCGGCCTCCATCGAGCGCTTCCACGACGCGGCGACGAGGTGGCGCGGCCCGTCGGGCCAGCCTTCCCCGGTGGCCACCGCTTCCTGCGCTCGGCGGAGGCGGCGGGAATAGGCGTCGAGATGGCTGTAACTCATCGGCCACTCCAAGTAGTCGAGCCGTATTGCGAGCATCCGGGGTCGAGGGGATGAACGCAACCCGTTCAGAAGATTGCCGACGGTGATCAAACGGTCGCAACGTGTGTGCAACGTTGGCGGGACTAGCGTCCCCGCTCAGCGCGTCGGCGAGGTGCGGCCGCTCCTGCCGGCGCGGTTGGCCGGGTCTCGGACGCTGGAGGGGGGCCGAGACCCGGCCAGGGCCCGACGCGGCCGAACCCAGAGAACAGCCGCAGAACCCCGAGAACACCAGGGTTGGCACACGAACAGGGCGAAACACGAAGGCCGCCAGTGCATGACGACGCCCAAACACCGTAGGCTCGTGGCAGTCAACGACGACGCGGAGCCACGAGGAGCGCACGACGGTGAACCCAGGGGATGTCAACCTGCAGCAGCTGCTGGAGCAGGCCCAGCTCATGCAGCAGCAGCTAGTGAGCGCCCAGCAGGAGCTGAACGACGCGCAGATCGAGGGCTCGGCCGGCGGCGGCATGGTGACCGCCGTGGTGAACGGTTCGGGCGAACTGCTGGAGCTGAAGATCGATCCGAGCGTGATCGACGCCGCCGATCCGCAGGACACCGCTGACACGATCGCCGACCTGGTGATCGCGGCGGTCCGTGACGCGGTGCGAGCCGCCTCCGACCTGCAGCAGGAGAAGCTCGGCCCGCTGGCCCAGGGGCTGGGCGGCGGCGGTCTCGGTCAGTTGCCAGGGTTCTAGACCATGTACGAGGGGGTCGTCCAGAACCTGATCGACGAGCTGGGGCTGCTGCCCGGCGTCGGTCCCAAGAGCGCGCAGCGCATCGCGTTCCACCTGCTCGCGGCCGATCCGGCCGACGTCAAGCGGCTGGCGCACGCGCTGCTTGAGGTCAAGGAGAAGGTCAGGTTCTGCAGGACCTGCGGCAACGTGGCCTCCGAGGAGGAGTGCCGCATCTGCCGCGATCCGCGCCGCGACACCCACGTCATCTGCGTGGTGGAGGAGTCGAAGGACGTGGTCGCGATCGAGAAGACGCGCGAGTTCCGCGGCACCTACCACGTGCTCGGCGGCGCGATCAGCCCGATCGACGGCATCGGCCCCGACGATCTGCGTATCCGCGAGCTGATGACCCGGCTGGCCGACGGCCGGGTGACCGAGCTCATCCTCGCCACCGACCCCAATCTCGAGGGCGAGGCGACCGCCACGTACCTCGCCCGTCTGGTCAAGCCGATGGGTGTGAAAGTGACACGACTGGCCAGCGGTCTGCCTGTGGGCGGTGACCTCGAGTACGCCGACGAGGTGACCTTGGGCCGCGCTTTCGAAGGACGGAGGCTACTGGATGTCTGACCAGTGGAGCACGCTGGCGGAGGAGATCGCCGGGCACGCGCAGAACTATGTCGACGGTCTGGCCAGGGTCGCCAGCGGCGAGGGCGGCGACGCCATCTGGTCGCTGCTGCTGGTCGAGGTGGCGCAGGTGAGCCTGGCCGGGGCCAAGCTCGGCGCCAACGAGGACGTGATCCTGTCGGGCAACAACGAGCCGCCGCTGGGCGAGGACCCCGACATCGACGGCGTCCGCACCGCTCTGGCCGAGCTGCTGGAGGCGGTCGACGACTACGCCGAGGTGTTCGACCCGTACAAGGACACCGGCGTGACGGCGTACCGGCTGTCCGACGACCTGACGGCGGTCGCGGCCGACCTCATCCACGGCCTGCGCCACTACCATGCGGGCCGGCCGCACGAGGCGATGTGGTGGTGGCAGTACTCCTACTTCAACACGTGGGGCAACCACGCGGGGGCTGCGATGCGCGCGCTGCAGGCCCTGGCGGCGCACTCCAGGCTCGACGTGGCCGAGGAAACCACAACGGTCTGATCATCCATATAGTGGTACGAGCCATCGGCTCCATCAGAGGCCCCCAGTAGACTGGCAGCTCACAGTCCAGACCGGGAGACTCTCGTGGCGCTCGTTGTGCAAAAGTACGGTGGTTCGTCCGTCGCCGACGCGTCCTGCATCAAGCGGGTCGCGCAGCGGATCGTCGCGACGAAAAAAGCCGGCAACGACGTGGTCGTGATCGTCTCCGCCATGGGCGACACCACTGACGAGCTGCTCGACCTGGCCGAGCAGGTGTCGCCGCTGCCTCCGGCCCGCGAGCTCGACATGCTGCTGACCTCGGGTGAGCGCATCTCGATGGCGCTGCTGGCGATGGCGATCGCCAACCTGGGCCATGAGGCGCGTTCGTTCACGGGTTCGCAGGCAGGCGTGATCACCGACTCCACGCACGGCAAGGCGCGCATCATCGACGTGTCGCCGAGCCGTATCCGTGAGTCGATCGACCAGGGCCACATCGCGATCGTGGCCGGCTTCCAGGGCGTTTCGCAGGACACCAAGGACATCACCACGCTGGGCCGCGGCGGTTCCGACACCACCGCGGTGGCGCTGGCGGCGGCCCTGGAGGCCGATGTCTGCGAGATCTACACCGACGTCGACGGCATCTTCACCGCCGACCCGCGCATCGTGCCCGCCGCGCGCCAGATCCCCAGGATCTCCTACGACGAGATGATGGAGATGGCGGCCTGCGGCGCGAAGATTCTGCACCTGCGCTGCGTCGAGTATGCTCGCCGGTTCGACCTGCCGATCCACGTCCGCAGCTCGTTCAGCACCAGGGAAGGCACGTGGGTCGTCTCCGACCCTTACACCGAAGGAACCGAGATGGAGCAGCCGATCATCTCCGGCGTCGCGCACGACCGGAGCGAGGCCAAGATCACCGTTGTCGGTGTTCCCGACAAGGTCGGAGAGGCTGCCGCGATCTTCAAAACTCTGGCCGACGCCGAGATCAACATCGACATGATCGTGCAGAACGTCTCGGCAGCCGCGACGGGCCGCACCGACATCTCCTTCACGCTGCCCACGGCCGACAGCTCGACGGCGCTGACGGCGTTGAAGAAGATCCAGGGCGACATCGCCTACGAGTCGCTGCTGTTCGACGACCAGATCGGGAAGGTGTCGCTGATCGGCGCGGGCATGCGCTCGCACCCCGGTGTCACCGCGACGTTCTTCGCGGCCCTCGCCGACGCGGGAGTCAACATCGAGATGATCTCCACCTCGGAGATCCGCATCTCCGTGATCGTGGGCCAGGACGGTGTCGACTCGGCCGTGGCGGCCGCGCACCGCGCCTTCGATCTCGACGCCGACCAGGTCGAAGCCGTGGTGTATGGAGGTTCAGGACGATGAGCAGGCCGAATCTTGCCCTGATCGGGGCCACCGGTGCCGTCGGCACCGTCATGCGGGACATCGTCTCGTCCCGCGACGACATCTGGGGCGAGATCCGCCTCGTCGCCTCGCCGCGCTCGGCGGGCAAGGTGCTGAAGGTCCGCGGCGAGGACGTCGTCGTCCAGGCCCTGGCGCCCGAGGTGTTCGACGGTATCGACATCGCCATCTTCGACGTGCCCGACGAGGTGTCGGCCGTGTGGGTGCCGATCGCGGCCGAGCGAGGTGCGATCGCGATCGACAAGTCCGGCACGTTCCGGATGGAGCCGGACGTCCCCCTGGTCGTGCCCGAGGTGAACCCGCTCGACGCGCGTGAGCGGCCCCGCAACATCATCTCCACGCCCAACTGCACCACGCTGTCGATGATGGCCGCGATGGGCGCGCTGCACGCCGAGTACGTCCTCAAGGAGCTGGTCGTCGCCTCCTACCAGGCGGTGACAGGCGCGGGCGTGGCAGGCTCCGCGCGGCTGTACGACGAGGTCGAGGCGCTCGCCGGCGACCGCACGGTCGGCCAGGTCGCGGGTGACGTCCGCAAGGTGCTGGCCAACCGGCTGCCCGAGGAGTCGCCGTTCCCGGCGCCGATCGCGTTCAACGTGGTGCCGTGGGCGGGCTCGTACAAGGACGGCGGCTGGGCCTCCGAGGAGGTCAAGCTGCGCAACGAGTCGCGGAAGATCCTCGGCATCCCCGACCTGAAGGTCTCCGCGACCTGTGTCAGGGTGCCGGTGATCACCACGCACTCGCTGGCCGTCCACGCGCGGTTCGAGCGCGACATCACCGTCGCCGACGCGCACCGGGTGCTGGAGGCGGCGCCGACCGTCGTCCTGATGGACGATCCGGCCAACGGCGTCTACCCGACCCCGGTCGACGTGGTGGGCACCGACCCGACCTACGTCGGGAGGGTCCGTCAGGCGGTCGATTTCCCGAACACGCTCGACCTGTTCGTCTGCGGTGACAACCTGCGCAAGGGCGCCGCGTTGAACGCCGCCGAGATCGCCGAGCTGGTGGCGTCCGAGTTCTGAGGCGTCTGCGAGGTGCTGCGCCCGCTCGCTGAGCGGGCGCAGCTCACCGGAAGAGGATGTCCCAGTGGTTCGCCTCTCTCGCGAACGTGACGCCCTCTGGCGAGCGGTAGAGGCCTGCGCCGTCTCCGCGCTTGCCGGAGTAGTCGTAGTTCTCCGTGATATAGCGGTTCATGCACGCATTGGGCGTGATGTCTAGTTTGTAGCCGTTGCTGTGGCTGTAGCGGCCGGCCGCGTGCCCGGTTTCGGTGCCGCCCGTGACCATGATCGGGCAGCCGCTCTCACGCTTCAGGTCGATGAGGCGAGAGATCGTGTCCGTGCGGACCGACTCCAGCGAGGTGCAGTTGTACCTCCACCTGTTCGAGCAGTGTCCGGACGACGTCCAGTGCAGGCCCTCGTCCTGGAGCCAGTCGGTGGCGCTGGCGTGCGTCAGGTGGATCATCGCCTGTCTGGGCATGGCCCGGCTCAGGTCGACCTTCTGCCGCTTGTCGGGCCGCGATCCGCGCGGCGTGGCGCCCCGACGTGACTCTGGACCGGCCCTCTGGCTGTCCAGCCTGGTGTGCCAGCGGGCGAGCTCGATCCCGCCGCCCAGGTGATAGCCCCGGACTATGTTCGACGACATCTGCCGCGACTCCCCGACGGGTGTCTTGGGAGCGGCGGAGGCGGCCGATGCCAGTGCGATTATGGTGATCTCAATGCCGAGGAGTGCGACCCCTAGAGGGCGCCATGTTCCACGTATCCACATGTCGATGCCTTTTCGCGGAATAGCCCTTCCGCCAGAATCATCAATCCCACCATTCACACCAGATGATCCCTGTCGCACCAGGATCTTTGCCGTGTGTCGGTGATCACCGTGCGGGTCCATGACCTAACCCGCGACAAAGACGTAAAGTGACGAACGTGTCCGAAGCCCGAAACCGAGGATCGGAGAGCACCCGAGAGGTCATCGTCGAGACGGCCTTGCGACTGTTCCGGGAGCGTGGCTTCGACGCCACGACGATGCGGTCCATCGCAGCCGAGGCCGGCGTGTCTGTCGGTAACGCCTACTACTACTTCGAGAGCAAGGAGGCGTTGATCCAGGCGTACTACGACCGCGCCCAGGCCGAGCACGAGGACGCCTGCCGGGAGCTGCTCGCCACCGAGTCCTCGTTCGCCGCCAGGCTGAGCGGGGTACTGCGGGAGTGGGTGCGGGTCTCGGAGCCGTACCACGAGTTCGCGGTGAAGTTCTTCAAGCACGCGGCCGAGCCCGCGAACCCGTTGAGCCCGTTCAGCGCGCAGACGTCCCCGGCGCGTGAGGCGTCCATCGCGATCTACCGGCAGGTGGTCGAGGGGGCGCGCGACCGGATGAGCTCCGAGCTGCGCGAGGAGCTGCCGGAGCTGCTGTGGCTGCTGTCGATGGGCATGGTGCTGTTCTGGGTCCACGACACCTCGCCGGGATGCGCGCGTACGCACCGGCTGATCGAGGTCACCGTGCCCCTGGTGGACCGGCTCGTCGGCCTGTCGCACCTGCCCGGCCTGCGGGGCATCACCACGGACTTCATCGCGGCGATGCACGAGCTGCGCGCCTGACGCGGTCACGGCGAAGATCCGGCTGGAGACGGCATACCGCCCGGTTGGTATGGTCAGCCTGGGTGACGCCGAGCTGAGAGGCCGCGATGACGCAGAACTGGGGCATGACGATTCCGTTCCACGACCGCTCGCTGGCGCAGTCGCGCGAGCTGATCGAGGAGCTGCCCGCGCTGGGCTACACGGACGCCTGGTCGGCCGAGGTCAACGGCGTCGACGGCTTCGTCCCGCTGGCCATGGCCTCGCAGTGGGCGCCCGGTATGAGGCTTGGCAGCGCGATCGTCCCGGTCTTCACCCGCGGCCCCGCGCTGCTGGCCATGCAGGCCGCCACGCTGGCCGACCTGGCACCCGGCCGGTTCGTGCTGGGCATCGGCTCGTCCTCCCCGGCGATCGTGGAGCGCTGGAACGCGGGCGAGTTCGCCAAGCCGTACGCGCGGACCCGCGACACGCTGCGCTTCCTCAGGAAGGCGCTGGCAGGCGAGAAGGTGTCGGAGGCGTACGAGACGTTCCACGTCAAAGGGTTCAAACTCGACCGGCCGCCGGAGAACCCGCCCAGGATCGTGCTGGCCGCCCTCAGACCCCGGATGCTGCGCCTGGCCGCGTCCGAGGCTGACGGCGCGATCACGAACTGGCTCTCGCCCGACGACGTGCGCCGGGTGCGGGCCGAGATCGGGCCGGACACGGAGCTGATCGCCCGCCTGTTCGTCTGCGTTACGGAGCTCGGCGAGGACGCCGACAAGGTGCGCGAGCTGGCCCGCTGGATGCTGGCGAGCTACCTCACCGTGCCCGTCTACGCCGCCTTCCACGACTGGCTGGGACGCGGCGAGGTGCTCCGCCCCATGCACGAGGCCTGGGCGGCGGGCGACAGGCAGGCGGCGCTCAAGGCGATCCCGGACGAGGTCGTCGACGCGCTGGTCGTCCACGGCGACGCGGAGACGTGCCGGGCCCGGATCCAGCAGTATGTCGACAACGGCCTCGACACCCCGATCCTGGCGCCGATCCCCGGCGGAAAGGTGCCGCTCGCCGAGGCGGTCCGAGCCCTGGCCCCCTGACGGAGGGATGACCGACCCATGGACGAGGTACTCAGGCTGGACGCGATCGGGCAGGCGCAGGCCGTACGAGACGGGCAGGTGTCGCCACGGGAGCTGGTGGAGGCGGCGATCGCCCGGATCGAGGCGCACGACGGCGAGCTCAACGCCGTCGTCCACCGCAGGTTCGACCGGGCGCTGGCCGAGCTCGACGCCGCGCCCGCCGACGCCCCCTTCCGCGGGGTGCCGATCCTGCTCAAGGACCTGGGCTGGCCGCAGGCGGGCGAGCCATACAGCGCGGGCTCACGGACGCTCGACGGCGTCCGGGTCGAGGAGGACGGCTACGGCGTGGCCAGGCTGCGCGCGGCGGGCTTCGTCGTCCTCGGGCGGACGAACACGCCCGAGTTCGGCAGCACGATCACCACCGAGCCGGTGGCGTTCGGGCCCACGCGCAATCCGTACGACACCGGGTACTCCGCGGGCGGGTCGAGCGGCGGCTCGGCGGCGGCGGTCGCGGCCGGGATGGTGGCGCTGGCCACGGCGAGCGACGGCGGTGGCTCGGTCCGCATTCCCGCCTCCCTCTGTGGCCTGGTGGGGCTGAAGCCGACCCGTGGGCGCGTCAGCCTCGGGCCGCGCCTCGGCGAGGGCTGGAACGGCTTCTCCTGCCCCGGGTTCGTCACCAGGACCGTGCGCGACACGGCGGCGGCGCTCGACCTCGTCCTCGGCTACGAGCACGGCGACCCGTACGACGCGCCCGCGCTGCCGGGGCCGCTCGCCCGCGAGGTCGGCGCGGACCCCGGACGGCTGCGGATCGGGTTCCTGACCGCGCACCCGAGAGGCGACGTCCCGGACGTGCCCGACCTGGCCGAGGCCGTCGACCGGGCCGCGGGCCTGCTGGAGTCGCTGGGGCACCAGGTGACACCCGGCGGCCCGCCGGCGCTGGCCGACCGGGGCTTCGCCGAGCAGTTCGGCGCGATCGTGTCGAACAACCTGGCCGCCGAGCTCGAGAACATCGGCCGCTGGCGCGGCAAGCCCGTGGACCTGGACGAACTGGAACCGCGCAACGCCGCCATGGCCAGGGCGGGCCGCGGGCACAGCGCCCCCGAGCACATCCTGTCGACCCAGTGGATCGACGCCTTCCGCAGGCGGATGGCCTCCTGGTGGAACGCGGGCCACGACCTGCTGCTGATGCCGTCGCTCGGGGTGGCGCCGTTCCCGCTCGGCTGGATCCCGCCCGACGACCTGAGCACCGCCTTCGGCAGGACGGCCCACTCGGTCGCCTACACCTCGCCCTTCAACGCGACCGGGCAGCCCGCGATCTCGCTGCCGCTGCACATGACAGCGGCGGGACTGCCGGTCGGCGTCCAGCTCGTGGCCGCCGCCGGACGGGAGGACCTGCTGGTACGGGTGGCGTCGCAGATCGAGGAGGCCAGGCCGTTCGTCCATCCGATGATCGACAGGAACCCCGGCCGGAGGTAACGCGTTATGTCGTGAAGAGTCCGGGGTAGAGGGGTGCTCATGATGGCGAAGGCAGCACGGGCGGCGGCGGCGTGGAAGACGTACCGCGAAGTGACCAAGCCAGGCACACCTGGCGTGCTGAGCAGGGTGCGGGCCATCCCCCGCATGATCGGCGCGGTGATGCGCGGCCAGTACGACGGCATGGGCAAGGGCAAGCTGGCGCTGCTCGCGCTCGGCGTGGTCTACATCGTCTCGCCCATCGACGTGATCCCGGACTTCCTCGTGCTGGTGGGCGTCGCCGACGACTTCGGCGTCTTCCTCTGGCTGATCGCGTCGCTGCTCGGTGAGAGCGGGCGTTACGTCGACTGGGAGCACAAAGTCATCGCCGGCCAGGTCGAAAGCTAGATCTGCTCCATCCTGAGCCAGGCGCGCGACGGCAGCGGGTGGCCGAACAGGCGGGCCGCGTTGCCGTACGCGACCCTGGCGATGTCGGCCGGTGGGAGCGTTCCGAGGTTGGTGGCCAGCGACTTCTGGGTGTCGGGCCACGTCGAGTCGGAGTGCGGATAGCCGCTCTCCTGCAGCACGTGGTCGAGGCCGACCGCGAGCCGCACGCCTGACAGCGCGTGGTCGTCGAGGGTGCCGAAGTAGAAGTTGCGGCGCAGCACCTCGCTCGGCTTGAGCCCGCCGTCCCACTCCGCCTCGCCCGCGACCGGGTGGTCGAGCGCGTAGTCGGCCCGTGTCGCCAGCAACGGCAGCCAGCCCACGCCGCCCTCCACGATGAGGATGCGCAGCGACGGGAAGCGCAGCGGCACCCCCGACCAGAGCCAGTCGGCGCAGGCGAACATGGCGCTGGTGGGCATCAGCGTGGTGATCGCCTCGATCGGCGTGTCGGGCGACGGGACGGGCGACCAGCTCGACGCGCCCGTGTGCAGGCAGACGACCGTGCCGGTCTCCTCGCAGGCGGCGAAGAACGGGTCCCAGTGGCCCGAGTGGATCGACGGCAGCCGCAGCCGGGTCGGGAACTCGGGGAACACCACGGCCTTGAAGCCACGGGCCGCGTTGGCGCGGATCTCCTTGGCGGCGATGTCGGGATCGGGGAGCCACGGGAGCTGCAGGCCGATGATCCGCTCGGGGTAGGTGCCGGCCCAGACGTCGATGTGCCAGTCGTTCCACGCCTTGACCAGAGCCAGGCCGAGCTCCTGGTCGCGGGTCCTGGCGAACGGCATGCCCGCCTGGCCCGCCAGCATGCCGGGGAAGCAGAGCGCCGCCCAGATGCCGGCGAGATCCATGTCCTCGACCCGGGCCTCGATGTCGTGGCAGCCGGGACGCATGTTCTCGAACCTGACCGGGTCGAGGGTCCACTGCTCGCGCGGCAGCCCGGCGCCGACGTCTATCCCCGCGCAGGGATAGGTCGCGCCGCCGTAGCGCCACACCTGGTGACCGGCCTCCGTCTCCACGACCTTGGGCGCGACCTCGGCGAACTTCTCCGGCAGCCTGTCCTCGAAGAGGTCAGGAGGCTCGATCAGGTGATCGTCGGCGGAGATGATCACGTAGTCGCGCCGCCTCGGATCTGGGTCGGGGAGCAGCGGCGTAGTCACGCAGGTAACCGTACGACGACGGGATAACGTCGAACAAGCTGCGACGTATCCGTTGGGTATCCAAGCCCTCTTCGGACCCGGGATCGCCGGGGAGGGGGCGCGGGCGACCCCGGGGTGCCGACGGTCCGCTCAGCCCACGCGGACCCAAGTACCCGCTACCCCGCTGAAGCCGCCTCAGTCAGCAGAGCACGCCGCAGTTCGTCGACGACGCCCGACCCCACGCGCAGCACCTCGGCGCAGTACCGCGCAACCGAGCCGTGCCGCGCGACCAGGTCGGCGAGGAAGAGCCGCATCGCCTCGGCGGGAGCCTGGCCGAAACCCGGCCACATGGGGGAGCCGGGGTGTCTGGCCTGCCAGTCGGCGATGAAACGCTCGGTGGCCAGGCCGGTCAGCGCGTAGTCGGCCACGATGTCGTCCTCCGCCACGCCGAGGAGCGCCAGGATGATCGCGATGAGCAGGCCGGTACGGTCCTTGCCGGCCGCGCAGTGGACGACGACCGGGGCGCTGTCGTCCCGCGAGACGGTCTCGACGGCCTCGCGCAGGTTGGCGACGCCGTCTTCCGAGACCTCCAGGTAGCGGTCGGCGAGGAACCTGGGGACGCCCTGCGCGTCGTCGTTGTACGAGCTGGTGTCCCAGCGCCTTACCTCGATAGGCAGGTTGTGGTACCGCAGCTCCTCGTGCTCCGCTCATCACCCTAATTCGGGGCGGGATGCGTCTCCTGCTGCTCGGTGGAGGACTCCGCGGTCTCCGGCACCTTCGGGGACTCCGGCACCTCAGCGGACTCCGCTGCCTTTCTGTCGGCGACCTCGCGCCGGATGAGCAGGATCCAGCCGCCGATGGCCACGCCGATGAACAGCCACCACTGGACGCCGTACGCCAGGTTGAGCCCGCCGCCCGAGCCCACGTCGGGCGCGGGCACCGGCTCCGGCGCCGCGGCGGGCTTCGGCTGCTGCCCGGTCAGCTCCACGTACCCGCCCACGAGCTGGTACGGCAGCCCCTTGCCGATCTTGCCGGGGTCGATCAGCAGCACCTGGCCCGGAGGCAGCCCCGAGCGGTCCTTGAGCCCGCTTGACTCCTCCGTCTCCCCCGGGCGTAGCCGTCCGGTGACAGTTACCTGCCCTGCGGGCGGCGCGGGCACCTCGGGCGGCGCGTCGGCGCTCGCCCCCGCCTTCACCCAGCCCCTGTTCACCAGGACGGCCTGACCGCCACCCGTCACCAGCGGGGTCAGCACGTAGAAGCCGGGCCTGCCCTCCTGCGGTCGCCTGCGCACGACCAGGCCGTGTGCCGCGTCGTAGCTGCCCGAGACGGTGACCGTGTGGAACCGGTCGTCCACCTTCACCTGCCGGCCCGGCCCGGCCAGCGTGCCGAGGGGCACCGGCGCGGCCGCCAGGTTGGCGGTCACGCGGTCGCTGTTGGCCGAGCGCTCCTCGAACCGTCCGAACTGCCACCGGCCCAGGAACACGAAGGCGGGGATGACCAGCAGCACCACGATGTGGAGCGCGACCCAGCGAGGCGTAAGGAGGAACCGGTACACCCTTCAAGAGTAGGCAGCGCGACCTGTGCTCCCTCATCTGCCACCCTGCTGCCCCGATCTGGAGGAATGGCTTACCAGAACGGTGGTTCATCGCGTACGGTCGGGTTCGTCCCCCTGCGACCTCCCACCCCAAGGGCCACATGACCCTGCTTGCCGCGCCCCCGGAGGCGCCCGCGTTCGAACTGCCCCGGTTCGTCTCCCTGTTGCGCCATGCGGTGCCGCGGGTGCTGGAGGGCATGATCCTGCCCGTCGCGGTGTTCTACGTCGGCCTGGTGCTCGGGGGGTTCACCGCCGGCGTGGTGGTGGCGGTGGCGTGGGTGTACGGGGGAGCGGCCTGGCGGATCGTCAAAGGCCGGGCCGTGCCGGGAAGCGTCCTGCTGGCGGCGGGCATGGTCACGGTCAGGGCGGTGCTGGCGCTGCTCACCGGGAGCCCGGTGCTCTTCTTCCTGCAGCCGACGCTGGGCGTGTTCTGCGCCAGCGCGGCGTTCCTCAGCACGGCGCGGTTACGCAGGCCACTCGCGCGGCGGGTGGCGGAGGATCTGGTGCCGCTGCCCGACCAAGTGCTGAACAAGCCACTCATGCAGCGATTTTTCCGCCGACAGTCGCTGATCTGGGGGTGCGCGCAGTTCGTCAACGGCTCGCTGAGCCTGTGGCTGCTGCTCAGCCAGCCTGTGGAGACCTACCTGCTCGTCCGGACGTCCGCGGTGGCGGTGCTGCTGTCGGGAGCCGCCCTGGTGACGCTGGCGGACTTCCGGGGCCGCCTACGCGCTCTTCAGCGCGGCGCCTGAGCCGGGCAGCGGGGTGATCTCCCGGGGCCCCGCCACCTCGTGCCCGTCCGCGCAGCGCAGGTACTGCTCGACGGGGGCGCCGCAGTCGCGGTGCGTCAGCAGCACGGGCGGGCCCGCCTCGCCCGCCAGGTACCTGTCGCCCCAGTGCATGAGCGCCACCAGCAGCGGGTACAGGTCGCGGCCCTTGTCGGTCAGCCGGTACTCGTAGCGCTGGCGCTGGCCCGGCTCGCGGTACGGCTGCTTGCGCAGCAGGCCCTCCTCGACCAGCCGGGCCAGCCGCGCGCTGAGGACCTGGCGCGGCGCCCCGGTCATGGCCTGCATGTCGGCGAATCGGCGGACGCCGGTGAACGCCTCGCGCAGCACCAGGAAGGTCCACTTCTCCCCGACGATGTCCAGGGTGCGCTCGATCGAGCAGTTGTCCACCCGAAAAGGCACGTTCATGCCGACTATCATACCTGAGTTCAATTGACAGACTCAGCATTCGACCGGCAAGCTGAGTCCATGCTCGGAACCCAGATTCGTCCGGTCAGGTCGGACGACGAGGAGAGCGTCCGCCGCTTCCTGGCCGGGCTCTCGCTGCACACGCAGACGCTGCGGTTCTTCACCGGGGTCGGCTGTCCTGCCGCCGCTCTGGTGCGCGCGCTGCTCGCTACAGACGAGCACAGGGACGTCCTGGTCGCCGTCCAGGAGGGCGAGATCGTCGGTCACGCCATGAGCTACCGGGGCGGTGTGGCCGACGTGGAGATCGCGATAGTGGTCACCGATCGGTGCCAGGGGCGCGGGCTCGGCCGCAGACTGATCAAGAGGTTGCTGTACAGGGCCGCCGTGCGCGGCGCCACGACCGTCGGCATGGACGTCATGGGCGAGAACAGGCGGGTGCAGGGGATGATCCGCAGGCTGTGGCCGGACGCCAGGATGACCGCCTCTTCGGGATCGGTGGAGGTGACCGCTATCATCCAGGAGGCGGCAGTATTTGCGGAACAACGTTCTGGTGGCTCACCATTGACAGCGTGAAGAGTGTCAGGAACGGACGCGACGGCCGGACCCGCATCATCGAGGGCGCCCTCCGCCGATTCAGCCAGGACGGAGTGTCGGCCACCACGCTGGCCAGCCTCCGCGAGGAGAGCGGCGTAAGCGTCGGCAGCTTCTACCACCACTTCGCCAGCAAGGAACACGTCTTCGGCGTGCTGTACGCCGAGATCCAAGCCGCCTACCAGGAGGCGTTCCTCGCCGAGCTCGTCAGCCATGAGGAGGCCCGCGACGGCATCGAGGCCGTCGTCGCCTTCCACATGCGCTGGGCGGGCGAGCATCCCGAGCGGGCCAGGCTGCTGGTCAGCGAGCGCCCGCCGCGCAAGACCGAGCCGGGCGGCCCCGAGGTGGCCGAGGCCCGCCGTGCCTTCTTCCGCCAGGTCTCCGACTGGTGGCGGCCGCACATGAAGAACGGCCTGCTCCAGCCGGTGCCCGCGACCATGTGCTACGTCCTCTGGCTCGGCCCGGCCCGGGAGATGTGCAGGCTCTGGTTCGCCGGGGCCCACACGCCGACCGACGAGGAGGTCAAGGGGCTGGGCGAGGCCGCCTGGCAGAGCCTCCGCCAGCGCGGGGAGTGACGAAGCGACCACGTTGGGTGGTGTTATTGTCCGATTGTGACACGACCTCGGGCACTCGTCCTGCCCATCCTGCCGGAGCGTGCGCTCGCCCGCCTGGGCGAGGTCGCCGACCTGGCGCTGGCGTCCGACCGGCCCAGCGTCGGCTTCACCGACGAGCAGCTCGCCGACCTGGTCGTCGAGACCGGCGCGACCGTGCTCGTCACCGACGGTGACGAGGTCCGCGCGTCGGTGCTCTCGCTTCCCGTGCAGGTCGTCGCCAGCATGGCCGCGCCCACCGGCATCGATCTGGAACTGGCCGCCGAGCACGGCGTCACCGTCCTGCACGCCGCCGACCGCGACTCGGAGGCGGTCGCCGAGCTGACGATCGCGCTGCTGTTCGCGGTCGGCAGGAACCTCGTCACGGCCGACAGGGAGGTGCGGCGGGGCCGCGGCTACCGAGGCCGGATGCCGCCCGCGCAACGCCACCGCGGCATGCGCCTGAGCGGGCGCACATTCGGCATCGTCGGGCTGGGCCGGGTCGGCAGGGCGGTGCGCTGGCGCTGCGAGGGCCTCGGCATGCGGGTCATCGCCTGCGACCCGTACGTGGAGGAAGCCGCGCACAGCCTGCCCGCCCTCCTGGCGGAGGCGGACGTGATCTCGCTGCACACGCCGGTGACCGGCGAGACCAGAGGCCTGTTCGGCTCCGCCGAGTTCGCCGCGATGCGCCCCGGCTCGATCTACCTCAACACCGCCCGGGGCGCGCTGCACGACCTGACGGCACTGGTGGAGGCGCTGCGTGACGGGCAGCTGGGCGGCGCCGGGATCGACCACTTCGAGGGCGAGTGGCTCGACCCCGCCCATCCTCTGACCAGGCTGCCGAACGTGGTGCTCACGCCGCATCTGGGCGAGGCCACGGGAGAGAGCCACGAGGAGCACGCTGAGATGATCGTGGAGGACATCGCGCGGCTGCTGCGCGGCGAGGAGCCCGCGCACGCCTGCGCGCCCGTCATGCCGGTTGCCGGATCCGCGTAGGCACCCGCCAGCTGGCGGTGTCGAGGGAGATGTCGAGCCGCAGGTCGCCGCGCTGCCTGCGCAGGCCGGGCACGCGCACCCGGTCGTGGACGTCGAAGCGCCCCCGGTGCGGGTAGCCGAACCCCAGCTCGCCGGGCAGGACCCGCAGGTCGTCGCGGTTGCCGCAGCTCGGGCAGGTCCAGGAGACGAGGTCGAGGCCGCGGTTGTAGTCGGAGCAGGCGCTGAAGTACTCGTCGGGCATGAAGCGGGACTCGCAGGCCAGGCAGGGGATCAGCATGGGACCCGCTCCTATCCGGACGTGGGTTTGGCTCACTAGAGATATCGCGCGTCGGTTGTCCCTCGCTTGCAGAACACTTGGGTATTCCGGTAACAGTATGATTACTCTAAGTGTCCGATCATGTCGATAGCCTGGCGGTGAAAGGATGGTCGCGTGGAACGACTGCGCGAACACCTCCTGGAGACCGACTACACCATCGACGGCGTCCGCGACAGGCTGGGCGACATGGCGGCCTCGGCCCTGGCCCGCGAGGAGCTGGTCCCGGCGTTGCGCGCCACGGCCGACGGCGATCCGCTGGCCGCCCTGATCAGGCTCTGGTGGCTGGGCGTGCCCGTTCCGGCGGGGGCGGTGCCCGCCGCGGTGCTCGACTCTGTGCTCGATTCTGGCCTGGCCGTCGCCGAGGGGGGCGAGGTCAGGGCGTCCGTGCAGCTCCAGCCCTGGGAGACCGGCGGCTACGTGGTCTCCGACCGCAAGGTGCGGCCCGGCGATCCCGCCCTGCGTCCCGACCACGTGGTGGGCGCGGGTGGTGCTTCGGCGAACCTGGCACAGCTCGTCACCCGCCGCCCGGTCCAGCGGGCGCTCGACCTGGGCACCGGCTGCGGGGTCCAGGTGCTGCACCTGGCGGGCCGGGCGGGCGAGATCGTGGCCACCGACGTGAACCCGCGCGCCGTCGAGCTGGCCGAGCTTAGCTGGAAATTGTCGGAAATTTCGGGTGTGGAGGCCCGGGTCGGCTCGATGTTCGAGCCCGTCGAGGGCGAGCAGTTCGACCTGGTCGTCTCCAACCCCCCGTTCGTCATCACGCCGCCCGGCCGGCGCTCGACGCTGACCTACCGCGAGACGGGCCGTGAGGGCGACGCCTTCTGCCGCGACCTCGTCCGCCAGACGCCCGGCCACCTCGCCCCCGGCGGTCAGGCCCACTTGCTGGCCAACTGGCTGCACGTCGAGGGCGAAGACTGGCGCGAGCGCGTCGGCGGCTGGCTCAGCGAGACCGGCTGCGACGCCTGGGCGGTCCAGCGTGACGTCCAGGACCCCGCGCAGTACGTCGAGCTGTGGCTCAGAGACGCGGCCGAGCAGGGCACCCCCGGCTACGCCGAGCACTACGACCGGTGGCTGAGCTGGTTCGACGAGCAGAAGGTGGAGGGCGTCGGCTTCGGCTGGATCACCATGCGCAACTCGGGCACGCTCGACCCGGTCGTCCGCGTGGAGCAGCTCACCCACCAGGTCGCGCTCCCGGTCGGCGAGTACGTCGACGGCGTCCTCGACTCGATCGCGACCGCCCACCGCGTCCAGAACCTCGACTCCGCGCTGCTGCGCACCGTCGACGGCCTGCTGGACGAGCGCGTCGGCCTGCCGGGAGCCGAGGACCCGATGCGGATCGTGCTGCGCCAGACCACCGGCCTGCGCCGCAGCAGGGAGGTCGGCACCGTCGAGGCCGCGCTGGCCGGCGTGTGCGACGGCGAACTGGCCCTCGGCCCGCTGCTCAACGTCATCGCCGAGTTGGTCGGTGACGGCGACATCCTGCATGCCGACGCCATCCGCCCGCTCATCGCTGAGGGATATTTCACGCTTTGATCCGGCATTGATCCGACGTTGACAGCGACCGGCGAGGCTGGCGAGCACGGCACGAGCCTGGGGGGTTCGAGGTTCGTGTCAGGCCCGGCCGGCCGTCGATGTGAGGCGGCTAGCCGCCGCGCGGAGCATCCCGATAACCGGGCCCCCTAGCGACGCGAGGCGGTCAGATGGCCGGCCGGGCTGAACGTTCGTGACTCCCAGGGGACAGCCTTGTTCAATCATGTGTGGATGACACGTCTGGACGACGAGCTGTACTCAGGACTCGACGACCTGGGCGCTGTCGAGGAGAACCCTGAGGTCCGCGGCCTCGGGAGCGCCGAGCCTGGTGAAGATGTCCAGGGCCTGGCGTAGGCAGTCGGTGCTCCGCGAGGCGTTGCCCAGCCCGCTGAGCGCGTTGCCCAGCACGGTGAGCGAGAGCGCCTCGCCGTACGGGTGGCCGATCTCCCTCGACACGATCAGCGCCTGCTCCGCGTGACGCACGGCGTCCGGGTAGCGCTGGGCGGCGATGAACGTCTCGGCCAGCCGCGAGCACACCCGCTGCTCCCACACCCGCTGCTTGCTCGCCCGGAAGAAGGCCAGGCACTCCGCGTGGTGGTGTACCGCCTCCGTCAGCCTGCCGACCCGGCTGAGCACGATGCCCAGGTGGTAGCGGGCGCGGGCGGTGCCGGCGCCGCTGCCGATCTCGGTGAAGATGGCCAGCCCCTTCTCGGCGGCGGCGATCGCGTTGTCGGCGTGGCCGAGCCCGAGGTGGTCGCGGGCCGAGTAGCTGAGCACCAGCGCCTCACCCGCCGGGACGCCGTTCTGGCGGTAGAAGCCCATCGCCGCGTCGAACCACGACAGCGCCTCGGTGTGGCGGCGCTGCCTGCCCACGACCACGGCCAGCGCGTTCAGCACCTCGCCCGTGACGACCTTCTCGCCGCCCGCGACGGACAGTTCGTGCACCCTCCTGAACTGCTCCTCGGCCTGGGTCAGGCGGTTGCCCGCGAACAGCACCCGGCCGAGCACGTAGCGGGCGCGCAGCTCGCTCGCGGGGTCGCCGATGCGCGTGGCCGTCGCCAGCACCGCCCGGGTGCCGTGGTCGAACTCGCGCGTGTGCGTGCCGGACTCCAGCAGCGGCTCCATCGCCACCAGCAGGTCGCCGGCAGGCAGGAGCTGGTCCGCCGTCGTGGACGCGTCGGCGGCCTGGTTGATCGCGGCGAACAGCGAGTCGCCCTCGGCGATCAGCCAGGCGACGGCCTCGTCGGCGGTGCCGAAGGTGAGCCCGCTGCCGACCACCACGAGGTTGTCGGAGATCATGCTGCCCTCGTAGGCCAGCCGGTGCGCCGACTGAGCGGAGGCCAGGTAGAAGCCGAGCAGCCGCCGCAGCGCCATCGCGCGGGCCTGCGGACGCTCCGACTTCTCCAGCTCCCGCCTGGCGAACAGCCTGAGCAGGTCGTGGAAGCGGTAGCGGCCGGGCGCCGGGGCCTCCAGCAGGCTGGCGTCGACCAGCGACTCCAGCAGGTCCTCCGTCTCGAACGTGGTCATGGAGAGCACGGCGGCGGCGGCCCCCGCCGAGACGTCGGGGCCGTTGGGCAGCGAGAGCAGCCGGAACGCGCGGGCCTGGGCGGCTTCGAGCTGCCCGTACCCGAGCGCGAAGGTGGCCTCGACCGCGAGGTTGCCCACCCGCAGCTCGTCCAGGCGGCGTTGCTCGTCGGCCAGTCTGGGCACCAGCGACGCCACCGTCCACGACGGGCGGGCCGCCAGCCTGGCCGCGACGATCCGCACGGCCAGCGGCAGGAACCCGCAGGCCGCGACGACGTCCATGGCCGCGCCGTGCTCGGCCGCGACCCGCTCGGGGCCGGCGACGGCGGCGAACAGCGACAGCGCCTCGTCGGGCTCCATCACGTCCAGGTCGATCAGGCGGGCGGAGGGCAGGTCGGCCAGCTTGACCCGGCTCGTGACGATCGCCGCGCAGCCGGGGGAGCCCGGCAGCAGCGGGCTGACCTGCTCGGCGTCGCGGGCGTTGTCGAGCAGGACGAGGACGCGCCGCTCGGCCAGCAGCGACCGGTAGAGCGCGGACCGTTCCGACAGGCCCTCGGGGATGATGTCGGGCGGGATGCCGAGCGCCCGCAGGAACGCGCCGAGCGCAGAGGCGGGCGAGATGGCCTCGTCGGTGTAGCCGCGCAGGTCGGCGTAGAGCTGGCCGTCGGGGAACAGGTCGCCGGTGGAGTGGGCCACGTGCACGGCCAGGGCGGTCTTGCCGACACCCCCTATGCCGCAGATCGCGGCCACGGGCACCCCCTCGGCGGACGCCTGGGCCGACAGTAGCGTGCGCAGCCGGCCGGCGATCTCCTTGCGTCCGGTGAAGTCGTTCACCGCGGCCGGGAGCTGCGCCGGGCGGGGGAACTCCGGGAGCGGCTCGTCCTCGTCCGGCTGGTCCTCCACGACCTCGGCGGCGGCCAGCGTGGGGTCGGCGGCCAGGATGCGCTGGTGCAGGGCGGCCAGCTCGGGGCCGGGCTCGATGCCCAGCTCCTCGATCAGCGCCTCGCGGGTCTCGGTGAACACGGCCAGCGCGTCGCCCTGACGGCCGCAGCGGTAGTAGGCCAGCATGAGCTGCGCGCGCAGCCGCTCGCGCAACGGGTGGTCGGCGGTCAGCGCGATCAGCTCGGAGACGACGGCCGCGTGCGCGCCCAGCTCCAGGTCCACGTCCATGAGCGTCTCGAGCACGCTGAGGCGGCGTTCGGCCAGCCGGTCGCGCTGGTGCTCCGCGTACGGGCCCACGGCCCCCGCCAGCGGCTCGCCCTCGAACAGCGCGAGCGCGGCGCGCAGGTGCCTGGCGGCCTCGGCCGGCCTGCCGGCCTTGCGGGCGGCCTCGGCGTCCTGGATGCCGCGTTCGAAGCGGGTCAGGTCGAGCGCGCCGTCGGGCAGCCGCAGCGCGTAGCCACGTCCGACAGAGGTGAGCAGCTCGGGCCGGGAGCGGGCGGGCCTGTCAGGTTCGAGCACGGTACGCAGCCGCGAGACGTACGTGCGCAGCGCCCCCAGCGCCCTCGGCGGCGCGTCCTCGCCCCAGACGGCGTCGATCATCTCGGTCGGCGTGACCGCGCGGCCCTCGCGCAGCAGGAGCATTCCGAGAATGGAACGCTGCAACGGCGTTCCCAGGTCGAGCTCCTGGCCATCACGCCACGCGCGGACGGGACCGAGCACGGCGAACCGCAGCCCGCCTTCGAGGCTCTGACCAGCCATGCCGTCTGTCTCCAAGGCAATGGAACGATTTGCTACCAAATGATAGATCCATCTCTGGCCAATACCTAGTTCGTTAACCGAAGCGTTGACCAGCGGCAATCTGCCGCGAAGAATCAGGCCCCGCCCATGTGGCATGAGCGGGGCCGTACGGATGTTCCTATGCTGCTTCGACCAGACCGAGCCTCATGGCCAGCCGTTCTCGGACGGCGGGCCATTCGGAGTTCAGAATCGAGTAGAACGCCGTATCTCGGACCGTGTCGTCGGCGCCTCGGCTTTCCGCTCGTCGCACCCCGTCGAAGTGTGCGCCGAGAGCCTCGATGGCGGCCCGTGATCGGACGTTGCGTACATCAGCCTTGAGCGTGATGCGGTGGACGTTCCAGATGTCGAAGGCGTGCGAGAGCATCAGGAACTTGCTCTCCCGGTTCACACCCGAGCCCTGGGCGGACGCGCCCAGCCAGGTGTAACCGATGTCGGCCACGGACGGGATCTCGCCCACCGCTCCCCGCGTACCCGGAGGCCAGGGCATGGGGCCCTGCCAGTACTCCAGGTTCATGAGACGGGTGGCACCGACCACGCGGTCGGTGTTCAGCCACCGGATGGCGAAGGGCAAAGTGCGGCCCTCCGCCTGCTCAGCCAGCGTGGCCTCCACATAGGAGACCATCTCGTCCCGGCCTTCCGGGACGCGAGTGAAGGCATACGTGGTGCGGTCTTCACTCGCCGCGGCGACGAGTTCGTCGATCGCCGCGAAGCTGAGAGGTTCCAGGCGCACGAAGCGCCCGGACAAGGTGACAAGAGCGGGCATGAGCACATGATGGGGTCTGCTCACCACTGGTGTAACCAGGCATCGCCCGGGAACTTTTGCAGCTTTCTGAAGGTATGGCGTTTCCGCAGGTCAGAGGGCCGATTCCGGAAGATCGGGACCGGCCCTGAAGGTAAAACTTCGGCTAACTGTGCACTGCCGTCGGCACGAGCGCCAATTCCGGTTCAGGCGAGGCGCTCCGCCGTCGCAGCGACAGCTGTCGCAGGCCCGTCGCGAGATGATCGAGACTGTCGGCGATCCACGGCAGCCGGAGCGGGTCTGCGCTGTTCAGCGCGGCCATCCGCTCCTCGGCGGTCTCCCCGTACAGCAGGCTCACCGCCACCCGCACCCGCGCGGCGGCGGGGTCGTCGCCGAACGCGTGGCCGGGCAGCACGCCGATGCCGTGCTCCTCCAGCAGCGCCCTGGTGATTTCGGCCGAGCCGCCGAGCCGCAGGTGGCTCAGGTCCGGGTAGAGGTAGAAGCCGCCCTGGGGGACGGGCACCGAGGCGCCGATCTCGACGAACCGCTCCCTGACGGCACGGGCGACCGTGCCGTGCAGCCTCCGGCTCCGCACGATGCGCTCGACCAGCTCGGGGGCGTCGGTGAAGGCGTAGGTGGCGGCCTCCTGCACCGGGGCGGCGGGGGCCGACCAGATCTCGCTGGCCACCGCGAGCAGCCTGCTGCGCAGCGCGTGCGCGCCGTCCGGCAGCCTGGCCACGCCGATCCGCCAGCCGCCGAGAGCCAGGCTCTTGCTCAGGCCGGTCGTGATGACCGTGCGCTCGGGGGCGAGGTCCGCGGGGGAGGTGTAGGGGAGGTCGGGGTCGTGCAGCAGGTCGCGGTAGATCTCGTCGGAGATGATGATCAGGTCCAGCTCGCGGGCGACGTCCACCAGGCGGCGGATCGTCTGCGGCGACGCGAGGCGGCCCGTGGGGTTGTCAGGCAGCGTCACGAGCAGGCTGCGGACGTCCCTGCCCTGCGCGCGGGCCTGGAGCACCGCGGAGCGTGCCGTGTCGGGGTCGGGGGCGCCGCCCTCTCCCGGCGGTGCGGGCACCAGGATGGGACGCGAGCCGACCAGATCGGCCTGCGCCGCGTAGCTGACCCAGCTCGGCCTGGGGAGGACGATGTCGCCGCCGATCGCCAGCAGCAGGCCGTACAGCAGCGACTTGCTGCCGGGGCCGCAGATGACCAACTCGGGGTCGGTGATGAGGCCCCGTCGTGCCCAGTAGCCCGCCGCCGCCGCACGCAGTCCGGACGCTCCCGCGACCGGCCCGTAGCCGTTGCGATCGGATGCGGCCACCAGCCTTTCGCGCAGCGCCGGGTGGACGGGCAGCCCTGCCTCGCCGAAAGCGAGGTGCAGCACGCGTTCCCCGGCGCGCCGTCTTCGTTCGATGTCTTCGTTCGCCGCCAGGGTGGCGGACAGGGTCACGCTCATGGTTGTCACGTTCCCAGCGTGGTTGGATGAAGGCATCAGCACAAGCGAGGCTTTTCGTGGGTAGGCATAAGGAAGTCCGATGCTCGAACTACGCCGTCTGACGTTGATCTGCGAGTTCGCCCGCCGAGGCAGCATCGCCGCCACCGCCGAGTCTCTCGGCTACAGCCCCTCGGCTGTGTCGCAGCAGCTCGCGGCCCTGGAACGGGAGACGGGCACCGCCCTGATCGACAGGACGGCGCGCAGCGCGGAGCTCACCGACGCGGGCCGCAGGCTCGTCGCGCACGGCGAGCGCATCCTGTCGATGGTGGAGGAGGCCGAGTCGGATCTGTCCGCCCACGCGGGCATCCCGGCCGGACGCGTCGTCGTCACCGCCTTCCCCACGGCGGCCGTCGCCTTCGCCCCGGCGCTCGCCCGATCGCTGCGCCGCCACACCGAGCTGACCCTCCGCCTCGGCCAGAGCAGGTCCGGGCGGGGCATGCGCGAGGTGCAGTCGGGCGAGGTCGACATCGCGCTCGTCGACGACTGGTACGGCCGCGTCCGCGACAACGACAGCCTGCGCGTCTACCCGCTGCTCAGCGACCCGCTGGTGCTCGTGGTGCCGCGCAAGCACCGGCTCGCCGACCCCGAGGTGCCGTTCGACCTGCGCGAACTGCGCGACGAGCCGTGGATGGCCACCCCCGACGGCGAGCCGTCGCGCCTCGCGGTGGACCGCCTCCTGGTGGACGTGGGCGGCACCAAGCCGACGCCGTGGGAGTTCGAGGGGCTGGGGACGATCCTGTCGCTCGTGGCCAAGGGCATCGGCATCGCCGCGGTGCCCGCGCTGGCGCTCGCGGCGGGGGTCCGCGGGCTGGCGGTGCGGCAGTTCCCGGGAAACCCGGTCAGGCGCGAGGTGCACGCGGTCGCCCGCGGTTCCAGCGTGCACCGCCCTTCGGTGTCGGTGACGTTGCGGGCGATCCATGTCGCGGCGCGCTACATCGCCGCCGACCTCGATCCGGTGCGGCCCGCGGAGCGCTGACGCGAACCCCGCTGACGCGCACCCCGGAGCGCCGGCCCGTGTTCCGGTAGCGTCTGCGGCTATGGCGCCGTCCTACTCCATCGAGCAGCTCCTCCTCACCCAGCCCAGCATCGCCCGGGTGGCCGGGGTCGACGAGGTGGGCCGGGGAGCGTGGGCCGGGCCCGTGACGGTCTGCGCCGTCGTGACCGACCTGTCGGAGCCGCCGTCGGGCCTGACGGACTCCAAGCAGCTCTCGGCCGCCAAACGCGACTCGCTGGCGGGGGAGCTGGAGAGCTGGGCGCTCGGCATCGGGTACGGCGAGTCGTCGCACACGGAGATCGACCGGCTCGGCATGACCGAGGCCCTGCGCCGGGCCGCCCGCCGCGCCCTGGAGGCGCTGCCGGTCAGGCCGGACGCCGTGATCCTCGACGGCAAGCACGACTACATCGGTCCGCCGTGGCCGGTGCGGCTGGAGGTCAAGGGCGACGCGGCCAGCATCTCGGTGGCGGCGGCGTCCGTGCTGGCGAAGGTGCGGCGCGACACGTACATGGGGACGATCGGCTGCGCGGAGTACGCGTTCGCGGAGAACGCCGGCTACCCGTCACCGGTGCATCAGGAGGCGCTGGCCCGCCTGGGGCCCACGGAGCATCACCGTCTGTCCTGGTCGTACCTGGACGACCTGCCGCGGTGGCGCCACCTGAAGCGGCACCGCGACCCGTCCGTGGGAGAGGGTCAGGCCAGCCTGTTCGGCTAGGTGGGATGGCTGTGCAGAATCGGTCATCATCGGGTGGGTGCGTATCGGGATCTTTCTGGTTGTGGCCCAGTTTCCGGGGCAGGACGCGGGGCGGGTGCTGGCCGACGCCGTCGAGTTGGTGGTGGCCGCCGAGGAGGCCGGGTTCGACGACGCGTGGATCGCCGAGCACCACTTCATGTCGTACGGGGTGTGCCCGTCGGCCGTCACGCTGGCGGCCGTGGCGATCGGCAGGACCAGCGCGATCGGGGTCGGCACCGCCGTGAGCGTGCTGTCCACGCAGCATCCGGTGGCGCTGGCCGAGCAGGCGGCGATGTTGCACCACCTGTCGGGCGGACGGTTCGCGCTGGGCGTTGGGCGGGGCGGGCCGTGGGTCGACCTGGAGGTGTTCGGCACCGGGCTGGAGAGGTTCGAGCGGGGGTTCGGGGAGTCGCTCGACGTGCTGCTGGCGGCGCTGTCGCGGGAGCGGGTGTCGGCTGAGGGGGAGTTCTTCCGGTTCCGGGAGGTGCCGGTGGTGCCGTCCGCCAGGTTGCGGCCGGTCGTGGCGTGCACGTCAGAGGCGACGGTGGCGCTGGCGGCGGATCGGGGGCTGCCGATGCTGCTCGGGATGCACGTCGATGACCGGGAGAAGGCCGCCGTGGTGGACGCGTACGAGGCCCGGCGGGGGGCGCCGGAGGCGGGGCACGTGGCGGCGGCGGTCGGGTACGTGGCCGACTCGACCACGCGGGCCGTGCGGGAGCTGAAGGAGACGATGCCGCGCTGGCTGGAGCCCGGGCTGGCAGGGTACGTGCCGGTGGACGATCGGGCACGACCCCCGCGAGATGTCAGGAAATATGTGGACTTCTTGACCCGGGTGCATCCCGTCGGGTCGGCCGAGCACTGCGTGGAGACCATCCTGCGCACCGCCTCGGTGACGGGCCTCGACCATCTCGTCCTGATGGTCGAGGGCCTGGGGGAGCATCGGCGGACCCTCGAGAACATCCGGCGGCTGGGGGCCGAGGTGCTGCCCCGCGTCAGGCCCGCCGCCGCGTCTCCCTGACGAAGACGCCGGTCCCCGCCACTGCCGGGCACGGTGGGGAGACAGCGCCGTGCCGCCGGGTGGCGAACCCCGAGACGCCCGCCACCGTACAGCGGTGGCGGGCGTCCTGGCGGTCAGCAGTCGACCAGTGGCGAACCCGAGTCGCCGGTCAGCAGTCGACCAGTTCGGGTTTCTGGTTGAGGATCTGGGCCCTGGGGGTGACGAAGTCGCGCAGGGCCTCGGTCGCCGTCGGGTCGAAGACCGCCACCCGGTGGCAGTTCTGGAAGGCCAGCCGGACGCCGAAGTGACTCTCCAGGGCGCCGCGCATCGCGTCGCTCGCCAGGCAGCGCAGGAGCTGGCCGCGGGCCTCCTCGGACGGCGGCGGAACCTGGTTGTCGGCGAAGTCGGCCCCTGACTGGTCACGCTGCTCGACCAGCTCGCTGATCACCGACCAGGCGTAGGGCAGGGAGTCGCGGACGCAGGCGATGAAGGCCGCGTCGTCGATCTCGCCGGTTCTGGCCTGGTCGAGCAGATCGTTCGGAACGGTCAGCGACATGCTGTCTCCTCTCGAAAGGGGTGAATCTGACGCTAGGTGTGGCCGGCCGGTCACTCCAGATGACCGGAGGGCGACAGTCATGGGCCGTAGACGAAGTGCGGGTCGATCTGCTCAGCCAGGTCGAGGCCCGTGCGGTCGTTGGCCCAGGCGCGGGCGTTGCGGAGGTGGAACTCCGCCGTCTGGCGGCCGAACCGGGGCCAGTCCTTCACCTGCCCGTCGAGGTGTTTCAGCAGGACGGCCAGGGCGTCGGCGTTGCCGGGCTCCAGGTCGTCGAGGGCGAAGCGACGCCCCTGCTCCATGGCGCGGACGGCAGCCGAGTGCTCCATCCAGGTGAGCAGATCGTCACCTACATGCTCGCGCAGGAAGTCGACGTCGGAGGGCGCGTGCACCTTGTTGCCGACGACCGCGAGCGCGACGTCGTAGTCGGCGGCGTACTCGCGGTACTGCCGGTAGACGCTGACGCCCTGCCTGGTGGGCTCGGCGACGAGGAAGGTCAGGTCGAAGCGGGTGAACAGGCCGGAGGCGAAGGAGTCGGCGCCGGCCGTCATGTCGACCACCACGTACTCGCCGGGCCCGTCGACCAGGTGGTTGAGCAGCAGCTCCACGGCGCCGACCTTGGAGTGGTAGCAGGCCACGCCCAGGTCGTCCTCGGTGAACGGGCCCGTCGCCATCAGGCGGACGCCCTCGGCGGTGCTCACCGCGTACGGGCTGGCGGCGAGGTCGTCGAAGCGCAGGAGGCGGGAGCCGCGGCCGGGCGGCGTGGTCTTGACCATGGCCTCGGCCGCGGGGATGCGCGGGTTGTCGCCGCGCAGGTGCTCCTTGATCTCGGTCAGGCGCGAGCCGAGCGGCTCCGGCGACTCGTCGGCGCCGAGCACGAGGGCGAGGTGCTGGTTGATGTCGGCGTCGATGGCGACGACGGGTGCGCCCTGGCTGGCGACGTGTCTCGCGAACAGCGCCGACATCGTCGTCTTGCCGCTGCCGCCCTTGCCGACGAAGGCCACTCTCACGATCGCGCTCCTGAAGCTGATTATGAAAACCGTTTCCATTCGAGGGTGCGACCATCATGCCACACTTGGTCCGTGCGTGACGACGAATTGGAGCAGGCGGTTCGCCTGCGCGAGCAAGGGCAGCGCGAGGAAGCGCGGACGATCCTGCTGGAACTGGCCAAGCGCCACCCCGACGACGCCGAGGTTGCCTACCAGACGGCCTGGGTGCACGACGCGCTCGGCCTGGAGGCCGAGGCGGTGCCGTTCTACGAGCGCGCCCTGGCCGACAAGGGCCTGGACGACCGGTTGGGCGCCTTCACCGGGCTGGGCAGCACGCTCCGGGTGCTCGGACGCTACCGCGAGGCCCTGGAGACGTTCACGCGCGGCCTGGAGGAGTTCCCCGGCGACCCGGGGCTGCGCACGTTCATGGCCATGGCGCTGTACAACGAGGGCCGCGCCCGGGAGGCGGTCGGTTCCCTGCTCAAGCTCCTGGCCGAGTCGGGCCAGGTCGGCGGGTACCGCCGGGCCGTCGAGTACTACGCGGAGAACCTGGACGAGACGATCTGAGCGAAGGTGATCTCGGTGAGCAGGCGTTCCTCGTGCTCGCGCAGCGCGGTCCAGACCTCGGCCAGCGGGCCCGCCACGCCGGGGTAGCCGCCGTGCTCAGGGTATTCGGGCCTGCCCTCGATGACGGTGATCACGTCCGCGAGCGTGAGGTCCTCGGCGGGACGGGCCAGCCAGTAGCCGCCCTCCGGCCCGCGCAGGCTGTGGATCAGCCCGGCCCGCCTGAGCTGGAGCAGGATGTTGTCCAGGAACCTGCGCGGGATGTTCTGGGCCGATGCGATCCGGTCCGCCGGCACCGGCCCCGGTGGCGCCGCGGCCAGTTCGGTGACCGCCCGCAGCGCGTAGTCGGTTCTCGCGGAGATCCGCATCACACCGGATTGAGGCCCCAGCGCCGCCGCAGCGCGCTGTCAGCCACCTCGAACAGCATGTCGATCACGATGCCGATCAGCAGGATGACGATCATCGTGCCGATCAGCCCCGGCGAGTCCGACAGCTCGCGGGCGTTCGCGAGCTGCTCGCCGAGCGACGACTGGTAGGCGATGATCACCAGCAGCTCGCCCGCCATCAGCGACCGCCAGGCGAACGCCCACCCCTGCTTCAGCCCCGCCAGGAACGACGGCAGCGAGGCGGGCAGGATGACGTGGCGGTACAGCTGGAGCCGCCTGAACCCGAGCATGTGCCCGGCCCGCAGCAGCAGCGGCGGCGTGTAGTCGACGCCGGTGATCAGCCCGTTGGCGATGGACGGCGCCGCGCCCAGGATGACCACGAACGTGATCGCGCTCTCCGTCAGCCCGAACAGCAGGATCGCGAAGGGGAACCAGGCGATCGACGGCATGGTCTGCAACCCGGTGATCAGCGCTCCGCACGCGGCCCGCAGCACCTTCACCCGCGACACGGCCGCCCCGATGACGAGCCCGGCGAGCACGGCGAAGGCGAACCCGGTGACCGCCCTGCGCATGGTGGTGGCGACCGCCTGGTAGAACTCGGCCTCGCCCAGCCGCGACGCCAGGTCCTGGAAGGTCGTGAGCGGCCCGGCGAAGACGTACTCGGGCCACCGGCCGCTCAGCACGACCAGCTCCCAGACGACCAGCACCAGCGCGACGGCGGTCAGCATCGGCCAGACCCGCCCCCAGACGCGGGCGGCGACCCCCGAGCGCCGCTCGCCGGCCAGCTCCAGCGCGTCGAGCCCGGCGAGCTGCCGGGCGTGCGTGTCAACGGCCATGGCGCATGACCTCCTCCTTCAGCCGGTCGGTGATCTGCACCGCGAGGGAGGCGACCTCGGCGGACTCGGTGCGCCGGGGCCGGGGCAGCGCGACGGGGAACTCCTCGACGACGCGGCCGGGGCGGCTGCTCAGCAGCACGACCTTGTCGCCCAGCCGTACGGCCTCGCGCACGTTGTGGGTGACGAACAGCACCGACAGGTGCCGCTCCCGCCAGATCCGCTCCAGCTCGTCGTGCAGCAGGTCGCGGGTCATCGCGTCGAGCGCGCCGAACGGCTCGTCCATGAGCAGCACCGCGTCGGAGCCGGACGAGGACGCCGACGACTGGGCGAGCGCGCGGGCCAGGGCGACGCGCTGGCGCATGCCGCCGGACAGCTCGTGCGGGCGCTTCCCGCCGAAGCCGCCCAGGTGCACGATGTCCAGGAACTCGGCCGCCCTGGCCTGCCGCTCGCGCTTGGGCAGGCCGTCGGCGCGCAACGCCATCTCGACGTTGGCCGAGACGGTCAGCCAGGGGAAGAGCGCCGGGTCCTGGAACATCATCGCGACCCTGCGCCCGCCCGTGGAGATCTCCCCCGCGGTCGGCCTGTCGAGCCCGGCGACCAGCGAGAGCAGCGTGCTCTTGCCGCATCCGGACGCGCCGAGCAGGCAGACGAACTCGCCGGGGACGACGGAGAGCGAGACCTGGTCGAGGGCGAGCAGCCCGGTCCTGCCGTGGCCGTACACCTTGGAGACGCCCTCCAGCCGTACGGCGTCCTGCTGGTCGACTACCTGAGTCGTCATGTCCCTCACCTGTCCGATACGGACTTCTGGCCTTCCGCGGCCAGCACCTCGTTGAGCGGCTTGAGGTCGTAGATGCCGTTCAGGTCCACCGGCTTGAGCAGCCCGACCTGCACCGCGTGGTCCGCGCTGGCGGTGAGCGAGGAGGCGATCGGGTCGTTGGTGAACGTGATGTTCTTGAAGGCGCTCTGCAGCACCTCGGGCTTGAGCGGCTTCTGGGTCAGCTTCTCGATCGCGGTGTTGGCGGTCTGCGCGGCCGCCGCGGGGTCGTCGTTGATGAACTTCGTCGCCTCGACGTGCGCCTCGAGCAGCTTCTTGACCAGGTCGGGGTTGGCCTTGGCCCACTCCTGGCGGACGATCAGGTGGGTGATCACGAACTGCTTGTCCGGCCAGAGGTCGCGCTCGTCCTGAAGGATCTTGCCCTTGCTCTCCAGCACCAGCCGGCTGGCGAACGGTTCGGGCACCCAGGCGCCGTCGATGTCGCCGGTGGCGAAGGTCTGCAGGGTCTGCGCGTTCTCCTGCGGCACGATGTGGACGTCGCCGCCGCCCTTGGTGTCGGTCTTGAGGCCCTTGCTCTGCAGCCAGTAGCGCAGCGCCACGTCCTGGGTGTTGCCGAGCTGCGGGGTGGCGATCTTCTTGCCCTTGAGGTCGGCGGCCGTGTTGATGCCCGGCTTGACCACCAGGTAGACGCCGCCGGACGCGGCCCCCGCGATGATGTTGATGGCCTTGCCCTTGGACTTCTCCCAGGCGTTGATCGCCGGGTTCGGGCCGATGTAGGTGGCGTCGACGGCCCCGGAGAAGATCGCCTCGATCGCGGCGGGACCGGCGTTGAACGTGCTGGTCTTGACCGGCACGCCGAGGTGCTTGGCGTACAGGCCCTTCTCGACGCCGACGAGCGCCGTGGCGTGGGTGATGTTCGGGAAGAACCCGAGCCGGACCTCCTTGGCCTTGCCTCCCGCGTCGGACGCGGCGCCGCCCCCGCAGGCTGCCACCAACGTGGTGAGTGCCATGGCTGCCACCGCGGCGAGCACCCTGCGAGCGTTCATGCCCACTCCCTATTTCCTACTTAATAAGTCGGCTATGTGAGCATAAAACGCCGTTGTTTCCCTGATGTCAAGTCGGAATTAGCTGGAAGCGGCTCCCGGCCATCGGCGTGTCGGCGCGGTGGGTTTCCTGTCCCCGTCCGGCGGGCACGCGCGCGTCCTGGCGAGAGGCCGCGCTGCCGGTCCAGGCCGCCCACTGGGTGCCTGGACCGGTCGACGCGCCCAGTGCTTCGCGTGCGCGAGCAGGCCGCGATCCGCAGCGGCTAGCCGCAGGTGCTGTCGAGCGCCAGCGGGTTCTCCGGCGACCTCTTGGACGTGCTGCCCGCGGCGGTCGCCGTCCTGTTGGCCGGGCGTTCCGCGATGGCCTGGGCGACCTTGCGCCTGATCAGGTTCCAGTCCGGGTAGGCGGTGTTGATCAGCGGCGGGACGAAGCTCAGGCTCCTGATCCTGGTCTCCTTGACCTTCAGCGACAGATCCACCAGGGCGGGCAGCAGCCCCTGCGGGATGTCCGTGGAGATCGCCCGCTTGGTGGCGGTGGCCAGGCCCTCGAAGCGGTTCAGCACGGTCAACGGGTCGGCCTGCTTGGCGACGGCGTTGAGCAGGCACTTCTGGCGGCCCATGCGCACGTAGTCGTCGCTGTCGGTGCGCGAGCGGCCGTACCAGAGGGCCTCCTCGCCGGAGAGCCGGCGCGTGCCCGCGGGCAGCCGGCCCTCGCGGTACTTGCCGTAGATGATCGGCTCCTTGATGGTGACCCGGACGCCGCCCATCGCGTCGATGATCTCCGCGAAGCCCCGCATGTCGACTATGGCGTAGTAATTCACCGGAATGCCGAGGATGCCGCTGATCGTCTGCTTGAGCATGGTCGGGCCGCGCTGCCCCTTGTGGACGCCCGGCACCATCTCCGGATAGTCCTCGGCGTACTGGAAGATCTCGTTGAGCAGGCCGGGCGTGCTCTGGTCGCCCGCGCCGGTGAAGCCCTCCGGGAAGCGCCGCCTGGCCGGGCCCGGCGGCAACGGCACCCGCTCCAGGTTGCGCGGCAGGCCGAGCAGGACCGTCGCGCCGGTCGCGGTGTCGACGCTGGCCACGGTCATGCTGTCGGTGCGCACGCCG
The DNA here is from genome assembly GCF_040300065.1 of Nonomuraea sp. NPDC000554. NCBI lineage: Bacteria > Bacillati > Actinomycetota > Actinomycetes > Streptosporangiales > Streptosporangiaceae > Nonomuraea > Nonomuraea sp. NPDC000554. The sequence goes on along the minus strand of NZ_JBEPDC010000004.1, from coordinate 444,391 downwards.
GGCCTGCTCGGGGCCGAGTCGGCGCCGATGAGCAGGAAGTTCACGCGCTCGGCGCCGTTCCACGGGTCCTCCGCCATCACCGGGGACGAGGGCGCGGTGAACAGGCTGTCGACGACGTCCCGAGACAGGTAGGCCAGGTGGGCCGCGTACGCGGTCGGGACGAGCACGAGCACGCACAGCGCGGCCGCTACGGCCGTGAGGACGGCCCGTCCCGTGGTGTTGGCGGCCTCCGGCCGGACGAGCGCGAAAGACCAGATGATCACGACGGACCAGGCGAGCGCGATCAGCCCGAGCGTGATCGACAGGATGGTGAGCCAGCTGGGTTGCACGGCCAGCGCCAGCAGCCTGGCGCTGAACGCGGTCAGCACGGTGAGGACGAAGGCCATCAGCGCCAGGTGGGTGATCATGAGGGCGAAGCCGGTTCTCCGGCGGTCGGTGGCGAGGTGGGCGATGCCCCAGAGCAGGGCTGACCCCATCATCAGGGCGACGCTCGCGCCGAGACCGAATCCGCGTTCTCTGCCTGTCATCCCTGGTCAACCCCCGTTAACGCTGAATCATCCCAGGCTAGTTACAGGGCGTGACCGGTTAGTTCTGCGCGGATTCCGTGTCGGATCAATTCCCGGTAAGCCACTCTTGAGATATAACGTGAATTGTGAGTGATCGACATGGAAGCTATGGGTTCGATGCTCCCTGGGCGCTTGGCGGCCTCGTCCTGGGGGCGCTCGGCCTGCTGGCGCTCGCGGCGGTGTCCTTCGCCTTCGACGTCCCCGCTGCCGGAATCGCCTTCCTGATCGGCGCGCTGTACACGCTCGCCAGCGCGGCAAGCTACGTCTACACCACCCGGGGCGGCAAGTTCGCCGTCTGGAAGGAGGAGCTCGGCCGGCTGCGCGGAGACGAGCGGCTGCTCGACCTCGGCTGCGGGCGCGGGGCGGTGCTGATGCTGGCGGCCAGACGGCTGTCCGACGGCGAGGCCACCGGCCTGGACCTGTGGAGCACCAAGGACCAGTCGGGCAACGCAGAGACGGTCACCAGGGCCAACGCCGAGCGCGAGGGCGTCTCCGAGCGGGTCGAGCTGGTCACGGGCGACATGCGGGAACTGCCCTTCGTGGACGGCGCGTACGACGCGATCGTGTCCAGCCTGGCCGTGCACAACATCCCCACCACCGAGGGGCGCGACAAGGCGATCAGGGAGGCGCACCGGGTGCTGCGTCCCGGCGGGCTGATGCTGATCGCCGACTTCCAGCACACGCCCGAGTACGAGGCCACGCTGCGCGACCTCGGCGTCGTGGACGTGCGCCGGCGCGACCTCGGCTGGCGGTTCTGGTACGGCGGCCCCTGGTTCAGGACCTGGATGCTGGAGGTCCGCAAGCCCGCGTGACCGCAGCGATGCCGCTCAGGAGAGCGGCAGGCTCAGCCGACCGGGGTGAGCTGGGCGAGTGAGGCCACCCGCTGGATGTAGGCGTCCGGCAGCTCGCGCAGGAGGGTCGCCACCTCCTGGTCGCGGATCGCCGGGAGGGCGGCGACGGCGTCCGCGGCGAGGTCGCGGCAGTAGGCGAGCGTGATGTCCACGATCCCGCCCGCCCGCAGCCGGCGCAGCACCTCCTCCGCCCGTTCGTCGGACATGTCCCTGCCGAGCAGCTCGGTGACGTCCGCGCCGGTCATCAGCAGCGGCAGGCTGTAGACGCCCTGGCGCAGGTCGTTGCCCACCGGCTTGCCGAGCCGCTCGCTGGACGCGGTCAGGTCGAGCAGGTCGTCGAGGATCTGGAAGAGCAGCCCGAACCGCTCGCCGTACGTGGCCATCCGCACCCTGTCCTCGTCGGACGCGTGCGCGCACACGGCCGCCACCAGGCATCCGGCCCGGAACAGCGCCGCCGTCTTCCCGGTGATGGACCTGAGCGCCGACTCCTTGGTCCGGTGCGGGTTGAACAGGTCCGTCGTCTCCAGGTACTGGCCCTCGGCCAGCTCCACCACGGCCGCCGCCAGCACCTCGGCCACCGGCCTGGACACCGCTGTGATCGCGGCCAGCCCCGCCCTGGCCAGCATGAAGTCGCCCACGACCAGCGCCCTGCCGTCGCCGAGCTCGGCGTTCAACGTCCGGGCGCCGCGCCGCTCGGTGGCCCCGTCCATGAGGTCGTCGTGCACCAGCGACCCGGCGTGGATCAGTTCCACGCAGGCGGCCGCCGTGACCACGCGTCGGTCGGGCGTCTTTCCCAGGGCGAGGGAGGTGGCGAGGGTCATGGCGGGCCTGAGCCGCTTGCCGCCGGCCCTGATGATCCTCCCGGCGGCGTCGTTGATCGCCGGCAGCGCGGACGACCCGCCCAGCCGCTGAACCCTGGCCTCGACCTTGCGCAGCCCCTGGGCGATGGCGGGCGTACTCAGCAATTGATCCATATGTCCAGCCTGCGCCGCGGCCGCTGTGCCACACCTGAGAGACCCTGAGGCCCCTCTCAGCCGGAGTCGGTTGACTCTGACACCGTGTGAGGCGCTATGCCAGGATGTGCCGACTCTAGGAGGACGTCATGGGGATCGCCGAAAGAATCGACGAGCTGCTGAGCTCGGGCAAGGCTCCCAACCTGCACGGTCTCGTGGTCGTCCAGGACGGGCAGATCGTGCTGGAGCGCTACGGGGCGGGGGACGATTTCCGGCTCAACGACCCCATCGGGCACGTCACGTTCGACGCCGGCACACCGCACGACCTCCGGTCCGTGACCAAGAGCGTCGTCGCGCTGCTGTACGGGATCGCGCTCGGCGACGGGCTGGTGCCCAGCCCGGATGACGGGCTGCTCGCGCATTTTCCGCAGTACCCCGAGCTGGCCGAGGGCAGGGAACGGCTCACGGTCGAGCACGCGCTGACGATGACGCTCGGGCTGGAATGGGACGAGAGCGTCCCGTACACCAGCAGCGCCAACAGCGAGATCGCGATGGAGGAGGCGCCCGACCGGTACCGGTACATCCTGTCGCGTCCGGTCATCGAGGAGCCGGGGAAGCGGTGGCTGTACTGCGGGGGCGCGGCGGCGCTGATCGGCAGGCTGATCGCCGACGGGGTGAAGGCGCCGCTGGAGGAGTTCGCCAGGGAGCGGCTCTTCGGGCCCCTGGGCATCGACGCCGAGTGGATGACCTACCGCGGGGTGGCGATGGCGGCGTCCGGGCTGCGGATGCGCCCGCGCGACCTCGCCGAGCTCGGCCGGCTCGTGCTCGAAGGGGGGCGCGGGCTGGTGCCGGAGAGCTGGATCGGGGAGATGCTGCGGTCCCGGGTCCGCATCGACGACGGGTTCGAGTACGGCTACCAGTGGTACATCACCCCGGGCCGCTGGGTCGCCGCGCACGGCAACGGCGGGCAGGCGCTGGTGGTGGCGCCCGACCGCCGGCTGGTGGCGGCCCTGACGGCCGGCGACTACAACTCCGACCAGGCCAGCACCTCGGCCGTGATGGAAGAGCTGCTCAAGGACTGAGCGAGGGGCGCGGCGCGGGAGCTGGTCAGGGGGTGAGCAGGACCCTGCCCAGGGCTGTGCGGGCTTCCAGGAGGCGGTGGGCCTCGGCGATCTGCTCCAGCGGGAGGGTGGCGTGGACGTGGGCGCGGCTGCGTCCGCTCGCGAGCCTGGCGAGGATCTCCGGGTAGTGGGTGCCGAACACCTGGGCGGCCCAGGCGGGGCCGCTGCATCCGGTGACCGTCACTCCGCGTTCCATGAGGTCGGCGGCGGTCACGGCCGGAGGCTCGCCGCTCAGCAGGCCGTAGGAGAGCATCCGGCCGGTGCCCGGGGTGAGACGGCCGAGGACCTGCCTGGCGGACGAGCCGCCGATGGACTCGAAGACCACGTCCACGTCCGGTAGCGCGTCCGGCCAGCCGGCTTCGCGGTGGTCGAGCACCTCGTCGGCGCCCAGCGCGCCGGCCCGGTCCCGCTTGGCCCGCGCGCCCGCGGTGGCGATCACCTTGCCCGCGCCGAGCTCCTTGGCGTGCTCGATCAGGTACGCGCCGACCGAGCTGGCCCCGGCCTCCACCAGGACGGTCTCCCCACCGGTCAGCCCGGCCTTGTGCAGCAGCGCCAGCGCGATCGCGCCGGGCGCGCCGGTGGCCACGGCCTCGACGGGGGTGACGCCGTCCGGAAGCGGGCTGGTCAGCGATACGGGCACCGCCACGTACTCGGCGTACGCCCCCGCCCCGCCCGTCACGCCGACGCGGCGGGTGCCGAGCAGCGCCTCGTCCACCCCCGCGCCGACCTCGACCACCTCTCCCGCCGCCTCCGCGCCGAGGACGGCGGGGAGCGGCAGCGGCACGGGCATCGGCAGGGTTCCCGCGCGGAGCTGGGTCTCGGCGTAGCTGACGCCGATCGCCTCCGTCCTGATGACGATCTGGCCCTCGTCCGCGACCGGCCGCGGCCGCTCTTCCAGCTTCAGCACCTCGGGACCGCCCAGCTCGTACGCCACGATCGCGCGCATGACTGCACCTCCATAACTGAACCATTGGTCCAGTTAATATATGGACCGCTGGTCAAGTTTGTCCATCGGCGAGAATGACCGGATGGAACGTCGAGAGCGGGCCGACGCCGCGCGTAACCGGCAGGCGATCCTGCGGGCCGCCGAGGAACTGCTGCGGGAGCACCCGCCCGAGCAGGTCTCCGTCGAGCGGGTCGCCGTGGCGGCGGGCGTCGGCAAGGGCACGGTGTTCCACCGCTTCGGCAGCCGCATCGGCCTCATGCAGGAGCTGATGGCGGAACGGGCGCTCGCGCTGCGGGAGGCCGCCACGGAAGGGCCGCCGCCGCTCGGGCCGGGGGCGCCCCCGAGAGAGCGGCTCGTCGCCTTCCTCGACGCGGTGGTGGCGCTGGCCACGCGCAACGCCGGGCTGATGGCCGCGCACGAGCACGCCATCGCCACCAGCAGGAGCGGGCCGCGCCAGACCAACCCCATCTACGTGTTCTGGCACGCCCACGTGTCGGCGCTGATCGCCGAGGCCCGTCCGGACGTCGACGCCGAACTGATCGGGCACGTCCTGCTGGGCACGCTGCACATGGAGCCGATCTCCGACATGCTGCGCGCCGGGGACGGCGGGCGGCTCGCCGCCGGCCTCGACGAGCTGGTGACCGGTCTCCTCCGTGAGGGAGCCGGGTGATGGGGGTGACGGCCCCGACCGGTCTCCTCAGAGAGGGAGCCGGGTGATGGCGGCGTGGAAGGCGGCCACGGCCGCTCTGACCGCCGGATGCTCGCCGTACCCCCTGCGGAAGGCGGCCAGCGTGCGGCGGTTCAGCGGCAGCGCGGCCAGCGTCACGCCCTGCGGGGGTGCGAGCGCCGCGAGGTGCGGCACCAGCGCGACGCCCTGGCCCGCGGCGGCGAACGCGAGGACGGTGTCGTAGTCGTCGATGTGGTGCCTGACCCGCGGCTCGAACCCCGCCGCCTGACAGGCCCTGATCGCCATCGTGTAGCAGAGCGTGCCCGGCGTGCTGGTGATCCACGGTTCGTCGCGGGCCTCGCCGATCGAGGTCCGGTTCGTCAGGTACATGGGCTCGCTGAACAGCGGCTCGGTCTCCAGTGACGCGTCGGTGACCGGCGGTACGAAGTCGTACTCGTGGACGAGCGCGACGTCGAGCTCGCCCGCTCGCAGCGCGGCGGAGACGTCCGCCGGGTCGATCTCGGAGATCATCGGTTCCAGCGCGGGGTGCGCGTCCGACAGCTCCGCGAGGGCGGGCGGCAGCAGCACCCGCGCCGCCGTGGGGAACGCGCCGACCCGCAGCGGCCCCGACGGCCCGCCACGCGCCGCGGCGAGCGCCGCCGACGCGCGTTCGAGCTGCTCCAGGACGGCCTGCGCGTGCTCGACGAGCAGCCGCCCGGCAGGTGTCAGCGTGACGGTGCGGCCGGTGCGTTCGAGCAGTGGCACGCCCGCCTCCCGCTCCAGCGCGCTGAGCTGCTGCGACACCGCCGACGGCGTGAACGTGACGGCCTCGGCGACGGCGGCGATCGTGCCGCGCTGGGCGAGCTCGCGCAGGAGGCGGAGCTTGCGAGGGTCGAGCATCAGGCCAGCCTACCTGGCGAGCATCAGTCGAACTTAAGCTCGGCCGGGTCGACCATAAGCAAGCGAGCATCGGTCGAACTTAAGCTCGGCCGGGTCGACCATAAGCAAGCGAGCGTCAGTAGATCTTAAGCTCGACCGCAGAAATCCGCGCTGGACCTAACGGGTCGCGGCACGCGAAGCTCGAAGCATGCTGAGGGGAATCCATGTACCGCTGGTCACGCCGTTCGACGCGTCGGGCGAGGTGGCGATCGACGCGATCGAGAAGCTCGCCGGGCACGTCCTCGACCAGGGCGCGTCCGGGCTGGTCGCGCTGGGCACCACCGGAGAGGTCGCGGCGCTGACCTCCGCCGAGCGGTCCCGGGTGATCGACGTGTGCCGCCGGATCTGCGCCGAGCGCGGCGTGCCGCTGACGGTCGGCGTCACGGGCAACGCCACACGCTCGACCGCGGAGGCGCTGAAGGCGCTGCCCGACGGGATCGCCGCCGCGCTGGTGACCGTGCCGTACTTCCTGCGTCCGGCTGAGCGGGGCGTGGTCGCGCACTTCGAGGCGCTGGCCGAGGAGACGCCGGTGCCGTTGGTGATCTACCACATCCCCTACCGGACGGGTCAGCAGGTGAGCGCCGCCACCCTGCGCCACCTCGGACGGCACCCGATGGTCGCCGGAGTGAAGTACGCGGCCGGCGGCATCGACCAGGACGCCGTCGACCTGCTCGGCGACCTGCCCGTCGGGTGTGACGTGCTGGGCGGCGACGACGCGTTCGTCTCGCCGCTGCTCGCGCTGGGCGCGTCCGGAGGCATCCTCGCCTCCGCGCACCTGGCCACCGACCGGTTCGCCGAGCTGGTCGACGCCTGGCACGCCGGAGACACGGCCAGGGCCAGGGCGCTGGGGCACCGGCTCGCCAGGCTGTCGGCCACCCTGTTCGCCGAGCCCAACCCGACCGTGATCAAGGGCGTGCTGCACACCCGCGGCCTGATCCCGACCCCGGACGTGCGGCTGCCGCTGCTGCCCGCGAGCGCGGAGTCGGTCTCGCGGGCCGACTCCGCGTGGCGGCTCATCGAGGAGGGCGGCTCGTGACAGTCGGGCTCGCGCCGTCCCTGATGGCGGTGCCGACCTCGCCGACGCGGTCGGCGAGCAGGCCGATCGCGCCGACCGCCCGGGTCATCGGGTCGTCGGCCGTGCCGCCCAGGGCCTTCTCCCTGAGGTAGGCCGCCTTGATCTCCGTCCAGCGGGCTTGCTGGGCGGGGGTGAGGCGGCCGCGGAGCTCCGCCAGCTTGAGGAGGTTGGCCTCGGCGTCGGCGGTGAGGGTCTGCGCCTCGCCGAGGTAGTGGTCGTCGACGACCGCCTCCAGCTCCTCGTCGTTCATCGCCGGGACGATCCGCTCCGCCAGCTTGTTCATGTTCCGGTAGGAGCCCTGGAGCCGGTACGGGGGCTCGGTGCGGGCGGCGTCCGACTGGGCGGCCGAGGCGATGTACGCCTGGTTGTTGGCCAGGACGACGTCCCGCACCCTGACCAGCTTGCGCAGGACGCTGAGGATCTGGTCCAGCTCCGTGCGGGCGTACGGGTGTTTCAGGTGGTCGGCCGTGACGGCCTGGTCGCCGCGGGCCAGGCGTACCAGGAGCTCCACGTCCCCTCTGTCGCGGGCCGACAGGGGCGCGAGGACGGGGTTCGAGGTGAGCGCCGTGTCGATGTAGCTCAGCGCGAACAGGTCCTCCCTGCCCGAGAGGACGTCGCCCAGGTTCCACACGTCGGCCCGGTTGGCGAGCATGTCGGGGATGCGGAAGCGCTGCCCGGACTCGGTGTACGGGTTGCCCGCCATGCACACCGCGAAGCGCTTGCCCCGCAGGTCGTAGGTCCGGGCACGGCCGTTCCAGACGCCCTCGATGCGGCGCTGCGCGTCGCACAGCGAGATGAACTTCTGCAGCAGCTCCGGCGAGGTGTGCTGGATGTCGTCCAGGTACAGCAGCGTGTTGTTGCCGGCCTCGAGGGCGAAGGAGATCTTCTCGACCTCCTGCCTGGACGTCGCGTCGGGCGCCTCCGCGGGGTCGAGCGAGGTGACCGCGTGACCCAGCGCGGGCCCGTTGACCTTGACGAACACCAGGCCGAGGCGGCTGGCCACGTACTCCATCAGCGTCGTCTTGCCGTAGCCGGGAGGGGAGATGAGCAGCAGCAGGCCCATCTGGTCGGTGCGCCTGCCCGCTCCGGCGGCCCCGAGCTGCTTGGCCAGGTTGTCGCCGATGAGCGGCAGGTACACCTCGTCGAGCAGCCTGTTCCTGACGAAGGCGGACATCACCTTGGGCCGGTACTCGTCCAGCCGCAGCCTGGCCCGTTCCGTCGCGAGCAGCTCGCCACGCCGCTTCTGGTAGGCGCGGTAGGCGGGGACCCGCTCGGTCCTGAAGCGGCGGGTCCGCGACAGGGTCTCGTCGAGGCGGAGTTCGAGCGTCCTGCCGGTGATGCGGGGGTGGGTGCCGAGCAGGGTCTCGACGGTGGCGGTGACCGTGGCGCTGGAGTCGTGCCTGGGCAGGTCGCAGAGCTGGACGGCCAGCGCCTCGGGCAGCTCTGGGGCCTGCTCGAAGGCGCCGAGCCAGGCGTCGGCCAGCTGGATCCGCTCGGTGAGCGGCAGCGCCGCCAGCTCCTCGTCGAACTCGCGGGCCCTGGCCGGGCCGAGCGTCTGGCGGAACCGGTCGAGCAGGCCGCGCGCCGCCGCGCTGGTGACGAACCCCGCCGGGTTGGCGGCCAGCTCCTCGACCAGGTACTCGCCGGCGTCCCGAGCGGCCCCGGCGTCCAGGGCGGGCCGGGCGAGGCCCGCCCCTGCGTCGGGAGCGGGCTTGGCGAGGCTCGTCAGGAACGTCCCGATCTGTGCGGACAGCTCGGCTGACAGCGCCTCCAGGGCCGGGGACGGGCCGAAGACCGAGCGGGCGCGCACCAGCGACACGGCCCGCGTGGTCAATGTTTTACGTGAAACCTCGTCGATCCCGAACGTCCAGAAGAGCTGGGCGGCGGCCCTGGCCTCGGGGAGGTAGCGCAGCAGCCCGGCTCCCTCGCGCAGCCTGAGCAGCGTGTCGAGGATGGCGGTGGCGTCGTGGTCGTGGACGCCGCGCTCGTAGCCCTCGTCGTAGCGCTCCTCGGCCGCCCGCCGCACCAGGTCCGGCAGGGACGTGCCGGACGTGACCCGGTCCACCAGGGACGCCGCCAGGTGCTCGGCCCGGTAGACCTCCGGCGTCTCGGAGACGAGCAGCTGGTCCCAGAAGGGGCGGGTGTCGGCGAAGGCGGCCGGCACGGGGGCGCGGTAGTCGGTGCCGGTGATGGCGAACTGGACGCCGTTCTCCGCCGGAACCAGCGTGAGGTCGATGGGCTGGGTGTTGACGGCGAAGCGGTGGCGTCCCAGGCGGAGTGTTTCGCCGCCGTCCGCGAACAGGTCCAGGCGGTCCCGCAGGGTCCGTCCGGCCTCCTGCTGGGCGGCCTTGACGCGGCCCTCCAGCTCCTCGGCCCGCACCTGGTCGCCCAGCTCGCGCAGCTCGGCGGCCACCGCGTGCAGCCTGGTCACCATCGGGTCGGTGGCGAAGTAGGTGTTGACCTCGTCCAGCGAGCCCAGCGTGGACGTCCTCCTGGCGACGCTGCCCAGCACCCGCTCGGCGGAGGCGAAGATCCGGTCGGCGCGGCGGGCGAGCGCGTCCAACTGCGTCTGCTTGCGTGCGGAGAACGCCTCGTAGACGTCGTCGCGTTGGGCGGCGAGCTGGGACGCGAAGTCGTCGAACTCGCCGAAGCGGGACTCCAGGTTTTCCAGGCGCAGCATCAGCCGTCCGAGCTGCTCGTCGCACCTGCCGGGCGTGTCGGCGACCGCCAGGGCGCCGGTGACGGCCTGCCCGAGCAGCGCGAACTCGGCCGCGAAGGCCGCCCGCCCCTCCGCGCCGAGCAGCTCCTTCCTGCGCCCTTCCAGGACGGCCCGCGCCCGGTTGACGCCGCCCAGCACCTCGGCGATCCGCTCCAGGATGCCGGTGCGGACGGTGGCGTCGGCGATGTCCAGCGAGCCGACGACCTCGGTGACGACCTCCAGCCCCTCCGCCTGGGTGGCCAGCCGCTCGGTGACGGGCTCCGCGCCGGCCACCGTGGAGATCGCGGCGGCCTCGGCGGCGAGCCGCTCCACGGCCTCGTGGTAGCCGGTGAACGCGTCCTCGCCCTCCAGGAAGGCCACGGCTCTGCCGCCTGCCGAGACCAGCTCGGCGGCCAGCTCCTCGGCCAGCGCGTCGAGCCGGGCGAGGTCGAGGTAGCGGACCTCGCGCAGCGTCACCAGCCGTCCCTGCGTCCTGCGCAGCGTGGCCAGCAGGCTCACCCAACCGTCGGCCGTGGCGGGGGAGTCGGCCCTGACCTGCCGGATCAGGGTGGTCGTCTGCTCGGCGGCCTCGTCCAGCGTCCGCCGGGCCTGGGCGGTGAGCTGCTCGACGTGCTCGTACTCGTCCAGGACCTGTTCCGCGGTGGCGCGCACGTCGGCGAGCGGCTCGCCCAGACCCTGCTCGCCCAGCCAGTGGTAGTGGTCGAAGGCGCGGGTGCAGGCGTCGATCAGCGCCTCGAACGTCGCGGCCGACGGCGCCATCTCCTCGATCATGCGGCCGATCGACAGGCAGTCGGACAGCCCGCGCACCAGCTCGGCGTTGCCGATGCGCTCCAGCGGTCCCGCGCCCACCGGCCGCGCGGCGGCGTAGGCGTCGGACACGTACGGGGTCTGCCAGACCTGCATGGGGTGGACCCGGGTCGGCTCCTCGGAGGTGGCGCGGAAGACCACCATCGTGCCGTCGTCGAACAGCGAGTAGCCGTGGCAGGCGACCGGGTTGGCCACCTCCTTCCTGATCACGTTGTACGGCAGCAGCAGCGACCGGCCGTCGCCCCTGGCGCGGAAGACGTACAGGGCGTCCTCACCGTTGGGGGCGCGGACCACGCGCTCGAACTCGAGGTCCGTGACGTCGGCGTCGAACGTCTTGCTGACGCCGGTGGCCAGGTAGTAGCCGCCGGGGAAGATCAGCCCCTGGTCCTCCGGGAGGCGGCGGCAGGCCCGGCCGATGCCGTCGAGCCTGGTCACGGACTTGGTCCGGGTGTTGAACACCAGGTGGCGCCAGGCTTCCTCCTTGTACGGCCTGATCCGGAGGAGTATCAGGGGGCCGACCCTGGCGTGCTCGACGTCGGCGTCCGCGAGGCTCTGGAGAGGCTCGTCGACGGGCTCGGCGTAGATGCCCTCGCCCGTCTCCGTGTTGTTCTCGATCTTGATGGTGAGGTCGCCGCCGACCGTCTCGACGAACACCTCGCCGCCGATCGAGATGTGCGGGTGGCGGCCGAGGACGTGGTCGTCGCGGGTGGTGGGCGTCCAGGTGAAGTCGTGGGACGGGGGGAAGGCGTGGTCACGCTCCCCGCGATTGTCCTGATATTTCGGGACCCCGGCGGTGTTGACCGTCCAGCGCAGGACCCTCGTGTCGCCCGGCCCGGTCTGGAAGACCGCCAGCAGCTTCCCCTCGACCCGCCTGAGCTGCTGGAGGCCGGCGTCCTTGTAGTAGCGGTACAGCTCGGCGAAGTCCTTGAGGAAGGCGGGGTCGTCGAGGGTCGGCAGCGTCCCGGGCGCGAAGGTGAAGGTGTCGCCGTCCCTGCTGAAGCGGTGCACCGAGAAGACGTCGGCGACGGACGTCTCGGGCTTCAGGCCGATGAAGACGTTGTACCCGAACAGCATCACGTCCCCCAGAGAGACGATGTCCCTCGGGACGCAGTTGTTCTCCGTCCGGATGCGCTCGGTGCCGAGCAGGCGGAGCTCGGTGGCGCCGAACACCGCCAGCCGCTCGCGGTTCACCTCCTCGGCGACCGCCGCCAGCGCCTTGGCCTGAACCTCCAGCCGGTTCCTGAGCACCTCGTAGGTTCCGGCGTCGAGCTGTTCCGTCATCGTCAGGCCTTCGCCGCCGCGAGCGCGGAGACGGAGGAGTCGGCCACGCCGAGACGGCGGGCGGTCTCCAGGAGCTCGCCGAGGGCCGTCGAGTCCGGGCCGCCCCGCTGGATGAGCCGCATGAGCAGGGCCGACACCGTCAGGTTCTTGACGTCCTCGGTGCGAACGCCGCCGATCACCGCGGCGAGGTCCGCCGGGAGGCTGGCCGTCCCGTTGAGGTACGGCCCCGCCAGCGACTGCGTCACCTGCGAGTGCTCGACGAAGCCGTCGACGACCTTGCCCGCGGTGATCGCGCCGACCACCTTGTCGAAGAACATGGTGTCGCCGCCGACGATGTCGATGTTCGCCTGGGCCAGCCCCGCCGCCAGCACGGACGCCTGCGACTCCGCCACCTGCCGGGTGACGTCGATGTGCTTGAGCCGGATCTCCTTGTCGGCCTCCAGCCGCAGGCGGTACTCCTCGTGCGCCCGGCTCGCCTCGTCCAGCGCGGCCATCGCCGCCGCCTTCTCCGTCAGACCCTCGGCCTCGGCCTTGAGCTTCTCGCCCACCGCCGCTGCCGCCGCCAGCGCCATCGCCTGCTCGCCCTCGGCCTGGGCCTTGAGCCGGTCGCCGTCCACGACGGCCAGCGCTCTGGCTCCTTCGGCCTCGGCCCTGAGCTTCTCGCCGAGCACCAGCGCCTCCGCGCGGCCGACCTTCTCGATCGCTTCCGCGTCCCGCTCCTTGACCTGGACCTGCGCCAGGCCGGACGCCGCCGACTCCGCCTGGACGCCCTCCGCCAGCCGGATCTTGGCGCGTGTGTCGAGCTCGGCGGCCTGCTGCCTGGCCTCCGCGAGCACCAGCTCCTCGCGCGCCCTGAACTTGGAGGCCGCCTCCGCGGCCTCGGCCGCCTTGATGTCCTTGACCAGGTTCTCCTGCGCCTCGGCCTCGGCCGCGATGATCAGGCTCTGCCGGGTGCGCTCGGCCTCCTCGACCACGCGCAGCCGCTTGATGCTCTCCTCCTGCTCGGCCACCGTCCTGTCGACGGCGATGCGCTCGCGCACGACCTCGGCGATCGACCGCTTCTCGGTCTCGATCTCCTTGTCCTTGGCGATGCGCGACAGCTCGGTCTCCCGCTCGCGGGAGATGACCTCCAGCATGCGGTCCTTCTCGATCCGCTCGCTCTCGATCGCGATCACCCGCTCGCGGTTCTTCTCCGCGACCGCCACCTCGCGCGCCCGGTTCTCGTGCTGGACGCCGAGCTGCTCGTCGGTCCTGATGTTGGCGGTCTGCGCCTTCAGCCGCTCCTCGGCCTGGACGCGGGCGATCTCCGCCTCCTCGCGGGCCTTGACGGTCTCGATCTCGCGCCGCTGCTTGAGCTCGGCGTCGGCCTGGCGGCGCTCCAGTTCGAGGATGGCCTCGCGGGCGTCCACGTTCTGGCGGGTGATCTCCTTCTCCTCGTTGCGCTGGAACTCGTTGGTGCGCACGTGCTCGATCGCGGTCAGCTCGGTGATCTTGCGGATGCCCTGCGCGTCCAGGATGTTGCTCTTGTCGAGGGCGATCAGCGAGGTCTGCTCCAGGTAGTCGATGGCCGCGTCTTCCAGGCTGTAGCCGTTCAGGTCGGTGCCGATGAGCCGGACGATCTGGTCGCGGAACTCGTCCCGCTTGGTGTAGAGATCGACGAAGTCGAGCTGCTTGCCGGCGGTCTTGAGCGCCTCGGAGAACTTGGCGCTGAACAGCTCCTGCAGCGTCGCCTCGTCGCTGGCGCGCACGGTGCCGATGGCCTGGGCGACCTTGATGACGTCCTCGGCCGTCTTGTTGACCCGGACGAAGAACGCGATCTTGATGTCGGCGCGGATGTTGTCGCGGCAGATCAGGCCCTCGCGGCCGGTGCGCTCGATCTCGATGGTCTTGACGGAGATGTCCATGGTCTCCGCCTTGTGGAAGACGGGGAGGACCACGGCGCCGGTGAACGTCACGTCCACCTTGTTGACCTTGGAGACGATCAGCGCTTTGCCCTGCTCGACCTTGCGGAAAAGGCGGCTGATGGTGATGAGCAGAGCCAGCACGATCACCAGGATGACTGCCAGGAAAATTCCTAAACCGGTGGAGATTACACCCATCAATGCTCACTTTCGTAGGGCATGACCCAGAAGAACTCGCCGTGTCCGTCGTATTCGAAGATGAGGGCGGTTTCGCCGCGTGTGAGTCGGTCCTGTCCGGTCGTCCGGACCTGGACGACCGCCGAGGAGCCGTCGGGGGCGGTCACCTCGGCCTGGCCGAAGTCGTTGGTGGCCTCCCCGGTGCGGATCACACACGGCCGGCCGACGAGGTCGCCACGGGTGGTCCCGCGCTCTCCCGCGAACAGGCGGCGCAGCGGCCGCAGCGCCGCGCGGGTGGCCAGCCACGCTCCCACCAGGGCGATCAGCGGGACGGCCAGCAGCGGCGGGCCGCTCACGAGCCGGCTGCCGACCAGGCTGAGCAGCCAGGCCATCGCGATCATCAGCGAGAGCGCGATCCCGGCGGGCACGCCGCCCAGGCCGAGCCAGTGCGCGCCGGTGTCGTCGAGTTCCAGGAGACCCGTGAGGACGACGAGCCAGTATCCGGCGACCACCAGCAGCAGAAAAGTGAAAATCACCGTCGGAAAGCTCATCGCGGCATGCATGAACTCCGTCATCGGCCCCGTTTGTCCCATCCCCCTGTGATGCTGACGAACTATGTATCCATATAAAGAACAGGTAAAGGGGAAGGTTCCCGAGAAAGCATGAAATTTCGTACGACTTGACCTCAACCATGGTCGAGGTTGCAGGCTCGGCTGCATGAGTGCAGAAGAAGTCATGAGAGCAGCCGCGTTCGCGTCCCCCGGTGGCCCGGACGTCCTTCAGGTGATGGAGCTCCCGGCGCCCCAGGCGGGGCCGGGCCAGGTGCGGGTCCGGGTCAGGGCGGCGGGCGTGCAGCCGTTCGACGCCGCCGTGCGCGCGGGCTGGGTCCCCGCGGGTGTCACCGGCGAGCTGCCCCGCATCCCGGGCAACGAGTTCGCGGGCGTGGTGGACCAGGTCGGCGAGGGGGTGACCGGGGTCTCGGAGGGAGCCGAGGTGCTCGGGTTCTCCCTGTTGAACAGCTACGCGGAGTACGTCGTGGTGGCCGCGTCGCAGGTGACGTCCAAGCCGGACGGCGTGCCCTGGGAGGTCGCGGGCGCGCTGACCGCCGCCGTGCAGACCGCCGAACTGGCCGTGGACGGGCTCGCCGTCGGCCCGGACGACACGCTCCTGATCCACGGCGCGGCCGGCGCGGTCGGCACCGCCGCCGTGCAGATCGCGGTGTCACGAGGCGCCACGGTCATCGGCACGGCGCGCGAGGCGAACCACGCCTACCTGCGCGAGCTCGGCGCGATCCCCGTGACCTACGGCGCGGGCCTGGCGGACCGGGTGCGCGCCCTCGCGCCCGGCGGGGTGGTGGACGCGGTGCTCGACGGCGCGGGCGGCGAGGCGCTCGACGTGTCGCTGGAGCTGGTCGAGCACCGCCCGCGCATCCTCACGCTGGTCGAGCACGCCAAGGCGGACGGGCTGGGCATCAAGGTGACCCGGGGCGAGCGGACCGCCGAACGCCTCGGCCGCTACGCCGCCCAGTACGCCGACGGCAGGCTGAAGTTCCTCATCCGCCGGACGTACCGGCTGGACCAGGCCGCCGACGCGCACCGCGAGATCGAGACCGGGCACGGACGCGGCAAGATCGCCCTGCTCGTCGGTTGACGCTCACCGGTGGGCCGTTCGCTGCCGCTGGTGGAAACGGCCCACCTTGGCCCGGTTGCCGCACACGTCCATGGAGCACCAGCGGCGGCTGCCGTTCTTGCTGACGTCCAGGTACCAGAGCACGCACTCCGGGTTGGCGCACTTGCGCACGCGGTCAGGCCGCTCGCGCAGGATCCTGACGAGGTCCGCCGCCGCCACCCACGCCGCGTGCCAGGACGGATCATCCACCACGACCACCTCGTACGGCTCGGCGCCGCGCACCTGTGGCCGCAGGCTGCCGTGGCCGAGCACGGCGTTCAGGCGTCCGGGGCCGCGCCCGTCGAGGGCGCCGCGCAGCGCGTCGCGGGCCTCGACCAGGTGGTCGCGGACGCGGTCGAGGTCGTCGGCGCCGGGGAGGTCGTGGTCGTCGAGCCAGGCGCGCACCCCCTCCGGGTCGTCGAACTGGTCGGCCAGGCTCCCGTGCTCCATCCACACGGTGTCGACCAGGTCGAGCGCCACGGGCTCGCCACGGAGCGGGCGGACTCTCACCGTTAACCTCTCAAAGCGATTTGACTGGTTAGGTAGCACCATGCTATCACTTAACCGACAAAAGCGATTTAGCAGGTTAAGAGAGGGCGTTGTGAGGATTCGCTACCGCACGGCGGTGATCGAGGGGCTTGAGGTGTTCTACCGGGAGGCGGGCGACCCGTCCGCACCCACGCTGGTGCTGCTGCACGGCTTCCCCACCTCGTCCATCGCGTACCAGGAACTGATCGTCGCGCTGTCGGACGAGTTCCACCTGGTCGCCCCCGACTACCCCGGCTTCGGGCACAGCTCGGCCCCCGCCGCCGACACCTGGGAGTACACCTTCGACCACCTCGCCGACGTGGTCGACCAGCTCCTCGACACGCTCGGGCTCACCCGGTACGCCCTCTACGTCCACGACTACGGGGCGCCCGTCGGCTTCCGGCTCGCGCTGCGCCACCCCGACCGGATCACCGGCCTCATCACCCAGAACGGCAACGCGTACGAGGAGGGGCTGACGCCGTTCTGGGAGACGCTCCGCACCGTGTGGAACGACCCGTCCGAGCAGAACCTCGCGCCCCTGCGCGAGAACTACACCCGGCAGGCCACGCACTGGCAGTACACGCACGGGGTCCGCGACGTCACCCTCGTCAACCCCGACAAGGAGGCGCTCGACCAGGCCCTCCTCGACCGTCCTGGCAACCAGGAGATCCAGCTCGCGCTCTTCCGCGACTACGGCACCAACGTGGAGCGGTACCCGCAGTGGCAGGAGTACCTGCGCAGCCACCAGCCGCCGGTGCTGGCGGTCTGGGGCCGCCACGACGAGATCTTCGGCCCGGAGGGCGCCCTGGCCTTCGCCCGCGACGTCAAGAACGCGCGCGTCCAGCTCCTGGACGCCGGGCACTTCGCCCTCGAAACCCGCGGCCCCCAGATCGCCGCCCTCGCCCGCACCTTCCTCCGCACCCTCCCGGACTGACCTCCCCACCCGGGGCCGCCGGGCGCATGACTCTCAGGGCGGCTGCCTGCCCGCTTCGCGCCCGTGTGAACGTATCCGTTCGCTTTCGCGTCCGCTCAGGGCGCTCGCCGTTTACCGGAGGTCTTTGTGGCCCAGCGCCGCCGTAGCGGGCATCCCCCTCATTTCACGACGACGGGTGCGTCCGTGCGCGAAGCGTCTGCGCACCTGAGGCCCTCGCGGGAGGCCTCGGTGTTCGTGGCGTCCGCGCGTGGCACGCCCTCGGGAGACGGCTCCTCGCACGTCACGTCTCCGCGGGAGGGGGTTCCCGCTTCTCGGGACAAGGGCGGGTTGGGAAGGCCGTCCGTCTGGGGGGTTGTGAAGGCGGTGATGGCGTTGCTGGTGCTGCTGCTCCTGCTGGCCGCCGTCACCACCGCTACCGGGCTGGCCCTGTTCGCGCTGCCGTTCGTCGCGACCGCCGCGCTCGTGGCCATGGCGCCGGGCGCGCCGTTCGCGCAGCCGCGCAGCATCGTCGTCGGGCATCTCAGCGCGACAGCCCTGGCGCTCGGGGCGACGGCCGTCGCGGGCCCGTCCGTCTGGACGGCGGCGGTGGCGACCGCGCTGTCCCTGGCCCCGATGATGCTGCTGCGTGCCCCGCACCCTCCGGCGGCGGCCACGGCCGCGCTGGTCGGACTCACCGCCCCCGCACCCCTGTACCTGCTCACTCCGGTCCTGTCCGCGAGCGCTCTCGTGATCGTGGCCGGCCTGGTCATCGGCAGGGCCCTGCCCGGCCACGACTACCCGGCCTCCTGGCGGTAGCGGACGACTTGACCTTGCCCCCAAGGGCAGGGCTTAGCGTCCCGGCCATGGAACAGACGAACACCCTACACTGCCGGACAGTGCTCATCACCGGGGGAGGCACCGGGATAGGCCGTGCGGCGGCGCGGCAGTTCGCCGCCGCGGGCGCCGAGGTCCTCGTCGTCGGCAGGACCGCGGAACGGCTGGCGGAGACCGCCAAGGAAGCCCCGGGCATCCGGACGTTCGTGGCCGACGTCGCCGATCCCGACGCCCCTGCCGGCATCGTCGCCGCCGCGCTCGACGCGTTCGGCCGCATCGACGTCCTGGTCAACAACGCCGCGATCACCCGTCCGGCGCTGCTCGGCGCGATCGACAGGCAGGTCGCCGAGGAGCAGATCGCCACGAACCTCCTGGCGCCCGTGTTCCTCGCGCAGCACGCCCTGCCGCACCTGGAGGCGGGTGGCGTGATCGTGAACGTCACGTCCAACCCGCCCTACTACGGCTGGCCGCGCAACTCGGTCTACGGCGCCACGAAGGTGGCTCTCGACTTCCTGACCCACACGTGGGCCGTCGAGCTCGCGCAGCGCGGCATCCGCGTCGTGTCGGTGGCCCCCGGGGTGACGTCGACGCCGGTGCTGAGCCACGCCGGCTTCTCGGACGAACAGCTCATCGAGCTGGGGAAGGAGCTCCGGGCCCGGATCCCGCTCGGCCGGATCGCCCAGCCGGAGGAGATCGCCTGGTGGATCGTGAACGTGACGCGTCCCGAGGCTGCGTACCTCACCGGTACGGTCGTCCGTGTCGATGGTGGGCTGGGCGCGTCCGGATGAGGGCAGGGCGATGTTGATCGGGGAGCTGGCGAGCAAGGCAGGCGTCACCGTCAAGGCGCTGCGGTACTACGAGGAGCAGGGCCTGCTGCACCCCCGGCGAGCTCCGAACGGCTACCGGGAGTACGGCGAGTCGGCGGTCGCCCGGGTGGCGAACATCAGGCTGCTGCTCTCGAGCGGCCTCACCGCCCATGACGTCCGGGCCTTCCTGCCCTGCCTCGATCAGGACGTCGACGCCCCGCTGATCTGCTCGGCGAGCGCGGGGGTCATCTCCAGCAGGCTCACCGAGGTGGAGGAGAAGATCGCCGCCCTGGACGTCGTCCGCGGGCGTCTCGTCGAGGTGCTGGCCCGGGCCGGAGGTTCCTAGCCGCCTCGCAGACGGCCTCGGCGAGCACAGCGGGGTCGCCTGCTCGGGAGCGGTCAGAAGTGCCAGGGGAAGGGGGACCAGTCGGGGGCGCGCTTCTCCAGGAACGAGTCGCGGCCCTCGGCGGCCTCGTCGGTCATGTAGGCCAGCCGGGTCGCCTCGCCCGCGAACACCTGCTGCCCCACCAGCCCGTCGTCGATCATGTTGAACGCGAACTTCAGCATCCGCTGCGCCGTCGGCGACTTGCCGTTGATCTTGCGGGCCCACTCCAGGGCCGTCTCCTCCAGCGCGGCGTGCGGGACGACGGCGTTGACCATCCCCATCCGGTGCGCGTCGGCGGCCGAGTACGTGTCGCCGAGGAAGAAGATCTCGCGGGCGAACTTCTGCCCCACCTGGCGGGCCAGGTACGCCGAGCCGAAGCCGCCGTCGAAGCTGGCCACGTCGGCGTCGGTCTGCTTGAAGCGGGCGTGCTCCTCGCTCGCCAGGGTGAGGTCGGCGACGACGTGCAGGCTGTGGCCGCCGCCCGCGGCCCAGCCGGGCACCACGCAGATGACCACCTTCGGCATGAAGCGG
The DNA here is from genome assembly GCF_040300065.1 of Nonomuraea sp. NPDC000554. Taxonomy (NCBI): domain Bacteria; kingdom Bacillati; phylum Actinomycetota; class Actinomycetes; order Streptosporangiales; family Streptosporangiaceae; genus Nonomuraea; species Nonomuraea sp. NPDC000554. The sequence continues at coordinate 424,723 of NZ_JBEPDC010000004.1, read as the reverse complement.
ATCAGCCGCTGCACCTCGAGGATGTGCAGCCGGCCGGTCGACGGGGTGCCGTCGGCGTACTGGTAGCCGTCCTTGCCGCGGATGCGCTGGTCGCCGCCGGAGCAGAACGCCCAGCCGCCGTCCTTGGGCGAGGGGCCGTTGCCGGTGAGCAGGACGCAGCCGACGTCGGTGGTCTGCCGGGCGTGGTCGAGCGCCCGGTAGAGCTCGTCAACGGTCTGCGGACGGAACGCGTTGCGCACCTCGGGACGGTTGAAGGCGATGCGCACCGTTCCCTGGTCGATCGCCCGGTGGTAGGTGATGTCGGTGAAGTCGAACCCCTCGACTTCCTGCCACGCCTTGGGATCGAACAGTTCGGAGACCATGGCCAGAGCCTAACGGATCTGCTCCTCGGCCCATTCGGCCCATTCACACTGCGCCTTGCCGAGCCGCAGGCCGTACTCCAGCGCGATCCTCCCGTACACCGACAGGTTGTCCTCGCCGCTCTCGATGTACTCGCGCATGCCTTCCATCCGCTCCACGTGCTGGGCGACCAGCTCGCGCTGGCGGCGCAGGTAGTCGCGGGCCTTCAGGCGGTCCACCTGGTGGAGGAAGAACACGCGCAGGAGCATGTCGCTGCGCATGACCCTGGTCGGCTCGACCTCGGTCACCCAGTGGCGCAGCTCGGCCAGCCCCTCGTCGGTGATGGAGTACTCTTTGCGGCCGCGTGGCCCTTCGGCGGCCACGCGGACCAGCCCGGCTTCGGCGAGTTTGCCCAGTTCGGAGTAGAGCTGGCTCTGCGTCGCCGGCCAGACGTTGGCCAGCGAGACGTCGAACAGTTTCATCAGGTCGTATCCGCTCGCGGCCCCCTCGGACAGCAGGCCCAGCACAGCGTGTCGAAGACTCATATTCCTATATTGACATATCCTGCATGGAGGTTCTACTTTCGACATGTCTGCATAGGAATGTCATAGGGAGCATCACATGCGCGGTCTGCTGGGTTTCCTGCCCTGGATCGTCTACGCCGTCATCGCCACCGGCGACGAGTGGCGCTGGGGAGCCATCACCGGGCTCGTCATCGCGGTGGCGCTCGTCGCCGTCGACCGCCGGTCCGGCAAGGCCTGGGACGAGATCGTGATCGAGTCCAGCGCCGTGGTGTTCTTCGCCTGCCTCACGGTGCTGTCGCTGATCGATCCGCACTCGCCGCTCACGCCGTACGGGCCGGCCCTGGTCAACGTCTGGCTGGCGGGCACCGCCTGGGGGTCGCTGGCCATCCGCAAGCCGTTCACGCTGGGAATCGCGCGCACGATGGCCCCCAAGGAAGCCTGGGACTCTCCGCTGTTCCACCGGGTCAACGTGGTCATCACCGTGGCCTGGGCGTGCGCGTTCACCGTCGCCGCGGTCACCCTGACGCTGGTGCTCGCGGCCGCGCCGCACGCGACCGCGCTGGTCATCGCCGTCAAGGTGCTCAGCTTCGTCGTCCCGAGCGTCTTCACGGCCGTGTACCCGAAGGCCGTACGGGCCCGCGCGGGTGCCGCAGGGAACTAGGTGACCTCGGCTCTCAGCTCCGCCAGCAGTTCGCCCTGGTCGGCGAGCATGTCGGTGAGGATGCGCCGGGCGGCTCCGAGCAGATCTGCCAGCTCGGGCGTGGCCAGCGTGTAGACCACCGTGCTTCCTTCTCGGATTGCGCTGACGATTCCTGCCCTGCGTAGCACCGCCAGTTGCTGGGAGAGGCTGGACGCCTCGATGTCGATCTGGGCGAGAAGATCCCGTACGGGGAGCGGTCCTTCCTGGAGCAGCTCCAACACCCGGATGCGAGCGGGGTGGCCGAGCGTTCGGAAGAAGTCGGCCTTGGCCTGGTAGACCTCCACGTGCATAGTGTCAGACTAATCCAGCGCAGTTGCATAATTCTTCAAGTCGTAACGTTGTTGGATAGCATGACAGCGGGGACTAGGGAGTAGCCATGGGCCGAGGAAGAGCCAAGGCGAAGCAGACGAAGGTCGCTCGCCAGCTGAAGTACACCAACCACAACATCGACTATGACCGGCTTCGCGAGGAGCTGGGCGCCGACACGCGGCGCGACGAGATGCCCCCCACTACGGCGTCCGAGCAGGAGTCCGAACACGCGCGATGACGCGGGTCCGCTTCGCGGGGGCGAAGGTGACGTTCTTCAGCCGCCTGGCCTCCGGCGCCGGATCCGGTGCCGTGAGCTCCAGGCGGTGCAGCACCTCGCGGATGATGACCCGCATCTCCAGCAGTGCGAGCTGCGCGCCGACGCAGAAGCGCCGGCCGCCGCCGAACGGCATCCACGACCTGCTCTGCTGCCCGTCCAGGAAGCGTTCCGGCCGGAACTCGGCCGGTTCCGGGAAGGCCGACGGGTCGTGGTGCACCAGCGGGATCACCGGTCCCACGTACCATCCGGCGGGGATCTCGTAGCCGCCCAGCCGGAGCGGGGCGTCGAGCACCCTGGGCGCCTCGTAGACGACCGGCCGGACACGCAGGACCTCCTTGACCACCGCGTCGAGGTAGTCCTCGTCGTCCGGCAACCGGTCGAGCATCTCCCGGTCGCGTAGCAGCCGCTCGAAGGCCCACGACAGCCCGGTCGCGGTGGTCTCGTGCCCGGCCACGAGCATGGTGATCAGCTCGTCGCGTACCTCCTGGTCGGCCAGCTCGGTCTCCAGCAGCCTGCCCAGCACGTCGGTGCCGCCCGGCTCGGCGCGCCGGCGGGCGATCTCGTCGAACAGGATCTCGTCCACGGACGCGCGCAGCCGTACGAACCTGGCGTTGGGCAGGAACGGCACGCGTTCCATCACCTTCCGCAGGCTCGGCGGTGTCATCGCGACCGAGGGCGAACTGGCGACCTCCATCAGCTGCGGAACCAGCGCGCGCAGCCGGTCGAGCCGGGCGGCGTCGCGGATGCCGAACACCAGCCTGAGTATCACCTCCATGGTGATCTCCTGCATCCGCTCGCGGAGCGTGAACGGGGTGCCCAGAGGCCAGGTCGCGATCCGGTCCGCGGCGATGGACGCGATCTCGTCCCGGTAGCCGGCGACCTGCTTGGCCCGCAGCGGCGGGGTGACCAGCCGCCGGTGCCGCTGCCACGACTCGCCGTCCAGCGTGAGCACCGAGTGCGCGCCGACCAGCGGTTCGAGGAAGTCGCGCCGGGCCTGGCCGGCGCGCCCGCCGCCCTGGTCCAGCTGGTAGACCTGCTCGGCCAGCTCGCCGGTGGTGACGTAGACCTCGGGCGGGAAGCCGAGGTAACGCAGGGTGAAGATCGGGCCGTACTTCTCGTGGCAGCGCTCGAATGCGCGCGCCGGGTTCGTCAGGAACCATGCGGTCTGCACCAGTGCGGGCAGCCGAGGCCCGGGAGGGAGCATGTTCGCCTCCATGTAGATATACGTACGTCATATACGTTCGTCTACATCTGTACCATGGATCACGTGTCACGAACAGAGGCCCCCGGATACCGCGAACGGCTGCTGGCCGCAGCCGTCAGCTGCCTGCAGGAGAAGGGGTACGCCCGTACCACGGCCCGCGACCTGGTGGCCGCGTCCGGCACCAACCTGGCCTCCATCGGCTACCACTTCGGCGGCAAGGACGCGCTGCTCAACGAGGCCATCGCGGGCGCCTTCGACGCGTGGATCGAGCGCACCGAGCAGTCGATCTTCGGTTCCAACGTCGGCACGCCCAGGGAGATGCTGGAACGGGCCATGACGGCGTTGGTCGACGCGTTCGCGGAGATGCGTCCGATGCTCGTTCTGTGCGTCGAGGGCTACCCGGTCGCGCTGCGCGAGGCGGTGCTCCGCGAGAAGCTCGCCGCCGCGTACGCGCGGGGGCGGCAGGCGGGCGTCGACATGGTCAGGCGGGCCTGCGCGGAGCTCGGGATCGAGCCGCCGTTCGACGCCGAGGTGCTGGTGTCCGTGCTGATCGGGATCTCCGACGGGCTGATGATCCAGTGGCTGCTCGACCCGGCGAGCACGCCCGACTCCCGCCAGGTCGTGGACGCGCTCGCCGCCCTCTCCGCCTTCCTGGGGCCCGCCTGAGCACCGAAGCCGGGCCTCCCGCTGGAGGGTGTCACCGCTCGGTGGTGTGCGCGAGGACGGCCGCGGCCAGCTCCCCGTGCACCTGCGGCGGCAGCGTGTGCCCCATCCCCTCCACCATGAGCAGCTCGGCCCCCGGGATCCGCTCGGCGATGATCGCGCCGTGGCCCGGCTTGGCCGGTTCGCACGTGCCCTCGACGACCAGGGTCGGCGCCTTCACCCGGTGCAGCGCTCCCTCCGGCTCGAAGTCCGGGTCGGCGGCATGGGCCAGCCGGTGGTTGGCCAGCGCCGACAGGTCGCGGGCCCGCTCGTAGATCCGTTCCTGGAGCCGCCGCTCCTCGTCCTCGTCGAACGGCAGCGCCGTCCCGTGCAGGACGCGCGCCTCCGCGATCATCCGGTCGATCTGCTCGCGCCGGTTCGCGGGCGGCGGGCTGCTGATCACCTCGGTGAAGAACGCCACGAACTCGGGCGTCGGCGGCGGCAGGCTTCCCTCCGGCTGCGGCTGCCCCATCAACGCCCGCATCAGCACCTGCCCCTCGCGCTCGCCCAGCGGCGAGGAGCCGATCACGGTGAGGGTCCGCACCCGCTCGGGGTGCTCCACGGCGATCAGCTGCCCGAGCAGGCCGCCCGCCGAATGGCAGACGAGGTGCGCGCTGTCGAGCCCGTAGGCGTCGAGCACGCGCAGCACGTCGTCGCTGATGTCACGCCAGGTGTAGGGACGGGCGGCGAAGTCGATCGTGCCCGACCTGCCGATGTCGCGGTGGTCGTAGCGGATCACTCGGCGCCCGCCGGCGGCCAGCCGCCCGACGAACGCGTCCGGCCACAGGACGCCCTGCGACATCGAGCCCATCACCAGCAGGATCGGAGGGTGCGCGGGGTCCCCGAACTCCTCGGTCCAGAGTTCCACGCCGTCAACGTTGATCAGGTTCGTTTGCATGGCTCAACCTTCGCCGGTACGCGCGCCGGCGCCTTCCGTAGGACTACTGGCGTTCAAAGCAACCGGGCCAGTTCGGTACGGGACGTGATGCCGAGCTTCGGATAGATCTTGTACAGGTGGTACTCGACCGTGCGCGGGCTCAGGAACAGCTGCGCCGCCACCTCCTTGCTCGACGCGCCCTCCGAGACCAGCCGCGCGATGCGCAGCTCCTGCGGGGTCAGCGCGGCCAGCGCGTCGCTCTCCGGCCGCGCCGCCGACTCGCCCGCCGCCCGCAGCTCGCCGTGGGCGCGCCGAGCCCACGGTTCCGCGCCGAGCCGCTGGAACGCCTCCATCGCGCCCCGCAGGTGGGCCCGCGCCTGCCCGGGCTGGTGGGCGCGGCGCAGCCTCTCCCCGTACAGCAGGGACGTGCGCGCCCTCTCGAACGGCTCGCCGTGCAGGCGCAGCGCCTCCTCGAACAGTTCGGCGCCGCCGCCGACCAGCGCCCGGCACCGGGCGAGCAGCGCCCGCGCCTCGCTCGTCGCGGCGTCCGCCGACCACCTCTCCAGGCCCTCCAGCGCCGCGCGGGCCGCCTCCGGCTCGTCCGCCGCCACGGCCGCCTCCACCCGGTCGGGCGTGGAACGCCACACCACCGTCGGATGCCCGGCGCCCGGCCCCGCCTCCGTGATCGCGACGAACCGCGAGTGCGCCGCGGCGAACCGGCCCAGCCCGAGGTCCAGCATCGCCAGCGCGTAGGACGCCACCCCGGCCCGCAGGCCCACCCGGTGCGGGATCGCGATGGCCAGCGCCTCGTCCGCATGGCTCCGGCAGGCGTCCTCCTCGCCCCTGAGTGCCGCCACCACGGCGAGGTTCGCCAGATGCGCCGCCACCGAGTTGAGGTAGCCCGCCTCCCGGGCCAGCGTCAGCCCCTCCTCAGCGACGGCCGCGCTCTCGGCCAGCCGCCCCCGGATCCGTTCGGCCGTGGACACGAACTCCAGCACCACGGGAAGCTGCCCCACCATTCCCGACATCCTGGCCACCCGCCCGGCCCGGCCTGCCAGCTCGGCGGACACGTCCGCCTCACCCAGGTAACTGGCCGCCGCCGACGCCCACAGGAACTCGGCCGCCTCCCTCAGCTCTCCGGTTCGGGCCAGCGCCGCGCGCAACAGCTCGGCGCCGCTCCCGTCGTCCAGCATCGCCCCGATGCCGGCCACGACGTCCCGCAGGAACCCCGGCGCGAACGCCCGCGCCCGGCGGCCCAGCTCCACCATGGCGGCCACGTCGCCCACGTAGCTCGCGGCCTCGGACGCGTCGGCCACCATCGCCAGGCTCTCGCCCGACGCGAGGATGCGCATCGCCTCGGCGGCGTCTCCGGAGTTCAGCTCGAACCGCCCCCGCAGCTGCGCGATCTCCTCCAGCAGGCTCTCCCGCGAAGAGCCTGCTCTGGCGAGGTCGCGGGCGTCCGCGAGGAAGCTCTCCGCCTGCCCGGGGCGGCCGCCCAGCCAGGCCGCGACCGCGGCGTCCTTGAGGCGTTCGGCGCGCAGGGACGTGGCCGGGGTCAGTTCCGCCGATCGCGCGAGGGCCGTCGCCGCGTCGCCGAAGCCGCCTCGGGAGCGCGCTCCGGCCGCCGAGGCGGCCAGGGCGTCCGCCACCTGCGCGTCCTGGCCCACGGTGGCGGCGGCCAGGTGCCAGGCGCGCCGGTCGCCGTCCACCAGGTCGGCCAGGACGGTGTGCGCCCGGCGCAGCTCCACCGAGCTGGCGGAGGCGTGCACGGCCGACCTGACCAGCGGGTGCCGGAACCGGATCGCGGCCCCCGACACGCTCACCAGACCGGACGTCTCCGCCTCGTGCAGGGCGCCGGGGTCCGCGCCGAGGCGTTCCACCGCGCGCAGGACCAGGGCGAGGTCGGCGTCCAGCGCGGCGACCAGCGTGACCAGGCGGGCGTCACCGGACAGCCGCGCCACCTGCCGGCCGAAGAGCTGCTCGCCACCGGGGAGCGGGTCGGGCAGCGGGGCGCGTCCTGAGAGCTGCTCGGGGGTCAGCAACGCGGCCGTCTCGCGCAGGACGAGCGGGTTGCCGCCGGTCAGCGCCACCAGCCGGGCCCGCGTCCCCGCAGGCACCTCCACGACGGAGTCGAGCAGCTCCGCCGCGCTCTCCGCGTCCAGCCCGCCGACCCGCACCTCGACGACGTCTGGCTGCCCGCCCATGGCGGGGTGGGCGTCGCCCCGGACGGCCAGGATCAGGGCGACGCGTTCGGTTCGCAGCCGTCGGGCCGCGAACAGCAGCGCGTCGGCCGAGGCGCGGTCGAACCACTGGAAGTCGTCCACCAGGCAGAGCAGGCCGTCCCGCGCGGACGCCTCCACCAGCAGCGACAGCGCCCCGGCTGCCACCAGGAAGCGGTCCCCGGCCGGGGCGGCCAGGCCGAGCGCCCCCGACACGGCGTCACGCTGCGGTTTCGGGAGCGCGTCCAGGAGGCCGGTCACGGGGCGCAGGAGCTGGTGGAGCGCCGCATACGCCAGCCCGGACTCGGGCTCGGCGCCGCTCGCCCGCAGCACCCGAAGCGCCCCCGCCCTGGACGCCGCCAGGTCGAGCAGGGCCGACTTGCCGACCCCCGCCTCACCACGCAGCGCCAGGGCGCGCCCGTGGCCGGAACTCGCCGAGGAGATCAGGTCGTCGATCGCGGTGGTTTCCGCCGCTCTGCCATACAACACGGAGAACGAGGGTAGGCGGTGCTCCCGCCTGGGAGTGCCGTCAGGGCAGGAGTCGGCGGAGGTCGGCGAAGAGGCGGTCGGTGGCGGCTTCCGACTCCGGGTCGGCGTTCTGGACGAAGCCGTGCGCGAGGCCGGGCTCCTGCCGGTGGATCACCCGGACGCCCGCCTCGGCGAGCCGCCTGGCGTAGGCGTCGCCCTCGTCGCGGAGCGCGTCGTGCTCGGCGGTGACCATGAGCGCCGGCGGCAGCCCGGTCAGGTCCGGCACGAGCAGCGGGCTCACGCGCGGGTCCGCGCGCAGCACCGGGTCGGGGACCCACTGCTCGGTGGACCACGCCACGAAGTCGGCGTCGAGCCCGTAGCCCGTGCCCTTCTCCTTGATGCTGGGCTGCGACAGCGTCAGGTCGGTGTTGGGACATATCAGGACCTGCGCGGCGGGCAGGGGCTCGCCCGCGTCCCGCAGCAGCAGGCAGGCCATCGTCGCCAGATACCCGCCCGCGCTGTCACCGGCCACGGCGTCCGGCCTGGCCCAGCGGATCACCTCGGCCGCGTCCTCGATCGCCGCCGGGTAGGGGTGCTCGGGCGCCAGCCGGTAGTCGACCGCCAGCACCTCCACGTCGCACGCGCGGGCCAGGCGGCGGCAGGTCCTGTCGTGCGTGTCGAGGTCGCAGAACACCCACGCGCCGCCGTGCACGAACACCACCAGCGGACGTCTCCCCTCGGACGGCCGGTAGTGCCGCAGCGCCAGCCCCCCGGGCCCGGCGACGTCCGCCACGTCCGCCAGCTCGGGACCTCGGAGCCGGAGCCCGGCGCGCTTTCGGGAGTTTTCGCGCAGTTCGCGCAGGCTGGGAACGGTCACAGCCCGGAATTGTGCCGCACCCGCCCCCCGCCGGGCGAGCGATGGGTACGGCAAAGCTCTGCCTAAGTGAAGCGTGCCCGCCATTCGGGAGGGGGAGGTCCCGAGCTGGGTGTGCGTCGGCAAGGAGATCGACATGCGCGTAGGGATCGTGGGCTCCGGCAGGATCGGCTCGGCACTCGGCCGCCTGCTCGTGTCGGGCGGGTACGAGGTGCTCTTCAGCGCCGCGAGCCCCGGCAGCGCCGAGGCTGCCGCGAGCGCGGCGGGCGGTGGCGCGCGCAGCGGCAGCCCGATGGAGGCCGCCAGGTTCGGCGAGGTGGTGGCCATCGCGGTCGGGTGGGAGGCGTTCCCCGAGGTGGCCGAGGAGATCGGCGGCGCGCTCTCGGGCAAGGTGGTGATCGATCCCAGCAACCCGATCGCGGAACGCGACGGCAGGACGCTGGTGCTGGCCGTCCCCGACGGCCTGACCAGCCCCCAGTACCAGCAGCGGGTGCTCGGGCAGGACATCCGGCTGGTGCGCACGTTCAACACGAAGTTCTCCCACGAGCTGCTCGAGCTCGGGACGGCCGGCCAGCGGGGCGGGCCGCGCGCCGACATGCCGTACTGGGGCGACGACGACGCCAAGAAGTCCGTGGTGCCGCTGATCGAGGACGCCGGCTTCACCGCCATCGACGGCGGCGGCCTGGCCGAGGCCCTCTGACGCGGCGGCTAGGAGGCGCAGGTGTCGTGGGTGGCGTCGAAGCCCTTGAGCGCCTCGGAGTCGTCGGTGCGCAGGGGCTTCAGCCCCTTCCAGTCGTCGCCGATCACCAGCACCAGCCGCGAGGTCTGCGCGCCCGCCACCAGCTTGGGCGCGCCGGACAGCAGGTCCTTGGTCAGGGTCGGGACGCGGGTCTCGCCGTTCGGCGAGTAGAGGACCGTGGTCTTCGGGTACGGCTTGCGCGGCGCGTCGCCGATCTTGGTGATGTGGTAGCCGCGCTGCTCAAGCCCGGCCGCGACCTGGGTGCCGAGGCCGCTCCGGTAGGTGCCGTTGCGCAGCTCGATCTGCACCTTCGAGCGCGGCACCTTGGTCTGGCCGCCCTTGACCCCCTGCAGGCTGCGGTCGCCTGCGACGATCTGGAAGAGCCTGCCTGCCTGCGGCTGCACCCATTCGACCCGTCCGGGGTGGGTGAGGGAGTAGTGCCAGGGGGTGGTGATGAAGCGGATCTGCCCGGCGTTCAGCCCCTGGAGGCTTCCGGCGAGGTCCTTCATGACGCCGGGCGTCAGGTCGGGGTCGGTGGTGACGGCGCCGAGGCCCGCGTCGAGGAAGCCGATCAGCTTGGCGGGGTCGGTGAGCGTCTCGCCGCTCATCACCTTCTTCATCATGGACGCGATGAACATCTGCTGCCGCTGGATGCGTCCGATGTCGGAGCCGTCGCCGAGGCTGTAGCGGGCGCGGACGTACCCGAGCGCCTGCTCGCCGTTGACCGTCTGCCGCCCGGCGGCCAGGTGGAGCAGCGCCTTCTTGTCGTCGACCCGCTCCGGCAGGCAGATCTCCACGCCGCCCACCGCGTCGACCATGCTCTTGAAGCCGGTGAAGTCCACCTTCACGAAGTGGTCGATGCGGATGTGGGTGAGCGTCTCGATCGTCTTCCAGGTGCAGGCGATGCCGCCGGAGTTGAACGACTCGTTGATCATGCCGAGGTGCGGCTGCTGGCCCGGCAGGTTCCCCTTGGCGCGGCAGGCGGGGAGCTGCACCAGCGAGTCGCGCGGGAAGCTGATCACCATCGCGTTGTCGCGCTTGGACGACACGTGCGCGAGCATGATCGTGTCGGTCCGCTCGCCCGAGACGCGGTGCCCGTACTTGGCGTTCTTGCCGTCGCGCTGGTCGGAGCCGACGATCAGGACGTTCAGCGCCGTGCCCGCCACCTTGGGTGGCCGGGTCGCGCCGAGGTCGCCCGTGACGTCCTCGTGCTTCACGTTGGACAGCTTCACCCACACGCCGACCACCACGCCCGCCACCAGCAGCACCACGATCACCACGATCGCGATCACCCAGCGCAGCCAGCGCCTGCGGCCGCGGGGAGGGGCGTTCGGCGGCGAGGGGGGCGCGTCGACAACCACGTGACTCCCAAGGGGACGGGGCCGCGGGCCGCCGCCCATGGCCAAGAGGCCTCGCCGTACAGATCTCGGCCGGTTGGACGCGAGCGAGTCTACTGAGTCCGTGTATGCCCGGCGTAAGGATTCGGGATCACTCGGGCAGGGCGACCCGCAGCGACACCGCGCCGCGCAGGTCGAGCCAGGCGACGCCGGGGCCGCGCACCACGCGCAGCACGACCTCGTCGCAGCCGGGGCAGCGGGCCACCAGGCCGGGCTCGGGGCCGTAGACGCGCAGCCCGGCGACCGGCCCGGCGAGCCCGCAGCTCGCGCAGCGGCCGGTGGCGGCGGTGACGTCCACGGCGAAGATCTCGCCGAGCGGCCCGGCGAGGACGTTGCCGTCGAGGTGTTCCATGGTCATGTCAGCCTCCGGTGGGGCCGAAGCGTTCGGTCCTGATGCGGCCGGCCTGGTGGCCGAGAGTGAGCAGCAGGTCGGCCGCGGCCTCGACGAAGCCCGTCGGGCCGCAGACGTAGCAGTCGGGCGCGAAGTCGGCGGGCCAGCCGCCTTCGGCGAGGTCGTCCAGCATGAGCCGGCCCGGGCCGCGCGGCCAGCCGTCGGGCACGCTCCTGGTGTAGAGGTAGGTGACGTCCAGTCCGGGCTCCGGGCGGCGCAGCTCGTCGGCGTAGTAGCGACGGGACGGGTCGCGCAGCGAGTACAGCAGCCGGAACGGGACCTTCGCGCCCGCCCGGCGACGGGCGCGGATCATGGCCATCAGCGGCACGACGCCGGAGCCGCCGCCGACCAGCAGCACGGGCACCGCGGACCCGGGCCGCCAGACGAACCAGCCGCCCACCGGCCCGCGGATCTCCACCTCGTCGCCCACCTCGATGACCTCGGTCAGGTACGGCGACACCTCGCCGTCGGGCACCCGTTCCACGGTGAGCTCGACCACCTCGCCGTCGGGCGGCGCGGCCAGCGAGTAGCTGCGCTGAGCGCTGTAGCCGTCCTCGGCGGTCAGCCGCACGTCCACGTGCTGGCCCGGCAGGTGACCGGACCAGCCCGGCACCTCGAACCGCAGCGTGCGGGCCGTGGCGGTCTCGTCGCGGACCCCGGTCAGCCGGGCCGCCCGCCAGGTCAGGCGCGCCACCTAGTCGCCCTCGTAACGCTGCTCGCGCCACGGGTCGCCGTAGTTGTGGTACCCGGCGGTCTCCCAGAAGCCCGGCCAGTCCTCATTGAGCAGCCGGATGCCGCGCACCCACTTGGCCGACTTCCAGAAGTACAGGTGGGGCACCAGCAGCCGGGCGGGCCCGCCGTGGACGGGCGCGAGGTCGTCGCCGTCGTAGCGGTGCACGAGCCACGCCTTGCCGTCGAGCAGATCCTCCAGCGGCAGGTTGGTGGTGTAGCCGCCGTAGGAGTGGATGAGCGCGTACTCGGCGGCGGTCTCGACCTCCTCGAACAGGACGTCGAGCGAGACGCCCTCCCAGCTGGTGTCGAGCTTGGACCATTTGGTGACGCAGTGGATGTCGACCGTCGGGGTCTCGCTCGGCAGGGCCGTGAACTCCTGCCACGTCCAGCGGTGGGTCTGCTCGTCCTCGGTGTCGATGGCGAACTCCCAGCGGTCGAGCGGGACCCGGGGGGTCGGCCCGGCCGAGAGCACGGGGAAGTCGTCGACCAGGTACTGGCCTGGGGGCAGCCGCTCGTCGCGTCCCCGGGAACGGCCGCGGAAGCCGCGCGAAACGATGGCCACGAACTCCTCCTCCAGTGATGCCCCCTCAACGACGTACGGCATACCCACAAATGGTGATATGTGTCCTGGACGTCAGGTGGCCTGGGTGAGGAGGGCGTCGAGGTCGGCGGGTTCGGCGGTGCCCCCGGCGGCCAGGACGGTGCCCGACCCGTCCGTCACCACGGCGTACGGCGGCCACGGGACGCCGTTGCGGTCGAAGACCTCCGGGTCGATCACCAGGGGCAGCGTCATGGCGTGCCCGGCGAGGTACGCGCGGACGGCGTCCTCCTCGGCGGCGCTCACCAGGACGACGTCCACGCGGCCTGAGGCGGCGGCGAAGGCCGGGAGCATGGCGCTGCAGAGCCCGCACGCGGGCGAGATCAGCGCATAGAGGACACGGTCGCCGGCCGGTTCCGGCGCCCGCACGGCGAAGCGGGTGCCGGGGCGCGGGCCGTACGTCCGGGCCTTGACGGCGCGGGGCAGCAGGAGGGCCAGGCCGAGGAGGAGCGCCCCCACCAGCAGGTGGACCGGCGTGAACGTCGACGGGCCCGCCACGGCGGCCATCGCCGCCAGCGCCAGCAGCAGGCCGGTGCGCGCCAGCGTGCGGGCGCCGACGAGGTCTCCGCCGCCGAAGCAGCCGCAGTCGACGCTGAGCCCGCGCCGCACCACGGAGACCATCGCGACCAGGAACACCACGAACAGCGCGGCCGCCAGCAGAGCCCCCCAGCGCCGCGTGGCCGGGATGGCGAGCAGCCCGGCTGCGACCAGCTCGGCGGCGACCACCAGGCCCGCGACCGGGGGCGTCAGCCGGTCGCGCAGCAGACCGTAACCCGCGATGTCGGCGGCGAACGCGCGCAGGTCACGCGCCTTGCCCACCGCCGCGAACCCCAGCACCGCCACCAGCGCCACGTACGCCGACGCCATCAGAACCACAGCGCCGTCTTCGGGAAGGAGCGCGGTCACGTGACCGCCTGCCGGTCGGCCGACGCCGTCAAGAACCACGGGACCCCGCTTTCGGAGGGCGGATCGGTCACGTGACCGCCTCCCGGTAGGCCGACGCCTGGAGGCTGTAGAGGTCGGCGTAGAGGCCGTCGCGCTCCATGAGCTCGGCGTGCGTGCCCTGCTCGGCGACCCGGCCGTGGTCCAGGACGTAGATGCGGTCGGCGAGCCGGACGCTGGCCAGCCGGTGCGTGATGAGGACGATCGACCGGCCGTCGGCGTGCTGGCGGATGCGCTCGAACAGCGCGTGCTCGGCCCGCGCGTCCAGGGCCGAGGTGGGCTCGTCGAAGATGACCAGCGCCGCGTCGCGGTAGAACCCGCGCGCCACGGCGATGCGCTGCCACTGCCCGCCCGACAGGTCGTGCCCGCCGCGGAAGCGCCGGTCGAGCAGCGAGTCGTAGCCCTGTGAAAGCTCGGCGACCACCTCGTCGGCTCCGGCGGCGGCCGCCGCGTCGGCCAGCCGCTCCTCGTCGAGGGGGCGTCCCATGAGGATGTTCTCGCGGACGGTGAGCGGCCACCGGGTGTGGTCCTGCGCGATCACCGAGACGAGCCTGCGCAGGTCCAGGTCGGCGAGGTCGGCGCCGTCCCAGTGGATCGTCCCCGACTGCGGCCGGTACAGGCCGGCCAGCAGCTTGGCGAGCGTGGTCTTGCCCGACCCGTTCTCGCCGACCAGCGCGATCACCTCGCCCCGGTTCACGGTGACGCTGACGCCGTTCAGCGCCGGACGGCTCGCCCCCGGGTAGCTGAACGTCACCTCGTCGGCGGACAGGCGGGCGAAGGCGGCCACGGCCTTGCCGGCGGCCGGCTGGACCCGCGTCGCGGCCAGTTCCTGGAAGGCCAGGTAGTCGCCGAAGTAGAGGCCGGCCTCGTACAGCCGGTTCATGGTCTGCACCAGCGCGGTGAGCGAGGTCTGACCGGCTCTGATGGCCAGCACGGCGGCTCCTGCCACCGCGAGCGGGACGACGCCGACCGCGAGCAGCGCGCCGAGCGCGACGTAGACGGCGACGGTGGCCACGCCGGTCAGCAGGTCGCCGGTCGCCTTGGTGACGGTCTTGCGGCGCGCGACGTCGAGCTGGACGTCCTGCTCCAGGTCGGCGACCTTGCCGTACTGGCCGAGCAGGAAGTCGCGCAGCGCGAACGCCCGCACCTCGGCGGCGGGCAGCCGCTCCGCCATCAGGTCCGACAGCATGAACTTGCGCCGCCGCGCGGCCGACAGCCGGTAGAAGGCCTGGTAGCCGAGCCGCGCGGTACGCACCGCGGCCCAGCTCGCGGGCACCGCCGTGACCAGCAGCAACGGCATGAGCGCCGGGTGCAGGACGCCGAGCGCCACCGCGGAGGCCAGCACGCCGACGGCCCCGGTGAGCACGGCGATGGTGGACTCGACCACGGTGGCGGTGTCGGGCACGCCGTTGTCGCGGGCCCGTCGCATCGCGTTGTGGAACTCGTCGTCGTCGAACGCCGCCAGCTCCACCCGGGTGGTCAGCTCGAACAGCCGTGTCTCGGCCAGCCGTTCGACCTGCGGCTTCAGTCGTGCCTGAGCCCAGCCGGCGGCGGTCAGCAGCGCGCCGCGCAGCCCGGCGGCTCCCGCGACGAGCGCCAGGGACGGCAGCGCGGCCCGCACGCGTTCCGGGGTGGGGCCGGCGTCGAAGAGCGAGGCGAGCACGTCGGAGGTGGCCACCAGCCCGTAGACGGTGAAGACGCCGGCGGCGAGGTTGCCGGCCAGGGCGATCACGGTGTCGCGCGGCCCGGCCTGCCACGCCATCCGCAGCGCGGACGCCACCAGGTACGGCAGCCGGCGGGCGATCCTGCCGAGGCTCGCCGTCAGGAGTTCCTCGTCGTGACTCTGCCAGTACGCGACGGCCAGCCCTGAACTGTCCGCTGGAACGCTCGGGGGCCGCTTCGGCCAAAGCCTCATGTGGGGGACGGGATGGGCCGGATCACCCCGCCAATCTAAGCGACCGATGTTTGCGTGTAAAGGACGGTGTAAACGGAATTGTCAGCGTTCCTGGCGGCTACTTCGGAGGGTGGCGACAGGTTACAGATCGCGTATGGACACGGCGAAGACGATATGCACATAATGCCACCGTTTGAACCACGACAAGGGATTCTCGTCGTGGTCAGGGCGCGGGTAACGGCGCTTATCAGTGCCGTCCCAGGCTCAAGTCCCCCATCTGACCGTCCACAGACGGTCGAGGAAGGAGCCCTCATGTCCGTGCTTGCGCTGGAGCCCCGTGACGCCGGTGTGCTCGAGTTCGAGGACCTTGTCGTCGACTTCGAAGGTGAACTGTCCGCGCTGCTCCATGGCCCGCAGGCCTGTGTCAACACCTGCAAGCGCACTGTCTGCAGCAGCTTCCCCTGCTGCCCCTCCATCGTCTGACTCTTGCTGAAGCGCGCGTGATGCGCGCGGCGGAAAGGCCATCGGTGCGACTTCCGGTGGCCTTTTCTTAAAACGCCTGTTCGTCCGGGTCAGAGGGGTCGTTTTCGTTGGACGTGAATGTGCTCGGCAGTCTTACCCGATTTGCCGAGTTGAATAGTAGGGAAATCTACGAGGACGACACCTGGATCAGCGTTCACGATCCGCGTTTCGAAATCCCCAACCAAGGCTGGAAACTGCACGTCTCCGCCCGTCCGGGAACGCTGGCTGACACCCTCGACCGCGTCCTGCCCTTGCTGGCCGCCGCCACCTGCGACTTCAAGGTGGCCAGTTCGCTCAGGATGCTCGCCGAGCTCAACTCGGGCGACCTCGACGCGGGAGCCGTGGGCAAGGCCATCACCGTCTACCCGCCGCAGGACGCCATCGTCCAGCTCGGCCACGCGCTGGCCGACGCGCTGAAGGGGCTGGCCGCGCCGCGGATCGTCAGCGACCGCCGAGTGCGCCATGACGCGCCCGTCTACTACAGGTACGCCCCCTTCGCCCCCCAGTACCGCGTCGACGACAACGGCGACTTCGAGCTCGTCCTGATCGGCCCCGACGGGGAGCACCTGCCCGGCGCGGCGGGCCCCGAGTACACCTGCCCGCCCTGGGCCGAGGACCCCTTCCGCCCCGCCACCCCGACGCCCGTCCAGACGGTGGCGGAGACGGTGGCGGAGACGGCGTCGGGAGAGGAGCCGCCCGCACGGCTGATCGGCAACCGCTATCGGGTGACGTCCGGTGTCGTGCGCGGCCCGCGCGGCAACGTCTACCGGGGCACCGACGCCACCGGCAGGCAGGTGGTGGTCAAGGAGGCCCGCGCGTACGTGGGCGAGCAGGCCGAGGGCTGGGACCTGCGCATGTACCTCCGCAACGAGCTGCGCATCCTGCGCGCGCTCGACGGCGTCGAGGGCGTCCCGATCCCGGTCGACCACTTCAGGCACGGCGAGGACGAGTTCCTCGTCATGACCGACGCCGGAAGCCTCGACCTCAACAGGTACGTCGGCGAGCAGGGCCTGTTCACCGACGGGGGAGCCGAGCGGAACCTCGCCACCCTCGCGAACGGCATCCTGGACGTGCTGGACGCCGTGCACGCGCACGGCGTCGTCGTGCGGGACCTGTCGCCCAAGAACGTCGTGCTCGGCGAGGACGGCCGCTGCACCCTCATCGACTTCGGCAACAGCAGGTACGACGGCCTGCAACTGCCCGGCTGGACCCGCGGTTACAGCGTCCCCGACCAGCAGACGGGACGGCCCTCGGAGCCCGCCGACGACTACTTCTCGCTGGGCGCCACCCTGTTCTTCGCGGCCGCCGGGATGAACCCGATCATGATCGACCCGGACCCCTTCCGCAACCTCGAACTCACGCTGCTCTGCCTGGCACGGATGTTCCCCGGCGTCACCACGGGCATCCGGGGCCTGCTGCCGCGCCTGCTCAGCCTGGACCCCGAGGAACGCGCCGACGCCGTCGCCGACATCCGAACCGGGCGGCAGGGCCGTCCGTCGCCGGCCCCGTCCGGCGTGCGGTTCACCGGTGACCTGCTCTCGCGCGTCCTCGACCACACCACCCGCCAGTGCGTCCGCTTCGCCGAGGGCCTGATGGACGGCCCCGCCGACGCCCGCCGATCGAGCCCGCCCGTGACCAACGTCTACGGCGGCTCGGCCGGGGTGGGCATGGAGCTGCTGCACCACCCCGAGGCCAAGGCGGTCGCCGCCGACCTCGCGCGCTGGACCGCCCGCGTCATGCCACCCACGAAACTGCCCCCCGCGCTCTACTTCGGCCGCACGGGCACGGCACTCTTCCTCGCCGCCGCCAGGCTGACCGCCGTCCCGGAACTGGAGGCCCAGCAGCCGATCACCCTGGACGGCCGGCAGCGCGCCGACCAGGCGCACGGCGTCGCCGGGATCGGCTCGGGGCACCTGGCGCTGGCGGCCCTGGAGCAGGACCCGCGCCATCTCCAGGTGGCGGCCGAGTGCGCCAGGCTGCTCGTCGCCGGGGACGTCACCGACTCCGAGGACGCGGTGGCGCCCGCCCAGCCCGGCTCCGGCGTGTCCGTCGAGGCGGGCTACGCCCACGGCGCGTCGGGCTGCGCGGACTTCCTGCTCTCCTTCCACGAGGTCACCGGCGACCAGGAGGCGGGAGAGGCGGCCAGGGAGCGCTTCGAGTCGCTCGCCGCCGAGGCCGAAACCATGATCGCCGACCTGGCGGGGCCCGACGCCCGGCCGATGGGCGCGTCCTGGTGCCAGGGACTGTCCGGCATGGTGAGCGCGTTCGCCCATGCCGCGCGGGCCTACGGCGACGACCGCTACCTGGACCTGGCGGAGCGCGGCGCCCGCGCCGGCCTGGCCATCGCCCCGCAGGCGTGGGTGGTCTCACAGTGCTGCGGGCTGGCGGGCATCGGCGAGGCGCTGATAGACCTGGGCATGATGACGGGGGACGACGTCCACTGGCGAGGCGCCGAGGAGGTTGCCGAACTCATGCTGATACGCAGCGGCGGAACGCCCACCGCGCCCCTCTTCCCCGGGAACGACCTCACCGAGGCCGGTTTCACGTGGAGCACGGGCGCGTCCGGGGTGCTGTCCTTCCTCCGGCGCCTCGACCGCCGCTCCGGCGCCCGGATGTGGACGGCGGGCTGGCGGCTGCCCGGATAGCGCCCATGGCAGCCCCTGCGGTGGAACGCCGCACCATCGACGTCATCCCCGACGAGGAGCGGCACGGCTCGCCGCGCAACCAGTTCACGCTCTGGTTCGGGGCGAACATGCAGATCACCGCGATCGTCGACGGCGCGCTCGCCGTCGTCTTCGGCGCGGACGCCCTGTGGGCCATCCCGGCGCTGCTGATCGGCAACGTCGCGGGCGGGACCGTGATGGCCCTGCACTCCGCCCAGGGGCCGCGCCTGGGCCTGCCGCAGATGATCTCCAGCCGGGCGCAGTTCGGCGTGTTCGGCGCGGTGCTGCCGCTCGTGCTGGTCGTGCTGATGTACCTCGGGTTCGCGGCGACGGGGAGCGTGCTGGCCGGGCAGGCGGTCGGCCAGATCCTGCACGTCCCCGCGACGTTCGGGATCCTCGTCTTCGGCGTGCTGACCGCGGTCGTGGCGGTGACGGGCTACCGGCTCATCCACGCCATGGGCCGGGTCGCGACCGTGGTGGGCGTCATCGGTCTCGGGTACCTCGGGGTCGCCCTGCTCCTCAAGTACGACATTTCGCAGTTCGTCGGCAGGAAGCCCTTCGACGTGGTGACGTTCCTGCTGGCGGTCTCGCTCGGCGCGGGATGGCAGCTCACCTTCGGCCCCTACGTCGCCGACTACTCCCGCTACCTGCCCCGCGACACCCCCGAGCGGGCCACGTTCTGGGCGACCTTCCTCGGCAGCGTGATCGGGTCGCAGTGGGCCATGACGCTGGGCGCGCTCATCGCCGCCGTCTCGGGCAAGGCGTTCGTCGCCGACCAGGTGGGCTTCGTCGGCGAGCTGGCCGGGCCCGCGGTCGTCGCGCTGCTGATCTACATCGTGATCGTGGTGGGCAAGCTGACCGTCAACTGCCTCAACGCCTACGGCGGCTTCATGTGCGTCCTGACCACCGTGACCGCCTTCACCGGCCGGTCGAGGATCTCGCCCGTCGCCCGCGCGCTCTACATCGTCACGTTCACCGCGGTCTCGGTGGCGATCGCGGTGCTGGCGAGCGCCGACTTCCTGGACAATTTCAAGAACTTCGTCCTGGTGCTGCTGACGGTGTTCACCCCGTGGAGCGCCGTCAACCTGATCGACTACTACCTGATCTCCCGCGAGCGGGTGGACGTGCCCGCGCTGTACGACCCCGACGGCAGGTACGGCCGGTGGAACGCCGCGGCGCTGACCTGTTACGTCGTCGGCGTCGTCGTCCAGATCCCGTTCATGGCCCAGAAGCTCTACACCGGGCCGGTCACCGAGTTGCTCGGCGGCGCGGACATCTCCTGGATCGTCGGGCTGAGCGTGACCGCGGCCCTCTACTACCCGTGGGCCCGCCGCACCAGCAGGCCGCCGGCCGAGATGATCTACCCGGCCTGAGCCGCTCAGCGGCCGGACTGCTCGTCACACCAGGGAAGGCGGCCGTCGATCGCAACCGGTTCGGCCTGATGGCGGCCGAACTCGCTTTCAACAGGCGTTATCGAATCCAGCCACCAGCGGTTCAAAAGGTGATATAGGCGATAAAACTGGTCAGGCTTGCGTGCGGCTTCAACGGCCTCTTCGTACTCGGCGAGAAAAAGCGGTCGCCGTTCTTTCGGGAGTGCTTGAAGGATGGCCTGTGGGTCGAAGCGGGGGTAATCGACAGGCTTGTTCGTCACGCCGCCACTGTACTCGCGCGGCATCGCCCCGCCACCCGGATCCGTGCTACCTGCTGACACTTTTCCCGTCACCCGAGGTGAAGTGCCGCTTCTGCGGGGATTTCGGCATATTGCCAGCTGCGAGGGGGTAGTGTCGCGATATTTCACGCTTAATGAGGGGTGGCGCGGTTTGTCGTGTCGTTTCGGTATTGATCGGCGCCCTGGCTAGCCGGTGGTCGCCATTCGGCTGATTCCCCGTCCTCGCGTCGTCCAATCCCCATGCGGACGTGTGCGATATTCCCAGACCTCCGCGTTCCCGCTTTCAGCGGATTGCCGCGGGAGTAATCTCCCCTTGCGATCAGTAGCCGCCGGGGGGCGTGCGCGGCGCCCAGCGACGTCCCCAGGCCAGAGTTCAGTCGAGGAGACGGCGCAATGGCGACAGACAACTCCACCGCTGCCCGGCAGCCGCTGACCGGCGATCACCTCGACCGGTTCCTGCGCGCGCTGGCCGACGCCGCGGAGCAGGCCCTGGCCGCGCAGGCCGACGCCGTGCGGAACTACCGCGAGCTGGCGGCGGCCGAGCAGCGCAACCGCGCGGCGCAGGGCGGCGCGCCCGAGGGGCTGCGGCTCGACCCGCCGGCCTCGCTCACCACCCAGCGGGTCCTGCTCGCCGAACGGCTCGTCGACCAGCACGAGACGACGGCCAGGGCGTTCGTCGCGTGGTGGGCCGACGTGGCGGTCTGCGCGGTGGAAGCCGTCCTCACCGGAACGCCCCTGAGCCGGGGCCGGGCCGCGGCGGCCGACCCGTCCTCGTGCATGGAGCCCGACGTCCTCGCCTGCCTTCCGCCCGTCCCCGACCACGACCGCCGCCTCGCCGAACTGGCGCTGCGCATGGAGGAGGACCGGATGCGCCAGGACGGCCTGCCTCCCGCGGGAGCGCGGGAGCACGCCGCCGACATCGGCCTGACCACCCGCCCCGCCCCCGGAGGCGGCTACGCCCTGGTCGAGGACGGAACCCCGGAGGCCCGCCGCCGACGCCTGTGGGGGCAGATGTGGCGGGAGCACAGCATGCCGTCGCTCCCGCAGACCGACGACCTGCTCCACGCCCTGACCGCCGCCGGCGCGCCCCCGTCGGTCGTCGCCGCCGTCAGGGAGGTGTCCGAGGCGGTCGACTCCGCCCTGGCCGCGAAGGCCCGCGCCATCATGCTCAACGACCAGCTGGAGGACGAGCCGCCGGAGGACACCGCGCGCTACGACGACCTCATCGAAGCCCTGTGGAAGCAGGCGGACGAGCTCCCCACCCTCCTCACCGCCTATGCCCGCGTCCTCACCACCCACCTCCACACGTTGCGCCCCCCGCGCTGAGGCCGCCCGCGTGAACCGGCTCCGTCGCGTACACGCGCGAGGCGCCGGTCGCTGTCGCGCGTGATAATGCATCCGTGATCGAATACTCCAGGCGATTATTCCTCCAGCTCAGCGGGGTCGCCGTGGCTGGAGCGGCGCTTGCGTCGCCGCCGGGCCGGGACGGTTCGTTCGCCCTGCTGCGCCGCCAGTGGCGGGACGTGACGGCGGGCGCGCGGTTCGACGCGGCGGCGGAGCCGTACCGGACGCGGCTGGCGAGGCTGGGCGCCATCGCGGACGGGCACCGGAAGTCCATGGCCCCGACCGGCACCTCGCTCTGGCCCGGCCTGAAGTTCCCCTCCTTCACCGAGACTCCGGCGCGACTGCTGGCCATGGCCCGCGCGTACGTCCTGCCGGGAACCGGTCTGACCGGCGACGCGAGGCTGGCCAAGGCCGTCGCCGCAGGCATCGACCACTACCGGCGCCAGGTGTACGCCGCCGGTGCCGACCCTGACGGCAACTGGTGGAACTGGCAGATCGGCACCCCCAGGAAGCTCCTCGACGCGGCCGTGCTGATCGGCCCGCACCTGGCAGCGCAGCAGGGCAGAGCCTTGCGGGACGCGGTGGACCACTTCGTCCCCGAATGCCGACTCGACGACTACAGCGGCACCAGCACCGGCGCCAATCGGGTGGACCTGTGCACGGTGATGCTGCTGCGCGCCATCCTCGGGTCGGACCCGGGGAAGGCCGAACTGGCCGCCTCGGCGCTCTCCCCGGTCTTCCGCTACGTCTCCGAAGGCGACGGGATCTACCGGGACGGATCGTTCCTCCAGCACACGTCCGTCCCCTACCAGGGCGGGTACGGGGTGGTGCTGCTGTCGGGCCTGGCGACGCTGTTCGCGGTGTTGCGCGGTTCGCCGTGGGAGGTCACCGACCCGAACCGGCAGGTCGTCCTCGACATGGTGGAGCGGTCGTTCGCGCCGTTCGTCCACGACGGCTTCTGCATGGACCTCGTCAGCGGGCGGGGGATCGGCCGGGAGCCGTACGGCGACCACAGGCGGGGGCGCGCGATCGCCGCCGCGATCCTGCTGCTGGGGGAGTCGGCCTCCGCCGCCGAGCGGGCCCGCTGGCAGGGCATGGTCAGGGGGTGGGCGGCGCGCGACACCCACAGGCCCATGCTCAGCGCGGCCGAGGGCGGCGACCTGGGATTCCACGCCCGCCTCGCCGCGATCATGGAGGACGACGCGCTCAGCGCGTCCGCCGAACCCACCGGGCACCGGCTGCTCGCGATGAGCGCCCGCGCCGTACACCGCAGGCCGGGCTGGTGCGCGGGGCTCAGCATGGCGTCCTACCGGATCGGCCACTACGAGCACGGCAACGGCGAGAACCCGCGCGGCTGGCACACCGGCTCGGGGATGCTCTACTGGTGGGCCGAGGGCCACGGCGACCAGTACTCCGACTCGTTCTGGCCCACGGTCGACCCCTACCGGCTGCCGGGCACGACCGTCTCCACCCGGCGGCTGGCCGACGGCGCGGGCGAGGGGTGGGGCGCCACCTGCCCGCCCGGCCGCTGGGTCGGCGGCGCCACCGACGGCAGGTACGCGACCGTCGGCCAGCACCTGAACGGTTTCCAGAGCACGCTGGAGGCCTTCAAGTCGTGGGTCTTCCTCGACGACGCGGTGGTCTGCCTGGGCGCCGGGATCACCAGCCAGGACGGCGTCCCGGTCGAGACCGTCGTGGACAACCGCCGGACGGGCGCGCTCCTCACCGTGGACGACGAGGCGGGCTGGGCGCACCTGGAAGGGCACGGCGGCTACGTCCTGGGCGACGGCGCCCTCCTGCACACGCTGCGTGAGGAGCGCACCGGCGGCTCGCCCGCGGTGACGCGGAGCTACGTCACCCTCTGGCTCGACCACGGCGTCGATCCCGGTTCGGCCGGATACGTCTACCTGCTGCTGCCGGGCGCGAGCCTGGGCGAGACCCGGGCCCGCGCCGCCGACCCCGGCTGGGCGCGCGTGCTCGCCAACACCGCCCGCCAGCAGGGCGTCCGGGTGCCGTCGCTCGGGATCACCGCCGTCAACTTCTGGGACGACGGCGCGGTCGGCGGCCTGTCGGCGTCCGCGCCGTCGGCGGTGCTCGTCAGGGAACGCGGCGACGGCACGGCCACGCTGACCGTGTCGGACCCTCGGCGCGACCTGAACGAGCTGACCGTGACCTGGGATCGGCCGGTGGCCGAGGTGCTCCGGGGGCACCCGCTCCTGGTGAGCGCCGCGACCGGCGCGAAGCTCACCCTCGTCTTCGGCAGGCTGGCGGACCGGGGCGGCAGCTCGAAGACGATCACTGTTCGGCTCGCCTAGCAAAGGCGGCATGGTTCGATGAAGCACGAAATATCGCCGCGATACCGTCAGCTCCATGCAACAAGTCGTGGAATCGCGGATGGATAGGCGGGCGCTCGTCGCCGCCGGCGTGACGGTCGTGCTGTGGGCGTCGGCCTTCGTGGCCATCCGCAGCGCCGTGGAGTCCTACTCTCCCGGCGCGTTGGCTCTGGGGCGGCTGCTGGTCGGCGCGCTGACGCTCGGTGTCATCCTCGTCGTGCGAGGCGAGGGCTGGCCCGCGCGTAAGGCGTGGCCCGGGATCGCCGTGTCGGGAGTGTTGTGGTTCGGCGTCTACATGGTCGCTCTCAACTGGGGCGAGCAGGAGGTCGAGGCGGGCACCGCCGCGATGATCGTCAACATCGGGCCGCTGTTGATCGCGTTGCTGGCCGGCTGGTTCCTGCACGAGGGCTTCCCCCGCAAACTGCTGGTCGGCATGGCCGTCTCGTTCGCCGGCGCGGTGGTCGTGGGGATCTCCAAGTCCGGGGGCGGCGCCTCCTCGATCCTGGGTGTGGGCCTGTGCGTGCTGGCCGCCCTGTCCTGGGCGGTGGCCATCCTGGCGCAGAAGCCCGCGCTGCGGCACGCTTCCGCGTTGCAGGTGACGACCTTCGGCTGCGCGATCGGGGCGATCGCCTGCCTGCCGTTCGCCGGGCAACTGGTGAACCAGGTGGCCCAGGCGCCGCCGGCGGCGACGCTGAACGTCGTCTTCCTCGGTGTCTTCCCGACCGCGCTGGCCTTCACCACCTGGGCCTACGCCCTGGCCAGGACGACGGCGGGCAACATGGGCGCCACCACGTACCTCGTCCCCGCGCTGGTGGTGCTGATGTCGTGGGCGCTGCTCGGTGAGATTCCCGGCTGGCTCACCTTCGCCGGAGGCGCCCTCTGTCTGGTCGGAGTCGCCATCTCCAGGCGCAAGTGACGCCGCCGGTCTTCCCTCTCAGCCCAGTTCGCCCCTCGGCCCAGTTCGGCCTCAGCCCTGGGCGCGCCCGGCCCGCGGATGAAGTTATACGCTGAGTCACTTCTCTTTACTCAACGTGATGTAATGTGAATGTGTGATCGTGGGCTCGCAGGTCGGCCGCCTGGCGCGTCATCGCCGGGCTCCGGGGGCGTTGCTGGCCCTGCTCGCACTGATCACGATTCACTTCGGGCTGTGGGCTCCCGACTGGCGCGGCGCAAGCTCCTCGGCGGGCGGCACGGTCGCCGTCCAGGTGGCGTCGCAGCCGAATGTCCTGCCCCTCACTCTTGGGCCGGTGGCGGCTGCGAGCAGGTGCTCGGCGCTGCCCCCGGGGCACAGTCACCCGCTCGCGCCCGGCACCAGTCACGCCTGCCGGAGCCTCAGCGCCCGTCCCGCCAAGCTGCTGGCCGGGAGGGGCGGGCTGGTCGGCTGCCTGCTCGTGCTGCTCTGGCTGGTGGCGGCCTGCCCGCCTCCCGCGCGTCGGCGCGCGGGCGCTCTGGCCGCCGTCCCTGCCGGAACGCCGCTGCTCAGCCGTCTCTGCGTCTGCCGCACCTAGGACGACCCGGCGTCGAGCCGGTGTCTGGCCGCGTGCGTCAACTCGGCCATCCTGGTCACGTGGGCGAAACCGCCCGTGAACGGGGCTGTCCGGCCACGCCTTCTGCGATCTGTTGATCACGTCATGGATCCAGGAGCGAAGTCCCATGCGCGAGATGCACATCTTCACCGAGACGTGGGTGTTCCGGTGCCTCTGCTGCCGCGAGACCTGGCAGGACGCCTACGAGGCGCACGACGGCGGCAACGTCGTCGTCTGGCTCCGCGGTGGCGTCCCCGCCATGCCGCCGTGGAGCGAGCCGTCCTGTCACCGGTGCCGCAGTCTGTCCGTCCAGGCGCTGCTGGGTGTCACCCGCCCGGCTGACGGCCCGCCGAGCCCACGTCCCGCCTGCGAAGCGGCCGAGGACTGACACCGTGCGCATCCCCTTCGGCTTGACGGTGACGGTATTGATCCACTTATGCTCCAAATGTGAAGAGTTCTTCAGATAGCCAGGTGGCGTCGATCGACGGATGCGCGGTCCGAGTGGTGAACGCCGAGCGGGTCGCGGCGGTGTGCGCGCGCATGCCCGCCGAGACCGATGTGGTCGACACCGCGGACGTGTTCGGGCTGCTGTCCGACCCCGGCCGGCTCCGCGTGCTGATGGCGCTGCTCGAGGGCGAGCTGTGCGTGTGCGACCTGGCGGTGGTCAGCGGGCTGAGCGAGTCGGCGACCTCGCACGCGCTGCGGCTGCTGCGCGCGCATCGGGTGGTGTCGGTGCGTCGCGACGGGCGGATGGCCTACTACCGGCTCAACGACGCGCACGTACGGATGCTCCTCGACCTGGCTATCGCGCACACCGAGCACACCGACGCCATCCACCCGGAAAGAGGCCAGGAGCCGACCCCGTAGGGGCGCGTGTCGCGAACGGGCGGCACTGTGTACATTTGTACATGTACATCTGTACTACAGGAGGGCCCGACTCATGCCGTACGTGTTTCTCGGCCTCGCCATCGTGGCCGAGGTGCTGGGCACCAGCCTGCTCAAGACCACCGACGGGTTCACCCGGCTGTGGCCGACGATGGCCTGCCTGGTGGCCTACGCCGGGGCCTTCTTCGCGTTGGCGCTGGCGATCCAGCAGGGGCTGAAGGTCGGCGTCGGGTACGCCGTGTGGTCCGGCCTGGGCACCACCCTGATCGTCGTGATCGGAGCGCTGTTCCTCGGCGAGTCGATCACCGTGCCGAAGGCCGTCGGCGTGGCCCTGGTCATCGCGGGTGTGGTGGTGCTCAACCTCGGCGGTGCCCATTGAGCGGCCGGCGCGACCCCGAAGGACGCCGCCGCAGCATCGTCGACGCCGCCTGCCGCCTGATCGCCGAGGTGGGCGTCGGCGGCCTGACCCATCGCCTGGTCGCCGCCCGCGCCGGGGTCCCCCTGGGGGCGACCACCTACTACTTCAAGACCCTCGACGACCTGGGCGAGGCGGCTCTCGAGTACGCCGCCCAGGCGTCGGTCGAGAGCCTGGACGCCTGGGCACAGGCCCTGCGCGCCAGCACGGACGTCCCGAAGACCCTGGCCGTGCTGACCGTCGACTACCTCGCGGACCGCCCCCGGGCCCTGGTCGAGACGGAGCTGTACCTCGCCGCCGCCCATCGGCCGGAACTGCGCCCCCTGGCGCACATCTGGTTCGACGGACTGGTCGAGATCCTCGGCGTCCACGCCACCCCGGAAGCCGCCCGGGCCGCCACGATCTTCATCGACGGCGCGCTGCTGTACGCCCTCACTCACGACCAGCCTCTCGACGCGGTCGCGCTCGCCACCTCGCTGGACGCCCTCCTCAACCCGCCCGGCTGAAGACCCAGAAGGGTTTATTCAGCTCCGCTGCGAGTATGGGGTCGACAGGGGGTGATGGCGAGATGCACTTCGACGTCGTCGTGGAGACACCGCGGGGGTCGCGGAACAAGTACGAGATGGACGTCGCCCGGCAGCGGATCCATCTGGACCGGCTGCTGTTCACCGCCACCGCCTACCCCTACGACTACGGCTTCGTGCCCGACACCCTGGCCGAGGACGGCGACCCGCTGGACGCGCTGGTGATGGGCGAGGTGCCGACGTTCCCCGGCTGCCTGATCAGGTCCCGCCCGGTCGCGGTGTTCTGGATGCGCGACGAGCGGGGCCCGGACGCCAAAGTCCTCTGCGTGCCTGCGGACGATCCCCGCTTCGACGATTATCAGGACATCGAAGACGTGCCATTCTACATCCTGGGCGAGATCGGGCACTTCTTCGACGTCTACAAGGACCTGGAGCCGGGGAAGACCGCCGACGCACGCGAGTGGGAGACCCGCGAGTGCGCCGAGCGCCTGGTCGAAGAGGCCGTCCTGCGCTATCGATCGGCAGGCTGACAGCGTCGCCCACTGCCGACATACCCGGATCATCGGGGCATGTCGGCAGCCTCGTGGGTCAGTCGGTGCCGGACTCCATCGCGGCGTGATCGAGCAGCTCGTCGTCCTCGGGGACCTCGCCGCGGGAGGCGATCACCTCGGCTCCACCCTCGGGCATCGCGCCGATCAGCCCGGTCGAGGCCGCCTGCGCGGCACCGATCAACGCCGGGTGCGAGCTGCCGACCATGCCGAGCCGGGCGTACTGCTCGAGCTTGGCGCGAGAGTCGGCGATGTCGAGGTTGCGCATGGTCAGCTGGCCGATGCGGTCGACCGGCCCGAAGGCGGAGTCCTCGGTCCGTTCCATGGAGAGCTTGTCAGGGTGGTAGCTGAACGCCGGCCCGGACGTGTCCAGGATGGAGTAGTCGTCGCCGCGACGCAGCCGCAGGGTCACCTGGCCGGTGACCGCGGTCCCGACCCAGCGCTGCAGCGACTCGCGCAGCATCAGCGCCTGCGGGTCCAGCCAGCGGCCCTCGTACATGAGCCGTCCCAGTCGCCGTCCCTCGTTGTGGTAGCTGGCGAGGGTGTCCTCGTTGTGGATCGCGTTGACCAGCCGCTCGTACGCCGCGTGCAGCAACGCCATTCCCGGGGCCTCGTAGATGCCGCGGCTCTTGGCCTCGATGACCCGGTTCTCGATCTGGTCGGACATGCCCATGCCGTGCCGTCCGCCGATGGCGTTGGCCTCCAGCACCAGGTCGACGGCGGTGGCGAACTCCTTGCCGTTGATCGTCACCGGACGTCCCTGCTCGAAGCCGATCGTGACGTCCTCGGTGGCGATCTCGACGGCAGGGTCCCAGAACCGTACGCCCATGATCGGATCGACGATCTCGATGCCCGCGTCGAGGTGCTCGAGCGCCTTGGCCTCGTGGGTCGCGCCCCAGATGTTGGCGTCGGTGGAGTAAGCCTTCTCCGTGCTGTCGCGGTAGGGCAGGTCGTGGGTGACCAGCCACTCGGACATCTCCTTGCGGCCGCCGAGCTCGCTGACGAAGTCGGCGTCGAGCCACGGCTTGTAGATCCGCAGGGAGGGGTTGGCCAGCAGGCCGTAACGGTAGAACCGCTCGATGTCGTTGCCCTTGAAGGTGGAGCCGTCGCCCCAGATCTGGACGTCGTCCTCGAGCATCGCGCGCACCAGCAGGGTGCCCGTGACGGCCCGCCCGAGCGGGGTGGTGTTGAAGTAGACGCGGCCACCGGACCGGATGTGGAACGCCCCGCAGGCCAGGGCGGCGAGCCCCTCCTCCACGAGGGCCGCCCGACAGTCGACCAGGCGGGCGACTTCCGCGCCGTAGAGCGTGGCGCGCCCGGGCACCGAGGCGATGTCGGGCTCGTCGTACTGACCGATGTCGGCGGTGTAGGTGCACGGCACTGCACCCTTGTCGCGCATCCACGCGACCGCTACCGAGGTGTCGAGGCCGCCGGAGAAGGCGATCCCGACACGTTCGCTGACAGGCAGGGAGGTGAGTACCTTGGACACGAGTAGAAGTATATACATACCAATGCATGGCCATGCAAGACGTCGAGCCCGCAAGGTTCCGTGTCCCGCATGGTCGTCTCCGGACGACCAGGAGACGGCGGATCGCCGACCGTGATCGCGAACTCGCCCGGCGCTGCTCTGCCACTCCGGAAGTCCCGGCCGGCGCGAGGGGGACCGATGGTGTCCGACCTCGGCGGTGGATCTGGGCGGCACTCCGGCGATTGAGTCACCCGTATCGATCTGCTTCACGATATGAGAAGCGGCGGTTCCGGATTTGCGCCACGCGGTATTCCGGTTGACCGATGGGGTGGTTTTGCGCACGTCCCGCTCATGGGGAGGGGTGACAATTCGCGGTGGTGGTGTTTACGTTTACTCAGCTCAACGTACGGCGGGTGACCGCCTGGTCGGCCTGCCGATATGGGCCGATGCCGGCGGTCGCGAGTTCCTACGGATTGTGCGCGACGTGTCCTTTCACTGTGAGGAGAACATCATGACCGACCCGCGCGTGGTGTCCCGTGACGAATGGCTGGCGGCACGGCTGAAGCTGCTCGCACAGGAGAAAGAAGTCACGCGAATGCAGGACGCGGTCACCGCAAGCCGCCGCGAACTGCCGATGGTCCGGATCGACAAGGAGTACACGTTCGAAGGCCCGACGGGCAGCGCGCGTATGGTCGATCTGTTCGAGGGGCGTCGCCAGCTCATCGTCTACCACTTCATGTTCGACCCGAGCTGGGAGGAGGGCTGCCCGAGCTGTTCGTTCGCGGTCGACAACATCGGTCGTCTGGGTCACCTGCACGCCAGTGACACCGCGTTCGCGATCGTCTCCCGCGCGCCGTCTCCGAAAATCGAGAAGTTCCGGGCGCGGATGGGGTGGACGATCCCGTGGTACTCCTCGGCCGGAACCGACTTCAACTACGACTTCCACGTCACCAATGACGAGTCCGTCGCGCCGGTCGAGTACAACTACAAGGACAAGGCGACGCTGGAACGCGAGGGAATCGCGTACCTGGGGGCGGGCGAGGCGCACGGCCTGAGCGTCTTCTTCCGGGAAGATGACACCGTCTTTCACACCTATTCGACGTACGGCCGCGGCCCCGAATTCTTGTTGAGCACGTACCACTATCTGGACCTGACACCGCTCGGCCGGCAGCGCTATGTCAACGAGTTCCCTTACTACGACACGTACAGCGACGAAGCGGGCCATTCGCACCACGAGCCCGGCTGTCACTGAGCGATCGAGCCGATCCCGCCACGGCGCACCGACCCGGCCCCGTAACCGGATCCCATCGACCAGCCGCCGGTACGCCCACACCAGCGGGCGACCGGCCACGGCAAGCACCACCCCTCACCGTCAGGACGGCGGCGAGGTCCCGGAGAATCGGCCCTTCCAGACCGGAAGCACCTACCGGAGCCCTCGCCGCCCATCACCAGCGCCGTGTCCTGACGCGATGAGGCGCTGGTGACCGCATGCGTCCGCTCACCACGATGATCTACCAGGACCCGGTACGGGCTGCCGGTCTTGCCTATCCGCTGCCGTAGTCGATGATCCGCCACCGCTCCGAGGGAGCGTTTCCTCCGACCAGGAAGTCGTAACGACGTTCCCCGTCCGCTTCGGGTGCGGTGGCGTCCTTGGTCAGTAGCGCGCCGATGAGCATCAGGGGCGGACGCCGTTGATGAGCAGGTCCACCAGTCGTAGTGCGAGGTCGCGTCGGCCGGGGTCCTCGGCGATGAGGGTGATCCCGCCGAGACCCATGAGCACGTCGTAGGGATCGAGGCCCGGCCGGATCGCGCCGTGGGTGACGCCGGCGTCGAGGAGCGTCGCGAGCGCATCCCGGAGCAGGCCTCGGGTGTGCATGCGCTCGTCCTCGGAGGCGAGGACGGCCCGCAGGGCGTCGGCCATGCCGTGTTTCGCGGCCATGAAGTCGACGAAGAGCTCCATCCAGGTGCGCAGCGCGTCCACGGGGGGCAGCTGTGCCAGCAGGGTCGGCGCGGCGGCGCACAACCGGGCGACCTCGTTGCGGTACACCGCCTCCACGAGGGTCTCGCGGGTCGGAAAGCGGCGGTAGAGCGTGCCGATGCCGACTCCCGCTTCCTGGGCGATGGCCTTGAGCGAGGCTCCCGCCCCTTCGCGGGCGAACGCTTGCGCGGCCACCGTCAGGAGTCGCTCGTAGTTCTGCTGGGCGTCCGCCCGCAACGGCCTGGCCTGCTGGGATGACACCGTCTTCTCCTCGGGTCCGCACGCGGCTTGCCAACCGGAGCTGGGTCCGCTTACTGTTGCGGAGCCGACTCCGCTTAACAGGATAGTTGCGGCGACCAGCGCCGCGTGCGGCGTTCGACGCTCAGCCGGGGAGGATGATCATGAACGACCTTGTGACCACACCGTTCGGGGCGCAGTCGACCGCTGCCGAGGTGATCGGCGGAGCGGACCTCAACGGCAGGAGAGCCGTCGTCACGGGCGGGGCGTCCGGGATCGGCGTCGAGACCGCCCGTGCCCTTGCCGGTGCGGGGGCCGAGGTGACCCTGGCCGTCCGCGACGCCGAGGTCGGCGGCCGGACCGCGAAGGACATCATCGCCACCACCGGCAACGACCGGGTGCTGGCAGTCCGGCTAGACCTCGCCGACCAGTCGTCGGTCGCCGAGTTCGTCGCCGCCTGGACCGGACCGCTGCACATCCTGGTGAACAACGCCGGGATCATGGCCCCGCCCGAGACCCGTACCCCGGAGGGCTGGGAGCTGCAGTTCGCGACCAACCACCTCGGCCACTTCGCCCTCGCCACCGGCCTACGCGACGCGCTCGCCGCGGCCGGGAACGCCCGCGTCGTGTCGGTCAGCTCGGTCGGGCACGTGAACGGCGACGTCGACTTCGACGACATCCACTTCGACCACCGCCCCTACGACCCGTGGCTCGCCTACGGCCAGTCCAAGACCGCGAACGTCCTGTTCGCCGTCGAGGCCGCCAAGCGCTGGGCCCCCGACCGGATCGCGGTGAACGCGCTCAACCCCGGCCGTATCACCACCACCAACCTGTCCCGCTACATCGGAGGCATCTCCGCCGCGCCGACGTCGTTCGACCCGACGAGCACGGACGTGTCCTGGAAGACCGTCGAGCAGGGCGCGGCCACCTCGGTGCTGCTTGCCGCCTCTCCCCTGGTCGAGGGCGTGTCCGGCCGCTACTTCGAAGACTGCAACGAGGCGGAGCCGCACCGGCCCGGCGTCCGCCGGGGCGTCGCTGCCTACGCGCTCGACCCCGACCACGCCGCCCGGCTGTGGCAGCGCTCACTCGACATGATCGCGCAGGCGGGGAGAGCCCGGTGAGCCCGGAGTCCGATGGCCGCACCGCGCTGATCACGGGCGGCGGCACCGGGATCGGCCGGGCGACCGCGCTGGCGTTGGCAGCGCGGGGCTGTCTTGTCACGGTCACCGGCCGCCCCGAGGCCACGCTCCACGAGACCGTGGAGGAGATCGAGGCGGTCGGCGGCAGGGCCCGGCTGTTGGTGGCCGACGCGACCGACGAGGAGTCGGTCCGGGCAGCGGTCGAGGCGGCGGTCGGTGACACCGGCCGGCTGGACTTCAGGGTGAACAGCGCGGGCGACAGCGGTGGTGACGACCTCAAGCCGCTCGCGGACTACCCGACCGAGAAGTTCGACCGGCTCGTCGACATCGACCTGCGCGGCCTGTTCCTGTCGATGAAGTACGAGCTGCGGCAGATGCGCGAGCAGGGATGCGGCTCGATCGTGAACGTGGGGTCCGGCGCCGGCCTTGTCGGCGTGCCCGGTGCGGCCGGGTACATCGCGGCCAAGCACGGCGCGGTCGGGCTGACCAAGGCCGCCGCACTCGACCATGCCGCCGACGGCGTCCGCGTCAACGCGGTCGCCCCAGGGCTCGTCGGCGGCACCCGGATCGAACTCACCTAACGCGTCGGCTCCGTGCTCCGAAGCTTCGCCGACGCCCACGACGCCGCCGGTGTCCAGAGCTACAGCTACTGGGCGCTGGCCACCGCCGATCTCGACGACGCCCTTGCCGCGATCACCTCGGCGGGGGCGGAACCGGGGTCCCCTCCGGCGAACGCCAGCCGGCCGGGAACCCGGTACGCCTTCGTGAAGGATCCCGAGAGGTACCTCATCGAGGTCATCGGGCCCCGAGCCGGCCCGGTCGTGCCGAGCCACTTGAGGCGTCGTTCCCGGCTACGGGCCGCTCCCCTCCTGGACCGTCGCCACAGTCTGGAGGCGTGCTGCGTCCTGCCCGGGCGGGGCGCCGAACATGCGTTTGTACTCGCGGCTGAACTGCGACGGGCTGTCGTAACCGACGGCGTGGCCGATCGCGGCGACGTCGTGCGGTGCCGTGATGAGCCGGAGGCGGGCCTTCTGGAGCCGGAGTTGTTTCTGGTACTGCAGCGGGCTCATAGCGGTCACCGCGCGGAAATGGCGGTTGAGCGAGGAGACGCTCATGCCGACGTCGTCGGCGAGGTCGTCGATGCGAATCACCTGGTCGTAGTGGGTTTTGATCCATTCGATCGCGCGGGCGACAAGGGTCAACCGGCTGTCGGCCAGACCGATCTGTCTGACCAGGGCCGCCTGCGGTCCGTTCAGCAGCCGCCAGTGGATCTCGCGCCGCACTCCAGGCGCCAGCACCGGAACGTCGCGCGGCTCGTCGAGCAGGCACAGCAGCCGGACGACGGCATCGAGCAGCCTGTCATCGGCGTCGCTGGTCGCGATGCCCGGTCCGTTGTGCGGGCGGGCGACGAACCGGCCGGCTTCGACCAGTAGTTGCGCGATGAGCGCGGGTTGAAGCGGAAGCCCGAACGCCAGGAACGGCTCGGTGGGTGTGGCGTGGGTGATCTGCGAGGTCAGGGGAAGGTCGACGGTGACGACGAGGTACTGGCCCGCGTTGTAGTCGAAGATGCGGTCACCGAGTACTGAGCGCTTCGCTCCCTGGGCGACCAGGGAGAGCATGGGTTCGGCGACCGTGCCCAGCGGTTCGGTCACCCGCTCGGTGGAGAACACCGTCATTCCCTCGATCCACAACGGGTGCGGACTGCCCGCGGCGAGTCGGGCGATCCGGCCGCGGAGTTCGCTCAGGTGACGCATCACGTCAGTGAACCACTGGCGAATGGTGGAGGCCAACATGATCCGAGCAAATGTGCCCGGATCGTGCACTGATCCGCGCGTATCGGTCTAGGAGATCATCGGGCATCGCGGTTGGCTGGAGGAGCACAGAGGGACGCCTTCCGCGGCGTCCCGAAGATCCATCAAGGGGAGCTCCACGATGTCACTCGATTCCTACGTGACGCTCGGCCGCTCGGGACTGCGCGTCAGCCCATTCACGCTGGGCACGATGACCTTCGGCGAGGATCATGGGTGGGGGAGCAGCCCAGACGAGTCGAAGAGCATCCTCGCGGCCTATCTGGATCGGGGCGGCAACTCGATCGACACGGCTAACATCTACACCAACGGCCACTCCGAGAAGATCATCGGCGACTACTTCGCCGGGCAGCGTGAACTGCGTGATCGGGTCGTCATCGGCACGAAGTTCTTCGGCAATCTCTATGTCAAAGACCCCAACGGCGGCGGACCCGGCCGTAAGGCGATCGTGCAACAGCTGGAGAACTCGCTGCGGCGCCTGCGGACCGACTACGTCGACATCTACTGGCTGCACAACTTCGACCCGACCACGCCGGTCGAGGAGCCGCTCCGCGCACTGGATGACCTGGTCAGCGCGGGCAAGGTCCGCTACGTCGGGTTCTCCGACGTGCCCGCGTGGGCGACCGCCGAGGCTGCCACCATCGCGCGCCTGCGCGGGTGGGCTCCGATCATCGCACTGCAGTTGGAGTACTCCCTGCTTGAGCGGACCTCGGAAGGGGAGTTGATCCCGATGGCCCAGGCTCTGGGGATGGGAGTGATGGCGTGGGGGCCGCTGAAGAGCGGGTTCCTGTCGGGCAAGTACTCCAGCACCACCACCGGCCCGGTCGACACCACCCGCACGCAGCTCGCCGGCGTCCCCAGCGAGGCCGACTACGTGGTGATCGACGCCCTCAACGCTGTCGCTCGCGAGGTGGGTGCCAGTCCCGCCGCGGTGGCCCTGGCCTGGGTGCAGGGCCGTCCCGGGATCGCCTCCACCCTGGTCGGCGCCCGCCGCATGGACCAGTTCAAGGCCAACCTGGACGCCCTGGACGTGACCCTCACCGACGCCCAACGCGGCGCGCTGGATGAGGTGTCGGCGCCCACACTGAACTTCCCAGCCGACAACAACAGGACGTTGGCGGCGATGCTCCAGTTCGCCGGAGCCACCGTCGACGGGCGCCCGTCGATCGTGTCCCCGCTGCTGCGGTCCAGCGACGCCCGCTACTGAGCACCCAGAGATCGAGATGTCCCCCGCCGGAGGCTTGCTCTTCTGGCTTTGCTCGCTCTCCACTGGCTTCGGACAACCATGAGGATGGTGAGTACGGCGGTGCCGATAAACGCCTCAGGGAAGACCTCTGCGGACGCGATGAGCGCGGCTGTTACCGGCATGCCCTTGGCAAGGATCTGAAACAGGATGGCACCCAGGTAGGCGCCGACTGTCCACGCCGCGAACGTGCCGACTACCTTGAGGACCTGAGGGATGGCCACGGGTGTGATGCTAGTTCACGCCTAGCTGGCTCAGTTGTTCGTCCCACACCGGATCGAGGCAACTCTCGACGCGCTTGTGGCCGCCCATCACATCGGCCTGCCGAACGATGGTGGTTCGCTGCCGCGAAACGGTTGATCGCCGAGTGCGATCGCAAGCTCGCCCAGCATCGGGCCGCCCTTGAGGTCGGCGCCCATCCTGTCGTGGTGGTGGGCTGGATCCGGGAGGAACAGGCCAAGAAGGTTCAGGCTGAGGCGCGGCTCCACCGAACGCCCTCTCAACGAGCGCGATTCACTCATGAGGACCTGACCGACAGGCTGAACGCGGCCAGTGAGATGGTGCGGTTGCTGGATCAGGCGGAGCCAGCGCGCAAAACGCAGTTGTACAGCAGCCTGGGGCTGCGACTCGCATACCACCCCAGCAAACGGAAAGCCCTGGTCAACTCGGCGTCTGACCAGGACTCCATGGGCGAAGCGAATGTGTCCGAGGGGAGACTTGTGGCAGGCGCCCAGCATGCTGAGGGGGAAGGGCGCCAACATGTCATGTCAGTGCGATCCGCATCCTCTGGGGCGCGCCTGAGAAGGACTCTGGATGGAGACGCACCTTTCCGGGATCATAGCGCTATGCGTCTAGAGGAGTTCGGGCTCGCAGAGGCGGCTATCTGGGAGGCGTTTCCCAAAGGTGAATCGGTTGATCTCTCTGGCTGGAAGGACGCGAGCGTCCGTGCATCCGTACTGCGTGCGCTGCTGCTGGACGCGCAGAGTGTGCAGGCAGGCGAAATGCCATCGTTGTGCGTCTTTGGTGCCCGGATTACAGGAAGCCTTGAACTCTCCGGAACGGATATTCGATATCTCATCAGGCTGGAAAAGTGTCACTTCGAGGAACGCATAGTCATTCGTGGATCTCGACTGCGCCAAGTTGACCTGGCCACATCTTCCTTTCCTGGACTGGTGGCATCCTCCGCACTCATTGACGGCGATCTTCGCTTGACGGGCTGCCGTTCAAGTGGAGAAATCGACCTTGCCGGAGCTCGAATCACAGGCACTCTGACGCTGAATGACGCACTGCTCGAATCCGATGAGGTGGCTCTGCGCGGGAGTCGACTGACGGTTGAGAGCGACATCCTCGGTCGTGAGGGGCTTGTCTGTAACGGACAGATCAATCTCAGGTCGGCTGAAATCCTTGGCTCTATTCAGCTCGAAGGTGCATCGATCAAAGCTGCTCCCGGGCTCGATGCCTTCAGTGCCGAGGGCATATCCGTTGGTGCAATGGTGAACTGTTGTGACGGATTCACTGCGCAGGGCGGGATCAATCTGGCCTTCGCCAAGGTGCATAGTCGTATCTGTTTCGATGACGCCGAATTGGCTAGCCCTGATGGAACAATTCTGACAGCTCTTCACCTGCACGCAAACGAGCTTGTGCTCCGCACGGCAACTCCGATCGAAGGTTTTGTGGAGCTCCGTCACGCGCGTATCGGAGTTATCCGAGACGATCCTCGGACATGGCCGACTCTAATTGCTCAGGACGGGCTTGTTTACGACGTGCTGGACCCGGAGTTGCCTGCGGCCGCACGACTCGGTTGGCTTGAACGGGATGTGGCGGGTTTGTTGCCCCACGCTTATGAGCAGCTGGCGGTGACATATCGGAGACTCGGGCTAGACGTGGACGCGCGCACGGTACTGCTTGCCAAGCAAAGGTCTCGGCGCAAGTCGTTGCCCCTATACGGACGGGTGTGGGGATATCTTCAGGATTGGATCGTCGGGTATGGATATCGCCCAGTGCGTGCAGCGGGTTGGTTATCATTGGCGTTTGTTCTCGGTGCGACATTCTTTGTTCTCAACAACCCCCCCGCGCGCCGAGGCCGGAAAGGGGCCTGAATTCAACCCGTTCCTACATGCCCTCGACCTTCTCTTGCCAGTGGTCGACCTTGGACAGGAAAAGTCATTCAATCCCGGCGGTGCCGGTCAATGGGTTGCGTTCGCCCTC
Organism: Nonomuraea sp. NPDC000554; assembly: GCF_040300065.1. Classification (NCBI taxonomy): domain Bacteria; kingdom Bacillati; phylum Actinomycetota; class Actinomycetes; order Streptosporangiales; family Streptosporangiaceae; genus Nonomuraea; species Nonomuraea sp. NPDC000554. Next base: position 387,027 of record NZ_JBEPDC010000004.1, on the reverse strand, counting down.
GTCGTAGTCGGCTGGGTGTTGGCCACCACGATCGCTGCTGGTATCTCCCGCAACCTTTCGCGTCAGTGATCGCGAGAGCGGTGCCCCTCACGCGAAGATCTTCGTAGCCGTGTTGTGTCCCCATACTGGTGCCCCACGGACGCTTCTCCTCGTGGATATGCGTATCGCACACACCTCGTCCTGCCTGATCGTCCCGTCGCCGTCGTCCCACCCGTCAGGGAAGCGGGAGAAGGGCCTGGGTGAAGGCGGAGCCCCCAACCGGAGGAACCAGGCCCATGGTCTGCTTGGCTTGTCCTGGGGCGATGGCGACGGGACTTCCGCCTCAGCCATCTAGGGCCATCGTCGATGAGCATGGCCTTAGTGATCAACCCGGAGCCTGAGTGCCCCCGCCGGAGGCGGTCTTCCGACCAGCTCTTTGGCGAATCTGCTTCGCCAGTTGAGGGATGTCCACGGGTCGGGTCGTGTCCACGTAGTGAGTGTGGCCAAGATCGAGCGGTTGGGCTTGGTGTTCGAGTTCTTTCCATTGAAGATCGTCCACGAGGGCGCCGTGGTGGATCGCGTGTCTGCTTGCTTCTCGTTCCTCGTAGCGTTGCCGCGCGACATGGAGTGGGAGCACGCACCTGACTTCGTGTGCCGTCTCGGCTCCCGCGCGACGGAGTCCTGCGATGACGACGGGGCGCAGATTCTGGAGCCAGAAGCTTTCGAGTACGGCGCCTTGGCCGGCGTCGGAGAGTAGCGCCCATAGGGTCTCGCCTGCTGCGACACCGAGTTTCTGGCTCCATGCGCGGGCGGTGAGGCCTTCCGGTGGTGTCACGCCAAGCGCGTCGGCGAGGGTCTCCTTGATCCGGTCCTTGCTGAACAGGGGGAGGCCGAATTCGTTGGCGAGCGGCTTGGCGAGAGTGGTCTTGCCTGCCCCAGGCAGGCCGTTCACGAGCACCACGAGCATCGGCCAATGCTAGATCTGATCATGGGCTCTCGTGTCTCGTGGCCCGAGCGGGGACGCGCGCGAGAACGGCCCCCAGGCCGCAAGCTCGGGCCGCGTGGCGCCGCTTGGCCTCACGATCAAGCTGGGGGTTGGGCTGAGACATGTGGATCTCCGTAGTGTGCTGGAGACCCAGGTGTCAACGATGATCGTCAGTTTTAGATCTGGGCTCTTCACTTGGACGTGCGTGTACGTCGGGGTTGTGGGCCGGTAGCTTCGCGGTGTGGTCACGCTGAGCTGACGCGCGAGCCGGGGACGGGCTGTTGTACACGGAAAATATGTCAGTGCGTGGCGCGGAGAAAATGTCAGTGGCACCCGCAGAGAGCCTCGCCTTCGATGAGTGCCGGCTCATCGGCGACATCGCCCGCGCGGCCTCGTCCTCACCCACTTCGAGCAAGCACGCCCTCTTGGGCGCCGGGGAAATGCGGAAGGCATCGGAACCGCGCAACCGGCTTCCCGAACCAGCGCTCGGCCTGCTGCGTCCTGACGCCGAGAACTGTTACTGCTCCACATCACCGTGATGACAGGCATGTACCGGCCTACGGTGGCACCGGATGCCGACGCATGCTTGCCTGGAAGACGAGCATGCGCTGGCCAAGGGGGTTACGTGCGAAAAATCATCTGGTCAACGACACTCGCGGTGTTGATCGTCGCCCTCTCCGCCTGTCAGCCACGCACCAGCCGATGGGTGGAGCTCGAGAACCGCACGAGTGAGACCGTGTCGGTGAAATGGCTCGGCGACGCGAACTACGGCCGACAGATTCCCCCCGGAGAATCGGCGCGGATTGCGGTCGTGTCCGGAGCCTGCCTCCATATGGGAGCCGAAGACGTGATCGTGGCCGACACGGCCAGTGGACGGCGTTTCACCTTCGGCCCGCCCGCCTGCAAAGGTGGAAAGTGGACTCTGCCGGCCAGTTGACCCATGAGGCTGGACGCAGAGCGCACGTTGGAGACCATGGCCCTGGTGAACGCTCCGGTCATCTCTTACCGCGCGGGCGAGGGCCGTAGCCGTAGCGGCTCCCGCCGGTGGTGATGACGTCCACGGTGGTTGCGGCGAAGGCAGTGCCCATGAGGTTCCAGGAGCACAGCGGGTGCTGCGGATGTGCCTGCCGTGCAGGATCGGTGCGAGGACGCGGCCAGGCGGTGGCGCATTCTGCACGCAGACTCCCCGAGGATCCGACGGCTGACCGGAAACTGACCGCCTCAGCTGGACACGCGGCAGCGGACCCGACCCGAGGAGTGGGTGAGGGTCTGCGGCTTGGATGTGCTCAGGCTGCGGCGGTGGGTGTGACGGTGAAGCCGAGGGCGGCCCCGCGCACCCGGCGCTTCTTGACCACCCTGTTCCAAGCCGATCGCGACCACACCGCGCCGATCGCCGCAATTTCCTCCAACGCTGGCACAGGTCGGCTCGGAGATCGGGTCATCCTCGGCTTCGCGGTGGGCGTCCTTTTGGCGGTCGCCGGCGCGGCGGCCTACGTCTCGTACCACCACTTCTACGCGCTGGCCATCGCTCTGGGGGAGCCGCACGATAGGGCGATCCTCTACCCGGCGATGTCCGATGGCGTGATCGTCATGGCCTCACTCGTGATGGTCTACTCCTCGCGCCGCCGAATGCGCGTGCCAGTCCTGGCCTGGGTCGCGCTCGCCCTGGGAGGCGCGGTGACGCTGGCGGCGAATGTGGCGCACGGCTGGTCCGGAGGGCTCGGATCTCGCCTGGTCAGCGCCCTGGCACCGCTGGCGTTCGGACTGCTGATGTGGATTGTCCGCAACAACCGCCGACCGACTGAGGAGACCCGGCGGACAGGCATGTGTGCCAGCCCGTCGAGACCCTTGTCGAGGTGGCACGCGAGGTGCCGGTACTGCCTGCTGACCGGTACGAGGCAGCACGGCTCAGCTATATCGACAGCCTCAGCGAGGGCAAGCAGCGCCTCGGCCGCCGCCCACTGATGAGCCGGTGGGGAATTGAGCAGCGAGAGGCGGATCACCCGCACACCATCTCCCTGGACGTGAACGCGGCCGTCCGCCGGGTGTTCGCAGGTCCAGCCTGGCCATGGGGGATCTTCTGCTCGTAACCTTCTTGATCCGTCGCATTCCGGCGCCTCCGTTCACGCGTCCAGCTCGAACCAGACGACCTTGCCTCTGCCCGTACGGCCGGTGCCCCAGGAGCTGGACAGGGCGTCGATGAGGAGCAGGCCACGGCCACCCTCGTCGTCCCCGAGCGCAGGGCATGTGCGGACAGGAGCCGGGCTTTCGTCCTCGACCTCGCAGCGCAGCGTGCCATCCGCGGAGGTCAGCGTGAGGACCGGCCCCCCGCTCCCATGGCGCAGGGCGTTGGTGACCAGCTCGCTGACGAGCAGTTCCGCCACCTCGCAGTGCTCGCCGCATCCCCACCCGCCGAGCTGGGAGCGGACGAGACGCCGCGCCGTGGGAGTCGAGGACACCTCGGGCTGGAGGGCCCAGGAGGCCCGCCGGGTGCGTGTGGCCGCCTGCTCCGTGCCAATGGTCTGCCTGAGGTCGATGCTGCTGACCACGCGAGGGTCGAGCCCCCGGATGGTGGTGGGGGCGTACGCGTCAGACGACGGTCCGTTGGAGCGACTGCTGAGCATCTCCACGTCCCTCCACTCGTCGATCAGGCTCCTGGGCTTCGTCACCGTTCCGTGTTCTCAGGTTCAAGATCCGCAAGTTCCTCGAGACCGGTCCGGTGACCTGCTTTCGCTATCTACGATCGCGCCGCGAACGCCCGCCGTCTGCGCTGGCAGCCTCCATCTTGCGGGCATGCCTGCGGGAGTCCCGGCATTCCTGCTAGCTGCAATGACGTGTCGGCGATCGGCTGGGATCCTGAATGCATGCCCCTCAGTTGCCTGATCGTGGATGACAACGATCACTTCAAGGAGGCCGCTCGTCAACTGCTCGAAGCGGACAGCATCGCCGTACTCGGCGCCGTGTCCACGACCGCCGAGGCGCTTCGCCGGTTCGCCGAGCTCCGGCCGGACTTCGTGCTGGTCGACATCGATCTCGGCGAGGAGAGCGGTTTCGACCTGACCCTGCGGCTCTCGGACGAGGCAGGCGGGGATCCCCCGAACATCATCCTGCTCTCGACCTACGACGAGACGGACTTCGCGGAGATGATCGCGGCCAGCCCCGCCGTCGCGTTCCTGCCGAAGTCGAGCCTTTCGGGGAGAGCGATCAACGAGATCCTGCGAGGAGCGGCCGGCACGGGCCGTTGAGGCGGTTCACGCCTCGATGCTCCGGTCAGCGGGCTTCCAGGAACGTGATCACCGCGAGCACGCGGCGATGATCGTCTTCGGTCTCCGACAACTGCATCCGCGCCATGATGCTGCGCACGTGCTTCTCGACCGTACCCTCGGTGATCCAGAGCTTGTGGGCGATCCCGGCGTTGGAGCGTCCCTCCGCCATCAGGGCGAGCACCTCCCGCTCGCGCTGCGTCAGGAGTTCGAGGGGGTCGTGCCTGCGGCGGGCGGTGATGAGCTCGGTCACCAGGCTGGGATCGACGACCGAGCCGCCGTGAGCGATCCGTTCGAGTGTCTCGACGAAGTCGGCCACACCGGTGACCCGGCTCTTGAGCAGGTAACCGACCCGGTGTCCGGTGGCCAGCAGCTCCATCGCCTGGTCGACCTCCACGTGCGCCGACAGCAGGAGGATGCCTAGCTGGGGGAACTCCTCGCGGATCACCCGTGCCGCGTCGAGTCCTTCCGTCGTGTGCGTCGGAGGCATCCGGATGTCGACGATGGCGAGATCCGGACGGTCCTCGCGCACGTGAACGAGGAGCTCCTCCGCGTCCCCTGCCTGGCCGACGACGTCGAACCCCGACCGTTCCAGGAGACTCGCCAGCCCCTCGCGCAACAGGACGTCATCGTCCGCCAGCACTACCCGCATCCGGCCTTCATCCACCGATCTACCGCCGTTTCGCGTGTGTCGGTCACGCTTAAACGGGAGCAAACGCGGTTCGCGTCAACGCCCCGGGCCGGCCATCCTTACGACGGCCTGAGCAGCGCGAACGTGGAGCGCGTTCCCTCGTCACATCGGAGTAGCGTGTAGGCACGCGCGCGCGGCTGCTGTCGTTGCTGCTGCGCCCGACGCGCCTGCCCATCCTGTTGGGCATCTTCGTCAGCGCCTCGATCGTAGCGGCGGAGACCGTCCTGACATACCCGTTGCAGCGGTACGCACCCGGAAGCTCTCTGGGTGTAGTTTACCTGCTCGGCGTTCTCGTGGTCTCTTACGTGTGGGGTCTGCCGCTGGGATGGCGACCCGCGACCGCGATCTCCACCGCCTAGGCCCGCGCCCGCGTCGTCGCGGCCTCCGACGAGACCCGGCATCGCATCGAGCGCGACCTGTACGACGGACGACCTGCGCGAGCTCTCCCGCGGCATCCATCCGAGATCCTCTTCAAGGGAGGCCTCGGGCCCGCGCTGAAGATGCTCGCCCGCCGCTCGCATGTCCCCGTCGAGCCCGTAGGGGCCGTCAGTCCCGTGGGCCGCGGCGCCACGCTGGCGGCGGTCATCCCGGTCGAGGCCGGATGACGGCCGGATGACGGTACGCATGGACCCCACCGGCTATATCTGGCCCGATCCGGTGCATCCGGCGCGTACGGGTCACATCGGGCGCGTGGGCATCAGGTGAGCAGCGCAGGGCACACGGGCCGGACGGCCGCTACGGGCTCGGCGGCGAATCGGCGAGCGGCAGGCGGACGACGAAACGCGCCCCACCGCATGCCGACTCCCCCACTTCGACGGTCCCGCCGTGTGCCTCGGCGGTGTCACGCACGATCGCGAGGCCGAGGCCGGTTCCTCCGCGGCACCGGCTGCGGGCGGTGTCAAGTCGGCTGAACCGCTGGAAGACCCATTCCCGGTCGGCGACGGCGATGCCGTTTCCGTCGTCGGCGACGACCAGTTCGGCGTAGTCGCCGTTCCGGTGCACTTCGACGTGCAGCACGTGCTTGCCGTGGCGCTGCGCGTTGTCCAGAAGGTTGGCGACGAGGCGTTGGATCTCGTGGTCGACGACGTCGACCGTCGCCCCCGGGGCGAGCCGCACCAGCACCGGCAGCTCGTCCGCGCGCCGGGAGATCTCCGCATCGACCAGCTCCGACAGGTCCACCCGCACCCGCTCGTCGGGCATGTGCATCCCCACCCTCGCCAGCGCGAAGAGGTCGGAGACGATCGCCTGGAGGCGGTCGACGTCGCGCAGCGCGCACGAGAGAAGCTCGTCCAGATCCGTCGTGTCGGGGTGCAACTGGGCTTCCTCCAGCTGCGTTCGAAGACCGGCGATCGGGGTGCGCAGTTCGTGCGAGGCGTCGGACACGAACTGCCGCTGCTGGGCGAGCATTCGGTCCATCCGTCTCCTGGCGTTCTCCGCCTGCTCCGGCGTGCGGTTCACGGCCTGGGCCGAGCAGGCGCTCTCCTCCTCGCCCGAGGGGGCGAAGGACGTGCTCTTCGTGCCGTCAACGTGGACGGGCATGGCGTCGCGCAGACACATAACGCTCATCTAGATTCTCGTTCGTTCAAGAGAGTCCTCGGCACCTCGTCACGTCGTCCATGCCCGTCGGGCTGGTCGTGCGATTCCAAAGAGGTGAGAGCTGCCTTCCCCCTACGATGACGTCCCGCCGCCGCATCGTCTGCGCGGGCAGCCCCCATTTCTGCCCCCATGCCAGCCGTACTTCCGGCATTACCGCTGGCCGGTATGCCGCCCTGCGCCGCGGGCCGCGGCGGCCCCGCTCACCCCCTCGTACTGGAATCGGAGCCGGGCGGGAACGGCGTCGCAGGTCAAGGACCTTCTGCCCGATCGGCGAACGGTTCCCGCGACCGACCCTGGCAGCAGACCTTGCCCGATCGGTCGGCGGCTACACGCGCGACATCTCGGGCATGGGCCTCGGTGAGCTGCGCGGGATCCCCAACGTGGGAGCGTCGATTGCGGCGTTCTGCACACCGGGGCGATCCACCAATTCGAGGAACTGCGTACGAAGATCCCGGCGGGTGTCCGCATACTCACCGTGATCCCCTCGCTCGGCCCGAAGAAGGCCGTGACGTTGCATGGGGAGCTGGGGATCGATTCGAGCGACTCGCTGGAGGCGGCGATCGGGGCGGGTCTGCTGCACGGACCGCACGGATTCGGCCCCAAGACGGAGGAGAACCTCGTGCACGGCATCGAACTGATGCGCAACAAGGCGAGCGAGCGGGTGGATCTCGGCGTCGGCATGGGCATCGCGGAGGAGATCGTCACCGCGCTGCGGCAGGCGCCGGGGTACGAACGGTGCGTCTACGCTGGGCGTCGGCTTTCTCGTCCGTCTCCCGGTCCCGCGAATGGCAGCGAGAACGGCGAGGGACTGGAGTCTCCGTTGAGCGGGATCTCGACCGACAGCGAGGTGCCCTGCCCCGCCGGGCTCGCGATGTCCAGCCTGCCGCCGAGCGCCTCCACGCGGTCGCGCAGCCCAATCAGTCCCGAGCCCAGTTCCGGGTCGGCCCCGCCGCGCCCGTTGTCGCGGACCAGAAGGTGGACGGCCCTGGCATCGGCCCGCAGCGAGACGCGCGCTTCGGAGGCGGACGCGTGCTTGGCCACGTTGCTCAACGCCTCCGAGACCACGAAGTAGACGGCCACGTCCACGACTTCCGGCAGCAGCCGCTCAAGCTCCACGTCGAGTTCCACGGGGACGGCCGAGCGCCGGGCGAGCATCTTCAGCGCGGGCCCGAGACCGCCCTTCGACAGGATCGCCGGGTGGAGGCCGCGGGACAGCTCCCGCAGGTCTTCCAGCACTTCCGTCAGCCCCTGGGCGGTTTGCGACAGCCGCCCTCTGACGTCCGGAAGCTCCGCCGGTACGACGGCCTCCGCGGCGCGCAGTGCCAGACCGAGGGAGACCAGCCGCTGCTGGGCTCCGTCGTGAAGATTGCGCTCGATGCGACGCCTGGACTCGTCGGCCGCGGCGACCACCCTAGCGCGGGAGGCGGCGAGGGCGGCCCGTGCCTCGGCGTTCAATATCGCCGTGGCGACGAGCTCGGTGAAGGCGAGCATGCGCTCTTCGGCGCCGTCGAACTCCTTCTTCGGATCCGTGGCGAAGGCGATCACCACGCCCCAAAGGCGCGCCTCCACGAGGATGGGGCAGCCGACAGACAGGACGATCCCTTCACCACGCGCCCATTCGGCGACAGGTCCGGTGGCCCGGTCGTAGCCCGTCATGCGCGCCGGCCGCCCAGTGCGCCACACCCGGCCGCAGACGCCGGGCTGGTCAAGGGGCCAGCGCGAGCCGGTGATCTTCTTCGCCTCGGGGTCGTCCAGGAGGCTCCAGGCGCCCACCACCGTCGCGTGGCTGGGCTCGAACCGGCCCACCACGACGCGGCCGGCCTTCAGGATGAGCCCCATCTCGCAGGCGACAGCGTTGAACAGCTCCGTCGGCGAGGTGCCGCGCGCGACCAGCGTCGCCACCCGGCGCAGCGCCGCCTGCTCCTCGGCGACCCTGCGGTTCTCGTCCCGGCTCGCCTCCAGGGCGATCTCGACGGCTTCCCGATCATGCGCCGCCTGGAGCAGCGCCTCGATCGAGGCGACCATCCGGTCGGAGAGGCGGCGTCGTACGTCCTCTGTGAGGTCGGTGGGATAGGTGAGCGTGGCGACCCGCTCACCGTTCGCGCCCAGCGGCAGGGCCGTCCAGCCCTGTCTGGGGCGGCTGTGCCGCGTTCGAGCACCAGCCCCGGCAACCGGAGGCCGCGTGCCAGGCGGCGCGAGACGACGGGCAACGCCGCGTCCGGGTCCTCGCTGGCCAGCAACAGGTGGGCCAGATCGGCCGCGAGGGTCGCCTCCTGCCGGCGTTCGCCGGCCTCGATGGCCCGCGAGCGCGCCAGCGCCGCGATCACGCAGGACACCGTATTGACGAAGATGAAGACCAGCAGATGCAGCCAGACCCACTTCTCCGTGAAGCCGAAGCCTCCGAAGGGCGGGAGGTTGAAGACGTTGAAGGCGATGCCGCTGACGACCACCATCGCCAACCCCAGCCACAGCCCCCACAGGTACGAGGCCACCAGGACACCGAGCACGTACACCACGCCCAGGATCCTGCTGCCCGTGTAGAACTCCAGCGCCAGCGACAGCGACAGAACGATCTCCGCCGCGACGAAGACGACGGAGAAGAGGACCCCCCAAACGAGCGGCGGGCGTCTCGGGCGCTGAAAGAGCGACGACAGTCGCGCGCACATAACCGTCAATGTACTCGCGTATCACGAAAGAGATGGGCGAATGATCTGTTTTGACCGCATCCCTCTCTAGAATTGGCAGGACATTTATCGAAATAGAGCATAGCTTACCGATTGCCCCCATCGCGGCGGTCAATCCTGTGCCGAATCATGGGCTGCCGCTCGGCTGTTTCGATCAAGGCGATGCCCCGCGGACTCGCGAGCGCTTCGGCCGACCATCCGATCATGTTTCGGCGTGAGCGCTGGGATGGTCGTGCGCGTCCGCGCCGTCCTGGACTTCGGGCAATGCTGATCGCCACCTGTGGTAAGGGCCACGGAGCAGCGCGCGAAGCGGGCCTGTTATCTGTAGCAAGGGGGCGACGTGTCCACCGTGGTGTTGCTGCCGACCGGCATGGCGCTCACTGTCATCGCGGCGGTCGACGCTTTCCTCCGGGGGCTCTGGGCAACTCCAATACCGTCCGCAGCTACGCGGTCGGCGTGGAGAAGACCGCTGAGCGGATCGGCAAGAGCCGGCCGCTGGCGACGGTGGCCGACGACGAGGTCGGCGACGGTCTGCAAGGATCTCACCGCTCGAACTTCCTGGTCGCAGCCCGATCGTTGTTCACGTTCTGTCGAAAGCGACGCAGCATCTTCCGCAACCCGACCCGCGGCATCCGCATCGGCCGGCATCCCTACGGCCTCGTCCAGCGGCTCAACCAGGACGACATCGACCAGGCGACCAAACCCGGCACGAGGCATGACGAGCATCTGAACTGTGATTCTTGACCTACGGCCCGGTTGGGCCTGCCACGCTCGACGCCGGTCGCACAGTCTTCGGCTCTGTCGCAGATAACTGGACAGACCCCGTTCGCATCGGGTGCCACGTTCTGAGGGAGTAGCGGCACGATCGTGAGCGCGAACCTTCCTACTTATCGTGCTGTCGGCGCACCATCTCGGTGATCCAGATGGGCGCGAACGGAGACGTGCAGCCCGGGGAAGTCGGGTAGTCCTTGAGCACCTCCAGGCGCTCACCGATGTCGATTGCACGGGCGCGGTGCTCGGCGTGCTCGATCCCGATCTGGGCCAGGCAGTGGTTCATCGCCCACTGCAGGCGATCCGGGGCGTCTTTCATCTCCGCCTCGATGACGTCGAGCAGTCCTGTGAGGTCGAGGCCCTCGGGCTTCTTCGCCACGCGTTCGGTGGTCAGCGCCCAGCTGGCACTCGCGACCACTGGATCCGGATCGGCGGACCAGGTCAGGCGCAGCTCTTCGGAGTGTGGGTTCTTCTTCACCACGTAGTTCACGAGCCAGTCGTGCACCTTGGGTGTGCGCGCCTCGCGCACCATGACGTCCAACTCGTCACGCTCGAACGCCTTCGGACGGCAGATCAGGATCGCCAGCAGCCTCGCCGCGGTGTCGTCCGTCTCCCAGAGCTGGCACGCGAGTTCCTGCTGCGTCTTCAGCCGCTTCGCGAGCGCGCGCAGCTTGCTCAGGTTCACACCGTGATCGTCACCGTGCTTCTCGTTCACCTCGCGTGCCTTCGAGTCCTCGAGCTCGGCCAGCTCGGCCATCACCTCGGCCACCAAGGTCTTGGTCAGCGTCGTCTCGGCCACCTTAGCCTCCCGTCCATCACCTGCGAGATGCAGCCTACGACGGAGGTCGGCCTCCTGTCGTACACGCCGGTTCGGCCCTCTCCCCGAACGGCCTCAGCCTCAGACGCCGCCGACGTCCGCCACAAACTCTCGCAAGGGCCGGTAGCGGTCAGACCAGGAGTTCGTCTCTTCGAGCAGCCGCTTGCCCAGCAGAACAGTCAGCGCCCGGCCCCTCTCGTAACGCTCGTCGCCCCACACGCGTAGCCGCTCCAGCGCGCCCTGAACGATGTCAAAGTCGCCCGGGAACAGGTGCAACCCGATCTTGGTGAGCGACGGCTCGCTGTACTTGGTGAAGAACGCCGCGTTCTCGAAGAAGTCCCGCGTGAAGTACAGCTCGCTCATGCGGCTTTCCTCCATCAGGGTTTCGACCACGTCGAGCATGAACGTGCCGGCCAGCAGTTCACCGATCCGGACGCCGACCCAGGGCACCAGCCCCTCGGGGCCCGTTCCGCGCGGGTGGGACCGCCAGAATGCGTCGCTCAGCATGTTCCCGGCCTCCTCCAGTTCGTTTCGCGCGATGAAGATGTGGCCCAGCAGGTGCCCGGCATACGCGGCGATCATGTCGTTGTCCGACCTCAGCGCCCGCGTCAGCGACTCCTCCGCCGCCACCAGATCGCCGCTGACGATCAGCAAATTGCCGGTCAGGACGGTGGCGAGTTCCTCGTCCGCCTCTGCGTACAGCGCCCGTGCTGCCCCCGCGTCCCCGGTGAGCTGCGCGGTGACCCCGCGTAGCAGCGAGTGCCCGTCCTCCTTCGGCTCCAGCTCCGCGATCAGCACCCCGGCCAGCGGCCCCAGCCACGGGTCCTCGCCCGCTGCCACCTGCTCCAACGACTCCCAGCAGTGCAGGCCCGCGCCGAGTTCGATCCCCGCCAGCGCCGCCGCCGCGTGCCCGGCCACGGCTGTGCGACCCTTCCCGGCAATCTCCCGCAATGCGTTCATCGCGTCGTCCAGGTCTCCGTTCCGGTACGCCTCCAACCCTGGCCCGACCTCCGCTGGCACCGGCTCGACCGGATCCAAGGGAAGCAGCGCGGGAAGCTCTAGATCCTTCAGCGGGTACAGGGTCCGCGGCTTGTCGTTCGCATCCATCCCGGGGCGTTTCCTTCCTGACGGGAGCACTGCCCCCACACCCTGCCACCAAGATCAGACAATTTCTGCCCGCAACGACGATCCCCTCCCCGCCCACACCCTCCAACCCAGTGCCCGACCCCGGCCGTACGACTGACATCAAGTCCGCACGAGCCATTGACATTGTGTCCGCGTTTCCACCGATAAAGACTCCGCGTTCAACGCGCGGGGAGGTTCCGACAACAAACCTCGAGCACCGACCCCCGCGCCCGCAGGAAGACCCGAACGCCGACACATTCGACTGGAAAGGACAGAAAGCTCCAACCGACATGATTCACTGTCGGACGGCCCGCTACCACATATTTAAGCCATATGTCAGAATATCTTACAAGATCAAGTTAAGGAATAGACGAAGGTATCGGCGATACGTCTGGGGCTGCGCCCCGTCGCCAACGGTCCTGCTGTCCTGTCCGGGTGAACCTTGCATCGTCCGGACATACCTTGCCACCGGCGACGCAACGTCCGAGGTATCCCTGCACCAGGAGGGATCTTGTCAGGAGAGGAAGATTGCGCCCATGAACACCGACAACTTCCGCACACTGTCTGTTCGAGCCGGCGGAGCGGTCGACGTAGAGGCCCTCGTGATCCTTGATTCGGTCGCGAGATCCGATGGTGGCGAGCGGCGCGGCAGCATCGAACGTTGGTGTCGCGACGGGTCCGTCCTTGTAGCCGACACTCCGGCCGGGCTGGTCGGCTACTGCGTCGTTGAGTACACCTTCTTCGAGCAAGGCTTCGTGACGATGCTTATGGTGGCTGAGTCCGCCCGGGGTCATGGCGTTGGCGAGAGGCTTCTGCGCGCTGCAGCAGCCTCATGCCAGACCGCGAAGCTGTTCACCTCGACGAACCTGTCCAACCATCCCATGCAGCGGCTGCTCCATCGGGTTGGCTGGCGGTCGGTAGGGATGGTGCACGGCCTCGATAAAGGTGATCCTGAGGTCTTCTACCTCTGCACTTCTCGGAGCACCGAAAGTACAGAATAATTCCGGACAGATACGGCGACCGTCGTTCGGAACTACCTGACATCTTGCAGGTCAGACATTTGCCAGCACGACGACGTGGGGCTCGGCCACACCACCAAGCTCAGCTGGAACTCACGAGAGGATTGGGCGTGGTCTGACGATGTCGTTCACCCGCCCATCGTGGCCGCCGAAGACTTTGACGCCGTGCAGGAGTTGCTCGCCGAGCGAGGCGGGCGGCAAGACTGGCCGCCGCCTCAAGGCCGCTAGGCACCCATACATCCTCCGAGGGGTGCTCTTCTGCGGGGCATGCGAGCGGCGAATGCAGGGCAATTGGACCAACGGAGCGCCGTACTACCGGTGCGGCTTCCTGAGGAGTACGCCCTGGCGAATCGGATCAGGCATCCTCGCAACGCCTACGTCCGAGAGGACGCGATCGTCCCGAAGCTCGATCGATGACTCGGCCGCTTGTTCGCCCCTCACCGGATCGATGAGACGCTCGATCTCCTAGTCGAAGCTCAGAAGATCGAGCCCTTCGAACACGAGAGCCTTGCCCAGATGCGGCGCCAACTGGCCGAATGCGATCGGAAGCTCGCCCAGCATCGCGCCGCCTTGGAGGCGGGGGGCCGACCCTAGCGTCGTCGTCGGCTGGCTCCGGGAGGAACAAGCCAAGAAGGTCCAAGCCGAAGCGCGGCTTCGCCGCGAGCCGACCCGTAGGCGGCAGCTCAGCCGAGACGACCTGGCGGAAGTGATACACACCGTGGGTGACGCTGTGCGGCTTCTGAGACAGGCTGAGCCGGTCAGGAAGGCCCGGTTGTACGCCAAACTCGGTGTTCGGCTGACCTATACCACCCCAACAAACGAAAAGTCCTGGTCAGCTCTACGTCTGACCAGGACCCTATGGGCGAATCGAATGTGTCCGAGGGGGGACTTGAACCCCCATGCCCATCACTGGGCACTAGCACCTCAAGCTAGCGCGTCTGCCTATTCCGCCACCCGGACTTGGTGCCTGCACGCTGGACCGTCATCCCGCGTCGGCTCCGTAAGGTTAGCAAACTCTGAGGGGTGCGTCATACCTGTAATCCGGGAGGGGAGGATGAAGGCCAGGCCGTACCCGAGCTAAGGAGCCGTCATGGACGAGGTTGTCGAGCTGTGCCGCGATCTGATCCGCATCGATTCGACCAACGCGGGCGACAACGCGGGCCCGGGTGAGAGGGCGGCGGCCGAGTACGTGGCGGAGAAGCTGGCCGAGGTCGGGCTGGAGACGACGATCCTCGAGAGTGACGACCGCCGGGCGAACGTGATCGCCCGGATCGAGGGCGCCGACCCGGGACGTGACGCGCTGCTGCTGCACGGGCACCTCGACGTGGTCCCGTTCGACGCCTCCGACTGGAAGCACCACCCGCTGGAGGGCGAGGTCTCCGAGGGGTGCGTGTGGGGGCGCGGCGCGGTCGACATGAAGGACATGGACGCGATGATCCTGGCCGTCGTCCGCCAGAGGCTGCGGGAGGGCCGCCGTCCGAGCAGGGACGTCGTCCTGATGTTCACCGCCGACGAGGAAGCCGGCGGGGTGTACGGGGCGAACTTCCTGGTGGACGAGCACCCGGGGCTGTTCGAGGGCGTCACCGAGGCGATCGGGGAGGTCGGCGGGTTCAGCGTGTCGGTGGGCGAGGACCGAAGGCTGTACCTGATCGAGGCGGCGGAGAAGGGCATGGCGTGGATGCGGCTGACCGCCACGGGCCGCGCCGGGCACGGGTCGATGCTCAACTCGGACAACGCCGTGACCGAGCTGGCCGAGGCCGTCGGGCGGCTGGGGCGCTACGAGTGGCCGGTGCGGCTGACACCCACCATGCGGACGTTCCTGGAGGAGGTGGGCGGCGAGGAGGCGGTGTCAGGGCTGGGCCCGCTGTCACGGATGATCGGCGCCGCCCTGCGCAACACCGTCAACCCCACCATGCTGGACGCGGGCTACAAGTCGAACGTCATCCCGCAGACCGCGTCGGCGGTGATCGACGGGCGGTTCCTGCCGGGCTTCGAGGACGAGTTCTTCGCCACGGTCGACGAACTGCTCGGGCCGAACGTCACCAGGGAGTTCGTGCAGCACCAGGTGGCGCTGGAGTTCGGCTTCGAGGGGCCGCTGGTGCGGGCCATGACCGAGGCGCTGCAGGCGGAGGACCCCGACGGGCGGGCGGTGCCGTACACGATGTCGGGCGGCACGGACCTGAAGGCGTTCAGCAGGCTGGGGATCAAGGGCTACGGCTTCGCGCCGCTCAAGCTGCCCGCCGAGCTGGACTTCTCGGGGATGTTCCATGGGGTGGACGAGCGCGTCCCGGTCGATTCGCTCCAGTTTGGGGTACGGGTGCTTGACCGATTCCTGGATCTCTGCTGAAAAGCCCTTGCGACCACCTTGAGTGCTGCTACGGTTACGGACCGTTGAGGGGTGGTCCACAGACCGGCCTCACACTCTGAGGCCGGTTCTGGAGGAGGTCACGTGGCACGGTCGGCGCGGCGACAGAGGGACGCGTCCCTCGCCGCGTGGTGCGTGCCCGTGACCGACTCGACAGAGCACACGATCATCGAACGGCCACGCCGGATGGCGCGGTTCGCGGCCGGTGCCCGCCAGGCGCTCGCCCGAGCGGCCGCGCTTGGGGCCGTGGTGGCCGCCGGGTGGTTGCTCGCCGTTCTCTTCGGGATGATCTCCTCCTCTCCGGCCGCCGCGGAGTCCACCGTGGCGGCAGAAACGCCCCATGCCGTCGCCGGGCCCATCACGGGCGATTTCCCCACGGCAGGCGGCAAGGTCTCGGCGTCCGACAACGCCGAGGCGATGGCGGGGCTGACGGTCGACGGGCTGACCAGCCAGTCCGACCCCGGCCTGCCACAACCTTCCACCGCGAGCAAGATGCTGGGCGCCAACGGTTTGGCGCCCAACGGCGGTGGCAGCGGCCCCTTCGGGCCGGGTATGGGGGACATTGCGAGGTCCTTCGTCAATCCGCGTCTCGCTGCCGCGCCCGCCCCTCTGGCGTGCGTGCTTCCCCCCGTCGTCCGCACAGCGGCTGACGACCCTTCTTTCTCACCTGACTGATCCCCGCCAGGACATTCCGGCTGTTCATCAGCCGACGGTGGAGCGTGGCCATATCCCCTCCGCCAGCGGGTGACACATCAGTCACCGATTCGCGACCCCGTGGTCTCCGCTGTGCGCGGCGCGTCCTGCGCCCCCGCATGTCCTCGGGCTGGTCGTGAACCGTCAGGTAATCCCCCCAAGAACATCAAGGAGCGTTCATTATGCGTACGTGGGCGAAGGCTTCTGCCCCGGTGGCCCTGCTGGCCGTGGCGGCCATGTCTTTCGGCGGTGGCACCGCCATGGCCGACACCTCCGGTGACTCCTCTGTCGGCGGCGGCAACCAGATCAACCTGCCCATCTCCCTGCCGATCGACATCAGCGGCAACGCCGTCGGTGTCGCCGGCGAGTCCCGCGCCTCCTCCCAGGGGGGCGCGAGCGTCACGAACACCGGCAGGGGCGGCATCCCCAACAGGACGTCCGGCGACCACAGCGTGCTCGGCGGCAACCAGGTCAACGCCCCGATCAGCGCGCCGATCAACGCCTGCGGCAACGCGGTCTCCCTCTTCGGCAGCTCCGACGCGGGCTGCAAGGGCGGCGCCGCGGTCCACAACTCGGGCAAGGGCGGCGCGGGTGGCAACCGCACGTCCGGCGACCACAGCGTGCTGGGCGGCAACCAGGTCATCGCGCCGATCACCGCGCCGATCAACGCCTGCGGCAACGCCGTGGCGATCTTCGGTGAGGCCACCGCGGGCTGCAAGGGCGGCGCCGAGGTCAAGAACTCCGGGGTCGGCTCCGGCGGCAACCGCACGTCCGGCCGCAACTCGGTCCTCGGCGGCAACCAGGTCATCGCGCCCATCAGCGCCCCGATCAACATCTGCGGCAACTCCGTCGCGGTGCTCGGCGAGGCGTTCTCGGGCTGCCGGGGCGGCTCGTCCGTGCACAACGGCGGCAGGCCGCCGCACGGCTACCAGGGCGGCCACGGGTGGGGCCGCTCGACGGGCAACGACACCGACGGACGCTTCGGCGCGGGCAGCGGCAACCAGGTCATCGCCCCGATCAGCCTGCCGATCACGGCCTGCGGCAACGCGGTCGGCAACGGGCAGGCCGGGTGCCAGGGCGGCGTGAGCGTCGAGCGCGGCGCCGGAGGGCCGGGCGCGGGCGGCAACCGCACGTCCGGCAGGTCCGGGGTGCTCGCGGGCAACCAGGTGGTCGCGCCGATCACCGCGCCGATCAACGTCTGCGGCAACTCCGTCGCGCTGCTCGGCAAGGCCTTCTCCGGGTGCCGGGGCGGCGCGTCCGTGCACGACGGCGGCCGGGGCGCGGGTGGCAACCGCACGTCCGGCGACCACAGCGTGCTCGGCGGCAACCAGGTGGTGGCGCCGATCACCGCGCCGATCAACGTCTGCGGCAACGCGGTGGCCGTCCTGGGCGACGCCGCTGCCGGATGCCTCGGCGGCGCCCACGTCGGCAAGCCGGGCCACGGCGGTCACGACGGCTACACGCAGTGGATGCGTGAGAGCGGCAAGGTCGCCGCGTCCAAGACCAGCGGGCTGCTGCCCGCCGTCCCGGGGCTGCCCGGCGACGTCGCCCAGCTGAAGGGCGGCTCGGGGCTGCCCGCCCTGCCCGTCGTCGGCGACGTCCAGGACTCTTTCGGCCTGCCCGAACTGCCAGGGCTCCCCGGCCTGCCCGGCCAGCCCGCCGCTCCTGTCAAGCCTGCCAAGCACGGGAAGGCTCCGGTCACCAACGTCGCGGGCGGCAACGTCCCGGCGTCGGCCCTCGCCCCGGCGACCTCGCTGGTCAAGTCCACCCCCGTGGGCGGGGCGGTGACGTCCGCCGCCGGTGGGCTGCCCGTCGGCGACCTGGGCCTGATGAGCGCCGCTCAGCCCGCTGGCGTGACCGGCATGAACTCGAGCTCCCTGTTCGCGCTGGTGATCGGCGGCATGCTCGCCGCATCTGCGACGCTGTTCGCCACCACCCGCCGGTTCCGGCTCGGCCGGAAGTAACCAGGACTGCGGGCGCTCACAGCCTGTGAGCCGCCTGCGCCAGACGCTTTGCCCGTTCCGGGGGCGCGGCCCGGGGCGGGCAAAGCCATGCCAGGGGTCAGAGCGTGCTGCGCACCCGTATGATCTTGCGGCGCAGCCGTACGTACCGGCTGCCGTCGGGGTGCAGCCGCACGCGTGAAAGCTCCCACTGGCCGTACTCTGCGTGTTCGGTCAGCAGTTGACGTGCTGCTTCACGCGTCGTGTCGCGCGGAATGAAGATATCCATGTAGGAGTAGTCGTGCACAACGATTAGTCTCCAGGGTGAGTCAGGGCGCCATGCCGCTCGTTGGGGCTTATTCTGCGTGCTTGTGGGTGGACCCGAAAGGCAGTGGGTAGCCCCGGGGGAAGGAAATTTGCGCGAGTCGGGTTACCTTTCAGATCGGTGCCGGCTCCCGGCAGGGGGAATAGCAAGCGAACAGCGAGGTAGGAAGCAGCGTGCCAGCCAAGAACGGCAGCGCCGGCGGAACACGCCTGGTCATCGTCGAGTCGCCCGCCAAGGCGAAGACGATCGCCGGGTACCTCGGCAGCGGCTACATCGTCGAATCGAGCATCGGCCACATCCGTGACCTGCCGGAGAAGGCCGACGACATCCCCGAGAAGTTCAAGGGGGAGGCGTGGGCGCGCCTCGGGGTGAACGTCGAGCACGAGTTCGAGCCGCTGTACGTCGTCAACCCCGACAAGAGGTCGCAGGTCAGCAAGCTGAAGCAGCTGCTCAAGGACGCCGACGAGCTCTACCTGGCCACTGACGAGGACCGCGAGGGCGAGGCCATCGCGTGGCACCTGCGCGAGGTGCTCAAGCCGAAGGTGCCCGTCCACCGGATGGTGTTCCACGAGATCACTCCGCAGGCGATCCGCGACGCCGTGTCCAATCCGCGTGACCTGAACCTGCGCCTGGTCGACGCCCAGGAGACCCGGCGCATCCTCGACCGGCTCTACGGCTACGAGGTCAGCCCGGTCCTGTGGAAGAAGGTCAAGCCGCGGCTGTCGGCGGGGCGCGTGCAGTCGGTGGCGACCAGGCTGGTCGTGGAGCGCGAGCGGGAGCGCCTGGCGTTCACGTCCGCCCACTACTGGGACCTTCAGGCGCTCTTCGACACCAACAAGCCCGAGGAGCGCCCGCGTGACTTCACCGCGACGCTGACCTCGGTCGCCGGCAAGCGGGTCGCGCAGGGCCGCGACTTCGCCAGCACCGGCCAGCTCAAGACGAGCGACGTGCTCCACCTGTCGGAGGCCGCCGCGGGCGAGCTGGCGGGCAGGCTGGAGGGCGCGTCGTTCGCGGTCAAGTCCGTCGAGCGCAAGCCGTACACGCGCAAGCCGTACGCGCCGTTCCGGACGACCACCTTGCAGCAGGAGGCCAGCCGCAAGCTGGGCTTCTCCGCGAAGTACACGATGCAGGTGGCGCAGCGCCTCTACGAGAACGGTTTCATCACCTACATGCGTACCGACAGCATCACGCTGTCGGAGACCGCGGTGGCCGCCGCGCGCTCGCAGGCGATCAAGCTGTACGGCTCCGCCTACGTGCCCGACAAGCCGCGCGTCTACAGCAGCAAGGTCAAGAGCGCCCAGGAGGCGCACGAGGCGATCCGGCCGTCCGGGGAGGAGTTCCGCACTCCTGGCGAGACCGGGCTGTCCGGCGACATGTTCCGGCTGTACGAGCTGATCTGGCAGCGCACGGTCTCGTCCCAGATGAAGGACGCGGTCGGCGAGTCGATCTCGGTGAAGGTGGCCGGCAGGTCGTCCGCGGGTGAGGACGTCGAGTTCAGCGCCTCCGGCCGGACGATCACGTTCTACGGGTTCCTCAAGGCGTACGTCGAGGGGGCCGACGACCCGTCCACCGACCGCGACGACTCCGAGAAGCGGCTGCCGAACCTGGCCGAGGGCGACGCGCTGGCCCTGTCGCGGCTGGACGTGGCCGCGCACTCGACCAAGCCGCCCGCCCGTTACACCGAGGCGTCGCTGGTCAAGGAGCTGGAGGACCGCGAGATCGGGCGTCCTTCCACGTACGCGTCGATCATCGGGACGATCCTCGACCGCGGGTACGTCTTCAAGAAGGGCACGGCGCTGGTGCCGTCGTTCCTGGCGTTCGCCGTGGTGAACCTGCTGGAGCAGCATTTCGGCAACCTGGTCGACTACGACTTCACGGCCGAGATGGAGAAGGTCCTCGACGACATCGCCAACGACCGGGCCGAGCGGGTTCCCGAGCTGCAGCGCTTCTACTACGGCGGCGACGGCGACGAGGGCCTGAAGGAGATGGTCACCGACCTCGGCGACATCGACGCCAAGGAGATCAGCTCGTTCCCGATCAAGGGCACGGACATCGTCATCCGGGTCGGGCGGTACGGTCCGTACCTCGACAGGGATGGCGCGCGGGTGAACGTCCCGGAGGACATGACGCCCGACGAGCTGACCGCCGACAAGGCCGAGGAGCTGTTCGCGCGCCCGACGGGCGATCGCGAGCTGGGGCGCGACCCGGAGACCGGGCACGTGATCGTGGCGAAGGACGGGCGGTTCGGGCCGTACGTCACCGAGATCCTGCCCACGCAGGAGGAGGAGACCCCGAAGAAGCGGACCCGCAAGGCCGACGCCCCCAAGCCGCGGACGAGCTCGCTGTTCAAGTCGATGTCGCTCGACACCGTGACGCTGGACGACGCGCTCAGGCTGCTGTCGATCCCGCGGCTGGTCGGCGAACTCGAGGGCGAGCAGGTCGTGGCGCACAACGGGAAGTTCGGGCCGTACCTGAAGAAGGGCACCGACTCGCGGTCGCTGACCTCGGAGGACGACCTGTTCACCGTCTCCATCGAGCAGGCCAAGGAGCTGTTCGCGCAGCCCAAGCAGCGTGGCAGGGGCCGGGCCGCGGCCGCCGCGCCGCTGCGTGAGCTGGGCGAGGACCCCAACTCCAAGAAGCCTGTCGTGGTGAAGGAGGGGCGTTTCGGCCCTTATGTCACCGACGGGGAGACGAACGCGTCGCTGCGCAAGGGTGACACCGTCGAGGACATCACGATCGAGCGGGCGGCCGAGCTGCTGGCCGAGCGGCGCGAACGGGCTCCCGCGCCGAAGAAGACCACCACCAGGAAGGCTCCTGCGAAGAAGACGCCTGCGAAGAAGGCACCGGCCAAGTCGTAAGTAGCATGGTCCGCGTGGTCTGGGTCTTCGCGGTCGTGGTCTTCGTCTTGGTCTTCGCGGTACACCTGTACCTGTGGCAGCGGCTGGTGCGGTCCACCACCCGGCCAGGGCGCCTGCGCACGGCGCTGACCTGGGGGCTCGTCGGCCTGGTCCTGCTCGTCGTCGCGACGTTCGCAGGGCAGCGCCTGGAGATGGCGCGGTGGCTGGCCTGGCCGGGGTACCTCTGGGTGGCGATCATGTTCTACCTGGTGGTGTTCCTGCTGGTGCTGGAGGTGCCGCGGGCGGTCGCGTGGCTGGTGCTGCGCAGGCCGCCGCGCCCGCAGGCCGTCGTGGAGCCGCAGGCCGTGGCGGTTCCGGCGGGCGGGCCGCCCGCCCCGGCCGCCGAGGCTCCGGTCGAGCCGGTTCCGCCGTCCACGGTGAGTCGGCGGCTGTTCCTCGGGCGTGCCACCGCCGCTGTCGCGGGCGTGGGCGCGCTGTCCACGGTCGGGTACGGCGTGCGCACGGCGCTGGGCGACCCCGTGATCGAGCCGGTGCGGATCACGCTGCCCAAGCTGGACTCCCGGCTCAGCGGGCTGCGGTTCGCCGTGGTCAGCGACGTCCATCTGGGGCCGATCACCGGTATCGGGCACACCGAGCGGATCGTCCGGATGATCAACCAGCTGCGCCCGGACGTGGTGACGATCGTCGGCGACCTCGTCGACGGGAGCGTCGCCGAACTCGGCGCGCTGGCCAGGCCGCTGCGGAGCCTGGAGTCGCGGTACGGCGCGTACTTCGTGACAGGGAACCACGAGTACTACACGGCGAACGGGCCGGGGGAGTGGGTGGAGGAGCTCGACGGGCTCGGGGTGCGGTCGCTGCGGAACGAGCGGGTGGAGATCCGTCACCAGGGCGCGGTGCTCGACCTGGCGGGCGTGAACGACCTGGGCGGGGCCGCCATGAACGAGCCGCCGGACTTCGAGAAGGCGCTCGGCGGGCGCGACACCTCGCGCTCCACGGTCCTGCTGGCCCACCAGCCGGTGCAGGTCGAACAGGCCGCGCGCTACGGCGTGGACCTCCAGCTGTCGGGCCACACGCACGGCGGGCAGATCGCGCCGTTCAACCTGATCGTGCCGTTGCAGCAGCCCGTGGTGTCGGGGCTCGCCACCGTCGACGGGGTGCAGGTGTACGTCACGCGAGGGGCCGGGTTCTGGGGGCCTCCGGTGCGGGTGGGCGCGCCTCCCGAGATCACGCTGGTGGAGCTGCGTTCCTGACGTTCCGTGCGCTGGTGTTTCCTCTCTGTAGTATCCTTTGGGATACCTGGAGGTGTCATGGTCTCTCTACCCGACGTTCGGTGGGCCGAGCGGGGCGGGCTGCTGCTGAAGCAGGCACGGCATGCGGCGAGCATGAAGCAGTCGGTGCTGGCCAGCGTCAGTGGCACGTCACGTACCACGCTGTCGGCGTACGAGCACGGCAGGAAGTCGCCCACGCTTGAGACGGCCGGGCGTATCCTCGACGCGGCCGGGTTCCGCCTGGTGCTGGAGCCGAAGGTGGAGTTCGCCCGGGTCGGCACGGTCTTCGTCCCCAACCGGTTGCCCCGGCTGGGGGTTGACAAGGCCCTGGCCACGATGCGCTTCCGCGACAGGGTCTACGACCTGGCCGACCGGGCTGCCCGGCGCGACGCCTACACCGCCCTGCTCCGGGAGGGCACGCCACAAGAGATCCTCGATCACGTCGACGGCGTGCTGCTGGTCGAGCTCTGGCCCGAGCTGGCGCTGCCTCCCGCCGTCCGGGCCGCCTGGCTGTCGCTGGTGCAGGAGGCGAGGGCGTGCTGAAGGCAGGAGGAATGTGTTTTTGGGGGGCCTATTCATCGCATGGGCCCTACGCATGGGCGTGCCGACGTAATACCCTCAGCTTCGCTTGTCTTCCCACTCCCAGCGAGCACCTGGATACGCTGACATCATGACCGTCCTAGGCCGACGCCGTTCGACTCATGTGCTGGCAAACGCACCGTTCCGCCGGCTCTGGACGGCCATGTCGGTGTGCAGCCTGGGCGACTGGCTCAACATCCTCGCGCTGACCGCCCTCGCGGGGAACCTGAACGCGGGCGACTACCGTACGCAGTCGCTGGCGATCGGCGGTGTGTTCATCGCCAAGATGCTGCCCGCGGTGCTGCTCGGGCCGCTCGCGGGCGCGTTCGCCGACCGGTTCGACCGGCGGCTGACCATGTTCTGCTCCGATCTCGCCCGGTTCGCCGTGGTGCTGTCGATCCCGCTGGTCGGCAGCTACCAGTGGGTGATCGTGGCGACCGTCCTGGTCGAGTGCGTGAACCTGTTCTGGGTTCCGGCCAAGGAAGCCACGGTGCCGAACCTGGTGCCCAAGGAGCAGCTCGAAGCGGCCAACCGGCTCAACCTGCTGGTCACGTACGGCAGCGCGCCGGTCGCGGCCATGCTGTTCGCGGCGCTGTCCGTGATGGCCGACCTGGTCAAGCGGCTCGTGCCGCCGCTGTCCGGCATGGACGCCACGGCGCTGCCGCTGTTCGTCAACGCGTGCGCGTACCTCGCGTCGGCGATCCTGATCTTCACGCTCCGCGGCATCCCCAAGCGCGACGGCGCGATCTCCACGCCGTCCGTGCTCAAGCAGATCGTCGACGGCTGGCGGTTCGTGGGCGGCAACCGCCTGGTGCGCGGCCTCATCATCGGCATGCTCGGCGCGTTCGCCGCGGGCGGCGCCGTGGTGGGCGTGGCGAAGATCTACGTGGAAGCGCTCGGCGGCGGCGACGCGGCCTACGGCGTCGTGTTCGGCGCGGTCTTCGTCGGCATGGCGCTGGGCATGTTCTTCGGGCTCAGGCTGCTGAGCGGGCTGTCGCGGCGACGGCTGTTCGGGCTGGCGATCATCGTGGCAGGGATGGTGCTGGCCGCGATCGCGCTGGTGCACAACCTGGTGATCGTGGTCATGCTGACCGTGCTGCTCGGCGCGTGCGCGGGCATCGCGTGGATCATCGGCTACACGCTGATCGGGCTGGAGGTCGAAGACTCCCTGCGCGGCCGCACCTTCTCGTTCCTGCAGTCCACCGCCCGGGTGACCCTGCTGCTCGTGGTCGCCGTCGCCAACCCGCTCGCCGCGCTGTTCGGCGCGCACGTGATCGGGCTGGGCGACATCACCTACCAGTTCGACGGCTCCAACCTGGTGCTGCTCATCGGCGGCGCGCTCGCGACGGTCGTCGGCCTCCTGGCGCTGCGCCACATGGACGACAGGAAGGGCGTCCCGCTCTCCGCCGACCTGATCGCTGCGGTGCGCGGCGAGCAGTACGAGCCCGAGGGGGCCGAGCAGGTGCCGGGGCTGTTCGTCGCGTTCGAGGGCGGCGAGGGGTCGGGCAAGACCACCCAGTCGCGGCTGCTCGCCATCTGGCTGCGCGACCAGGGGTACGACGTCGTCCAGACCCGCGAGCCCGGCTCGACCAAGGTCGGCATGCGGCTGCGCGCGATCCTCCTCGACGCCGCCGAGCGCGGCCTGTCGCCCCGCTCCGAGGCGCTGCTGTACGCCGCCGACCGCGCCGAGCACGTGGAGAAGGTCATCCGCCCGGCGCTGTACCGGGGCGCGATCGTGGTCACCGACCGTTACGTCGACTCGTCCCTGGCCTACCAGGGGGCCGGGCGGTCGCTCGACCCCGCCGACGTCTCCAAGATGAACGCCTGGGCCACCGGCGGGCTGGTGCCGCACCTCACCGTGCTCATCGACACGCCGCCGCAGGTGGGGCTGACCCGGCTGGGCGGTGCCGCCGACCGGATCGAGGCCGAGCCGCTGGAGTTCCACGAGCGGGTACGCAAGGAGTTCCGCAAGCTGGCCGCCGCCGCCCCCGACCGCTACCTGGTGGCCGACGGCACGCTGCCGTCCGAGGAGATCACCCGGCTCATCCAGGACCGGGTGCGCGAGATCCTCCCTGACCCGGTGCCGCGCGAGTCCGAAGACATCACGGGCACGATGCCCGCCATCCGCGACTAGCCTTGGTCCGTGACCGTCTTCGATGAGCTCGTCGGGCAGGACCAGGCGATAGCCGTGCTGTCGCGGGCGGCGAAGGCCGCCGGCGAGGTCGTCGACGGCGGGCGCGGCGCGGGCATGACGCACGCCTGGCTGTTCACCGGCCCGCCCGGCTCCGGCAGGGCCGAGGCGGCGCGGGCGTTCGCGGCCGCGCTGCTCTGCCCCGACGGCGGGTGCGGCCACTGCGACCAGTGCCACCAGGTGCTGATCGGCTCCCACCCCGACCTCGAGTCGGTGCGTCCCGACGGCCTGTCCTACAGCGTCAAGCAGACCCGTGAGCTCATCCTCAGGGCCGCAGGCGCGCCGACTCAGGGCCGCTGGCGGGTGATCCTTTTCGAGGACGCCGACCGCGCCACGGAGTCGGCGGCGAACGCGCTGCTCAAGGCCATCGAGGAGCCGCCGCCGCGCACGGTCTGGCTGCTGTGCGCGCCCGCCCCCGACGATCTGATGATCACCATCCGGTCCCGCTGCCGGGTGATCACCCTGGCGACGCCCGCCACCGAGGCGGTCGCGCACGTCCTGGCCACTCGGCACAGCGTCCCCTGGGAGACCGCCAGGTTCGCCGCGCGGGCCGCCCAGGGGCACGTGAGCCGCGCCCGGGCGCTGGCCCTCGACGAGGGCGTACGGCAGCGCCGCGAGGCCGTCCTGGCCATTCCACGCTCGCTGACAGGGGTCGGGGAGTGCGTCTCGGCGGCCGAGCGGCTCGTCAAGACCGCCGAGGAGGAGGCGGCCGCCGCCACGGCGACGCTCAACGAGGCCGAGACCAGCGAGCTGCGCAAGGTCTACGGCGAGGGGTCCACGGGCAAGGGGCTCAACCGGGGGTTGGTCCGCGGCGGCGCCGGGGCGCTGAAGGAGCTCGAAGACCGTCAGAAGTCGCGCGCGACCCGGATCAAACGCGACTCGCTCGACGCGGCGCTGCTGGAGCTCGTGTCGTTCTACCGTGACGTGCTGGCCATGCAGTTCGGCGCCGGGGTGGAGCTGGCCAACGACGACCTGCGGTTCGACCTCGACCAGCTGGCGAAGGCGTCCACATCGGAGGAGACGGTGCGGCGGATCGACGCCATCATGCGGTGCCGCGAACGCCTCGACGCCAACGTCAACCCGCAGATCGCCGTCGAAGCCCTGATGATCTCGCTGCGCAGCCCCATGTAGTCGTCTTCGTGGGGCGTCGGTCCTGTCGGGCCTGGCCCCGCGGAGGTAGGCGACGGGTTCCCGCGCCACACCGCGCGGTCTGTCCGCCCAGGGCCGCATGCTCCCTGGCGGGCTCGCCTTGCGTGTCCACCGGCTCCGCGTGTCTCCTGGGCCGGGTTCGGTGCGCGCTGCCGGGTCTGCGGTGAGCCGGAAAATAGCCAGGTGACGGAAGCAGCAGACGAGGCTCCAAGGCGTCTCTGTGGTGTGGAAGTCGAACAGCTCTCCCATGGAGAGGTCCTGACACGCGAGCGCGTCGACGTCGCGTCGATCTTCGCGGAGCATCACGTGGGGCTGGTGCGCCTGGCCTTGGTGATGGTCGGCGACCAGGCGACCGCGGAGGACGTCGTACAGGAGGCGTTCGCCCGCACGCACGCAGGCCGGGGGAGGCTCCGCGATCCCGACAGGGCGCTGGCCTACGTGCGCTCCGCGGTGTTCAACGGGTGCCGGTCGGTGATGCGGAGGCGGGCGTTGGCGTTCCGCCGCGTCGTGCCGTACGAGCCGCCTGTCTGGTCGGCGGAGAGCGCGGTCCTGATGAGCGAGGAGCGCCGCCAGGTGCTGCTCGCCCTGCGCGAGCTGCCGCGCAGGCAGCGCGAGGCGCTGACGTTGCGCTACTACCTCGACCTCTCCGACCAGGAGATCGCCGAGACCATGGGGATCGGCGCGAGCACCGCCAGGTCCACGATCGCGCGAGGGCTCGCCGCCCTCGGCCGAGTACTTGGGGAGGGTTCATGAACAGCCCATTGGAAGACCGCCTGCGCGAGGCGCTCACCGAGGCGGGCGCGACGGTCGACGCCACCACGCTGCGGCCACTCCAGGCTTCGGGGCGGCGGCGGAGCCGCGTCGATCTGCGGATGGTGGCGGTGGCCGGGGTGGTCCTGGCGGGGGTGGCGGCTGCCGTCCTCGTCTCGCCTGGCGGCGAACAGCGCGTCACGACGGCGAATCCGCCTGCCAAGGAGGAAGGCCCGATCGACGTCACGATCTTCATGTGCGGGAGGTCGACCATGCAGGGCCCTGACTGCGGGGGGCATGCCGCCACCGTTGAACGGATGCGTGCGATGCAGGACACTATGAAGACCATGCCCGGCGTGGAGCAGGTGACCTTTGTAGATCAGGCTCTCGCCTACGAACGCTTCCGCCAGGAGGCCGCCGGAAACACGGCCCTTCTGGATGTGGTCAAGATAACCGACATGCTCGCGTCGTTCCAGCTCGTCCTGAAGCCTGGAGCCGACGTCGACGCTGTGCTCCGGACGGCGAAATCCGTGACGGGGGTGGCCACCGCCACATATCCGAAACTGCGGGACGAGCTTCTGCCAAAGGGCGACGGGGCCAAGGCGGATGTCACCGCCTTCCTCTGTAAGGACAGCTCGATGGAGAAGGCGTGCGGAGCCGTTGCCTCGTCGGCGTCGAAGAAAAAGGACCCCAAGCTCCTCAAAGAGGGCAAGGGCATCACGCCTGCCCAGCAGAAGGCCGTGGCGGCGGCGATCGACACGATGCCGGGCGTCCAGTCGGCCCACTTTGAAGATCAACAAGAGGCGTACGAGAACTTCAAGCGCGCCTACGCGAGCAACAAGAGCTTCTTGCAGGTGGTCAAGGCATCCGATCTGCCCACCTCGTTCAGGGTGTTGATGAGCCCTGGCGCCGACTGGTCCGCGGTGATCGGCAAGCTGCGCAGTCTGCCCGGTGTCGCTCGCGTCGTCAACAGCAGATGCATGGAGCAGCAGATGAAGATCCGCTTGAGTTACGGCATCTCCGTGCCCGAGAAGAAGCTGTGCGGTGCTCTGACGCCGTAGAGCCCTCACGTTTCGCGCGCTGACCAACGTACTGTGGCAAGCGGAAGGCCGTAAGAACCCCCGACGCGGTCAGGAGGCGAGCTCGAGCCCATGGGAATGATCATGGCCGTGAGCTTCACGCGCTACGGACGGCTCTACTACCTCGATCCCGGCGGGCACAGCCCGAAGGTCGGCGACAAGGTCCTCGTCCCCACGGACGCCGGCCCCGAGGTAGCGGAGTGCGTGTGGGCGCCGCAGTACACGAGCGAGGACATCGACGGGCTGCCCGTATGCCAGGGGATCGCGGGTGAGGAACACCTCACCCGCGACGAGGCCAACAAACGCCGCAGGGCCGAAGCCCGGAGCGTGTCCAAGCGCCTGATCAAACGGCACACCCTGCCGATGAAGGTGGTGGGCGTCGACTTCCTCGACCAGGACAACGTCTACACGGTCTACTTCTCGGCCCCGCACCGGGTGGACTTCCGCGCACTGGTCCGCGACCTGGCCCGCAACCTCCGGGCCCGGGTGGAGCTCCGCCAGATCGGCCCACGCGACGAGGCCCGCCTACAGGGCGGCATCGGCCCCTGCGGCCGAGACCTGTGCTGCGCCACCTTCCTGAAGGACTTCGAACCGGTCTCCGTCCGCATGGCCAAGGACCAGGATCTCCCGGTCAACCCGCTCCGCATCGCGGGGGCGTGCGGCCGGTTGATGTGCTGCCTGAAGTACGAACACCCCCTGTACATGGAGTTCCGCGCGGCGGCCCCGAGGGCCGGGGCGAGGGTGGACACCCCTCAGGGGTCGGGAACGGTGGTGGGGCACAACGTCCCGGCCGACTCGGTCACGGTTCGCCTGGACGACGGCGGGCGGCGCTGCGCGTGCCCGTCGGCCTCTGTCTGCTCGCCACGGCAACAGCACGAAAAGATGTACGGAACAGAAGACACCACACGCCCAGAAGCGTGATCAGCGGAACACCCCAAACGCCGCTTGTCTGCGGACTGGCGCGTTTGGGGGACCCGCCCTGGTCTGGTGGGCGAACTCCACGCTGGGCCCCTCAGGGAACTGGGCATCACGATCGTGTTGACCGCGTTGCACGGCAGCTTCGTCCCCCCTGAGGGGCAGGCGTGGTCCTTCCTTGAAGAGACGTCCGGAGGATGCGCTCCGCTCGTGCAGACGGTCGGGCCGCCACCTGCACCTTCGCCGGCAGGCCCGGTTGATGTGATCGGGTTGTCCGGCACTTTCCGCTCACGGGAGTGATGAATCCACGAACGCTCAGGTACAGCGGGTGATCGGAGCTTCAGAGGGGGCGGAGTGCGTCGGCGAGTTGTCGGCGGGCGGCCAGGACGCCCCGGGGGTGGTTCCAGCCGATGGCGGCCGTGGGGATGCCGCCCAGCTCGGCGATCGCCGCGAACCGGCCGGCTCCCGGCTCGCCGTCCACCGGCCGGATGCGCGCGCCGGTGGGGATGGTGCCGTGGATCTGCAGCTTGACGTCGTACTGGTCGGTCCAGAAGTACGGGATCGGGGCGTACGGCGAGTCGTCGCCGAGGATGCGGGAGGCCACGGCGAGCGCCTGCTGGGTGGCGTTGGTGCGGTTCTCCAGCCGGATGTCCGTGCCCATGACCTGATGGTGCCACCGTGCCACGTCGCCGACGGCGTAGACGTCGGTCGAGGCGCGGCATCGGGAGTCGCACAGCAAGCCGTCGTTGAGCGTGAGTCCGCTTTCGGTCAGCCAGGCGGTGGCGGGGACGGATCCGACGGCGACCGCCACCAGGTCCACGGGCACGCTTTCCCCGCTGGTCAGCTCGACGGTGCTGACACGCCCTGCCACGTCGGTCAGCCGGGCGACGGCCGTGCCGGTCCGCAGGCGGACGCCGTGCTGCTCGTGCAGGGTGGCCGCCAGGGCGCCGAGTTCCGCACCGATCTGGCGGGCCATGACCACGGGCACCGGGTCGATGAGCGTCACGTCGAGGCCCAGCGTGCGCGTGGTCGCGGCGATCTCGCATCCGAGCACGCCCGCCCCGATGACCGCGATCCGGCGAGCCGTCAACAGCTCCCGGCGCAGGGCGGTCGCGTCGTCGAGGGTGCGCAGGACGTGTACGCCTGCCAGGTCTCGCGTCATCGGCAGGCGGCGCGGGACCAGTCCGGTGGCCACCACGAGCGTGCCGTAGGAGAGCCTGCGCCCGTCGTCGAGCTCGACGACGTGGGCTTCCGGGTCCAGCCGTTCGGCCTTGCGGCCGAGTACGAGATCGGCGCCGAGCGCGTCGAGCTCGGCCGGCTCGCGCAGCATGGCGCGCTTGGCGGTCCAGGTTCCGGTCAGGAACTCCTTCGACAGCGGCGGCCGGTCATAGGGCAGGTGCGGTTCCTGCCCGACCAGCCGGAGTGTCCCGGTGTATCCCAGCCGGCGTAGCGCCTCGGCCACGGTCAGGCCTGCGGCCGAGGCGCCGACGACCAGCACGCCGGGGTCGGTGTTCACGGCTCTTCCACGGTGGTGATGGCCCCCGCCGGGCACGACAGCGTGGCCTCGCGGGCCGCGTCCCACAGCCCGGGGCCGGGCGCCGGATCGAGCAGGACGACGATGCCGTCCTCTTCCCGCTGGTCGAACAGCGCGGGCGCGGTGATCACGCACTGCCCGGCACCGATGCACCTGGCCTGGTGGACGACCACGTTCATGACAGGTCCCAGGCGACGGGGAGGCTGTGCACGCCGTAGATCAGCATGTCGTCGCGCATGGGGATCTCCTCGGGCGGCACGGCCAGGCGCAGCGTCGGGAACCGGTCGAACAGCGCGGGGATGGCGACCTGCATCTCGACCCGGGCGAGCTGCTGGCCCAGGCACTGGTGGATGCCGTGGCCGAAGGCGACATGCCCAGCGGTCGGCCTACGCAGGTCGAGCGTGTCAGGGTCGGGGAAGCGCTTCGGGTCGCGGTTGGCCGCCGGGACCGAGACGGTCACCGACTGGCCTGCCTTGATGAGCCGGCCGCCGATCTCGACGTCCTCGAGCGCCGCGCGTACTGTGCCGGGGATGATGCTCAGGTAGCGCAGCAGCTCCTCGACGGCGTTGTTGATGAGGCCGGGTTCAGCCCGCAGGGCGGCGAGCTGGTCGGGGTGGCTGAGCAACGCGTACGTGCCGGTGGCGATCATATTCGCGGTGGTGTCGAACCCCGCGCCCGTCAGGATGCTGCCGATGACGGCCAGTTCGTCGTCGCTCAGGTCACTGTCGGCGACCAGGCCGCCGAGCACGTCGTCGGTAGGGGTGGCCCGTTTGGTCCGCACCAGATCGCGCATGTAGTCCTGCATCGTCATGAAGGCGGCCGCTCTCTCCTCCGGAGAAACGTCCATGCGCATCACGATGGACATGCCTTCTACGAACCGGGCTCGATCGCCCGTCGGCACGCCGAGCAGCTCGCAGATCACCAGGCCGGGGATGGGCCCCGAGTACGCCTCCACCAGGTCCACAGGCGGGCCATGCCGCTCCATCGCGTCCAGGTGCTCGGCGGTGATCTCCTCGATCCGACGGGTCCACTGGCGCATCCGGCGGACGGTGAACTGGCCGGTGAGCAGGTGGCGGTAGTGGGTGTGCTCGGGCGGGTCCATCGCGGTGAAGGCGCCGGGGGCTGCCGGCCGGCGCTCCTCGCTGACGCCTCCCCCGGGCAGGGGGTAGTGGGTGAGCTCGACCCGGTGGCTGAAGCGGTTGTCGGCCAGCACCTCGCGGACCAGGGCGTGGTCGGTCACCAGCCAGCCGTCGTGTCCGTCGGAATAGGTCATCGGGGTGACGGGCTCGTGGGCGCGCAGCCGCGCGAGCTCTTGCGGTGGGTCGAAAGGACAAGCCTCGGCGTGCTGGGCCACGAGCCGGGGAAGGGCTGATGGATCGGACATGTCGCTCCTTGTGTAGGGCGTCTCCTTGCGTCCTCAGATAACAACATTCCATATAAAGTTGCAACTGATGTAAAAATTTGCTTCGTGTAAGATGGCTCACTGTGGAGGAGACGCGGCGCGAGCGCAAGAAGCGCCAGACCAAGGAGTTGCTGGTCAAGACCGCATTCCAGTTGTTCAAGCAGCAGGGATACGAGCAGACCACCGTCGCGCAGATCAGCGCCGAGGCGGACGTGGCCACCAAGACGTTCTTCAACTACTTCCCCAGCAAGGAGGACGTGGTCTTCGCCGACGGGGAGCGGTACTACAACGCGACACTGGAGGCGATCGAGGAGCGGGCGCCCAACGAACGTGTGCCCGACCTGCTGGCCAAGACCTACGAACGGGTCATCGCCCGCTACCTCGCCGAAGGCCCGGTGACGGGCGACCGCGAGATGGTGGACGTCTACGTTCAGCTGATCGCCACCGTGCCGGCCATCCAGGCCAAAGCCCTCCATGTGATGTTCGACCTGCAACGCAAGATCGCCGACGCGTTCGTCAAGGCCTTCCCCGACGAGCTCGACCCGGTCGTCGCGTCGGCCGCGGTGGGCGCGTTGATGGGGGCACTCCAGGCGACCGGGCTCACCAGCCGGGAACTGGGCCAGTCGGAGGAGGAGACAGTGGCTTCCGTGCGTCGCGCCATCGACCTGACCATGCGCGGCCTGAACTCCTTGTGATCATCCCAACGCGGTCGGTCCGGGAAGCGGCTCGCCTCCCTCGCTGCGCCCTGCGCCGCCCGCCCAAGGAGGCCTCCGGTTTGCGTCGCGGCTGCTGCTGCCGCCGTCCGTTTCGAATTCGGGTTCACGGTTGACCTGACGCGGAAGGCGCGTTCGACCCCGACCTGGCCGCTCGCCACCACAGCAGAGCAGGCGCTCTGTTGGAGCCTGACGCTGCCGCAGCAGGGCCGCGTCCTGGACCTGGAGGCAGCGCGCGGCCGACTGCCGGAAGGGGTGAATGCGCGAGACGAGTGCAGAGAGGTTGAGTGCAGGCTGGTCGGGGCGCGTAGGATCCCGGAGCGTGTGGGTTCGAGTGCTGGCCGTCATCGCCGGAATGATCCTTCTCGCCTCCGGCTGTGCTGCGGCGAAGAGACCGGCCGCCGACGGGCTGGCGTGGGCCGACTGCGACGACGGGTTCGAGTGCACGAAGCTCCGGGTGCCGCTCGATCACGGCAAGCCCGACGGTGAGAAGATCGATATCGGGGTGATCCGGCTACCCGCCACCGGCGACCGAATAGGCTCACTGGTGATCAACCCCGGCGGGCCGGGCAGTTCCGGCATCCAGTACGCCAGGGCTGCTCAGGCGATTCTGAGCCGAAAAATCCGGGAGCGCTTCGACATCGTGGGGTTCGACCCGCGCGGTGTCGGGGAGTCCGAGCCGGTCAGGTGTCTGAGCGACGACCGTCTCGACGCGTTCCTCGCACTGGACACGACCCCCGACTCCCCGCAGGAGCAGGCCGCGCTGGAGCAGGGCTCGCGCGAGTTCGCGGACGGCTGCCAGGCCAGGTCGGGACGTCTGCTCCCGCACCTCGGAACCGCCGACGCCGCCCGCGACATGGACCTCCTGCGCCAGGCGTTGGGCGAGGAGAAACTGACGTACCTCGGCAAGTCCTACGGCACCTTCCTGGGCGCCGTGTATGCCGACCTCTTCCCCACCAAGGTCCGCGCGCTGGTGCTCGACGGCGCCCTGGACCCGTCCATCTCCCGCCTCAAACTCAACTCCGACCAGGCCATGGGCTTCGAGCGCGCCTTCCGCGCGTACGTCGAGGACTGCCTGGCGGAGGGCAGTTGCCCGTTCCGCAGCCACGACGTGGACGGCGCCCTGAACGAACTCACCGACCTGCTACGCCGCGCGGACGCGCAAGCCCTGCCGTCCGAC
Source organism: Nonomuraea sp. NPDC000554 (assembly GCF_040300065.1). Classification (NCBI taxonomy): domain Bacteria; kingdom Bacillati; phylum Actinomycetota; class Actinomycetes; order Streptosporangiales; family Streptosporangiaceae; genus Nonomuraea; species Nonomuraea sp. NPDC000554. Next base: position 353,156 of record NZ_JBEPDC010000004.1, on the reverse strand, counting down.
GGACGCCAGGTCACCGAGGCCCTGGCCACGTTGGGTGCGCTAACCCCGCTCTACGGCCGCGGCTCCTGGCCCGAACTGACGAAGACGCTCCGCCAGGCACTGGCCGGCGACGGCACCCCGCTCCTCGCCAACGCGGACCGGCTCGTCGGCAGACGCGACAGCGGCACCTACTCCAACCAGACCGAGGCCAACATGGCCGTCAACTGCGTCGACAGCTCCTATCCGCGCGACACCTCCGCCTACGCCACCGCGGCGGCCCAAGCGGCTGAACGATCGCCGAGATTCGGCCCGTACATCATGTGGAGCTCCCTCCCCTGCGCGACCTGGCCCGCCAAGCCGACGTTCCGGAACCATCCGCTCAAGGCCAAAGGATCGGCCCCTATCCTCGTCATAGGCACCAAACGCGACCCGGCGACCCCGTACGAGTGGGCACAGTCCCTCGCGTCCCAGCTGGACTCGGGGGTCTTCCTCGGCTTCGACGGCGACGGCCACACGGCCTACTTCAACGGCTCGTCCTGCGTGGACGACGCTGTGGACACCTACCTCCTGACAGGTGCAGCGCCTGCGGACGGGACGATCTGTCCGGGGATCAGCTAGTCAGCGGGAGCAAGAACCCCTCGGGCTCCTGTAGACTCGTCACGCTGTACGGCACGCCGCCTTAGCTCAGTCGGCCAGAGCACTTCACTCGTAATGAAGGGGTCTGGGGTTCGAATCCCCAAGGCGGCTCCCAGGTCAAAGGCCCTTCCGGATGATCCGGGAGGGCCTTTTGCGTGGGCGTACAGCAGCTCCGTACAGCAACAGGGACTGAGGCTTCGTAGGCCGAGGCCGCGCGAGGTCGCCTGGTGGGGAGTTCAGAGAACCCGGTTTGGACCGCGTCAGGAGACGCCGTCGCGCAGCACCGCGACGGCCCGCGCGGCCGCGGCGCCGATGGCGGCGTTGATCGCGGCCTCGTCGGAGTCCCGCCGTGTCCTGGTGAATACGGTGGCGGCGTAGCGTTGGCCGTCCGGATAGGTGATCACGCCGACCTCGTTGCGCACCACGCCCAGCAGGCTGCCGCTCTTGGAGGCCATCTGCGCCGGTGGCCGGAACCCGCTCGCCAGCCGGTGGCGGGTCAGCTGGCGAGCCATCACGGCGCGCACCCGCTCGCAGGCGGCGGCCGGGCCCGCCTCGCCGGTCCAGATCAGCCGCATCAGTTCGGCCATGTCGCGCGGGGTGGTGCGGGTGCCCTTCGCCGGGTCGACGGCCCGGCAGGTGAGGAGCAGTTCGGCGACCCGGGCGAGTTCCTCGGGCGATGCGCCGGCTGACCAGGTGGTCAGGTCGTTTCGGGGCAGCGAAAGCGCGCCTCGGCCGCAGGTAGACGGGCCGGACCGCTGACAACGAGGACCACTTCGGAATCCATGGAGATGCCATTCCGAGCGCGCAGGAATCCCGTCCGTGGCTAGGACGTGCCTCGCGAAGCCACCCCACACCATGCTCGATAGCGGATTTCGATGCAAGATCTTGACAACGTCGGTGGCCCGGTTTACAAGGCGACTGTCATTTTCGGGACGCGTTCTGCGGTGTTCGCAGGTGAAGATCGACGTGGCGCGGGGCGCGAAAGGTAAAGGTGAAGCCGTCAACAGAGCGCCCCTTAGAGCGTCCGCCAGTAGGCATCGGATGCGTGGGGATGTGTCTGACGCCAGGAGCGAGTGTCAGTGCGGACGTCTACTATCCGGGCTGACTGGTGATCAAGTGTGACCACCGTTTCCGTCTGAAGGGGCGCCCCAGCATGACCACGATCTTTACCGTGTCCGTCGACTCCGTCGAGGGCTCGACCCTCCGTGGGAGGGTGCACATCGTCAACCCCGACGTCCCATATGTGCCGGAGGAGACCGTCTTTCCGCTGTCTCTCCTGGTGGACGCCTGGTGGCACCTGAATAGCGGATATTGGCACAACGAAGGCGACGATGAGCGCGGCGGAGGCCGATGCCCCTTCACAGAGGAGCAGGGCAAGGACATCACCGCAGGCATGCGGCTGAAAGATGAGTTCCAGAAACTCTTCGAACTCATCCTCGGTAAGGAGATAAGGGTTACCAGAGATGGGTACCTGCTCGCGGACGACGGCAAGACCGTCCTCGAACCTAGGCGCAAGGCGGAAGACGTGTACAAGCTGAGCGGGGGCAGCCGCCCCGGCTATTCCGTGTTTACTTCCGGCGACGCCGAGGAGTTCTCGCAACGCGCCGCCGACATCGTGACCTCCTACGACATCAGCCCATATCGGAACGTCCCGCTACTGAGTGAGGTCGCGGCGCTGAAGGACCCGAACGAGCCCTGGGATCCGGAGGAGCCGGACGGCCCCGCCGATCTGGACGATTATGGCGCATGGAAGCTTCTGCGGGACCGCTCCTTCGCTGACCGTCCTTACGCAGAGATCGTGGTGACGGTCAGCGACGCTGGCTACCTGGAGCACATGGTCGCCGGTATGCGCTGGGATACAACCATGACCGGGCATGTGTGCTGAGAACTCGTAACACGAGGTCTTGCCGACCCGATTGGGCGACGAAGTGGGTGACAACGAGGACGTTCGATCATGGACGTCCACGGACTCTGACGGACGGTTAAAGGCAGGTCACCTCCTCGGTGGGGGAGGATGAGCAAGTCCTTGATTTTGCTCGTAATGAAGGGGTCTGGGGTTCGAATCCCCAAGGCGGCTCCAGCTCAGATGCCCTCCGCGATGATCGCGGAGGGCATTTTGCTGACTGTCTCGTCCTTGTCGACGTCAGCGACCCGACTGGCCGGCGGTGTCAGTGGTCAGGCAGTGTTGGATGGGGAGCATCGGGAACGATGCCATGCATGTCGTTGGTGAGGGCCCATCGGTCATGACCTCGCCACGCACCATTGATGAACAGGAGATCAGGGGAGTAACCCTCGTGACGGAAGCCGTAGCGTTGGACCAGTTTGATGGACGCCTGGTTCTCGGGGCTGATCTGCGCTTCCAGCCGATGCAGCTTTAGCTCGTCGAACGCGTGACGCAGCACCAGGCCAAGACCTTCTGTCATGTATCCGAGACCGGCATAGGGCGTGAAGGAGGCGTAGCCCAGCGAGCCGCTCTGGAACCGTCCGCGAATGATGCTGTTGATGTTGACATTGCCTGCGATGGCGCCGGTGTCGCGCAGACAGACCAGTAAGCCTTCGGCAGATCGCCCCTCGTCGAATCGACCAAGGAACGTCTGGAACGCCTCCGGGGTCGCGGGCAGATTCAGGCCGACGCTGGCACTGACCCGTTCAAGAAACTCCTCTTGATCGTGGCTGGTGATGCGGCGCAAGGTCACGCGAGGAGAGCGCCCCAGGTCAACGCTGGGAGCCCCGGCAGTTTGGCTGTTTCCTTCGGTTCTGCCGTTCTCAATCACGGACGGAACGCTATCGCGCGACGTGACCAGCCGTCCGGTGTAGCCGCCGTCGGCCCATGTGAAGACCTCTCCCGCAACAGCGCCGGCACCGGATGCGCGCCGTAACGGTCTTGCACCGACGCGACGGCGCACAACAGCAGCCCGAGCGTGTCGACCATGACATGCCGCTTGTGGCCCCTTCAGCTTTTGCCCGCGTCGTAGCCGCAGACTGCCGCTCCCACGGTCTCAGCTGCCTCGACCGTCTGGGATCACACAAAGATCAACTTTGACAGTAGACCCTAGGCGGCGGCGAAGTCCCTAACTATCTGGGGCAGGGCCTTGAGCACGCTCGTGCTGTGGTCGACGTCACCGACGTCGGTCAGGCGTGGCGCTGCGCCGTGGGATATCAGTTTCCGCTGGCAGTACTGGGCGTTGTCGAAGGCGACGTCTCTATCGCCCTTGCCGTGGTAGATGTGCACGGCCACATCCGGCTTCCAGCTGCAGGTGGAGTCGAGTGCGGTCAGCAGTCCCTTGAGGTTACCCGTCGGCTTGCGGACCTGGTCCAGGAACTGCGGGGTGAACAGCTTGGCGGAGGTCGGAGGCAAAGCCTTGACGATCTCCTCGGTCTGGTGGTGGCCATCGAGGAGCCCTTCCACCTGCTTGTCGTAGGGGGCGCGGAAGGCCTGGCTGGGCGAGTCGTAGATGCCGGTGAAGCGGTCGGCGGCGACCGCGAAGTAGGCCAGGTACGCCGGTGCCATACGGACCTTGTCGTCGGCCGCGGCCTTCTCGAAGGCGCTCAGGTGGAACGGCCCGGCGACCGTAGCCAGCGCGCCGAGCCGGAAGTAGGAGTCCTGGCCCTGTTGCAGGGCGTGGCCGAGCATCATGGTGGCGGGGCCGCCCTGGGAGAAGCCGCTGATCAGCACCCGCTTGTCCAGGCGGCGCTCATGCTCGGCGGCGAACGCGCGGGTCGCCCGCAGCGCGTCCAGTGGGGCGGACACGGTGGCCCTCGGGTTGCCGTAGGGATGATGGCCGGGGCCTTTACCCAGGCCGAGGTAGTCGGGAGCCGACACCGCCTGGCCGGCGGAGGCGAACAACAGAGCCGCTGCGCGGTCGGGAGAGTCGGCTTTCACCGAGGCCACATCGCCCCGGTACACGGTGGTGCCGTGCAGCCAGGAGACCACACGCAGAGCGCGACTCCGGTTGTCGGGCAGGGCGACTAGCTGGCTGGCGATGGTGGGCCTACCCTGCGGATCAATGGTGCGGTAGACGACTCGGTAGGCCGTCACGCCGAACTTGGCTTGTGCCGGGTCGATCCCGGCCGTCGTGAGCCGCCTGGCGATCTGATGCTTGTCAAGCTTGTCTACCTGGGTGACGGAGACCACGGTGCCGCGTGCGAGGGAGGCCCGGTCTACGGGTCTGCGCGACAGCGCTTGTCACCATCGCGGTCGAAAGGCAACCCAGCGTCAGCGCGCCGGAGATCATCAGTCGTGTGACATTCATGAGAAATGACCATAAAAACTCTCCTGAGCTGCCACATTGTGGTGGGCCCGCCAATGAACGGTAGGGCTGTCCCCACCTCTACGGGATTCCCTGGAGGCTGACCGCAAGGGTTCTGCGAGAGCTCTCGCCGCAGGTGCGGATACTGGCCGGTCTGGGATGCGGCCTGCGTGGTGGTCAAAGCACGCCTCCGGCACATGTCCTCACGAGATGATCGGGCTGCGGCGTTCGATGACGGTGACGTCGCGCCAAACGCCGTAGTGGCGGCCGATACGTTCGCGAGTACCGATCACTCGGAATCCGGCGCGGGCGTGCAGGCCGAGGCTTGCGCTGTTCTCGGGGAAGATCCCTGACTGGATCGTCCAGATCCCGGCCTGCTCGGTGGAGGCGATCAGGGCTTGCAGCAGGGCGAGGCCGACGCCCAGCTTTCGGGCATCGGGGTGGACGTAGACGGAGTGCTCCACCACGCCTGCGTAGACGCAGCGGTCGGAGACGGAGGCCGCAGCGACCCAGCCGAGCACCCGTCCGGCCTCGTCCAGGGCGACATGGCGGTGGTCTGGAAGCCTGGCAGCGTCGAACTGCTGCCAGGTGGGGGCGGTCGTCTCGAAGGTGGCTTGGCCTTCGTCTATGCCGAGTTGGTAGATCGCGAGTACCTCTGGGGAGTGCTCGGGCGTCATTGGTGCAATGCGTGCTCTGGCGGTCATCTCTGCCCCAGCGCAGGGAGGATTTCGGCGATCAGGGCACGGACCCGGGCTTCGATGTCGTCGCGGATCGGGCGGACGGCGTCGATGCCTTGCCCGGCGGGGTCGTCCAGTTGCCAGTTCAGGTAGCGCTTGCCGGGGAAGATCGGGCAGGCGTCTCCGCAGCCCATGGTGATGACGACGTCGCTGGCCTGCACCGCCTCGGTCGTGAGGACTTTGGGGATCTCGGCGGCGATGTCGATCCCGACCTCTTTCATCGCCTCGACCACGATCGGGTTCACCGCATCGGCGGGCGTGGATCCGGCCGAGCGGACCTGGAGGTGGCCTTGCGTGAGGTGGGTGAGGAACGCGGCGGCCATCTGGGAGCGTCCGGCGTTGTGGACGCAGACGAACAGCACGGACGGGACGGTGGTGCTCATGGGCGGGTACTTCCTTGCTCGGCGAAGGCGGCAGAGGTGACCTCGATGTCGCGTGGTGCAGATTTCAGCGCTTGTGGGCCGAATACGACGGCGACCAGGCCCAGGCCGACGGCGGCGCCCAGGATTTGGGCGAGGATGAACGGGCCGACCGAGGTGGGCGCGATGCCTGCGTAGGTGTCGGTGAAGGCCCGGCCGATGGTCACTGCCGGGTTGGCGAAGCTGGTGGAGGAGGTGAACCAGTAGGCCGCCCCGATGTAGGCCGCCACCGAGACGGGCGCGAGGCCGGCGCGGCCGGTGCGAGTCAGTCCGAATATCACCACGATCAGCCCGGCGGTCGCCGCCACTTCGGCCAGCCATAGATGATCCGCGTGCCGCTGTTGGGTCGACCAGTTCACCAGCGGACGGGCGAACATGGCATTGGCCAGCACCGCCCCGCCGACCGCCCCGCTGATCTGGGCTACCGCGTAGGCCGCCACGTCCCGCAGGAGTGGCCCTTGACCGTCTCCGCGTCCGTTCCACCAGGTCGCGAGGGAGACGAGGGGGTTGAAATGAGCGCCGGAGACCGGCCCGAGGACGGCGATCAGGACTCCCAGGCCGAAGACGGTGGCCAGTGAATTGGCCAGCAGAACGACCGCGCCGTCCTGGCTCAGGTCGGCGGCCTGGATGCCGGAGCCGATGACCACGGTGACCAGCGCGCCAGTACCGACGGCCTCGGCGGCCAGGCGTCGGCCCAGGGGATGGACACTCCCGTTCACGTGCGGGCCGGGGTCGGAGTGGGAGCTTGGAGCAGGGACGACAGGCGGTTCAACGCGACCGGCAGCACCCAGTAGTAGACCCACGTGCCGCGTCGTTCGGAGCCGACCAAACCGGCCTCCCGCAGCACTTTCAGATGGTGGGAGATCGTGGGCTGGGACACGTCGAACGGGCCGGTCAGGTCGCACACGCATGCCTCGCCACCCTCATGCGAGGCGATCAGGGACAGCAGGCGCAACCGGACCGGGTCTGACAGGGCTTTGAACATGCGCGACAGTTCTGCTGCGTCCGCTTCACCCAGAGGTTCGCGTGCCATCGGGGTGCAGCACGCCTCGGCCGGGTCGAGGACGGGCAGCTCTTGTTTCGACATGAGTCTATGTTGACATGCGTCTAATCAGGGTGGCAATCTCGCTGTATCGACAGTCGTCGATACAAGCCGTTCTCGATGGGAGACCGCTATGTCTCGTGTCCAACTCGCGCTGCGCGTCGGTGACCTGGAAGGCTCGATCGCCTTCTACTCCAAGTTGTTCGGCGTGCAACCGGCCAAGCGTCGCCCGGGCTACGCCAACTTCGCCATCGCCGAACCCCCGCTCAAGCTGGTGCTGCTCGAAGGTGAGGCCGGTCAGGAGACCCGCATGGACCACCTCGGCGTCGAGGTCGAAAACGCCACCGAGGTACAGGCGGCAACCCAGCGTCTCAAGGATGCCGGACTCGCCACCTTCGAAGAGAACGACACCTCCTGCTGCTACGCCCTCCAGGACAAGGTCTGGGTGCACGGCCCCGGCGCCGAACCCTGGGAGGTCTACGTGGTCAAGGCCGACGCCGACACCCTCGGCAAGTCCGCCGCCGACGGCGGACTCCCGGAGACTGATGAGGCATCTGCAGGGGCTGGGGTTCGAATCCCCAAGGCGGCTCCAGATCAGAAGCCAACTCCCGGTTCCTCGCGTCAGGAACCGGGGCCGGCCGACGTGACCGGCAGTGCGACGGGGCGGTAGGTCAGGCCGTCGCTCCACTGGACGTCCTCGGCAGGAACGGCCAGCCGCAGCCCCGGCCGTTTGACCACCAGCGCCCTGACAGCCTCGGTGAGCTCCACCCTGGCCAGCGCGGCGGCCAGGCAGCGGTGCGGACCGTACCCGAAGGCCAGGTGCGGGTGCGGCGGTTGCCCGCCGAAGCGGTGGATGTCGAAGCGCTCCGGCTCGGGGAAGGCGCGGGGGTCGTGGTTGGCGGCGTTGAGGTTGGGCATCACGACCGTCCCGGCTTTCAGGGTGCCGCCCGACAGCTCGACGTCTTCGGTCATCCGGCGCATGAACGCACTGGCCGGCGGCCCGTCGTAGCGCAGGATCTCCTCGGCCGCGGTGGACGCCAGCTCCGGCTGAGCGACCAGTTCGTCCCACTGCTCGCGGTGGAGCATGAGGCGGAAGGCTCCCTTGGACACCATCGAGGCGGTCGTCTCGTGCCCTGCGGTGATCAGCGAGAACACGGTGTTGACCAACTCGCCCTCGCTCAACCGGTCCTCGTCGTCGCGGGCCTGCACGAGCAGGTCGATGAGGTCGTCGCCGGGTTCCGCGCGATGGCGGGCCACCAGGTCGCGGGCGTAGGCCATGAACTCGGCGTAGCCCTGGTAGCGGAGCTGCTCGGTCGCGGTGGAGGTGGTGAGGAACATGTCCGTCCACGCCACGAACTGGTCGTAGTCATTGTGCGGGACGCCGAGCAGCCGGCAGATGACCCGGCCGGGCAGCCGCACCGCGAACGCGTCCACCAGGTCGAACTCCTGCCCCAGCCTGTCGAGCAGCTCACCGGCGATCGCCGCGATCCAGGGCCGCCACGGCTCGGTCTGGCGGGGCGTGAAGGCGCCGTGCATGATCCGCCGGTAGCGGGTGTGCTCCGGCGGGTCCTGGTTGATCAGCGCGTCGGGGTCGTCGTCGATGCCCACGCCGCTCACCAGCCGCGGCAGTCCAGGAAGGCGCAGGTTGCGGCTGGAGGCCGCCGAGCCCAGCAGGGTCCGCACGTCCTCGTATCTGACGGCTACCGGCACCAGATCCCCGCTCGGCATTGCGGCCGGCTCCAGCGGCCCCTCCTCGTGGCGTCGCGCGAACTCCGGCGGCGGCGTGCCCAGCGGTCCGGGGACGATGTCCTTGTTCGGGCTGAGTTCGGCGGTCATCGCACCCCTTCCGCTCCGGGCGCCGTACAGGCGGCCCAAGCGGAACGTATGCAGGGGGCTGCCCGTGGTCAACGGCCGGATCCGGACACCTCCGCTCCATGGAAGCGGCTCGCGGATCCGAGCTCCTGCCGGGACGGTCTGCTTGGGCGGGCCTGCGGCCAGGCGGAAACACCGGGAGCCGGATCCCGGGCCGACCCTGACCGCACGAAAGCCGGACGACTACCGCGTCGGCGAGCTGACGGACGCCGACGAGACAGGGCGCAGCGCCTGTGGCGTTGCTGCGTGCTCCCTCGCGGATGATGAGGGAAGGGTTGTGGGCCGAGGTCGGTGCGCAGGTTCGCGCCCGAGAACTTCCTCGATTGCCCGCACGGTTCCCGAACTCCTTCCTCCGGTCAGCTCGCCCTCACGCGGCTCATTCATCACGGAGGTCACGATCAGGGAGGTCGCGATCAGGGAGGTCGCGCAGTGCTGTCCTGTCGCGCACGGCCAGGAGCTCCGGGTTCAGGAGTTCCGGGCTCAGGACGATGTTGACCGTCTGACGGGCCGGCCCGTTGGTGTTGGCCGACTGGGCGCGGGAGCGGGCACGGGCGCGGGCGAAGGCCCGGCTGAAGGCCCGGCCGAAGGCGCGGTTCCAGTGCCTCCACGGCCCGTCGTCCAGCTGCTTCGTCAGGGTTGCGGTCTTCGCGTCCGCGCTCGTCGTGGTGGTGGCGACGTTGAGGGTCACCATGCCTCCGGCGAGAACGCCACTCACCGCCAGCGTGCCCAGGATCTTCTGTATCGCGCGCATATCGCATTCACCCTTCGCGAAATGGGGTTGATCGACTGGGAGAATCCTCCCGCTCAACAGCTTCTCCTGCGAAGATATGTGACAAACCTTCATTCCAGCCTTTACAATTCCTTTAACCGAATGTCATCGCATTCATCTAGATTTCCCTTTTAGTCGACATTGTGGGCAACATTCCTACCTCGGATGGGAAATGGGGTCCACGCGGCGAAGGGGGATATTATTCCGCCAGTCTGGGCGCCTCTGGAACCCGGGTTGGCCTCGAGGCCCAGATCGCCCGGCTCGACGTGCCGAGGACACTGTTGGCCGCTGAGGAGAAGGCCGGCGAGGGGTTCGGCGACTTTCGCGCCCAGGCCCTCGCCCGTCGGGTCGTCCAAGGCGAAGAGATTCTGTACTCGCGCGAAGCCGCTGAGGTGGCTGCTCGTGGATGTCAAAGCGGCAAAGGAGGATATTCGCGAGCAAGTGCTGACTGTTCTGCATTCCATGTCGGTATGGGTGGAGAAAGTCCGACGCGGTTAGGAAAAGTGCAATACGCGCCCTCCCTGCGGAGATCGTCCCGCGCGCCGCCGTGTTCGAGGACGTCCCCACGAAGCGCCTGGACGGCCACCCGCCTCCGGGACGGGCGGGCCTGGAGAAAACTCGAACGCGCGTAACCATCGGTCCCATCACCGCGATTCCGGGACGAGGGGGTCGAGCCCGTGCGAACTGATGACGACTCGGACCAGGTGCGGCGCCACACCGAAGAGCGTATGGCCAGGATGATCGCCTACGCCCGCGCGGGGACGACGCCGTTCGTCTTCATCCCGCTGCTCGGCTGGGACCGCCTGCAGTATCCCGTCATCTCGCTGCTGTCGGCGCTGGTCGCCACGGGGGAGGCGACATGGTTCTTCCGGCGGGTGTGGCGCCGCGGCGACCTGCGCGACTCCCTGCTGATCTGGGCCGACGTCGCCTTCTGCGTCGCGCTCATGCTGGTCGGCACCCGGGCCGCCGTCCCCGCGGACCGTAACGTGATCACGACCGAGTTCCTCCCGTTCAGCCTGGTCGCGTCGGCCGCGATGGGATTCGGACTGGGCTTCCAGAAGAAGGCCGTACCGGGGTTGGCGGCGATGTGCGCCGCGTGGGTGCTGGCGCTCTACCCGCACTTCGCGTTGAAGCTCGTCTCCGACCTGCTGGGGTTCCTGCTCTGGTACGTCATCGCGGTGCTCATCGGCCGGGAGCTGCGCACCCTGGCCGAGGCGACCGAGCGGGCCCAGCGGGCCGCCCGGCGGGCCCAACGGCTCCTGGCCGAGCAGGAGAAGCTCACGGTGATCACCCGGCAGAGGGAGCTGGCCCACCGGGAGATCCACGACCATCTGCTCCCCATCGTGGACCACGTCGCCGCGGGTCAGGTCGTCGATCCCGGCCTGGCCCGGGCGGCCAGGCTGGGAGCGAACCGGGCGCGCCGCTTCATCATGGACCCCCGCGTCGTCACCGGGCTGCCCTTCGGGCAGCTCATGGAGGAGCTCTGCGACGTCTACGTCGACCGGGGGCTCGCACTGACCTCGGTGATCCTCGTGGACGGCGAGCCGCCGGAGGAGGTGGGGGAGGCCGTCGCCGCCGCGGCGCGGGAGGCGCTGACCAACGTCCTCAAGCACGCCGGGGACGACGTGCGGGTCAACCTGTTCGCGGAGTCGGGCGCCGGCGGCCTGGAAGTGGTGATCCGCGACCGCGGTCGCGGGTTCAACACCACGGTGGTCCGTCCCGGAGGCGGCTTTCTCAGCACGTTCGCCGCCGTGGCCCGGCACGGCGGCGCATGCGTCGTCACGTCAGAGCCGGGTGCGGGCAGTCGTGTGACGATCCGCTGGCCGAAAGAAGCCCATGCCGAGTAGCGCCTCCGCGAAGCTGATCATCATCGACGACCATCCGGCGGTGACGGAGTCCATCACCCTGCGGCTGCTCGACGCCGGGTTCGCCGTGCTGCCTCCGTTGACGGGCGTGGACGGCATCGACTGGGCGCTCGCCCCTGACGTCGCCATCTGCGACCTGCGGCTCCTTCCCGGCCTGTCGTGGGGCGGCGCGATCCGCCATCTGGTCGGCCACGGCTGCCGGGTGCTCGCCATGTCCGGGGTGGCCACCCCCGAGCAGGTGCTCGACGCGATCGAGCAGGGGGCGCAGGGGTTCGTGGAGAAGACCTCGATGCCGGCGGAGTTCGTCTCGGCGGTCAACGCCGTCGTCGAGGGGCATCACCACGTCTCGGCGCGTCTCGCCGGGTACATCCTCGAGGACGTCCGGCGGCGCCCGCTGGCCGACGGGGAGCTCGGCCCGGAGGAGATCGCCGTCATCAGGGCCTTCGCCCAGGGTGACAGCGTCTCGGAGGTCGCGCTCACGCTCGGTGTCGCGGAGCGGGACGTGCACGCGCTGGTCGCCCGCGTCTTCGACGTCGTACGCCGCCGCCGCAGGGATCGCCGGTACCGGCTGACGGAACGCGAGCTGCAGATCGTCCGCCTGGTCGGTCACCTCGGCCTGACCCGGCACGACGCCGCCCGCGCACTCCGCCTCAGCGACGACCGGGTGTCGGACCTGCTGGGCAGCGTGCGCGACAAGTACCTGGCCTGTCACCCGGACGAGAGCCGCAACCTGGCGCCGCTGAGCGCGGCCATCCGCTGGGCCAACGAGCTGGGGATCTTCTGATACCACGCCCTCATATCACCCGCAATCCCCATTCTTCCGGGGATACAGGACCGTTCCAATTCCAGCTACAAATCAGGCATACACCCGGGTGGATCAGGAGGGGACATGAGTGTTTCATCGCTGAGCCGGCGGTTGCGGGTCATCGCCGCGCTGGTCGTCCTCGTCGGTTCCGGCCTGCTCGCGGCCGCACCGGCTCCGGCGTCCGCGCAGGCCCGTCGAACCGTCACGCTGCGCGTCGGCAGGATTCTCCAGTTCCAGCAGGTCACCGGCCAGGCGGCCTGGGCGGACCGGGCGTTCAACCGGGTGCGGAACGCGGTCTGGGCGTTCTACGACAACGGGGTCTTCGCCTTCAACACGACCGACGTCCGCACGGACCTCTACCCGTTGCGGGGACGCTACCGGGTCAACGGGAACGTCGTGACCTTCAGCGCGAACGGATCGGCGCAGATCGGGGGGAGCAGCGCCTTCACCGAGATGATCGGCAGCATCGACTTCGGCTCGCGGCCCGCGGTCATGACCCTCAACTGGGCCAGCGGGGCCGGCTACGGCGCGGTGGTCAACAACCAGAAGTTCGGGTCCACCGCCTCGTCGGCCTACCGCGTCCGGCTGACCGTGGTCTCCGGCTGACCAGGATCGGCGAACAGCGAGGATACGGATAAAGCACCATTCGGATGCCCCGCAGATCGTTCGCTGGCATCGTGGGGGCCATGGCGAAGGATCTTGTGCGGGGCGGCGGTGCAGGGTTACTGGTAGCGCTCGTGCTCGGTCAACCGGTGTCGCAGTGGTACGACAGGAACGTCGAGGGCCTCACGGCCCTCGCCTCCGGGGCCATCGCCGTGCTGCTGATCGTCCCCATCGGGTGGCTGGCGGCGAAGCTGGTGAGGGTCGCTCATCCGGTTCGCGTCGCGCTGCTCGGTCCCTTGCTGCTGTGGGTGTTCAAGAGCGTGGTGGAACCGGCCGTGCCGGACCCGTCCTCGTTGTTCGCCGTTCTCGGGTTCGTCGTGCTGGCCGTGGTGACCTATGCGGCTGCCACCTGGCTGACGGGCGTCGAGTCGCTGCTCCCTCGTGTCATCGCGGCCGGGGTGGTGTGCGCGTGCGTGATCACCTCGGCCATGCTCCAGGAGCGGCAGGAGGAGGCCCGCAAACGGCAGGTCCGGCGGGATTGGATCGCCGCGCTCGCCCAGTCGGGTCCCCGGGCGGTGCCCGACGCCGTCCCCGGCCGCACGTTGGTGGGCGTGTGGACGCTCTCCGACGAGGTCCTGACGCTCGACTACGCCAAGGATCGGACGAGCGAGCCCGACGTATTCGTCCAGATCCACGACAAGGGAGATCCGCGCGAGAGTTGCGCGATGTGGGTGCAGGGGCATCCCGGACTGGCCTGTGAACGGCTGGCGGCGGATCGGTGGCTGTCCAGGTTCTACGGCAGGCTGGTGCTGTTCGCCAAGGTGGGTGACAGCCTGGTCCAGGTCGATTCGAAGGCTCTGAGCCTCGACCAGACGATCATCGCGGGGACGAAGTTGCGCGCGGTGAGCGCGGAGTACCTCGCCGACGCGGGGGCCGCAGGGTGATCGACAGCGCGTGGCGCTTCGCGCCGCGTCCGGTGAGAACCGCCTACAGTGCAACGGTCGGCCTCTTACGCGGGGTCGCCCCTTCCCCCTTTCGCCTACGAGACATGAGCCGGGTCATTGTCCACAACACCTAGCGAGCTCCTGCACCCCCAAGCCGGTCGTGAGGTGGCGCGTCTCGGCTGGCTGGACGCCCTTCGCGGGATAGCCGCCGTCGCCGTCGCGATCCACCATTCCACCTTCGTCTACACGCCCCAGACCCGGGCCGCGGTCCTCGGCTGGTTCAACCCCGGCGTCTGGGGCGTGATGGTGTTCTTCCTGGTCAGCGGGTACATCATCCCGGCCTCGCTGGAACGGCACGGTTCCGTGCGGCGCTTCTGGGTGAGCAGGTTGTTCCGGATCTACCCCCTCTGGATCGTCGCGGCCGTGGCGCTCCTGCTGCTGGCGGCCGTCGGGGTCAGCCAGGTGCGCGGGGAGCTGTACCGGTTCGACCCGGTGACGGCCGTGCTGGCGCACGCGACGATGATGCAGGACCTGCTCGCGGTGCCGAACGCGGTCAACGTGCTGTGGACGCTCTCGTACGAGATGGCGTTCTACCTCGTGGTCGTGGGGCTGTTCGCGGTCCGGTGGCACGGACGGTCGGTGTCGCTGGTCGCCGTCTGCACGGCGGGCGGAGTGGTCCTGGGGTTCCTCGGGCCCGTGCTGCTGCTGAGCGGCTCGGCCGGAGCTCCGGCCGCGGTCGCCGTCACGACCCTGGTCATGGTGGCCGCGATCGGGTCGGCGTACGTCTCCCGTCCGGCGTTGCGCCGGGCCGGGATGCTGGCGGGCGGCGGGCTCGCGCTGGTCCTGGTCATCCTGAACGGCAGGCTGTCGCCGTGGTTCGGGCTGTCGATCCTGGCGGTGATGTTCAGCGGGACCGTGCTGCACCGCGCCGAGAACGGCACCGTGCGGTGGCGGACGGCGGTGCTGGTGTGCGCGGGGGTGCTGGCCGTCACCGTGGCGCAGGGCTGGTGGCACCCGGAGGAGGTCGAGGGCGGCCCGGTCTCCTGGACGGTGTCGCTGGTGCTCGTGGCGGTCACGTTCGGCGCGGGCATGGGGCTGCGGCACCGGAGGGTGCCCGGGTGGCTGGCCAGGCTGGGCATGATGAGCTTCTCGGTCTACCTGCTCCACCCGCTGCTGCTGAAGGTCTCGGACGCGACGGTCGGCCGCTGGCGGGACTATGACAACCCGGTTCCGCTGGTGGTGTTCCTGGCGATCCTGCTGCCGGTCTGCTGGGCGACGTACCGCTTCGTCGAGAAGCCGATGCAGCGCAGGGGCCGGGAGCTGGCTCGCCGGATGTCCTGACCATTGCCGGACAATTCGCTGGAACCCGTTGCCGGGAGTGTGCCAGCATGCCCACGGTGTATGACGATCAGGCTCTGGCGGGCCTCGTACAGGAGTCCTTCGGGCAGCGGCCGGTCGGCGCGACCAGGCTCAGGGGCGGCAGCAAGAAGGGCGTCTACCGGCTGACGTTCGACGACGGGAGCACCGCCGTCCTCTACGTCTGGCACGAGTCCGAGAACTACTGGCCCGCGAGCGCGGCCGACGACGGCCCGCTGTCGGACGCGTCCGGGCTGGACCTGTTCGAGGCGGGCAAGGCCAGGCTGGACTCGCTCGGCGTCAGGACCCCGCACGTCCACGCGGTCCGCAGGCCCGACCTGGCGCTCGTCGAGGACGTGCGCGGAGGCACGCTGGAGTCGCGGCTGGAGGACGACCCCGTGCCCGCGCTGCGCCGGCTGGCCGCCGGCCTGGAGGCGATGCGACAGCACCAGGACCCGCGCCTCGGCAAGGTCGGCCTGCTCGAGACGGAACCGCAGGACCGCTCGTGCCAGCGGATCGTCCTCGACCGGGCGGAGCGCGACCTGCGGGAGGCGGCCTCCCGGGTCGACGCCGTCGCGGACGCGCGCGACAGGCTGGAGAACCTCCTGCACCGGTGTTACGCCGACGTCCGGCCCAGGTCGGGCCACTCGCTCATCCACGGGGAGCTGGGCCCCGACCACGTGCTGGTGGACGAGCGGGGCGAGCCCGTGCTCATCGACATCGAGGGCACGATGTTCTTCGACGTCGAGTGGGAGCACGTCTTCCTCCAGATGCGGTTCGGCGACCACTACCGGTGGCTGCGCGCCGACGGCCTCGACGAGGCCCGCATGGAGTTCTACCGGCTCGCCATGCACCTGTCGCTGGTCGCGGGCCCGCTCAGGCTCCTGGACGGCGACTTCCCCGACCGCGAGGGGATGCTGGGCATCGTCAGGCACAACCTGGAACGCGTCCTCGCCTACCGGTGAGGGGCCCTTGCGTGCCTGACGGAAATCGTTAACCCTTAGGAAAGTTTCCTTTTAGCTTCCTTGGGGGCGCGGATGCGCAAGCGCGCGATCGCCGCCGGAGGCGCGGCGCTCCTGCTGGTCGCCGGGTGCGCGCCGCCCCCCTCGGGCGGCGACCCGGTCAACGCCGAGGACGTCATGTTCGTGCAGATGATGGTCCAGCACCACAGGCAGGGCATCGAGCTCGTCAAGGTCGGCGAGGCGAAGGCGACCAGGCCCGAGCTGAAGACGCTGGCCGCGGCGATCGAGACCACGCAGCAGGACGAGGTCGAGATGATGCTGCGCTGGCTGCACGCGTGGGACCAGCCGCTGACCGCGCCGACGCAGGCGCACGAGCACCACGGCGGCATGCCCGAGACCGACCGCAGGAAGATCGCCGCCCTGAGGTCTTCCGGGCACTTCGAGCGGGACTTCCTCACCCTGCTGATCGCCCACCAGGGCGACGCCGTCCGGATGGCGGGGAACGAGGAGTCCGGGGGAGCCAACCCGGCGGTCAAACGGTGGGCCGCCCAGGTGGAGGCGTCGCGCAAGGCGCAGATCGAGCAGATGCGGGGCTTCCTGAAGCGCTGACAATCAGCGGCCGACGTCGGCGACGAAGTCGCGTAACGCCCGCTCGTAGCCGGTCGGGTCGACGTTCCACGACCCGACGTGGCCGCCGCCCTCGGTGCGCACCAGCGTCACCAGGTCGGGCCTGCGCCCGGCGAACTCCAGCGAGGGCCCGGTCGGGACGGTCGCGTCGTCGTCGTCCACGAACATCAGGATGGGCGCCTTGAACTCGTCCGCGTGCCTGACCTGGTCGAGGTCGTCGAAGGACAAGCCGGTGCGTCTCTCGACCACGAACTCGCCCACCGAGGCGAGCCAGCGCGGGACCCCTAACTGCCGCGCGCCCAGCTCGATGGGCGCCCTCCAGTCCATCACCGGGCTGTCCAGGATCATCCCCTTGATCGGCGCGTTCGGGACGTTCCGCGCCGTCATCGGGACGATGCCGCCGCCCATCGAGAAGCCGTACAGGATGACGCCGGAGGCGCCCTGGCCGCGGGCGTAGTCGATGGCGGCGGCCACCTCCTTCCACTCGGTGGCGCCGAGGTGGAACTTGCCGTCGTCGCTGGCGGGCGCGCCCTCGTCGTTGCGGTAGCTGATGCCGAGCACCGGCATCCCCAGCCTGTGGAAGACCGGGACGAACCGCAGCGCCTCCGAGGCGTTCGCGTTGCGTCCGTGCACCGCGATGACCCAGGTCTTCGAGTCGCCCTCGGTGCGCCAGGCCGGGAAGTCGCCCAACTCGCCGCGCACGTTGACCTTCTGGAACGGCAGGCCGAGCGCGGACGTCGGATCCTCGTGCCCCCACATCCAGCGGTCGAGGTAGGCGCGCAGGCCGGGCCGCAGCGTGCCCCGGCGGACCCGCTCGACCTCGCGGATGACGACGTCGCCGCTGGCGGAGACCGTCCGGCCGAGTGTGGCGTTGCCGTCGGGCCAGGTCAGGCCGTACGAGCCGGGAGCCGCGGTGTCGCCGCCGCCCTTCAGCGTCACCCGCCCGCCGTCGTAGGCGAGCACCTCCAGCGGGTAGCTCGCGCCCCCGGACGGGTCGATGACCATGCTGGAGTAGTACCAACCGGCACCGCCGACGCCGGCGGCGGCCAACGTCAGGACGACCGCCACCCCCCATACGACAATCCGCCTCATGCGCGAAAAATACCGAGTCCTCATAGACGCGTATAGTCAGAAGTGATTAGATGACTTGATATGTCCGAGGTAACGCGGCCGACCCTTTCCGACGCTCTGACCGAGAGCATGCTGGAGCTCATCCGTACGGGCGGGCACCAGCCGGGCGACCGGCTGCCCTCGACCAGGGAGCTCTCCCAGCGCTTCGCTGTCACCACCCCGACACTGCGCGAGGCGCTACGCAGGCTGGAAGCCACCGGTGCCATCGAGATGAGGCACGGTTCCGGCATCTATGTCGGCGCCGCCATCGGGCGGATCGTGCTCCCGAACCCCAACATGCGCGAGATGCACGGCGCCCAGCTCCTGGAGCTGCTCGGCGCCCGCATCGTCATCGAGCCGCCGCTGGCCGCACTGGCCGCGGAACGTGCCACCGGCGAGGAGCTGGAAGCACTCAGAGGCGTGCTCGACGACGCGGCGAGGCACCTGCGGGGACAGGACGCCGAGCTGCACGACGCCAACATGACCTTCCACCGGGCGACCGCGCGGCTCGCGGGCAACAGCGTGTTGCACGAGGTCGTCGACTCGCTGCTGACGGTCCACGGGCCGGAGCAGCGGCAGATCCTGCAGATCTTCGACGACCGGAGCCGCGATTTCGACGAGCACCAGGCGATCCTCGAGGCCATCGAGGCCGGTGACGCCGAGGCCGCCGAAGCGCGCATGCGGGCCCACCTGGTGGACGTCAGGACAGTAATAGAGCAGCGGTTGCAACACCCCCCCAAG
The DNA here is from genome assembly GCF_040300065.1 of Nonomuraea sp. NPDC000554. Taxonomy (NCBI): domain Bacteria; kingdom Bacillati; phylum Actinomycetota; class Actinomycetes; order Streptosporangiales; family Streptosporangiaceae; genus Nonomuraea; species Nonomuraea sp. NPDC000554. The sequence continues at coordinate 334,439 of NZ_JBEPDC010000004.1, read as the reverse complement.
TGAAACAAGGAGGCCGGGGCATGATCCGGTCACGCATGGCCACGCTCGGCGTGGCGGCTCTCGTTCTCGCCGCGTGCGGTGGCAACGGCGGAAGCGGTGCCGACGCACCGAAGAAGACCGAGTTGACGCTGTACAACGACAAGGGCGCGTGGAGCAAGTACTTCGACGAGATGGGCGCCCTGTCCAAGCAGCAGATCGGCCTGGGCATGAAGCCGACCGGCTATACCGACTCCGCGCAGTACCAGGCGTTCATCAAGGCGTCGTTCCGCACCAACGTCAAGCCCGACCTGTTCACCTGGCAGACCGGCGGGACGCTGGCGGAGATCGTCAAGCAGAAGCAGGTGGCCGACACCTCGGCCATCTGGCAGGAGGGGATCAAGGCGGGCGACCTGCCCCAGGACCTGGCGCCGTACTACACGGTCGACGGCAAGCAGTACTGCGTGCCGCTGAACGTCGCCTACTGGGGGATGTTCTACAACAAGCAGGTCTTCGACAAGTACCAGCTGAAGCCCCCGACCACCTGGGACGAGCTGGTCAAGGTCGCCGACACGCTGAAGAAGAACGGCGTCAAGGCCTTCTACCACACCAGTGTGCTGTTCTCCTTCGTCTGGTTCGAGCAGCTCATGGCGGGCACCGACCCCGACCTGTACGACCGCCTGTCCACCGGCCAGGCCAAGTACACCGACCCGGGCGTCGTGCAGGTGATGGAGAAGTGGAAGCAACTCATCGACGCCGGGTACTTCGTCAACCCGGGTGACAAGACGGACCCGGCCGACCTGCTGAAGAGCGGCAAGGCCGCGATGGTCTCGTCCGGCACCTGGTTCAACACGTCCATGACGCAGCGCGACCTGAAGGCCGGCACCGACTACGGCTTCTTCACGATCCCCAACGTGAACGCCTCGCTGCCGAAGACGTCCATCATCTTCGAGAGCGGACCGCTCTGCTCGCTGGCCAAGGCGCCCGACGCCGACGCCAGCACGAAGTACCTCAAGTGGTGGACCTCTGCCGGAGCCCAGGAGAAGTGGGCGACGAGCAGGGGCGACGTCTCGGCCAACCCCAAGGTGGCGATCAAGGACGAGGCGCTCGGCCAGATCACCAAGGACGCGGGCAGCGGCAAGTACCGGCTGGTCAACCGCTACTTCGAGGCCACGCCACCGCCGGTGCTGACAGCCGCGCTCGACGGCTTCGGCAAGTTCGTCAACGAGCCCGGCACCTACCAGGAAGTGCTCCAGACCATCCAGAAGGCCGCCGACGAGTACTGGAGCACGCACCAGTGAGCGGCGGGTTTGAGCGACCGAGCCCGCCTCACGGAGTGAGGCAATGAGCACGCGCACTCCCATACTCGGTCGGTTTCGGCATGGGTACGTGGCCCCCGCGGCGCTGCTCGTCGCGGGGCTGCTCTACGCCCCCTTCCTGTGGACCGCGTACCTCAGCTTCACCCGGTACGACGGCCTCGCCTCGCCCGAATGGATCGGTTTCCACAACTTCGTCAAGCTGTTCGACGACCCGGCGCTGCTCACCTCGATCCGCAACACGCTGCTCTGGGTGGTCGGGACGATGGTGCTGCCGGTCGGCCTCGGCCTGCTGGTGGCCGTCCTGTCGTACGACATCAGGGGCGGCGCCTGGTACCGGGTGCCGTTCATGCTGCCGTACGCGCTCAGCGGCGCCGGGCTCGCGCTGGTGTGGAGCCCGGTCCTGTCGCACGACGGCATCGCCAACCAGATCCTCGGCGTCGACACCGCGTTCCTGCAGAAGGCGCCGCACAACACGATCGCCATGCTGCTCGTCTGGACCTGGCAGCAGCTCGGCGTCAACACGCTGCTGTTCGTGGTCGGCCTGCAGTCGATCCCGAAGGAGCCGATCGAGGCCGCGCGGCTCGACGGCGCGTCGGGCTGGAGCCTGTTCAGGCACGTCATCTGGCCGCTGATGAGACCGCTGACCGCGGTCGTCGTCGGGCTGGCGCTGGTGGCGAGCCTGAAGACGTTCGACATCGTCTGGGTGCTGACCCAGGGCGGGCCGGGACGCAACTCCGAGACGCTCGCGGTGACCATGTACAAGGACACCTTCGTTGCCAGCGACTACGGCTACGGCTCGGCCGTCGCGGTCATGTTGACCGTGGTCACCGGGCTGGCGTCCTTCCTCTACCTCAGGAGGCAGGTGCGATGATCCGGCGTGCCGTCCTCGTCGTGCTCGGCCTGATCTGGCTGGGGCCGACGTACCTCCTGCTCGTCAACGCCTCCAGGCCCGCGGCCTCGTACGACGCGAGCAGGGCGTGGTTGCCGTCCGGCGACTTCTCGCTGTTCGAGAACTTCGCCAGGGCCCTGGAGAGCGCGAACCTGGGTGACAGTCTGGCCAGCACCGCGCTCTACGCCGTCGTCTCGCCCGTCCTGGGCGTGCTCATCGGGGCGCTGGCCGGGTACACGATCGTGGTGCTGCGGCTGCGGCACGGGTTCTGGTGGTTCCTGCTGATCTTCGGTGGCACGATCTTCCCGTCGCAGATGCTGCTCGTGCCGCTGTTCGTCGGTTACAGCGACGCCGGGCTGTACGACAGCCGGCTCGGCATGATCGTCATCTACACGGCCATCAACGTGCCGCTGGCGGCCTTCGTGCTGCGCAACTTCTACACCGGGGTGGCCTTCTCGATCTTCGAGGCCGCCCGGATGGACGGCGCGTCCACCTGGCGCATCTTCTGGCGGGTCTACCTGCCGATTTCCACCAGCGCGCTCGCGGCCGTGTTCATCCTCGAGTTCACCTTCATCTGGAACGATTTGATCTTCGGTCTGACCCTGACGCAGACCGAGAACGTGCGGCCGGTGATGACCGCGCTGGCCGGGCTGATGACCGACGTCTACGCGGGTACCCCGATACCCGTCGGCCTGGCTGCCGGGCTCGTCTGCTCGCTGCCCACGGTCCTGCTGTTCCTGGCCACCCAGCGCCTCTTCGCCCGAGGCCTGTCTCTAGGGAGTGTTTGATGACGAGCCGGTTGTTGCAGCGGAGCCTCGGTTCCCCCGACTACGACGGGATCAGGCAGGCGCTGCGCAACGACACCTCGACCCCGGTGATCGGCGTGCGCGGGCTGGAGGTCCGGGTCGCCGTGCTGCCGCTGTTCACCCACGACGGCCGGCAGGCGATCAGGGTGTCGAGCACCCAGCCGCTGACGCACGTGCTGGTGGGCGTCGACAGCGCGTCGGGCACCGACGTGACGCTGCTCGTGCCCGAGGTGAGCGAGCCGCGCGAGTTCACGCTGGAGTCGCGGGACGACGCCGGCGTGGTCGGCTCCGCGCGGATCACCGTCACGCCGCAGCGTAAGTGGAGCGTGTTCGTCGTCCACCACTCCCACCTGGACATCGGTTACACCGACCCGCAGGGCACCGTCCTGCGGCACCACCTCGACTACCTCGACGCCGCGGTCAGGCTGGCCGAGGAGACCGCCTCCTGGCCCGACGACGCCAAGTTCAGGTGGACGGTCGAGTCGTCGATGCCCGCCCTGAAGTGGCTCGGGGCGCGTCCGGCCGAGCAGGTCGAGGCCTTCGCCGCGCTGGCCCGCGAGGGCGTCATCGAGGTGACCGCGCTGCCGTTCCAGCTCCACACCGAGGCGTGCTCCACCGAGGAGCTGTACCGGCAGCTCCGTTTCACCACCCAGCTTCAGGAGAAGTACGGCTTCGCCACCCGCTCCGCCATGCACACCGACGTGCCCGGCGCCGTCGTCGGCCTGGTCGACGCGCTGAACGCGGCCGGGGTGCGCTACCTGGCCGCCGCGCACAACTGGGCCGGACGGTCGGTGCCGTACCTGCACGGCGGTGACAAGCTGACCAGGCCGTTCCGCTGGCGGGCGCCCAGCGGCAACGAGGTGCTGGTCTGGTTCACCGACACCCCGCACGGCATGGCCTACATGGAAGGCAACACGGTCGGGCTGACCGACTCCTACGAGCTGGCCGACGACCTGCTGCCTCGCTACCTGTCGGCGCTGGCCTCGCGCGGCTACCCGTACGGGCCCGGCACGTTCGGCTGGCAGGGCCCCGACGCGCCGCGCGAGCCGTACGAGCTGGACGTGCTGCACCTGCGCGTGCAGGGCGCGCACGCCGACAACGCGGGCCCCTCGATCGTGCCCGCGTCGATCGCGCGCCGGTGGAACGAGCAGTGGGCGTTCCCCCGGCTGCGCTCGGCGGTCAACAGCGACTTCTTCGCGCACGTGGAGGAGCACTACCACGACCGGCTGGCCGTCCACGAGGGCGACTGGACCGACTGGTGGGCCGACGGGCTCGGCTCGGGCGCGCGCCCGCTCGGCTACGTCCGGCGCGCGCAGTCGGCGCTGCGCGCCGCCGAGACCCTGCACACGATCGCGGGCGCGGACGCCACCGGCGAGATCGACGAGGCGTACGACAAGGTGGCGCTGTTCAACGAGCACACCTGGGGCGCTGCCAACCCGTGGGAGGACGCCGAGGAGGCGGGCGACTCGGGCGGCCTGCAGTGGACCCGCAAGTCGTCGGGCGCCTACGACGCCCAGGACGACGCGTCCGACCTGCTCCAGGCCGCTACGCGCCGGTTCGCGGGCGCGCTCTCCGGCCCGGCGCCCGCGGAGGGGGCCGCTTTGGCGTCGTTCGCGGTCTTCAACCCGGGCACCCGCACCCGCACCGACGTCGTGCGGGCGTTCCTGCCGCGGGACGTCGTCGCGGCCGACGTGCCCATCGCGCTGGTGGACGCGCGGACCGGTGAGACGCTCGCGCACCACGAGGAGGTCGTGGACCCGGCCGACTGGCCGACCCGGCCGATCGGGCGGCACCTGCACGCGGTCGTCCCCGAGATCCCCGGCTTCGGCTACGCGCGGCTCGACGTGGTCCGCGCCGAGGCCCCGGCCCCCAAGCCGGTCGCGCTCGACCTGGGCGGCGTGATCGAGAACGAGTTCTACCGGGTGGCGTACGACGTCCACGAGGGCTACATCAGCTCCATCTTCGACAAGAAGGCCGGGCGCGAGCTGGTCAACGCCGACGCCGCGGCCGGTTTCGGCCAGTACGTCTACGACCGCTACGCCACCGCCCCGCACTTCAACCACATGTCGGGGCACGTGGGGGCGCACGACAGGACCCTGCTCGGCGACCGCGCCATCGGCAGGAACGCCACCGTGCTCAAGGCGCAGCGCACCGCCGTCGGCGAGAAGCTGGTCATCGAGCTGCAGGGCAAGGGCGTCGACTGGCTGCGCACCACGATCGAGCTGCACTCCGGCGTCGCCCGCCTGGACCTGACCTACCAGCTCGCCAAGCAGGGCACCCCGGCCAAGGAGGCCGTCTTCCTGGCCTTCCCGTTCGCGTCCGGACCCGCCTCGGCGTGGGAGCTGACCGGCGGAGTGGGCGGCCCGGACGTGCCCCGGGTGCCCGGGTCGGCCGAGTACATGCTGCCGATCAGGCACTGGATCGCCTTCGAGGACCCGGAGCTGACCATCGCCTGGGCCACCCTGGAAGCGCCGCTGGTGCAGCTCGGCACGATCCACATGCCGTACGCGCCGTTCCCGCCGACCCTCGAAGAGGAGGAGGGGACGGTCTACTCCTGGGCGCTGAACAACATCTGGGACACCAACTTCCCCTCCCAGCAGCAGGGCGAGACGACGTTCAGGTACGCGGTCACGTCCGAGGTGGGTGTGCCCGGCAGGCGGCTGGGTGCGCGGGCGGCGGCCGGGCTGACGGACCAGTTCGTCGGCGCGCTGCTGACCGAGGGTCCGGGGGCAGCCCCGGCGACCCGGTCGTTCGTCACCGCCGACCACCCCGACGTGCTGGTCAACTCGATCGGGCAGGCGGGAGCCGAGCACGTGGTCCGGCTGCAGTCGCTGGCCGGCGAGCCGGTCGAGGTGACGGTCAGCCTGCCGGGCCTGCGGACGGCCCGGGTGAGCGCGGGCCTGGAGCGCGAGCGGGAGCAGCTCGACGTAGTAGACGAATCGGTCAAGGTGCGGCTGCCCGCCTGTGGGGTCGCCGCCGTTTGGGGGACGTGCGAGTGAAGATCGTAGACATCCGGGCCACGACGGTCGCCGTCCCGCTGGAGGCGCCGCTGCGCCACAGCAACGGCGCCCACTGGGGACGGTTCGTCCGCACGATCGTCGAGGTCGAGACCGACAACGGGCTGATCGGCCTGGGGGAGATGGGCGGTGGCGGGGAGAGCGCGGAAGCGGCCTTCCGCGCGCTCCTGCCGTACCTGAAGGAGCACGATCCCTTCCAGCTGGAAGCGCTGCGGTTCAAGATCGCAAATCCGACCGCGTCGCTCTACAACAACCGGACCCAGCTCCTCGCGGCCATCGAGTTCGCCTGCCTCGACCTGATCGGGCAGCATCTCGGCGTCCCGGTCTGCGACCTGCTCGGCGGGCGCATCCGCGACGCGGTGCCGTTCGCGTCCTACCTGTTCTTCCGGTACGCGGCCGAGGGGTACGCCGAGATCCGTACGCCTGACCAGCTTGTCGAGCACACCCGCGAGCTGAAGGCGGCGCACGGGTTCACCGTGCACAAGCTCAAGGGCGGCGTCTTCCCGCCCGACTACGAGCTGGAGTGCTACCGCGCGCTGGCCGAGGCGTTCCCCGGCGACCGGCTCCGCTACGACCCGAACGCGGTGCTGTCGGTCGCCGAGGGGCTGCGGTTCGGCCACGCCATCGAGGGGCTGAACAACGACTACCTGGAGGACCCCGTTTGGGGGCTCGAAGGGCTCAGGGCCGTGCGCGAGCAGGTCAGGGTGCCGCTGGCGACGAACACCGTCGTCGTCAACTTCGAGCAGCTCGCCTCGAACGTGCTGCGCCGCAGCGCCGACGTGGTGCTGCTGGACACCACCTTCTGGGGCGGGATCCGGCCGTGCATCAAGGCGGCGGGGGTGTGCGAGACGTTCCAGCTCGGGGTGGCGGTGCACTCGTCCGGGGAGCTGGGGATCCAGCTCGCGACGATGCTGCACCTGGGCGCGGTGCTGCCGAACCTCACGTACGCGGCCGACGCCCACTACCACCAGCTTCGCGACGACGTGATCGAGGGCGGCAAACTGGCCTACTCGGAGGGCGGCATCGCCGTGCCGACGGGGCCTGGGCTGGGCGTGAAGCTGGATAAGGAGCGTGTAGCCCGCTATGCCGAGCTTTATCGGGAAATAGGTGGCTATCCGTACGACCGTGACCCTGGACGGCCCGGTTGGTACGCCCAGGTGCCGAATGAGCGCTTTGCCGACCCCGCTATTTCAGGAGATATCGCTACATAATTAGCCGTCATGGCTGAAGAACAGCGGCAACCTGCCGACAACCTCGTCACCACCCAGCACGCGCTCACCGACGGCCGGCCGTACACCGCGACCACCGGCACCGTGGTCCTGCGCGAGGAGGTGACGACCGACGGCAGGTTCGACGGCCACCGGCCCAAGGCCGAGGTGTTCGTCACCGCCTACACGCTCGACGACGCGGACCCGCTGACCAGGCCCGTCACGTTCGCCTTCAACGGCGGGCCCGGTTCGTCGAGCGTGTGGCTGCACCTCGGCGTGCTCGGCCCGCGCCGGGTGCTGATGGGCGACGCGGGGGCGCTGCTGCCCCCGCCGTACGGCCTGGCCGACAACGCCGAGACCCTTCTGAACGTCAGCGACCTGGTCCTCGTCGACCCGATCTCGACCGGCTTCTCGCGGGCCGCGGAAGGCGAGAAGGCCGAGCCGTACCACGGCTTCACCGGCGACCTGGAGTCGGTCGGGGAGATCATCAGGCTGTGGACGACCAGGAACGGGCGGTGGATGTCGCCCAAGTTCCTCGCGGGCGAGTCGTACGGCACCGTCAGGGCGGCGGCGCTGGCCGACCACCTGCAGACCCGCTACGGCATGTACCTCAACGGCCTGATGCTCATCTCCTCCGTGCTCGACTTCGGCACGGTCGTCTTCGCCGAGGGCAACGACCTGCCGTACCCGCTCTACCTGCCGACCTACGCCGCCATCGCCCACCACCACGGGCTGCACGGCGACCGCCCCCTGGCCGACGTGCTGCGCGAGGCCGAACAGTACGCCGAGCGCGACTACCCCTGGGCGCTGTCACGGGCCGGCCGCCTCACCCGCGAGGAACGCGCCGCGGCCGTCGCCAGGGTCGCCGCGCTGTCCGGTCTCTCCGAGGACTACGTGGACCGCGTGGACCTGCGCATCGAGCACGTCCGCTTCTTCACCGAGCTGCTGCGCTCCCGCCGCCAAACGGTCGGGCGGCTCGACGGCCGCTTCGCCGGCTGGGACCCCGACTCGGGGCGCGAGCGGTTCGCCCACGACCCGAGCCTGGCCGCGATCGTCGGCCCCTACAGCGCCGCGCTCAACCACTACCTGCGGGCCGAGCTGGACTACGTCAACGACCTGCCCTACGAGGTGCTCACCTCGCGCGTGGACCCCTGGTCGTTCAAGGAGTTCGAGAACCAGCACGTCAACGTGGCCGGGAAGCTCGCCTCGGCGATGCGGGCCAACCCGCACCTGCGCGTCCACGTCGGATGCGGGTACCACGACGGCGCCACGCCGTACCACGCCGCCGAGCACACCTTCGCCCGTCTGCCCGTGCCCGCCGAGCTGCGGGGGAACATCGAGTTCAGGTACTACGAGGCCGGTCACATGATGTACGTCCACGAGCCGAGCCGCCTCCGGCAGTCTGCTGACCTGGCGGCGTTCGTCCGAGGCGTCTGAGCTGGGGAAATATGGCCGTGGAACGCCCGGCGAGGATCGGCGAGTCATAACTTTGGGTATACCTGTCAACACGCTAGGTTACCGATCGAGAGACTCGCCGACCGAGGAGACCACCGTGAGGCTGACCGTCCGGGCTGTCGGCGACGCGCTCGACGGCCACCGGCCGAGCAGCGGACGCCGCTGAACGACCGCGGCGGCACCGGTTTCCGGGTTCGGCCACACTGAACCAGGGCGCACAGAAAGCGGGCCGGGCCATGGCTAGCATCACAGGACCCCAACACGCTGGAACGGGCCGCCGCCGAGCCGGCCGCCCACCGGGCCCCGCCGGCTCGCGGAGCCCCGTGCCGACCGCGCGTTCGGCCGGCTCGCGGAGCCCTGCGCCGGTCACGCGTTCGGCCGGCTCGCGGCCGCCTGGGGCGCACGCTCCGCGCCCGTCGCCCTTATCCCGCCCCGGGGCCGCCGCCCTTCGGCGCCCAGCGACGGCTGCTGGCAGCCGTCGCCGCGTGCAGACGGCCGTCAGGCCAGGTAGCGGCCCGGTCGGCCCGCAGGAGGGCCTGTCCGCTGGGAGACGCCCGCACATGGGCGGGACTGCTGGGAGACGCCCGCTGATCGGCGGGTCCGCTGGGAGACCGGCTAGCCCGCAGGTGGGCGCCGGGTCCGGCGGCGGCTCGGCGCGCCGTCGGCTTCGCTCCTCGGCGGGAGATCGGGCCCGGCCGGTTCACGGAGTCCCGCGACGGCCTCCGGCGGCGCCGCGTGTTCGGCGGGTTCGCGGCCTTCCGCACCGGCCTCCGGCAGCGCCGGCCCCGCGCGTCCCGACCGCCGTCCACGCCGGGCCGCTGACGGGTTGCGGACGCGCGGCTGACACGCGCTCGCGTGGTTTATTACCCGAGCCGTCACTCGGGGAGGGCCGCCGGGTTGCGGGCGAGCAGGCCGCCGTCCACGCGGTGCTCGGCGCCCGTGATGAACGACGAGCGTGGCCCCGCCAGGAACGCCACCAGCTCGGCGACCTCCTCCGGCCTGCCGACCCGGCCGAGTGGGTGCGCCCGGCCCCACTGCGCCACCTGCTCCTCCTGTGACAGCGAGCCCCGCCACAGGTCCGCGGCCCAGCGCAGCATCGGCGTGTCGACCGAGCCGGGGCAGACCACGTTCACCCTGATGCCGTCGGCCGCGTGGTCCAGCGCCATGGCCTTGGTCAGGCCGTTCAGCGCCGCCTTGCTCGCCGTGTAGGCCGCCACCTGCGCCTGCGAGGCGAACGCCTGCACCGACGACATCACCACGATCGACCCGCCGCCCCGCGCCTTCAACCGGGGAATCGCCGCCTTGCAGGTCAGGTAGACACCCTTGAGGTTGATGTCCAGGACCTCGTCCCAGACGTCCTCGGGGGTGTCGACCACCGTGCCGTACCGCTGCACGCCCGCGCACGTCGCCACGATGTCGAGCCCGCCGTACCTGGCCACGGCCAGGTCCACGAGGTCGCGCATGTCGCCGGCCCGCCGCACGTCCGCGACCACGCCGGTGACGTGCTCGCTGTCGAGCACCGCCTCCTTGTCGGCGCCGCAGAACACCACGGACGCCCCACCGTCGGCCAGCCGGTCCACCACCGCCCGGCCGATCCCCTTCGAGCCGCCCGTGACCAGCGCGACCTTTCCTTCGAACTCGCTCATGTCAGCACCTCCACGCGAAACCGCGACGTCCTCGTCTCGTGAGGTCCCAAGGTAAGCGCCGTGCCGTTCGCCACGGCCGCGGCCAGCCCGTCGGTGGGCATGCTGGAGAACGGTTCCAGCCCGATCGTGTACGCCTGTCCCCACCACGGGTAACCGGTGGACGCGCCGAGCTCCTGCCACATCCACAGGTACGGCAGGAGCGTCGCGTCCCACTCCACGCGCAGCCCGACGTCCCCCGTGATCTCGTACCAGCCCTCGCTGAAGCCGGTCAGGTAGACGATGTCGCTCGGCGCGCCGCGCCCGGGGACCACGCTGAGGTCAGTCTCGCCGCCGCCCTCGGCGGGCACGACCGGCCACCGCCACGGCCCACCGGCCTGCACCCGGCGCCCGGCGGGGTTGATCGCGCTGTCGTGCGGGACCACGGTGACGCCCTCCGGCAGCCTGATCCTGGCGCCCGGCCGCAGGAACGGCTCGCCGTACACGATGTGCTGGCCCCACATGGCGTGCAGTTCGAGCCCCGAGTCGTTGGACGCGCGTCCCTCGACCTCCAGCGCGGCAGTCCCCGACGCCAGCCGCATGGTCCGCTCCAGCCGGTACGGCAGCCGCCTGGTCCGCACGCTCAGCCGGACGGCCACCTCCTGCGGGGAGTCGGCCAGCACCTCGACCTCCCACGGCAGCCCGGCCACCTCCCCGTGCTGCGCCAGCCGCGCGCCCCGGTACTCGCTCGGCGCGCCGCCGTTGGGGAAGATCTCCTGCCAGCCGCCCTCGTAGTGGTCGATGAACTGCGCGACGTCGTCCGCCGCCCCCTGGAGGTGGTCGTGCGGGTTGCGCAGGCCCTGCGGGGAGAGCCAGACGAAGTCCGTGTCGGTGGGCTTGTGCAGGAACTCCACCACGTCGCCGCCCTTGTCGGGCACGACGGTCACGCGGAGCGCCTCGTTCTCAAGCACGACCGCCCGCAGCCCGTCGATCGTGACGAGCCGCAGGCGAGCCGCCCAGTTTCGTCTCACCCGAAGCTCACGTCGATGAACCGCGGGCGGTAGATGGAGACGTCCCGGTAGTGGTCGGTGTTGACGAAGCTGTTGACGTTGTACGAGACGACCAGCCCGTTGCCCGAGACGTCCGGGTGCGCGTGGGCGTTGTACGTGAAGATGTTCCCGCCCGTCTCCGGGGTCGTGTAGACGAGCTGCTTGCCGGTGAACGGGCCGGTGGGCGAGCACGAGGTGTAGGCCACGATCCGCGGGCTGAGCACCTCGCTCGTGTCATGCGTGATCAGGACGTAGCCGTTGCCCACCTTGGTCACGCTGTACTCGTTCGCCACCCCGCTCATCATCCGGGCCGAGTCCGCCTCGTCCGGCGACCAGGTGCCGTCGGCCTTCATGAACTCCCACTGGCCGAGCAGGCTCTGCCCCTTGACCCTGGCGAGGTGCATGTACTTGGGCGAGCCCAGGTCCTCCACGCCGTAGACGTAGGTGTAGCCGCCGTCCTTGAGCGTCGCGGACGCCCAGGAGACGCCGTGGCCGGAGGGCAGGTCGTGGACGCTGATCGGCTGGTTCAGCCGGCCCGGGACGAAGCGGGCGACCACGTTCTTGTGCCAGCGCCAGTCCCAGGCGCCGGTGCCGTACCGCTCGTACTCCTGGTAGGTCACCTCCACCACGCCACCGGCGAGGGTCGCGTCGCCGGCCCAGTACCAGTGGTTCTGGTCGCGGGGCGGCATCACGGCCTTCGGCTGCTCCTGCGTCCCGTCGTGGATCGTGGCGAGCCTGCCGTCCTGCTCGACGGCGAAGGAGTTGTTGAGGAAGACGGTCGTCCCGCCCTCCTCGACGACCGGCGGCCTGGAGCCGTCGGCGTTCACCTGGCCGAGGAAGGTGTCGGAGAAGATCCACAGCTCCTTGCCGCTGGGCAGCTTGAGCGAGTACGTCCCGTCGGCGCCGGTCCAGTCGTCGGTGCGGCTGTTGTCGTTGCCGTAGTTGGTGAACAGGCCGGTCAGCCGGGCGTCGACGGCCGCGCCCTTGACGGCGGGGGCGCACGCGGACGCGGCGGTGGCGGCCCGCTCGGTCGTGGCGGCCACGGAGGGGGTGGGCTTGGGGGGTGCGGCAACCGCCTGGTGCGGCACGGCGGTGAGGCCGAGCAGCGCGACGCCGAGGGGGATGAGGGCGGACCGGAATCGCGTCATCGGGCGTTCCTAGGGGGAAGGGAAGAAGTTCCCTACAGTTCTAGTCATTAGATCACTTACTGTCTACCCCCTCTGTGAGCCCGCCCTCATCAGGCCGTTACGTCATCGCTGTCCCGGCTTGTCCACGAGCTTCGTCTCGAGCTGGGCCGTGAGGGTGAGCGGCGTGCCCGCCTTGACGAAGACCGACGGGGCGCTGGTGTATGTCATCGTCTTGTCCTTCACCGTCACCCCGTAGGTGCCGAGGAAGCGGTAGTCGCCGGGGTCGAGGATCAGGTCGTAGCGCGTCCAGTCGCCGGTGTAGCTGAACGCCACGCCGCGCCTGCCGTCGGCGTCCTCGACGTCCTGGGTGACGGTGACGCCGGGGATCGTGTGGAGCCCGCGGAACAGCGCGGCCCGGACGTCCGATGACAGCGCCTGCTCACCCATGAGCTGGTAGACCGCCTGGAAGAGCTGCTCGTCCATGGGCGGCATCGGCCCATCGGTGGGCACGAAGTGCCTCCCCTCCAGCACCGCACGGATCTTCCCGAGCACTCCTTCCGAGGTGACCGGCGGCTTGGCGAGGTCGGCCGCGCTGATCCCCGGGTGGGTGCCCTGGATGAGCAGCTTGCCGCCCTCCTCCCAGGCGACCTGCTTGCCGTCGACGCTGGTCCACTGCTCGAAGGTGGTGCGCTTGGACAGGTCCGCGCCGATGGTGTTGTAAGGGGCCTGGCGCTCCTTGATGTAGAGCCACTGTCCCGGGCTGGCCACGAACCCCGGTGTGTCCTCCGCCGCTCTCGCGGCCCGCTCACCGAGCTCCCGCACGCTCGCCACGGGCGTCATGGCAGGCTGGCCGCGCAGCACGACCACGCCGGTGCCGACCGTCACGGCCAGCACCCCCGCGACCGCGAGCCGCCACCCCAGCCGCCGACGCCGGGGCCGTGTCTCCACTCCTCGGACGGCCTTCAGCAGCCGTGCCCGGGCCGCGCTCTCCGCCTCCGCCGTCATCGGCGGCGTGTTCCGGCGGAAGTCCTTGATCGTGTCCATCACAGCTCCTCGTCTCCCAGCGCGGCCCGCGTCTTCCTGCGCGCCCGGTGCAGCCGGGACCGTACGGTTCCCAGCGGAATGTCCAGCGCCCTCGCGACCTCCTCGTAGCTGAGGTCCTCCCAGGCGATCAGCAGCAGCACGTCCCGATCGGCGCGTGACAGCGCCGCCAGCGCCCCCGCCAGCTCGCGCTCCCTGCCCTGCGCCGCGACCCGCCGCGCCACGACGTCGTCCACCGCTTCGGGCAGCGGATCGACGCCCGTGCGGTTGAGGGCCCGCAGCAGCCGCTCCTCCTGCCGCCGGTGCCGCGCGACGAGCGTGGTCGCGATCCCGTACAGCCAGGGCCTGGCCAGCGGTACCGTCACGTCGTACGAGCTCCGCCGCCGGAACGCGGCCAGGAACGTCTCGGCGACGATGTCGTCGGCGGCCTGCGCCCCCAACCGGCGGGCCACGTACAGGTGGATCTGCCGCGCGTAGCGGTCGAACAGCGCCGCGAACTGCTCGGGGTCGTCGGCCGATCGCCGGATCAACTCGGCGTCGTCAACTTCGGCCGTCTCAACGCTCAACGGCCCTCCTTCGTGAGATCGGTCGGTCACCCAGCTGTCTCCCGAAGCCACCGACCGAGTTCTCGGCCCTCTTTAGTACGGGCTCATCTCGTCCAGCACTTTGGCGGCGAGTGTCAGAAACTCCTCCGCTTTCGCCAGCGGGCGGAACAACCGTCACTCTGATGAACGGCGACGCCGTCCCGGCCGCGTTGCTCGCCCACGGTCGCCGCGCGGCTAACGGCCGCGCCGCGTGTCAGTCTGCTTCGGGTGCCCGGTCCCCGCCCGTGTGATCCACAAGGTGCGGCGCTCGTCGTCGATCGCCTACCAGACGCGCCCGCCCGACGTGGCCTCGTACTGCCACTGTTCCAGCGCGTCGCCCCCCACCTTCACGACGCCGAGAGCGCCTTTGAGCGGATGCTGGCGGCTGTCGACATGCCGCGGGTCGCCGGTGATGGCGACCCAGGCCCTGTCGAGGTTCTCCCGGGCGTGGGCGAGCAGACGGCTCCAGCCCTCGGCGAAACGCACGCGCCACGGATGAGGTCGGGGAACATCGTCACCTCGACCGGCCATCAGGACTCGTCGGTGGGGCGAGGCACGTCCGGCCCGTCGCCGGGGAAGGGGCCCTGGAGTTCACGGGCGAGTTGCGGGTCGCTCCAGACGATCGCGGTGGATCGCCAGGAGGCCAGCGCACGTCCGAACGGCAGCAGCTCGCCCGTGTCGGCTCCCGCGATCAGGTGGCCGAGCAGTTCACGCACGCACTCATGGCGCTCGGGGTCGGGCAGCCAGGTGACCCAGGGGAGTTCCTCGGCGAGGACCTCCTCGGCGAGGTCGCTGTTACGGCGGGCGACGATGGCCAGGGCCCGGGCGGCGATACGCAGGCTGGCCGTCCCCGCCTCGAAACGCTCCGCCCGCATCAAGATGAGGTTCTCGTCGTCGCGCCGCTCGAGGACGACGTCGGCGTTGTCCAGCGACGGGAGGACCTGCGAGGGGCCTCGGAGAAACGCGCTGTACGGAAAGCTCTTCGTCGTCACGACCACAGTCTATCTGAAGTAGTTCAGATAGACCGTGCCGCAGGTCGGCCCGCCTTTCCTGGTGTGTCGAGCGCGGGCACACGGCTCTGGGGCGCGGGCGCGCGTCCGTGCGGCTGACTGGCGGAAAACGGGGTGACCGGGAGGGAGGGCGGTCGATACCCTACGGCGGGAGCTGGAGGGGATCGAAGTGCCGCACGTCGAAGTTGGACATCTGACCTATGTGTTGCCCGACGGGCGGCCGTTGCTGACCGATGTCTCCTTCAGGATCGGCGAGGGGGTCAAGGCCGCGCTCGTCGGGCCCAACGGGGCGGGGAAGACCACGCTCATGCGGCTCGTCGCGGGTGATCTGCAGCCTGTCGAGGGGAGTGTGGCGAGCTCCGGCGGGCTGGGGGTGATGCGGCAGTTCGTGGGCAGCGTCCGCGACGGCAGCACGGTGCACGACCTGCTGCTGAGCGTCGCGCCGCCCGCCGTGCGGCTGGCCGCGGAGCGGCTGGCGCAGGCGGAGCTCGTGATGATGGAGCGCGACGACGAGAAGGCGCAGCTCCGTTACGCGCAGGCCATCAGCGACTACACCGACGCCGGTGGTTACGACATCGAGGTGCTGTGGGACACGTGTACGGTCGCCGCACTCGGCGTGCCGTACGACAACGTGAAATATCGGGACGTGTCCACGCTGTCCGGCGGCGAGCAGAAGCGCCTCGTCCTCGAAGCCCTGCTCCGCGGCCCCGACCAGACGCTGCTGCTCGACGAGCCCGACAACTATCTGGACGTCCCGGGCAAGGAGTGGCTGGAGCAGCAGCTCAGGGAGACGCCGAAGACCGTCCTGCTGGTCAGCCACGACCGCCAGCTGCTGGCGAACGCGGCCGACCGGATCGTGACCGTGGAATCCGGAAATATCTGGATTCATGGTGGCGGGTTCGCCACCTACGCCGAGGCCCGCAAGGCCCGCAACGAGCGGCTCGACGAGCTGCGCAGGCGCTGGGACGAGGAGCACGCCAAGCTCAAGGCCCTGGTCGTCATGCTCCGCGACAAGGCCAGATACAACGACAGCATGGCCCCGGCCTACCGGGCGGCCCAGACCCGGCTGCGCAGGTTCGAGGAGGCCGGCCCGCCCGAGCAGGCGCCCAACGACCAGAACATCAGCATGCGCCTCAGGGGCGGGCGCACCGGCAAGCGCGCGGTCATCTGCGAGGGCCTGGAGCTGACCGGCCTGATGCGCCCGTTCGACCTGGAGGTCTGGTACGGCGAGCGGGTCGCGGTGCTCGGCTCGAACGGGTCGGGCAAGTCGCACTTCCTGCGGCTGCTCGCGGGCGAGCAGATCGGCCACTCCGGCGTCGCCAGGCTCGGGGCCAGGGTCGTGCCCGGCCACTTCGCCCAGACGCACGCCCGTCCCGACCTGCTCGGACGGACGCCGGTCGAGATCGTGATGACCGAGCACGCCAGGCTGAAGAACGAGGCGATGAAGGCGCTGGCCAGGTACGAACTGGCCGGGAGGGTCGCCGAGCAGCGGTTCGACACGCTGTCGGGCGGGCAGCAGGCGCGGCTGCAGATCCTGCTCCTGGAGCTGTCGGGCGCGACTCTGCTGCTGCTCGACGAGCCGACCGACAACCTGGACCTGGCCAGTGCCGAGGCGCTCCAGGCCGGTCTGGACGCCTTCGACGGCACGGTCTTGGCGGTCACCCACGACCGCTGGTTCGCCGCGGATTTCGATCGGTTCCTGGTGTTCGGCTCCGACGGAACCGTCTACGAGTCGCCGACCCCGGTCTGGGACGAGGCCCGGGTGGTACGTCCCCGTTAAAGAGTTGGTACGGCCGTCGCGTGTCCCCTGCCAGAGGCACCCATGAACCGGCTATCACGGCAAAGTGATCCCGTGTAGTCGAACCGTCAGCCTCCTCGCACTCGGGGCGATCTGCCTAGCCGGGTGCTCCAGCGAGGACCAGAAGCCACAACAGCAGCTCAAACCGCTCGCCCTCAAAGAGCAGGTGTCGAACATCGTCAAGTCAGGCAGCGGGTACGCCGTGAACTGGGCCGGAGTGCTCACGAACAGCAACCCGTGGCACTTCGGCGAGCACGTGGTCGCCACGGTCGTCGCCCGCGACGCCGGGGGCGCCGAGGTGGTCAGGATGGACCAGCCGCTCGACGCGGTGCCGCCGGGCGGGTCGCTGGCCTTCACCGGCCAGGCGACCGCCACGGCGAAGCCGGCGAAGGTGACGATCGACTACCGCCAGGCCCAGTGGCGTCCCGCGGCCCGCATCGCCTCGGCGTTCAAGCAGTTCCCCGTCTCGCGGGTGCAGACGCTGCCTCAGAAGGACGGGACGTATCTCATCACCGGATACGTCTCCAATCCGTACCAGCTCGCCGCCAGCAGCCTGGTGGTGAACGCGTTGCTGCGCGACAGCTCGGGCAAGCTGCTCGGCGGCGGCAGCACGTTCGTGGACGACGTCAAGGCGGGCAATCCGCCGCGCTTCATCCTGACCGTCGAGGGCCTGCCGCAGGGCGCCAAGGTGGCCAGGACGGAGGTGACCGCCCGCACCTGGGGCTCGACCGCCCGTCCCTTCGAGGACCTGGCGCTCGGTGGCGCGGTGCCGGTGCACACGGTCAAGCCCACCACGGAGCCGTTCGCCGTGGACCGCGGCTCCCAGGCGATGCAGATTCCCGACCACAAGCAGTGACCGCCGCGCCCTGCGCGGGCGCGGCGGAAACGCATTCCTCAATAACGCGATAAATCAGGAACAAACCAAATCGCTGACGTATGCGTGCGTGCCGTGCAAATGGTCAGAAACGTTATGGCCGTGCGGTTAGCAAGGGATGCCATTCCCGCTGAATCGGTAGAACTGCTAGTTACCAATCCATTACCTTCGGTCACATGACTGACCGCGTCCTGGTCGAGGCTCTCCGCGCCGGCGACCCGGGTGCCCTCGCGGCGCTGTACGACGCGTACGCCGAGAGCATCTACCGATACTGCTGGTCCCTTCTCATGAGCGCCGACAGCGCGCAGGTGGCGCTGCGTGACACGCTGATCGCGGCCGAGGCGCACGCGGGCGCGCTGTCCGACCCGGGCAGGCTGCGCGCCTGGCTCTACGCGCTGGCGCGCGCCGAGTGCCTGCGCCGCCGCATGGCCACACCGCCCGGCGCGGACGAGGCGCTGGCGGAGGCCCCGGTGCTCGACGACCCGGCCGACGCCGACCTGCGGGTGATGGCGTGGAACGCGACGCGCAGCCTGTCGTCGGCCGACCGCGAGGTGCTGGAGCTGTCGGCAGGGCACGAGCTGTCCACCGCGGAGCTCGCGGCGGTCCTCGGGGTGCCGCCGCGCCAGGTCGAGACGGCCCAGGAGGAGGCGCGTGAGCGGCTGCGCGACGCGGTGGCGGCGGAGATCCTGGCCAGGAAGGGCCCCTACGACTGCCCGCGCCGGGCCCGCATCCTGTCCGGCTTCTCCGGAGAGCTGGCGCCGGAGATGCGCCAGCAGCTGGTCCGCCACCTGAGAGACTGCGAGGTCTGCTCGCCCCAGCACTCGCGGCAGGTGTCGGCGGCCAAGGTCTTCGAGCTGCTGCCGCGGGGCGCGCTGCCCGGCTCGCTCAGGGTCAGGGTGATGAGCTGCTTCATCGACCCCGAGCTCACGCCGTACCGGCGGTACGTGGCCAGGCGCTCGGGCGGGCTCGACGCCGCCGGGTTTCCCGTACCGGGCGGCAGACGGCCGCGAAAATGGCCTCAGGCAGTGGGCGGCGCGCTGGCGGCGGTCGCGACCGTGGTGGCCATAGCGTTGATCTTCCACCACTTCGACAGGGAGAGCGTCGGCCTGCCGGCGCTCGCCACCGCCGCGTTCCCGCCGCCCGGCGAGCCGCCCGGCGTCAGGCTGCCCTGGCAACCCGCCCCGCAGGACTCTCTCATCAGGGTCGAGCCCATTCTCGACAGCACGGGGACGTTCCCGATCGTGTCGATCGCCTCCGCCCGCCCGGTGACCCTCCCCACGCCGAGCGCCGTCCCCGTCCAGACGTCCTCCACTCACACGAAGGCCCCGACCGTGCGACCTTCCGGGGTGCTCACGCCCACCCCCGCCCCTGCCGGGCCGACCGCCACGCCGAGCGAGCCTCCGAGGGACCACCAGACCCGCCCGACCCGCACCCCGTGCCCGACGCCCAAGCCGTCACGGACCCGCACTCCCACTGCCACCCCCACCGGCGGCCCCGGCGGCCCCACCGGCGGCCCCACTGTCACCCCCACGGTCGCGCCCACCGTCACCCCGACCCAGCAACCCACGAGCGCGCCGACGACTCCCGACCCCACCGGCACGCCCAGCGACACCCAGGCCCCCACGCCCACCCAGACCGGCTGAGCCGGCCGATGGAGGCGTACGACATCCGCGACGACCCGCACCTCGGGCGCCGGGTCTGCCCGCTGCCGGTCCGCGACGAGCTGGCCGCGCTCGTGCCCAGGAGCCACCGCGTCTCCTGGCCCACCTGGCTCGACCAGAGCCCCCGCATGCTGCGCGACCTCCTCGAACTCTGCCGCCTGCGCACCGCCCGCGGCCTGGCCGTGCTGTCCTGGCTGGCGGGTGACGAGCCGCCGGCCGACCTCGACTGGCTCTGGGCCTCCCGCCGCCTGGCGGGCCCCCGCCAGGAACGCATGTACGCGGCGGCGGCCAGGGTGCCCGAGCCGGTGCTCGGGTTGGTGCTCGCCAACTGGACCTGGGTGCTCGACACCCGCCACGGCGGCCGGGTCACCGCCCCCTATTTGGCGGGCACCGCCTACCCCGGCGACGGGCACGTGGCGGCCGACGCCGCGATGACCCTCTACCAGACCTACGACAGGCATCCGGAGTCGCGTCCGGCGCTCGCCGCCGCGTGGTCTGCCGCCCGGGTCACCGCCGACTGGTGCAAGGCGGCCGAACTCCATGCCGCGTACGGGAGCCGGACCCCCGTCTTCACCTATCCCCGGGCCGCCCAGCCCGCTGCCCCGGGCGTCCGTCCGTGGATGGAACGCCTCTTCCGCCTGCGGTGACTACGTTGCGTGAGGTGTATGTGTGCGCTGAGTGATCAAGGGGAACGGAGTGCATAGGGAGATCACGCGTGAGGGGGATCTATGCACTCCGTCGGAGCAGCGTTTCTGGCCGCCGCCCTGGTCCTGGCCGCGTGTCCCCCGGTCCACGCCGATCCCGGGCCGTCCCCGCGCGACGTGGCGAAAGCCCGGGAGGCCGTCAAGGAGCGGGCGAAGCGGCTCGGCGCGGCCGGCGCGAAGCTCGCGGTCGCGCAGTCGCAACTGGAGGAGCTGGACTCCAGGGTGGAGCGGCTGGTCGAGGCGTACAACGGCGAACAGGTCCAGCTGGAACACTCCCAGCAGGCGGCCACCGCGGCCAACACCCGGCTCGCGACGGCCGACGCCGAGGTCGAGAAGGCGAGGCAGGCCGTGGCCGTGCTCGCGGCCGAGAGCTACGGCGGCCTGGACCTGCCCGAACCCGCGCTCACCCTGCTCGTCGGCGCCGACGGAGACAGCGCCCTGCAGAGCGCGAGCCTGCTCGAACACTTCGGTCACGAGCGCGCCCAGATCCTCGAGCACATGCGCGACGTGCAGGAAGTCGCGGCCATCCTGCGGGCCCAGGCGGCTGACGCCTACGCGGACCACCAGGCCGCGACCGAGCGCGTCAGGCTGGCCAAGCTCGCGGCCGAGGCGGCGGTAGCCGAGCAGAAGCGCGAGACCAAGGACCTCAGGGCCAGGCGGGACGAGCTCCAACAGGAGGTCGAAGCGGCCCGCACCAGGGCGGAACGGCTGGCCAGGCAGCGCGCGATCATGCGGACGAGGTACAGCAGCGCGCTGGTCGGCACCGGCTCCACCCATGGCGACCTCGCCGCCAACTGGGCCCTGACCCAGCTCGGCAAGCCGTACGTGTGGGCGGCCGACGGCCCGTCCAGCTACGACTGCTCCGGCCTGACGATGCGCGCCTGGGAGCAGGCGGGAGTGACCATCGACCACTGGACGGGCACCCAGTGGACGTCCGGCCCGCACGTGCCGCTCGACCAGCTACGCCGCGGCGACCTGCTGTTCTTCGGCTACATCAGCGACGACCCCGGCACGATCCACCACGTCGGCATGTACGTCGGGAACGGCATGATGGTGCACGCCCCGCAGACGGGCGACGTGGTGCGGGTCGCCCCGATCGACCGGTGGGACCTGGTGGGCGCCACCAGGCCCCAATGACGTGCCCCGATGACGTGTCAGTGCGTGTGGCCCTCGGTCTTGGCCCGCTGGAAGGACCGCTCGATCTCGACCTCGGCCTCCATGCGGCCCACCCAGTTGGCGCCCTCGACCGACTTGCCGGGCTCAAGGTCCTTGTAGACCTCGAAGAAGTGCTGGATCTCCAGCCGGTCGAACTCGGGCACGTGGTGGATGTCGCGGATATGCTCCATCCGCGGGTCGGTGGAGGGGACGCAGAGCACCTTGTCGTCGCCCCCCTTCTCGTCCGTCATGCGGAACATGCCGACCGCGCGACACGTGATGTAACAGCCGGGGAACGTCGGCTCCTGCAGCAGCACCAGCGCGTCGAGCGGGTCACCGTCCTCACCCAGGGTGTGTTCGATGAAGCCGTAGTCGGCGGGGTACTGCGTGGAGGTGAACAGGAGCCGGTCAAGCCTGATCTTCCCGGTTTCGTGGTCCACTTCGTACTTGTTCCGTTGTCCCTTGGGAATCTCAACGACAACGTCGAACTCCACCGCGGTTCCTCCGCTCAGGCCCCCGGGAACCCCCGGCAGGGCGTTAATGTCTCGTAGGCGAACACCAGAAGAGAGGTCAGGCGACGTGGCGCGGCACGAGCGGTGGGTGATGCTGGCCACTCTCGCCCTGCTCCAGGTCTTGGTGATCGTCACCGGTGTGTACGCGGTGAACAACGACTTCAGCCTGGACGCGTTGACGAACCAGTCACCACCGGACGGGCCGACGGCGTCTCCCGAGGAGTCTCCCCCCGCCTCCGTGGTCACCGCAGGGCCTGTGCTGGCCCAGCTTCCGGCGAGGGCCGGAGAAGGACCTCTCCCGACCAAGGGTACTTTGACGCAGCAGCTCACCGACGCCCTGGGTGACGATGCGCTCGGAGACCGGGTCGGCGCGGTCGTCCTCGACGCCGCCACCGGCGAGCGGATCTTCGCCTCGAACGCCGACACGGGCATCACCCCCGCGTCCACCACGAAGCTGGTGACCAGCACCGCGGCGCTCGCCTCGCTCGGCCCCGACACCCGCTTCTCCACCCGGGTCGTCCAGGGCGCCCAGCCCGGCTCGATCGTGCTGGTGGGCGGCGGCGACCCGACCCTCGCGGGCCCGTCGGCCAAACCCGGCAGCTACCCCAAGCAGGCGTCGCTGGCCACGCTCGCCGCGCGCACCGCGGCCACGCTGAAGGCGCGAGGCGTCACCAAGGTCGCACTCAGCTACGACACCAGCCTGTTCACCGGGCCGCCGATCAACCCCGGCTGGAAGCCGAACTACATCCCCGACGGCGAGATCGCGCCGGTGTCCGCGCTGGCGATCGACGAGGGCAGGCAGAACCCGGCGTCCTCCCAGCCGCGCGTCGCCAACCCGCCGCAGTACGCCGCCACCGCCTTCGCCCGGCTGATGCGCAAGAACGGCGTCACGGTCGGCCGGACGGTCCGCTCGGTCAAGGCCGCCCCCGGGGCCGCCGAACTCGGCAGGGTCGACTCGCCGCCCCTCTACGCCCTGGTCGAGCACACGCTCACGTTCAGCGATGACGACCTGGCCGAGGCCCTGGCCAGGCACGTCGCCGTCAAGGAAGGCCAGGAGGCGTCGTTCCAGGGCGCGACCACCGCCGTGCTGGGGGTGCTCAAGCGGCTCGGCGCGTCCAAGGGGATCCAGGTCCAGGACGGCAGCGGGCTGTCCCCCAGGAACCGCATCAGCGCCGACGCGCTGGCCAGGCTGATCGCCATCGCCAGCAGCCCGGCCAACCCCGGCCTGCACGCCATCGCGTCCGGCATGCCGGTCGCCGGGTTCTCCGGCACGCTCGGCAACGGCCGGCGCTTCACCGAGAAGGAGAGCAAGGGGCAGGTCGGGCTGGTCCGCGCCAAGACGGGCACGCTCAACAACGTCAACACGCTGGCAGGCATGGCCACCACCAAGGACGGGCGGCTGGTCACGTTCGCCTTCATGGCCGACCGCGTTCCGATCAACGCCGAACCCGTCCTCGACAGGCTTGCGGCCATCGTCGCTCGTGTCTAATTGCGATCCTTCGGATCGCGGCTCAGTCGCTTGGGTCCGGTGTCTTCCCTCGTCAGTCGGTCGCTTCGCTCCCTCCCTCCTCAGTCCAGACACCGGCGCTCCTTCGCGTGTTTGATGGCGATCCTTCGGATCGCGGCTCAGTCGCTTAGGTCCGGTGTCTTCCCTCGTCGGTCAGTCGCTTCGCTCCCTCCCTCCTCAGTCCAGACACCGGCGCTCCTTCGCGGGGTTTCCTCAGTAGCTTCTGATACCGGCGCTTCAGTTCTGATGGTCATCCTGCGGATCGCGGCTCAGTCGCTGTAATCCGGTGTCTTCCTTCGTTGGTTCAGTCGCTTTTGCTCCCTCCCTGCACAGTCCAGGCACCGGTGCTTCTTCGCGGGTTGGGAGTGGAGCACGTACGGTGGACGGTATGCAGGTGATCGACTGGGATCTGGCCGTCTCGACCGGCACGCGCCTGGTGCGCCCCGGTCCCCAAGTGAGCCGTGAGGAGGCCAGACAGGCCGTCGCCGAACTTCGCACCCTGTCGCGAGAGGCCGAGGGGCACGTCCGTGAGTTCACCAGGATCCACGCCGAGACGGCGCCGCAGCCGGCGACCGTCGTCGACCGGCCCGGCTGGATCAAGGCGAACGTGGAGGGCTTCCGCGTCGTCCTCGAACCGCTCACTCAGCGGATGGCCGGCGCCGTCAACGGGACGCCCGCCATCGTCTCCGCGGTGGGCTCCCGCATCACCGGCGTCGAGGTGGGCGCCGTGCTGGCCTTCCTCGCCTCGCGGGTGCTCGGCCAGTACGAGCTGTTCCTGCCGCCCGACCCGTCCGGGCGCGAGGCCGCTGGCCGCCTGACGCTGGTCGCGCCCAACATCGTGCACGCCGAGCGCGAACTCGACGTCGACCCGCACGACTTCCGGCTCTGGGTCTGCCTGCACGAGGAGACCCACCGGGTGCAGTTCACCGGGGTGACCTGGCTGCGCGAGTACGTCCGCTCGCAGATGACCGACTTCCTGCTGGCGTCCGACCTCGACCTGGGCACGCTGCTCGAACGGCTGCGCAACGCCGCCGACACCGTCGCCGACGTGGTCAGGGGCGGCGAGGGCAACCTGATCGACGCCATCCAGTCGCCGGAGCAGAAGGAGATCCTCGACCGCCTGACCGCCGTGATGACGCTGGTGGAAGGCCACGGCGACTACGTCATGGACGCCGTCGGCCCGTCGGTGGTGCCGTCGGTGTCCGACATCAGGGCCAAGTTCGCCCAGCGCAGGGAGGGCGGCTCGCGCCTCGACCGCACCGTGCGCCGGCTGCTGGGCATCGACCTCAAGATGAAGCAGTACGCCGAGGGTTCCGCGTTCGTCCGGACCGTGGTGGGGGAGGTCGGCATGGAGGGCTTCAACCGGGTCTGGACGTCCCCCGAGACCCTGCCGACGTCCTCGGAGATCACCGACCCGCGCAGCTGGGTGCGCCGCGTGATCGGCACCCCCGCGCTCCCGGCCTGACCCACCGCGCCTGACCCCGGTCCGCTTCGGCGGCGCGAGGTGCGGGGGCGCGGAACAATGGGACCCGTGGGTCCCCATCCAGCCGTCGCCGACGTGCGGCGGGTCGTGCGCGAGGCGCTGAGCGACCTCGACCGGGGCGCGCTCGTGCTCGCCGCGTGCAGCGGCGGCGCCGACTCGCTGGCCCTGGCCGCCGCGCTCGGCTTCGTCGCGCCGCGCGCCGGGCTCAGGGGCGGGCTGCTCACCGTCGACCACGGCCTGCAGGACGGTTCGGCGGAACGCGCGGCGGAGGTCGCCGCGCTCGCGGGCAAGCTGGGGCTCGACCCCGCCGAGGTGCTCACCGTGCGGGTGGGCACGGCGGGTGGCCCCGAGGCCGCCGCCAGAGACGCCAGGTACGCCGCGCTCGCCGCGGCCGCCGACAGGCTCGGAGCCGCGGCGGTGCTGCTCGGTCACACCCGCGACGACCAGGCCGAGACCGTGCTCCTGGGCCTGGCCAGGGGGAGCGGGCCCAGATCGCTCTCCGGCATGGCCGCGGCGAGCGGCCGCTACCGCAGGCCGTTCCTGGAGCTCTCGCGAGCCACCACGGTCGCCGCCTGCGAAGCGCTCGGGCTCACCCCGTGGAACGACCCGCACAATGAGGACGTCCGCTACACGCGGGTCCGCGTCAGGGCCGCGATCCTGCCGCTGCTGGAACGGGAACTCGGCCCAGGTGTCACAGAAGCGCTCGCCCGCACCGCGAGACTCGCCAGGGACGACGCCGACGCCCTCGACGAGTGGGCGGATATGGCGTACCAGAATTGCGCTCTTAGCGATATCGACGGAATCGTGACGCTGACCGTCGCCGGGCTCGAAGGGCTCCCAGGGGCCGTCAGACGGCGGGTGCTGCGCCGGGCCGCCATCGCGGCCGGAGCGCCGTCCGGGGCGCTGTCCGCCACGCACGTGCTCGCCGTGGAGCGACTCGTCACCGCCTGGCACGGGCAGAAAGGCGTGGACCTGCCCGGGGGTCGGACCGCCGTGAGGCGGTATGGCACCCTGATACTCGCCATCAGTCCCATCCCGTAAGGAACCACACGTGGACGCTGCCGACATGGGCAAGGACCTGGAGAAGGTCCTCATTCCACAGGACGAGCTCCAGGCGAAGATCAAAGAATTGGCCGGGCGGATCGACGAGGACTACGCGGGCAAGGACGTCCTGCTCGTGGGCGTGCTGAAAGGCGCGGTCATGGTGATGGCCGACCTGGCCAGAGCGCTGCATGTGCCCGTGCAGATGGACTGGATGGCGGTGTCGTCGTACGGCGCGGGCACCAGGTCGTCTGGCGTCGTGCGGGTGCTCAAGGACCTCGACACCGACATCATGAACCGCCACGTGCTGATCGTCGAGGACATCATCGACTCGGGCCTGACCCTGCACTGGCTGCTGGAGAACCTCAAGTCGCGCAACCCGGCCTCGCTGGAGATCTGCGCCGCGCTGCGCAAGCCGGACGCGGTGAAGGTGCCGATCGACGTCAAGTACGTGGGCTTCGATATTCCCAACGAATTCGTCATCGGTTACGGCCTCGACTACGCCGAGCGATACCGCAATCTGCCGTTCATCGGCACGCTTGCCCCGCACGTTTACAGGTAGCAATCCTGACGGTGGCCGGGAACACGCCGCAACCTGACGTACGTTGGTAGGGCAAGACCGGTGTAGCGGGCGGTCCCTCCGCGTGCTCTGCCGGTGTACCTTCTGACTCCGGGAGGGTGACCCCGTGTCCCCCTTCGGGTAGTCAGAAGTCGCGGCGTCGGATGCCGCGGCCCCGGGGCGTACCCCGGGGTTCCAGGCCATGGTCAGGAAGGGACGGGCCCGCAAGGGGTTCCGCATCGGATGGATCTCAAGCGATTTACACGTGGGCCACTGCTGTGGATCCTGGGCATCGTCGTGCTACTCCTGCTCGTCACCCAGCTCTGGAGCGGCGGGGGCAACTACAAGCAAGCCGACACGTCCACGGTCCTCCAGCAGATTCGCGCCGGAAACGTCAGCAACGCCAAGATCGTTGACAAGGACAACCGGATCGAGGTGACGCTGAACACCCCGATCTCGGTCAAGTCCGGCGACACCCCGACCAAGATGATCCAGTCCGACTGGGTGTCCGGTTACGGCAGCAAGCTGACCGACGAGCTGCAGAACCAGGTTCAGGCTGGTAAGACCAAGAGCTTCACCACCGAGGTGCCTCAGGAGAACGTCCTGATCAGCATCCTGGTGAGCTTCCTGCCGATCGTCATCATCGTGCTGATCTTCCTGTTCATCATGAACCAGATGCAGGGCGGCGGCTCGCGGGTGATGAACTTCGGCAAGTCCAAGGCGAAGTTGATCACCAAGGACACCCCCAAGACCACCTTCGCCGACGTCGCCGGCGCTGACGAGGCCATCGAGGAACTCCAGGAGATCAAGGAGTTCCTGCAGGCCCCGGCCAAGTTCCAGGCGATCGGCGCGAAGATCCCCAAGGGCGTCCTGCTGTACGGCCCGCCCGGCACCGGCAAGACCCTGCTGGCCCGCGCGGTCGCGGGTGAGGCCGGGGTGCCGTTCTACTCGATCTCCGGTTCCGACTTCGTCGAGATGTTCGTCGGTGTCGGCGCCTCGCGTGTCCGCGACCTGTTCGAGCAGGCGAAGGCGAACGCCCCGGCGATCATCTTCATCGACGAGATCGACGCCGTCGGCCGCCACCGCGGCGCCGGCCTGGGCGGCGGTCACGACGAGCGCGAGCAGACGCTGAACCAGCTGCTCGTCGAGATGGACGGCTTCGACGTCAAGGGCGGCGTGATCCTCATCGCCGCGACGAACCGGCCCGACATCCTCGACCCGGCGCTGCTGCGTCCTGGCCGCTTCGACCGCCAGGTCACCGTCGACCGTCCCGACCTGGAGGGCCGCAAGGGCATCCTCAAGGTCCACGGCCGCGGCAAGCCGTTCGCGCCGAACGTCGACCTGGACGTCATCGCCCGTCGCACGCCCGGCTTCACGGGCGCCGACCTGGCCAACGTGATCAACGAGGCCGCGCTGCTCACGGCGCGCGCCGACCAGAAACTGATCACGATGGACGTGCTCGAGGAGTCGATCGACCGTGTCATGGCAGGGCCCGAGCGCAAGTCGCGGGTCATGTCCGACAAGGAGAAGAAGATGATCGCCTACCACGAGGGCGGTCACGCGCTGGTGGCGCACGCGCTGCCGAACTCCGACCCGGTCCACAAGATCACGATCCTGTCCCGCGGCCGCGCGCTCGGTTACACGATGACGCTGCCCATGGAGGACAAGTTCCTGGCCACCAGGTCCGAGATGATGGACCAGCTCGCCATGCTGCTCGGCGGGCGCGCGGCGGAGGAACTCGTCTTCCACGAGCCCACCACCGGCGCCTCGAACGACATCGAGAAGGCCACGGCGGTCGCCCGCCGGATGGTGACCGAGTACGGCATGAGCGAGCAGCTCGGCGCCCGCAAGTTCGGCACCGGCCAGGCCGAGGTCTTCCTGGGCCGCGAGATGGGCCACGAGCGCGACTACTCCGAGAAGATCGCGTCCACGATCGACGAAGAGGTCCGCCGGATGATCGAGACGGCGCACGACCAGGCCTGGGACATCCTGGTCGAGTACCGCGACGTCCTCGACAACCTGGTGCTGGAGCTCATGGAGAAGGAGACGCTCTCCCGCGAGCAGGTGCTGCAGATCTTCGCACCGGTGATCGTCAAGGAGCACCGCCCGTCCTACGCGGGCTACGGCAAGCGGCTCCCCTCCGACCGTCCGCCGATCCTGACGCCGAAGGAGCAGTCGACCAACGGCTCCCTCCCCGCCGGCCGCCAGGACGCGCTGCCCTCCGGAGAAAGTGCGTGAATTCGCTCGACGTTGACCTGGGGCGGATCGAGAAGGCCGTCCGCGAGATCCTCTACGCCATCGGCGAGGATCCCGACCGTGACGGCCTCCTCGACACGCCCGGCCGGGTCGCCCGCGCCTACGCCGAGCAGTTCTCAGGGCTGGGGCAGCAGCCGGAAGACGTCCTCACCAAGGTCTTCGACGTCGACCACGACGAGATGGTGCTCGTCAGGGACATCGAGGTCTACTCGACCTGCGAGCACCACCTGGTCCCGTTCCATGGGGTGGCCCACGTCGGCTACATCCCCAACGACCGCGGCCAGGTGACGGGCCTGTCCAAACTGGCCCGCCTGGTGGACGTCTTCGCCCGCCGCCCGCAGGTGCAGGAACGCATGACCAGCCAGATCGCCGACGCGCTGATGCGCGTCCTGGAGCCGCGCGGAGTCATCGTCGTGGTGGAGTGCGAGCACCTGTGCATGACGATGCGGGGGGTGCGCAAGCCGGGTGCCAAGACCGTCACCTCCGCCGTCCGCGGCGACTTCCGCACCAGCGACAAAACCCGCTCCGAGGCGATGGCGCTCATACTGGGCCGCCACCCGTAGGCGTCCGTTTCCGTTCTCTGTTTCGGCGTGCCAACGTCGGCCCTAGGCGTACTGACCACAGAGGTTGAGTACACCTAGGGCCTTTTTGTTTGGGCTCGGTGGGTCGGCGGGCAATTTCTAGGCGTCGGTCGCCGGGCCCTTTTTTCTGTTACGGCACGGCGGGGGCAGACGCCACCCGCCGTACGGGGCTGAGGGCCTCCAGGAATACGGCCTCTGACCGGTACGTGGTCGGGCGCCGTTACGAGACGGTGAGACCATCTCAGCCCCTTTCAATCCCCGGGCTTCATGCCTCTTCTTGGGCGCTTGGGGCGAATCATGTATGGCTACCCTTCGCCAGGGCCGTTTTGCGGCTCCGCTGTCACCTCTCCAGCCCTTGTGAGGCCCTTCTGCGGCT
This sequence comes from Nonomuraea sp. NPDC000554, assembly GCF_040300065.1. Taxonomy (NCBI): domain Bacteria; kingdom Bacillati; phylum Actinomycetota; class Actinomycetes; order Streptosporangiales; family Streptosporangiaceae; genus Nonomuraea; species Nonomuraea sp. NPDC000554. The sequence goes on along the minus strand of NZ_JBEPDC010000004.1, from coordinate 304,829 downwards.
CCGTCCGCCGTCACCTCTCCAGCTCCTTGCGGGAACGGAGGGAGACGGTCTCTTTCGATCCCGGGGGCCTACGCCCCTTCTTCTGCGGTCAGGGGTGGCATGGCTGCCTTCGTTGGGACCTTCTCGTGCGGCTCCGCCGTCACCTCCAGCTTCTGTGGAACGAAGGTTGAGGCTGTCTACCTGGTCACACGTGGGTTGCCTTTCTCGGTGGGCGACGAGGTCGGGCTTTGAGGTGGGTGCGGCGTCCCCCTGGGGTGGCTGAGGACGCGTCGTTGCGGCGGGGTGCCTCCCACCGGAGGAGCGTTTCCCTGGACAGGCGCCCGCCGCCGTCGGTGGGTGGGGCCGGCCCATGCTGGCCGTAAAAGAACTTCTTCTGTGGCGGCGGGAAGCTGATCACGGCGGGGGCGGATCCGGGCGGAAGGTGGATCAGGGAGGGAACGGATCCGGGCGGGAAGCGGATCACGGAATCGGGCGGGAAGTGGATTTGCGCGTGGTCACACGGGAGACGGGCGTGCACTATCACGGGAACGGGGCGGGGGTGGGGAGCGGATCGCGGGGGTGGGGGGATCGTGGACGGGACGCGGGATCGTTATGGGGAAGGGGGGACCCGTGGCGGTGTGCGGGATCGGGCACCGCCTAGGCTTGGGGGCATGACTAGCGTGCCGGGGCTGAGAGTCGAGGAGCGGTGCCTTGTCATGGGCGTGGTCAACGTGACGCCTGACTCGTTCTCCGACGGCGGCCTCTGGTTCGACGAGGCCGCGGCCATCAGTCACGGGCTGGAACTGGTCGCCGACGGGGCCGACCTGGTCGATGTGGGCGGCGAGTCGACGCGTCCTGGCGCCGCGCGGGTGTCGCTGGACGAGGAGCTGGCCCGGGTGGTGCCGGTGATCCGGGCGCTGAGCCGCGAGGGGGTGTCCGTCAGCGTAGACACGATGCGGGCGGAGGTCGCCAAGGCGGCGGTCGAGGCCGGTGCGAAGCTGGTCAACGACGTGAGCGGCGGCCTGGCCGACCCGGAGATGCCGCGCGTGGTCGCCGCGACGGGCGTCCCGTACGTGGTGATGCACTGGCGTGGTCACAGTCACGACATGGACAGCAGGGCCGTCTACGCCGACGTGGTGACCGAGGTGGGCGAGGAGCTGGCCAAGCGGGTCGATCTGGTGCTGGCGGAGGGCGTGTCCGAGGAGCAGATCGTGCTCGACCCGGGGCTCGGCTTCGCCAAGAACGCCGAGCACAACTGGGCGCTGCTCGCGGGGCTGTCGCGGCTGACCGAGCTGGGTTACCCGCTGCTCGTCGGGGCGTCCCGCAAGAGGTTCCTGGGGCGGCTGCTCGCCGACCCCGACGGCACGCCGCGCCCGTTCGGCCACAGCGACGACGCCACGACGGCGGTGACGGCGCTGGCCGCGCATCAGGGCGCCTGGTGCGTCCGGGTTCATCAGGTACGTCCTAATGCCGATGCCGTGCGGGTGGCCGCCGCGTGGAAGAGAGCCGGAGCCAGTACATGAGCGTCGACACCGCCGCGATCGAGACGGTCAACCAGGCGTTCTACACCGCGATCGAGGACGCCGACCTCGACAGGATGACCGAGATCTGGGCCGAGGACTCCGCCGAGGAGCAGGTGAGCTGCGTCCATCCGGGCTGGTCGCTGCTGTCCGGGCGGTCGGAGGTGCTGCGCTCGTGGGCGCTGATCATGGCGAACACGACCTACATCCAGTTCGTGCTGACGGACGTGAACACCACCGTGCTGGGCGACGTGGCCGTGCTGACCTGCGTGGAGAACATCCTCACCGCGGGCGAGGAGGGCGAGTCGAGCTTCGCCGCGGGCAAGGTGGTGGCCAGCAACGTGTACGTCCGCACCGGGCAGGGGTGGCGGCTGTGGATGCACCACAGCTCGCCGGTGCTCCAGGGCGACGACGACGAGGAGGAGGAAGGCGAGCTTGAGCGCTGATCGCATCGCGCTGAAGGGGCTGCGGGCCCGGGGAAGGCACGGCGTGCTGGCGGCGGAGCGGGAGCTGGGGCAGGAGTTCGTGGTCGACGCGACGCTGTTCCTCGACACCGCCCCGGCGGCGGCCTCCGACGATCTCACCCTGACCGTCCACTACGGTGAGCTCGCCCAGGCGCTGGTCAAGGTCGTGGAGGGCGAGCCCGTTCAGCTGATCGAGACGCTCGCGCAGCGCCTCGCGGACGTCTGCCTGGCCTACGAGGCGGTACGGTCGGTGGAGGTGAGCGTGCACAAACCGGCGGCGCCGATCCCGCTGCCGTTCGACGACGTGGTGGTGACGATCGAGAGGGGGCGCTCGTGAAGACCGTTCTCGCGTTCGGCAGCAACCTGGGTCACCGCTTCCAGACGTTGCAGGGCGCCATCGACAGCCTGTTCGACGCCCCGGGGCTGGACTTCGTGGCGGCGTCGCCGGTCTACGAGACCGAACCGGTGGGCGGCCCGGCAGGTCAGGAGTCGTATCTCAACGCGATCGTGATCGCCGAGACCACGCTCGCGCCGCGCACGCTGCTTGAGCGGGTGCAGAGCGAGGAGGCCGCGTTCGGCCGGGTCCGCCGGGAACGCTGGGGGCCGCGCACGATCGACATCGACCTGATCACGGTGGGCGATGTGATCAGCGACGACCCGGAGCTGACGCTGCCGCACCCGCGGGCGCACGAACGGGCGTTCGTCCTGGTGCCGTGGTCGCAGATCGATCCCGACGGCGTGCTGCCGGGCCGTGGGAGCGTGGCCGACCTGCTCGTCGGCCTGGACCAGAGCGGCGTCACGCTCCGCGACGACCTGAAGCTGCAGAGGCCCGATTGACGCCCACCCGTCCCGGCCCGCTGGTCGGCCTCGTCATCGTCGTCGGTTTGGTCACCTGGGCGGTGGTCCGCCAGTTCTACGACGAGCTGCCGATCGTCCCGTGGACCGCGATCCCCACGGTCCTGCTGCTGGCGCTGGGCGAGGCGTACAGCGGGTGGGTCACCAAGGCCAGGATCGCCAGGAAGCCCGACACCAAGCCGGTGGAGCCGCTGGCGGTGGCCCGGTTGGCGGCCCTGGCCAAGGCGTCGGCGTACGCGGGTGCCGTCTTCGCGGGCGTCTTCGCCGGGTTCGCCCTGTTCACCGTCCAGATGCTGACCAAGGAGACGCCTCGCTTCGAGTTCTTCATCGCGACGGGCTCGTTTCTGGCGTTCGTGGTGTTGATCGGCGCAGCTCTCTACCTGGAGCACTCGTGCCGCATCCCGAAGGGCCCGGAGGACCAGCAGCCCAAGTAGGGGCTATGTGGGCGTTCTCCTCCTGAAGAGGTAGATGACCGGCAGGGTGCAGACCAGCGGGCCGATGATGGCGATGGGACGTTCGAGCCACCACTTGAGATCGGGCGGCACCTGCGCGCCGAGCGAGCCGAACAGCCACCACGACAGGCCGAGCGCGATGGCCATGCCGGTGGTGTGGAAGAGGAACAGCGGCAGCGCGTAGCGGTTGATGGTGTCGTTGACGCGACGCCAGCCCGGCTTCTCCAGGACGCGCTCCATCGACGGGCGCAGCACCTCCACCAGGCCGATCTGGAAGATCAGCAGGGCGACGATGACGAACGTGGGCGGCGCCATGTTGGACCACTTGTCGCCGGGGACACCGACCATCGAGCCGGGGTAGATGCCCGAGTAGACGAGCCCGAACAGGGCGAACAGGCCGGTCCACAGGACGCCGACGTCGTAGCGCCTGGGCAGGATGACGATCCGGTCGTAGAAGAACCCGGCCTGGTGCGCCAGGCCCCAGACCAGGACCATGTTGAGCCAGCCCACCCAGTCGACGCCGTAGCGGAAGCGCACCACGTCCACGACCAGGGAGGCGCCGCCGAGCCAGATCAGCGCCAGCACGTCGTAGCGGCGGTGCAGCCACAGCGCGACCGGGAGCAGCGCGATCAGCACCAGGTAGACACCGAGGAACCAGAGCGGGCTGAGCACCAGCAGCACCACCCGCCACATCCACGGCACCCCGAACGCCCAGGTGACGGCCGCGCCGATGGCGATCCAGACGCCCGACAGGAAGAGCGCGGGGACCGCCAGCGCGCGGATGCGCCGCCAGACGAACCTGCCGATGCCGAGCCCGCGCGCCTGCGCACGCTCCCACGACAGCAGGTGGACGTGCCCTCCCACGTAGAAGAAGAGCGGCAGAACCTGTAAGAGCCAGGTGAGGATCCACAGCCCGGACGTGAAGCCGAGCGGGCTGGTCGGTTCCGGGCCCTCGGGCTTCCACTGCAGGATCGTGAACGCCCAGTGCCAGACGACCACCACGACCAGGCTGAGGGCGCGCAACCAGTCGACGTACTTGTCACGCGGAGGCTTGTCACGCTGAGGAGGAGCTGTCACTTGTCGATGTCACCCACGACGAAGAACATCGAGCCGAGGATGGCCACCATGTCGGCCACGAGGTGGCCTGGCAGCATCTCGCGGAGCACCTGGATGTTGCTGTAGGACGCGGAGCGGAGCTTGAGCCGCCATGGGGTCTTGTCCCCCTTGGACACGAGGAAGTAGCCGTTGATGCCGAGCGGGTTCTCCGTCCAGGCGTAGGTGTGGCCCTCGGGCACCTTGAGCACCTTGGGCAGGCGCTGGTTGATCGGGCCCTGCATCGGGCGCAGCCGCTCGACGCACGCGTCGGCCAGGTCGAGCGAGACCTTCAGCTGGTCGAGCAGCACCTCGAAGCGCGAGTGGCAGTCGCCCGCGCTGCGGGTGACGACCTTCACGGGCAGCTCCGGGTAAGCCAGGTAGGGCTGGTCGCGCCGCAGGTCGAAGTCCACGCCGGACGCGCGGGCGATGGGGCCGCTCACGCCGTACTGCATGATCTGCTCGCGGCTGAGGACGCCGACGCCCCGCGTACGGGCGAGGAAGATCTCGTTGTTCAGGATCAGGTTCTCGATGTCGGGCACCCGGCGCCGCGTCTCGGCCACCACCTCGGAGACGCGGTCGAGCCAGCCGAGCGGCAGGTCCTCCTTGAGCCCGCCGACGCGGTTGAACATGTAGTGCATGCGTCCGCCGGAGATCTCCTCCATGACGCCCTGGATGCGTTCGCGCTCGTTGAAGGCGTAGAAGACGGGGGTGATCGCGCCCAGTTCGAGCGGGTAGGAGCCGAGGAACATCAGGTGGCTGAGCACCCGGTTCAGCTCGGCGAGCAGCGTACGCGCCCAGACCGCTCTGACGGGCGGTTCCATGCCGAGCATGCGTTCGGCGGCGATCACCACGCCCAGCTCGTTGGCGAAGCCCGACAGCCAGTCGTGCCTGTTGGCGAGCATGATGATCTGCCGGTAGTCGCGGACCTCGAACAGTTTCTCCGCGCCCCGGTGCATGTAGCCGATGATCGGTTCGGCGGCGGCGATGCGCTCGCCGTCGAGCGTCAGCCTGAGCCTCAGCACGCCGTGGGTGGACGGGTGCTGCGGGCCGATGTTGAGGATCATGTCCTCGGTGGCGAGCTCTTTCGCGCCTGCCCCGATCCCGACCACGCGTTCCGTCATACGGCCATGCTGCCACCGGCCGCTGTGGTGTTCCAGCCGGGGGGCCCAACCGGACACAACGGGGCAAGGGTCAAGGAACGGTATGGAAGCGCATCGCGGGGTGTCGGGAGGGGAGGGGTACCAGGGACGGGGGGAGAGACCACCATGAAGAGAGTTCTGTTCGATGGAGCCGCGCTGATCTCCCGGCTGCTGATCGGCGTGATCTTCTTGGCGCACGGATTGCAGAAGTGGCAGGTCGGCTTCGGGGTCACGGGCCGGCTGCTCACCCAGGCGGGCATCCCGCTGCCGCAGCTCTCGGCCGTGTACGCCACTGTCGTGGAGACTGTCGGCGGCGCCTTCCTGATCATCGGCCTGCTGGTGCGGCTGTCGGCGCTGCTGCTGCTCCTCGAGATGATCGGCGCGTACCTCTTCGTGCACGCCGGTCACGGGATCTTCGTCGAGACCGGAGGGTGGGAGCTCGCCGGCTTCGCGGCGGCCGCGCTGCTGCCGCTCCTCGCGCTGGGCGGAGGCCGGATCGGCGTCGACGGCATCCTCAACAGGATGTACCGGCGGCGTGCCGAGCGCCGTGCCGCCGAGGCGGACCTGGCCGCGCACGCGCCGACCGTGCCCACCCCGACGGGGACCGGCGAGCCCCACGCAGGTGAGCCCCGCCCCGGAGAGACCGGGACGGGGGAGTCGGCGCATCAGACCAGGCCGACCTCGATTCCCCGGCAGGGCACCGCACCCAGCTCGGGCAAGCTGACCGACGACGACATCCCGGAGATCGACTCGCTGATCTCCGACGAGCCGGGGAAGCGGCGCCCGCCGAACCGCTGACGAGAGCCGACCGCCACCCGAGCGTGACGGACTAGCTGTACTCGGCCCGGCGGGTCACCAACCCGCTGGCCGAGTACGGCTAGCGCCGGGTGGTGAGGTCGCGGAGCGCTTCGACCAGGCGGTCGACGTGCTCCTCGGTCGTGCCCAGGCCGATGGAGGCCCGCACGGCCGAGGCGGTGCCGTCCTCGCAACCGCCGTCGGCCGTCCCGAGCAGGTGCCGGACGAACGGGTGCGCGCAGAACTTGCCGTCGCGCACCCCGATCCCGTACTCGCCCGAAAGCGCCTCGGCGACCTCGCGGGCCGCATACCCGTCGACGACGAACGAGACGATGCCGACCCGCGGGTGGTCAGGACCCCACAGTGACAGCTCGCGCACGCCGTCGATGGCGGCCAGCCCGGCGCGGAGCCGCGTGATCAGCCGCTCCTCCTCACGCTCCACCGCGGTCCAGCCGGTGGCGCTCAGCGCGTCGCAGGCGGCGGCGATCGCGATCGCGCCGAGCACGTTGGGGGTGCCCGCCTCGTGGCGTGGCTCCGGGTCGTCGTGCCAGTCGGTGCCCTGGTCGGCGGCGTCGGCTGCGCCGACGGAGCGGACCGCGCCGCCGCCCTTCAGGTAGGGCTCGCCGTCCGAGAGCCAGTCGCGCCTGCCGACGAGGACGCCCGCGCCGAACGGCGCGTACAGCTTGTGCCCGGAGAAGGCCACGTAGTCGAGGTCGAGCGCCGTCAGGTTGAGCCGCCGGTGGGGGACGAGCTGGGCCGCGTCGACCAGGATGCGGGCGCCGTGGCGGTGCGCGATGTGGGCGAGGGCGGCGATCGGCCAGAGCTCGCCGGTGACGTTGGACGCGGCGGTGACGACCAGCAGCTTGGGCCCGTCGATGCCGGCCAGCGCCTCGTCGGCGATGCGGACGGCCTCACCGGGGAAGGGGGGCGGCGCAAGGCGTACCGAGCGGGCCCAGGGCAGCAGCGACGCGTGGTGCTCGGTGTCGAAGACGACCACGGTGGTGTCGGCGGGGAGGCAGCCGGCCAGCAGGTTGGTGGCGTCGGTGGTGTTGCGGGTGAAGATCACCGCGTCGTCGGGACGGGCGCCGACGAAGGCCCTGACGGTGTGCCGGGCCTGCTCGTAGCGGGCGGTGGTGAGCTGGGAGGCGTACCCCGCGCCGCGGTGCACGCTGGAGTAGGCCGGGAGCGCGGCGGTGACGGCCGCGCTGACCGGCTCGAGACAGGGGGCGCTCGCCGCGTAGTCGAGGTTGGCGTAGCCGACGAGCTTGCCGCCCTTGACCGGCACTTCCAGGTCCGCGCCGAGCACGGCGGGCAGGGGACGCCGGTCGTGGAGGGGACGGTTCTCGCGAGCGGCGGGGACCGTCGCGGAGTTGAAGATCGTCAGCGTGGACACAGCAAACCTCCTGGGGTCATCGGACCCCTGGAGCAGCCACGGAGCCCGCGCTTGCCCGCCACACCCCGTGGCGGACCAGGTCTTCACCCGGGGCACCCCGCCGCGGACGCGAGGGTTGCCGGCCAGCAAGCCGGGGCTGTGCGCTGGCACTCATGACCTACGTCGGGAACTATAACCGACACCCGGCCCACGATCGCAAGTCCCGAACTTCTCCAGCCATTGGGTCGTTGGACCCAGAACACGGCACGGAGGTAGGCAGATGTGGGACTGGGTCCTCGACCCTCAGATCTGGATCGGGTTCTTCACCCTGGTCGCCCTGGAGATCGTCCTGGGCATCGACAACATCATCTTCATCTCCATCCTGGCCGGGAAGCTGCCGCCTGAGCAACGGGACAAGGCCCGGGTGATGGGCCTGGGCGCGGCTCTGATCAGCCGTCTGCTCCTGCTGCTCGGGCTGTCGTGGGTGGTGCGGCTGAAAACGCCGCTGTTCGAGGTGTTCGGGCACGGCATCTCGGGACGCGACCTGATCCTGCTGCTGGGCGGGCTGTTCCTGCTGGCCAAGAGTGTCACGGAGATCGGCCACAGCATGGACGCCAAGCCCGAGGGCGGCAAGTCCCGGGCCGTCACCTCGTTCGCCTCGGTGATCGTCCAGATCATGATCCTGGACGTGGTCTTCTCGCTCGACTCGGTGATCACCGCTGTCGGCATGGTGGACGAGCTCGGCGTGATGATCGCGGCGGTGATCGTGGCGGTGCTGGTGATGCTGTTCGCCTCGGGGCCGATCTCCAGGTTCGTCGACAGGCATCCGAGCATCAAGATGCTGGCGCTGGCGTTCCTCGTGCTCATCGGGGTGGTGCTCGTCGCCGAGGGGCTGGGCCAGCACATCCCCAAGGGCTACATCTACTTCGCGATGGCGTTCTCGGTCGTCGTGGAACTGCTCAACATCCGCGTACGCAACAAGCACGCCAAGCACGAAGAGGTCGCTTCTAAGATGAAATAGTGCGCTTCGATCCTTGGAATCCGGATTTTGTCGCTTTCCCCTACGGTGTCTACTCCGAGCTGAGGCGTGACGCGCCCGTCAGCTTCTTCGAGCCGACGGGCCAGTGGCTCGTCTCCCGCCACGCCGACGTGAACGCCCTGCTCAGGGATCGCCGGCTGGGCCGGTCCTACCTGCAGGTGGCCACGCACGAGGAGTTCGGCAGGCAGCCGGAGCCGGAGTTCCAGGAGCCGTTCTGGCGGATCTCCAGAGCGGGCATGCTGGACGTCGAGCCGCCGGTGCACACCAGGCTGCGCCGGCTGGTCTCCAAGGCGTTCACCCCGCGCATGGTCGAGTCGCTCCGCCCCCGGGTCCGCGGCATCGCCGAGGGCCTGGTCGGCGCGTTCGTGGAGAAGGGCGGCGGCGACCTCATCGCCGAGGTGGCCGAGCCGCTCCCGGTGACGGTGATCGCCGAGATGCTCGGCATCCCCGAGCAGGACAGGCACCTGTTGCGTCCCTGGTCGGCCGACATGTGCGGGATGTACGAGCTCAACCCGAGCCTGCAGGCCCAGCACGCGGCCGTCAGGGCGGCGTCGGAGTTCGCCGACTACCTCAAGGACCTGGCGCGCTCCAGGAAGGCCGCCCCCGGCGACGACCTGATCAGCGCCCTCGCCCAGATCGACGAGCTGACCGAGGACGAGCTGGCCGGCACCTGCGTCCTGCTGCTCAACGCCGGCCACGAGGCCACCGTGAACGTGACGGGCAACGGCTGGCGGGCCCTGCTGCGCAACCCGGACGAGCTGGCCAGGCTGCGCGAGGACCGCTCGCTGCTGCCCATGGCCATCGAGGAGCTGATGCGCTGGGACACCCCGCTGCAGCTGTTCGAGCGCTGGGTGCTGGAGGACATCGAGATCCACGGGGTCCGCATCCCGCGCGGGGTCGAGGTGGCGCTGCTGTTCGGTTCGGCCAACCACGACCCTGAGGTGTTCGACGACCCCGAACGGCTCGACGTGGGCCGCGCGGACAACCCGCACATCTCCTTCGGCGCGGGCATCCACTTCTGCCTGGGCGCGCCGCTGGCCAGGATCGAGCTGATGGAGTCGTTCGGCGCGCTGCTGGACCGGACGTCCAAGCTGGAACTCGTCAGCGAGCCCGAGTGGAAGCCCGGCTACGTCATCAGGGGCCTGCGGTCGCTGGACCTCAGCGTCGCTGGCTGAGCCAGCCGAAGCCGCCCAGGCCCAGCGGGTCGATCAGCTCGGCCTCCTCCGAGGCTCGGGCCAGGGCCCGGAGATAGCCGCGCGGATCGGTGCGGGCCAGGTCGATCGGCGGACGGGTGCCGGTGATGCCCAGCGCCCGCAGCGCGTCGCGCTGTGTGGACAAGGTTGTGGATATCGCACCGGCCAGTTCGCCGGCCGCCGCGCATGCGTCGAGCGCGACATGTGCGGTGATATCGCAGGTACCGTCGGGGATGGGCGCGACGACCGAACCGTCGCGGTATCCGGTGAGTGTGCCGCAAGGCGGACGGTTATCCACAGGGTGTGCATAATCGACGGCCACCGCGCGCCCCTTCCTGAGCCGTCCCAGGACGGAGGCCCAGGCCGCGTCGCGGGGGCAGCCGATCTCGGCTCGCGAGCCCACTCGCGACAGCCGCCACCACCGGTCGAGCCAGGCGCGGTCGGCGGGAGGCGGCGGGTCGCCGAGCCGTTCCTCGCCCGTCTCCGTGTCGACCAGGACGAGCCGGGGCCCGTCGGCGGTCTGCTCGACGACGTCCAGCGGGACGTTGTCGAGCCACTCGTTGGCGATCGCCAGCCCGGTGATGCCCGAGGGGATCGTCGCCCGCCAGGCGATCGGCTCGGCCAGGCCGTCGGGCCTGGTGGAGAGCTCGACGGCGGTGATGCGCAGCCGCTCGCGCAGCGCGGGCTCCGCGGCGTCGAGGACGCGGCCGACGAGGACGCCCTCGCCCGCGCCGATGTCGACGAGGTCGAGCCGGGGCGGCGAGCCGAGTTCGGCGTCGACCTCCAGCAGCAGGGCCAGCACGGCCTCGGCGAACGCGGCCGAGGCGCTGACCGAGGTGCGGAAGTGGCCGGAAGGCCGTTCTCGCAGGTAGAAGCCGCCCTCGCCGTACAGCGCGCGCTGGGTCGCGGCGCGCCAGGTGAGCCACATGCCCTGGACTATCTCACGCTCTGGGCGGACAACGCACAGTAATGAGATGGCCACGCCTTGTGGCGAACATGCGCTAGCGTTACCGAAAGTCATCGAGCGGCCACGACCGGTCGTCCCCTATGTGTCGGGGTGGTCGTCTCGAACGTGGCATTCGTCCCCCGCGGCTCAGGCCGCGTTCCGAGAGGAGCTCTCGTGTTCAAGAAGACCCTGGTCGTGGCCGGCGCGCTCGCCATGCTGTCGCTGGCCGCCCCCGCCTACGCCGACGACACCAGCGGCGACGGCGGTGTGCTGTCCGGCAACCAGATCTTCGCGCCCATCACCGTGCCGATCGACGTCTGCGGCAACGCGGTGGCGATCCTCGGCATCGCGGGCGCCGGCTGCATGGGCGGCGCCTCCGCCCACGTGCACCGCTACTAGACAGGAGCCCGGGCCGGCTTGAGACGCCGGTCCGAGCTCTGCGGCCGGCCAGTCGGCGGATGGCCGTGCCACGTGCGCACCCCCGAGGGGTCTGAGGGCACGGTGGCGGGCGTCGGGCCCAGCCAGGGCTCGGCGCCCGCTGCCCTGCGATGGCCCCCCTCTCCTCATCTCTTCCGACAGGGGGTGCACGATTTGTCTGCCCTTGTCGGATATGTCGCTAACTCAACATGCGGCAAAACCCCCGTCACATGCGTAGTGCCTGGTGGCCGTTACGCTGGTCGGCAGTGCCATCAGGTCGACAGGGGTGGGACGTCATGGACGCAGGTGATCGCCCGGCACGGCTGGCCGTCGGCGTGCTGGGAGCAGGGAAGGTCGGGTCCGCGCTCGGCGCGGCGCTCGCCCAGGCGGGGCACCGGGTCGTCGCCGCCAGCGGGGTCTCCGACACCTCCCGTCGCTGGGCCGCCGATCGGCTCGGCGTCGAGCTGTCCAGGCCCGACGAAGTGGTCACGACGGCGGAGCTGATCCTGCTCACCGTGCCCGACGACGCGCTGCCCGACCTCGTCACGGGGCTGGCCGCGACGGGCGCCGACCTCAGGGGCAAGATCCTCGTCCACACCAGCGGCGCGTACGGGCTGTCGGTGCTCGATCCGGCGGCCGAGGCGGGGGCGATGCCGCTCGCGCTGCACCCGGTGATGACGTTCACCGGCAGGGACGACGACCTGAACAAGATCACCGGGTCCTCGTTCGGCGTGACCGCGCCCGAGCCGCTGCGTCCCATCGCCGAGGCCCTGGTCATCGAGATGGGCGGCGAACCCGTCTGGATCGCCGACTCCGACCGCGCGCTCTACCACGCGGCCCTGGCGAACGCGGCCAACCACATGGTCACGCTCATCGCGGAGTCGTCCGAGCTGCTGCACCGCATCGGCGTCGAGCACCCGGGCCGGATGCTCGGCCCGCTGCTCGGCGCGGCCCTCGACAACGTGCTCAGGCTCGGCATCGCCGGACTGACGGGCCCGGTGGTGCGCGGCGACGCGGGAACCGTGCGCAAGCACGTCGACGCGCTGATCCTGGCGGCGCCCGAGGCGGCCGACGCCTACATCGCGCTGGCCAGGCTGACGGCCGACAGGGCGCTGGCGGCCGGGCTGCTCAAGCCGGAGGAGGCCGAACGCCTGCTCGACGCCCTCGGGGGAAACATATGGACGTGACCGCCTTAGGAGGGGAACGCATGCAGCTGACCGTCGCCCGCAACCGTACCGACCTGGTCGACGCCCGCGGCCAGGGCGCGGTCGCGCTGGTGCCGACCATGGGCGCGCTGCACGAGGGCCACCGCTCGCTGATCCGCGAGGCCCGCGCCCGCGCCCGGCACGTGGTGGTGAGCATCTTCGTCAACCCGCTGCAGTTCGCCCCGGGCGAGGACTTCTCCCGCTATCCGCGCACCTTCGACGCCGACCTTGAGATCTGCCGCGCCGAGCGGGTGGACGTCGTCTTCGCCCCCTCGGCGGAGGACATGTACCGTCCCGACCGCCAGGTGGGCGTGCACGCCGGGCGGATGGGCGAGATCGTCGAGGGCGCGTCCAGGCCCGGCCACTTCGACGGCGTGCTCACGGTCGTGCTCAAGCTGTTCAACCTGGTCCAGCCCGACGTCGCGGTCTTCGGGCAGAAGGACGCCCAGCAACTCGCCCTGATCCGGCGCATGGTGGCCGATTTCGACCTGCCCGTGGAGATCGTCGGCGCGCCGACCGTCCGCGAGACCGACGGGCTGGCGCTGTCGAGCCGCAACCGCTACCTGTCTGCCGACGACCGGCAGGTGGCCCTGACCCTGTCGCGGGCCCTGCGCGCGGGCGCGGTGGAGTTCGCCCCGTCGAAGATCCGCGCGGCGGCGCAGGCCGTGCTCGACGGGGCCGGCCCCGCGCTGTCGGTCGACTACCTCGCGCTGGTCGATCCCGGCACCTTCGAGGAGGTGGGCGAGGCGTTCAAGGGCGAGGCGGTGCTCGCGGTCGCGGCCAGGGTCGGCGCCACGCGGCTGATCGACAACGTCGTCCTGACCCTGGACGGCTGAACCGCCCCCCGGGGCCGGGGCACTCGCGGGCGGACGTTATCGTCGTGTTGACGAAATCGTCCAGCGAGGAGGTCCCCCATGAGTGCACCGGCGATTCCCCTCCGGCTGACGGCCCCTGAGCCCGGCTGGACCGTCGAGGCGGACGTGGTCGTCGTGGGCTCGGGCGTCGCCGGGCTGACGGTGGCCCTGCGGTACGCGGAGCTCGATCCGGCGGCCAGGGTCCTGGTCGTCACCAAAGACGTGCTCTCGTCCGGGTCCACCAGGTGGGCGCAGGGTGGGATCGCGGCCGTCCTCGACCCGGCCGACACGCCCGAGGAGCACGTGAACGACACGCTGCTGGCCGGGGTCGGGCTGTGCGACGTCCGGGCCGTGCGGGCGCTGGTGACCGAGGGGCCTGGCGCGCTGCGGCGGCTGATGGCGCGCGGCGCGCGCTTCGACCGCACCGCCGACGGGGAGCTCCAGCTCTCCCGCGAAGGCGGCCATCGGCGCGACCGCATCGTGCACGCCGGGGGCGACGCCACGGGCGCCGAGGTGCAGCGGGCCCTGGCCGAGGCGGTGCGGGCGGGCGCCGTCGAGGTGATCGAGCACGCGCTGGTGCTCGACCTGCTCAAGGACGCCAGGGGCCGGGCCACGGGCGTCACGCTGCACGTGATGGGCGAGGGAGCGCGCGACGGGGTGGGCGCGGTCCGCGCCAGGGCGGTGGTGCTCGCCACGGGCGGCATGGGCCAGGTCTACGCGTCCACGACGAACCCCGCCGTCTCCACGGGCGACGGGGTGGCGCTCGCGCTCAGGGCCGGGGCGGTGGTGCGCGACCTGGAGTTCGTCCAGTTCCATCCCACCGTGCTCTGGCTGGGGGAGGGCTCCACCGGGCAGCAGCCGCTGATCTCCGAGGCGGTCAGGGGCGAGGGCGCGTTCCTGATCGACCACGAGGGCAACCGGTTCATGCGGGACGTGCACGAGCTGGCCGACCTGGCGCCGCGCGACGTCGTGGCCAAGGCCATCATGCGCGCCATACGCGAGAGCGGGCGCGACCACGTCCACCTCGACGGCCGGCACTTCGGCGCGGAGCGGTGGCAGTCCAGGTTCCCCACGATCTACGCGGTCTGCCGTGAGCACGGCATCGACCCCGCCACCGAGCCGATCCCGGTCGCCCCGGCCGCGCACTACGCCAGCGGCGGCGTCCGCACGGACCTGCGCGGCAGGACGTCCATCGAAGGGCTGTACGCGTGCGGCGAGGTCGCCTGCACCGGCGTGCACGGCGCGAACCGGCTGGCCTCCAACTCGCTGCTGGAGGGCCTGGTGTTCGCCGAGCGCATCGCGCGGGACATCCACGAGGGACGTCCCGCGCCCGGCGAGCCCGTTGCGGGCCAGGGGCCGACCGGCCTGGTCGATCCCAGGACCAGGGCCAGGATCCAGGCTCACCTGAGCACCGGAGCCGGCGTGCTGCGCAGCCGCGAGTCGCTCGCGGCCACGGCCAGGGCGCTGCGCGACGCCCGCTGGACCCCCGTCGCGGTGGCGCCGTGCACCGAGGCGTGGGAGGCGACGAACCTGCTCACCGTGGCCACCGTGCTGGTGGGCGCCGCGGGGGCACGGCTGGAGACGCGCGGATCGCACTGGCGCGAGGACTTCCCCGAGCGCGACGACAACGACTGGCTGGGGCACCTGGACGTGACCCTGACGGAGGAGGGGCAACGCATGACGTACACGCCGCACGGAGACGCGATGCCGGTTCGCCTGGCGCAGGAGCTGGCCGCGGCGGAGCTGGACGCGTCCGAGGTGGACGCGCTGATCGACCGCGCGCTGGCGGAGGATCTGACGGACGCGGGCGACGTGACCAGCGCCGCGACCGTCCCGGCCGAGCAGCGCTCGGTCGCCGACGTGGTGGCGCGTGCCGACGGCATCGTCGCGGGCCTGGCGGTCGCCGAGGCGGTGTTCGTCAGGCTGGGCGCGGCGCGGGTGGAGCGCAGGACCAAGGACGGCGAGCGCGTCAGGGCGGGTGACGTGCTGATGACGGTCGAGGGCCCGACGCGCGGCCTGCTGACCGCCGAGCGCACCGCGCTGAACCTGCTCACCCACCTGTCGGGCGTCGCCACGCTGACCGGCAGGTGGGTCGAGGCGGTCAGCGGGACGGGGACGCGGGTGCGCGACAGCCGCAAGACGCTGCCGGGGCTGCGGGCGCTGGAGAAGTACGCGGTGCGGTGCGGCGGCGGGGTCAACCACCGGATGTCGCTGTCGGACGCGGCCCTGATCAAGGACAACCACGTGGTGGCCGCGGGCGGCGTGGCCGAGGCTTTCCGCGCGGTGCGAGAGCGGTATCCGGAGCTGCCCATCGAGGTGGAGGTCGACCGGATCGACCAGCTGGGTCCGGTGCTGGACGAGGGGGCCCAGGAGATCCTGCTGGACAACTTCACGGTCGAGGAGACCGCTCAGGCCGTCCAAATTGTGAGAAACAGGGCAAAACTGGAAGCGAGTGGGGGGTTGACCTTGGAATCCGCCCGTGATGTAGCTGAAACTGGCGTTGACTACCTTGCGGTGGGCGCTCTCACGCACTCGGCGCAGGCCCTGGACATCGCGCTGGACCTACGGGGGTAATTGATGCTGCTCACGATCGACGTCGGCAACACGCATACGGTGCTCGGCCTCTTCGAGGGCGACGAGGTCATCGAGCACTGGCGGCTGGCCACCGACGCCCGCCGCACCGCCGACGAGATCGCGGTCGTCCTCCAGGGTTTGCTGGGCCAGTCGCCGCTGCTCAAGGGGGCCGACATCAGCGGCATCGCGATCTGCTCGACCGTGCCGAGCGTGCTGAACGAGATGCGCGAGATGTGCCGCCGGTACTACGGCGACGTGACCGCGGTGATCGTGGAGCCGGGCGTGCGCACCGGCGTGCCCGTCCGGATGGACAATCCCAAGGAGGTCGGCAGTGACCGCATCGTCAACGCGCTGGCGGCCATCGACCAGTACGGCGGGCCCTGCATCATCGTCGACTTCGGCACCGCCACCTCGTTCGACGCCGTCTCGGCCAAGGGCGAGTACGTCGGCGCCGTCACCGCGCCCGGCATCGAGATCTCCGTCGACGCGCTCGCGGCAGCCGGCGCCCAGCTGCACAAGGTGGAACTGGTCAGGCCCCGCTCGGTGATCGCCAAGAACACCGTCGAGGCGTTGCAGGCGGGCATCATCTACGGATTCGCCGGCCAGGTCGACGGCATCGTCGAGCGGATGGCCGCCGAGCTGTCCGACGACCCCGACGAGGTCACCGTGGTGGCGACCGGCGGGCACGCGGCGCTGGTGGTCGGCGAGTCGCGCTCGATCGACGTGCACGAGCCGTGGCTGACGCTCATCGGCCTGCGGCTCGTCTACAACAGGAACGCGACCTAGACGGGAACGCGTCCCCGCTGGACAGCGGAACAGGCGGCCCCCGCTCGGGATGGGGGCCGCCTGTGGCTGCGGACGACTACTCGGCTTCGGCGGTGTACAGGTAGTCCCACCGGCCGCACCTGGTCGGGTAGCCACCCGACGGCCCGACCTGGCAGACCTTCACCCGCAGGCTGAAGACGTCCTCGGTGTCGAACTGGAACTTCTTGTAGCCGGGGAAGCCGCAGTACTTCTTGGTGTAGACCGTCGACCAGTCGTGGTCGAAGTCGCTGGCCTGGAACTGCACGTATCCGCACTTGCCGCCCTCGTCGTAGTCGCGGTCGTCCCGGTCGTAGAGCCTGCCGCTGACGTGCACGGAGTTCGACTCCTGGTCGTCGTCCCACTGGACGTTGACCGAACCCTGCGACTTGGCCAGGCGGTGCTGGGCGTAGACCGGGCCCCAGTAGTCGGAGTAGTCGTCGTAGCTGGGCGAGTCGGCGGTGGTCGCCGCGCTCGCGGCCGAAGGAAGCGACAGGGCCAGCGCGCTCGTGGCTGCGACGGCGAGGAAGCCTACCGCGATCTTCTTTAACATGATCTCTCCTTGAGCTCCCCCTGGTCCGGCGCCCTGCCGGCCCCCCTGAGCTCGTTGAGTCATTGGTAAGGCGGAGCTCTTGCAGCACCCCTGCAGAGAACCGACGAACTCTTTCAGTTCGCCATATCCCCTACTCTTTGTGGGGTGAGCGAGGAACTTCCTGAGCAGATGCGCATCCGGAGGGAGAAGCTCGACCGCCTTCGCAGCGAGGGCGTCGACCCTTACCCGGTGAACTTCCCCCGTACGGCCACCAACGCCGAGATCAGGGAGAAATACCAGGGCCTCGAGCCTGACACCGCGACCGGCGACCGCGTCGGCATCGCGGGCCGCGTCATGCTCAACCGCGTCGGCGGCAAGCTCTGCTTCGCCACGCTCCGCGACGGCGGCGGCGACCTCCAGGTCATGATCTCGCTCGACAAGGTCGGCGAGGAGTCGCTGGCGGCCTGGAAGCGCGACGTCGACCTGGGCGACCATGTCGGTATCGAGGGCGAGGTCATCACCTCCCGGCGCGGTGAGCTGTCGATCCTGGCCGACCGGTGGCAGATCACGTCCAAGTGCCTGCGGCCGCTGCCCGAGAAGCACGTGGGGCTCACCGACCCCGAGGCGCGCGTCCGGCAGCGCTACGTCGACCTCATCGTCAACGACGAGGCCCGCGAGATGGCCCGCATCCGCAGCGCCACCGTGCGCGCCGTGCGCGACTTCTGGCACGAGGAGGGCTACCTCGAGGTCGAGACGCCGATGCTGCAGCCGATCCACGGCGGCGCGGCGGCCCGTCCGTTCGCCACCCACATCAACGCCTACAACATGGAGCTCTACCTTCGCATCGCGATCGAGCTCTACCTGAAGCGGCTCGTGGTCGGCGGCATCGAGAAGGTCTTCGAGATCAACCGGAACTTCCGCAACGAAGGCGCCGACTCCACGCACAACCCCGAGTTCACCATGATCGAGGCGTACGGCACCTACCTCGACTACAACGACATGGCCGACCTCACCCAGCGCATGTACCAGAAGGCCGTGGTGGCCGCGCTGGGCACCTCGGTGGTCGTGCACGAAGGCGTCGAGGTCGATCTGGGCATCGAGCAGTGGCCCCGCATCACGCTGTACGGCGCGGTGTCCGAGGCGGTGGGCGAGGAGATCACCACCGACACGCCGCTCGAACGGGTCCGCGTGCTGGCCGACAAGCACGACGTCCACTGGGATGCGAAGTGGGGCCAGGGCAAGCTGGTCCAGGAGATCTTCGAGGCGCTGGTCGAGCACACGCTCATCCAGCCCACGTTCGTCATGGACTACCCGCTGGAGACCTCCCCGCTGACCCGCCAGCACCGCGACAACCCGCTGCTGACCGAGAAGTGGGATCTCATCGGCTTCGGTACCGAGCTCGGCACCGCCTACTCCGAGCTCGTCGACCCGATCGAGCAGCGCCGTCGCCTGGTGGAGCAGTCGCTGCTGGCCGCGGGCGGCGACCCCGAGGCCATGCAGCTCGACGAGGACTTCCTGCAGGCGCTGGAGTACGCGATGCCGCCCACGGGTGGCATGGGCGCCGGCATCGACCGGATGATCATGGCGTTCACCGGCAAGAACATCCGCGAGACCATCCTGTTCCCGCTGGTGAAGCCCTCGCAGTGACCACCCCGCCCCGCCGCCCGACGCGGCGGGGCACCCCAGACTCACGCGGACGGCAACGTGGCGCGGGCGGGCTCAGGGCACCAGGACGAGGCGGCCGCGCAGACCGCCCGAGGCGAGGCGGGCGTGCGCGTCGGCGGCCTTCTCCAGCGGGTAGGTGTCCGCCATCCGGAGCGTCAGCCTGCCCGTCTCGACGAGCCGGGCCAGCTCGGCGAGCTGCGCCGCGTCCGCGCGGAAGAAGACCGACGCCACGTCGGTGCCCCGCAGGGGGACGAGCGAGAACCCGGGCGTGAGCGAGACGAACGTGCCGCCGTCCCGTACCGCGTCGAGCGCGCCCAGGCCGATGACCGCCGCGTCGACGCAGGCGTCCACACCGCCCGCCACGAGCGCCCTGACGGACGCGGCGAGATCCGCCGAACGCGGGACGAACCACTCGGCCCCGAGGCCCCGTACGAGCTCCTCGTCGCCAGGGCCGGCCACCGCCACCACCCGCAGCCCGCGCAGGGCCGCCAGCTCCACCAGGTAGCCGCCGACAGCCCCCGCGGCTCCGGTCACCAGGAGCGTCTGTCCCTGCGAGAGGCCGGCGCGGTCCAGGGCCTGCCAGGCGGTCAGCCCGTTGAGCGGGATCGTCGCCGCCTCGGCCGCCGGGACGCCCCGCGGAGCCCGTGCGACGGCCGACGCGTCCAGCACCACGTACTCGGCCTGGGCCTTGACCGGCAGTTCCAGCCTGGCTGCCAGCCCGATGACCTCGTCCCCGACCTCGAAGGCGGCGCCCGCGCCGACCTGGTCGACGGTTCCGGCCACGTCGAAGCCGAGCCCGTAGGAGTCAAGCGGGCGCGCCACGCCGTACTGCGCCAGCGTCCCCGCGGCCACGGCGAGGTCGAAGGGGTTCACCCCTGCCGCCGACACCCTGATCCGTACCTGAAGGGGTCCTGCCTCCGGCACCGGGACCTCCACCAGCCGGGGAGCGCCGGAACCGCCGATGAGTGCACGCATGTTCGTCATGTCGTCGACCGTAGGAGAGTTACTCTCTCACAGTAAGTAGGCACCCAGAAGTGCGTAACCGACCGGGAGGAGCGCGACGTGGCGACGAGGACGGCGGCCGAACGGCGGGTCGAGGCCAAGCAGGCGTTCGACGCCTACATCGCTCAGTGCCCGTCCAGGAAGCTGCTCGACCGGCTCAGCGACAAGTGGGTGACGCTGGTGCTCAACGCGCTGTCCGGGGGGCCGCTCCGCTACGGCGACCTGACCAGGATCATCGCCGGGGTCAGCCAGAAGATGCTCACCCAGACCGTACGCGGGCTCGAACGCGACGGCCTGGTCACGCGTACGGTCACGCCGTCGGTGCCGGTCCGGGTCGACTACGAGCTGACGCCGCTGGGCGAGAGCCTGCTGCCGCTGATGGCCGCGATCAAGAGCTGGGCCGAGACGCACATCGGCGACGTCGAGACCGCCAGAGAGCGCTACGACGCCACCCCGTCCAGCGGGTGAGCCGGGCCGGCCCGCCTGCGCCTGGCCCGCCGGGTTTCAGAGACCGGCCCGTCCCGCACAGTCGGGTCAAGGCCGCGGGCCGGCATCTCGCGGAAGCGCGCATTTTTGTAAGTCGGGTACGGCTCCCGAAGAAAATCTTCATTGATGGGATCGAATCCCAGCACATCGGTAGCTGTCATCGACGAAGGAGGAGCACTGTAAGGATCAGTGTGATCGCTCATTGTGCTCCGAAGTGTGCCGACATATGGCGAGTAGTTCACATAGAGCTGATCATGTCAATGCAGGTCGTCAAATGCGGCGATCGTCATGCTTGACGGCGTTTCAGAGAAGCGTTTACCTTCTGCGAGACGAGCAGCTTTGCAGGGGTCAGAGCTGTTGGGGGGAGGGCTCCCGATGGATGTGCTCACTGAAGGCGTTGAGCTCAGCTATGCCGATTTAGCGTTGCTGGCAGAGCTGGCCAAGGGAGTCACAGTAGATCGGGTCGGAAGGCGTCTGGATATCAGCGGACGGACGGTTCGCCGAAGACTTCGCGGAATCTGCGACAGAATCGGCGTGGCCACCGCGATCGAGGCGGTGGCCTGGGCCGCGAGGCGTCAGCTCATCTGACGCGTCCCCTTCAGTCGGCGATGCGCACGGCGCCCGCGAACGGGCGTCGGGCCAGCGGCGCGATGCGCACGACGTCGCCCGTCTGCGGCGCGTGCACCATCATGCCGCCGCCGATGTAGATGCCGACGTGGTGCAGGTCGCCGTAGAAGAACACCAGGTCGCCGGGGCGCAGCTCCTCCCTGGAGATGTGCTTGCCCGCGGTCCACTGGTCGCCCGTGTAGTGCGGCAGCGAGATGCCCACCTGCTGGTAGGCCGCCATCACCAGGCCGGAGCAGTCGTAGGAGCCCGGCCCCTCGGCGCCCCAGACGTACGGCTTGAGCTGCTGGGTGAGCGCCCACCTGGCGGCTTGGGCGGCCTTGCCCGATCCGGCGATGGGCAGGCTCACCCGCGTGGCGCGGGTGCCGGGACGTCCGGCCTCGCCGATCGCGCGCTTGAACAGGCCGCTCTCCACCTTGGCGACCAGCTTGGTGATCTTGTCACGCCTGCTGCCCAGATCGGAGACGAGCTGCTGGACCTCCGTGATGCGCGAGGTGGCGGTCGTCTTGGCCTGCTCGGCGTTCGCCCTCGCGGTGGCGAGCTGGTTGACCTCCTGGCCCCGCTCCTGTGCGAGGACGTACGTCGTCGCCGCCCTGTCAAGGAAGGACTCGGGATCGGAGTCGCCGGCGAAGGTCAGGCCCCGGTCGAAACCGCCGGAGATGTACTCGTGCTGGATCAGCAGGCTCGCCTTCGCGCGCTTGGCGGCCAGATCGGTCTCGCTGGTGGCCAGGACCTTCTTGGCGGCGTTGACGGCCTTCTGAGCGGCCTTGAGCTTCTCGCGCTGGCCGTTGTACTGCTCGCTCAGCGTCTCGATCTCGTTGTGCATCTTCTCGACGCGGTCGGAGAGCTCCTTGAGCGAGGGCTTGGGTTCGGCGGCGGCCGAACCGACGGGGAGGGTGAAGACCAGGGCCGCGATCGCGGCGCCGACCACGCCGAACCGGAGGACGCGCCTGCTGGAGGGCGCCGGTTCTGGGGGGCGGGCGTGCTTGCCCGCCGACTTCCCCCCACGGTCGCGCGTGCGCTTCACCAACAAGCTCCTCTCGTAGGCGCCTACCGGGTTAGCTGACGGGTTCGGGCCGGAGCAGCCCTACCGGACGCGGTGGTCCGGATTCACCCCGGGGTGGTGGCGCCTGATCATCTCGCCACCGCTGGGTCCCCGGCTCCCCGCGTGGGGATTGGGCGCGCCATCGCCACGGGTCGCGGCGGTGGCATCGTCGCTGGACACTAGTGCACTCGCGGTTGGTGCTCAACCAGAACTGCCAAGTCTGTTGAGGTTTCACAACCGAAGAGTCACAAGGTGATCTCGTGCCCACACGTACAGAACAGACTTTATGCCCACTTTGACCAAGCTTGGCATGGTAGGCGGTCGGATGAACGGGACGAATCCCAACGTGCTCGTCCGGCCACGGCATGTCACAAGATGGGGGAGCGATGAGAGATAGGGGTGAGCCGTAATCGGATCTGTACGCTGGAGAGCCATGGAGCAGGTCGCCGAACTGTCAGTCGCTGACACCGAGACCGTCGTGCGGCGTGCCCGCACGCCCGACGTCCGGACCATCAGGCGCCTGGTCGACACCTACGCCGGCGCCGGCCCTCGGATGCTGGAGAAGGCCACCGTCACCCTGTACGAGGACGTGCAGGAGTTCTGGGTGGCCGAGAGGGGCGGGCGGGTCGTCGGCTGTGGGGCGCTGCACGTGCTCTGGGAGGACCTGGCGGAGATCCGTACCGTCGCGGTGGACCCCGATCTCCGTGGGTTCGGAATCGGCCACCAGATCGTCTCCGCCTTGATCGGCACGGCAAAGGATCTTGGGCTGCGCCGTGTTTTCTGTCTCACTTTCGAGGTGGATTTCTTCGCGAGGCACGGATTCCAGCCGATCAACGGCACGCCGGTCTCGCCCGAGGTCTACGCCGAGCTCCTGGCCTCGTACGACGAGGGTGTGGCCGAGTTCCTTGATCTGGAGCACGTCAAGCCGAACACCCTGGGCAACACCCGGATGCTGCTCCACTTGACATCGGGTGACACAGGCCTTGACTAAGTGGAAAGGTGATTGTTGATACCTATGTCGATACGTTGGGCGGCACAGGCATGTGTCCTGACATGTGCCACACGCGCACTCGAAGCGAGGTGACACGGTGAGCACCGGACAGCCGCCGTATCCACAGGACGACTCCGGCGAGAATCCGCCTCCCGGGATCCCCGAATACGGACAACAAAACGCGAGCCGCCCTCACGGTCAGCCCGATCCCGACGCCACCGTCGTGGGCTACCGGGTCGACGACGCGTACGGGCAGCCCGGCTACGGGCAGCAGCCGCAGTACGGCCAGCCTGGCCAGCAGTACGGGCAGCAGCCGCAGTACGGTCAGCCCCCATACGGCCAGCAGGGTCAGCAGTACGGCCAGCAGGCCTCCTCCCAGCCTCAGCCCGGCTACGGTCAGCAGCCGCAGTACGGGCAGCAGGGTTACGGGCAGCAGGCTCCGTCGCAGCCTGACTACGGTCAGCAGCAGTACGGTCAGCAGCCCGGCTCCGGCCAGCAGGGTTACGGGCAGCAGGCTCCGTCGCAGCCCGACTACGGCCAGCAGCCGCAGTACGGCCAGCAGAGTTACGGCCAGCAGGCCCCCTCCCAGCCCGACTACGGCCAGCAGCCGCAGTACGGGCAGCAGGCTTCGTCGCAACCCGACTACGGTCAGCAGCCGCAGTACGGGCAGCAGGGCCACGGGCAGCAGGCCCCCTCCCAGCCCGACTACGGCCAGCAACAGCAGTACGGCCAGCAGGGCTACGGTCAGCAGCCTCCCTCGGGCCAGCAGTACGGCCAGCAGCAGGACTACGGCCAGGGCCAGGGTTACGGTCAGCAGCAGGACTACGGCCAGGGCCAGGGTTACGGTCAGCAGCAGGACTACGGCCAGGGCCAGGGTTACGGTCAGCAGCAGTACGGCCAGCCCGGATACGGCCAGCAGCAGTACGGCCAGCCGCAGCAGTACGGTCAGCCCGGCTACGGGCAGCAGTACGGCCAGCAGGGATACGGGCAGCCGGTGGGCGTGCAGCCGCCCGGCGCGCCTGCCCCGCTCGCCGAATGGTGGCAGCGCCTGGCGGCGAGGATCATCGACGGCGTCATCTTCGGCATCGTCTACTTCGTGATCGCCCTGCTCGTCACATCGTTGCTGCTCGCCAGCTACGACTCGACCACCGGGACGATGAGCGGCGGCCTGGGCTCGTTCGGCGTGGGCTTGGTGAGCACGATCCTGTTGGTGGTGCTCTACGTCGGTTACGACTTCCTCCTGCACAAGATGAACGGCCAGACGGTCGGCAAGATGGTCCTGGGCATCAAGGTCGTCCCCGTGGGCCAGATGCTCCCTCCCGGCGGGCTCCCCGCCGACCAGGCCATCAAGCGCGCCGGGGTCACCTGGGGCGGCTACATCCTCTGGTGGATCCCGGTCCTGGGGCAGCTGATCGCCTTCGTCTGCACCGCGTTGAACGGCGCGTCCCAGCTGTGGGACAAGCCGTTGCAGCAGACGTTCGCCGACAAGGTCGCACAGACCGTGGTGGTGAAGATCAAGTAGTCTTCGCGCACCTAAACAGGGGCCGGCGTCCAGCCGGTCCCTGTTTTGCGTGTGCGGGCCGTACCAAAATGGGAGGCGCGGTTCCCCGAACGTGAGGTGGCTTATGACCGGCACGTGGACGTACACGGTGCCCGCTGAATGGTGGGAACGACTGGCCGCCCGGCTCATTGAGGCACTCGTCTTCGGTGTCTTCTATTACATTCTGTTCATCACGCTGTGGGGTGTCTTCCGAACTGTCGGGCTGTCCGACGCGTTCGACGGTCGGCTGCCCGGCGTGTTCGCCTGGTTGGCCGCCGGGCTGGGATATACGGTCTACGACTGGATCGCGCATTCCGGTGGCGGCCGCACGTTCGGCAAGGCGATCATGGGGATTCGACTGGCGCCCGAGGGTCTTCCGCGCGGTGCGCTGCTCAAACGGGCGCTGGTGTATCCAGGGCCCGCGATGCTGATGGGCATTCCGATCGTGAATCTGCTGGTCGGAATCTTCGCGTTCGGTGTCGGCTTGCTCATCCTGGTCGACAAGCCGTACGAGCGCGGGCCGCACGATAGGCTCGCGGGAACGCGTGTGGTCAAAGATCTTCGCTAGCCATGCACACCTGCAGGGATAGCTTTTCGCAAAATTTTCTCTTGATCCGGTAAGGAGCCTGGAGAGACTGGCATTAAGCTGTGTGACGTCCGGGTTGCCGGATCTCGGCTCCCCTGCCACACAGTGGGGGTCAGTGTGCCGCTATGGTCGTGTGCGGGCGGTTCACCTCGCGAGGCGATGACGGCTCGCACCCGACGGTCGGTCGGTCTTAAAGCGCCCCCTGAAACCAGGTCCGCTGTGGAGGCGAGGACGAATGGAAGCCGTAACAGACGTATTGTCAGCGCTCATCCCCCCGCTCGTCGTGGCCGGCGCCTTCGTCTTTGGCGTTGTGAAGTTGGTGCGGTCCCCTGAGGGGCCCCGCGCGCGGGCAAACCGCCGGGATCAGGCGGAGAACCACTGATCAGCTAGTCAGCCGAATCCCCGTAGCGCTGAATTGTGTCCGCGCCTTTCCGGGTATATGTTTGGGTCGGCGAATGAAACAATGCTCCGGGAAAGGATTGCGTAGATGGCCAAGCAGATCCAGGAGATTCTCATCGATGACCTCGATGGGGGCGAGGCCAATGAGACGGTCAGCTTCGCTATTGACGGCTCCACGTATGAGATTGACCTCAGCGACCTAAACGCGAAGAAGCTGAGGGACGCGCTCACGCCATTCGTGCAGCACGCTCGCCGGGCAGGTGCCGTCTCCGCGCGTCGTCGTGGTCGTGGCGGGCAGCGTGCGATGAGCCGCGAGAAGAGCTCGGAGATCCGGCAGTGGGCCAAGGCTCACGGCCTGCCGGTCAGCGAGCGCGGCCGAATCGCCTCCACCGTCGTAGAGAAGTACGAAGCGGCGCACTAAGGTGCCGTCGTCCGACCATGCGCTTATGCCGTTCGCCTAGGACCCCGGCGATCGCCATAAGCGCATGATCATTTATGAGTAGCCCTCAGCTTCTCGATGGTTGCTCGCGTCGATCTTCTAATGCGCCCAAATACGGACGCTTAGCTCGTCGGCCCCTGATTCCCGGGTGTGTCCCTTTTCCGGGGCTGGTTCGTTCCAGGAGTGCCATCGCGAGGGCCTCCCGGAAGCCGTCTGGTAACCGGGCTGACCAGTCCGAGGTAGATTTCTCCGTCGAGAACCCCTTGCCCGCAGGGCCTGCGGGTCACGACCGCGTGTGCTCCGCCGCGAGAAGTGGCGCCGCGTTTGGACGTCCACATAGGATGTTCTGGTATGGGTTACGTACGCGGCAACCCTGACGTTCAGACGCGACCACCCCAGGTCGAGTGGTGTGAGCGTCCGACGGCCGAGCCGTGCTGATCTGTCCCCGCCGAGGGGGGCAATTGCCGGTGCTCGCGAGTAGCGCCCTAAACCTCGTTCGCTTGCGGCGTATCGGGAACACGACACCCTCTGACAGTAGTTGGATGGAGGGTGAACGCCCTGCTCCCGGGGAACGTTTCTGCTATAGAGCGTGTCAGTGGCAGAGGGCACGGTTCGCCGGGCCAGGGCTAGCATGCGGGATGACGGGACCGGATTTACCGGCCTGGCTGACCGCTCTGTGAGGAGCGACGAGATGTTCGAGAGGTTCACCGACCGAGCGAGGCGGGTTGTCGTCTTGGCCCAAGAAGAGGCCAGGATGCTCAACCACAACTACATCGGCACTGAGCACATTCTTCTTGGATTGATCCATGAAGGTGAGGGCGTAGCCGCCAAGGCTCTGGAGAGCCTGGGCATCAGCCTTGAAGGAGTGCGTCAGCAGGTCGAGGAGATCATCGGCCAGGGCCAGTCGGCTCCGTCGGGGCACATTCCGTTCACCCCGCGGGCCAAGAAGGTTCTTGAGCTGTCGCTCCGTGAGGCTTTGCAGCTGGGTCACAACTACATCGGCACCGAGCACATCCTGCTCGGGCTCATCCGCGAGGGTGAGGGTGTGGCGGCTCAGGTGCTGGTCAAGCTTGGAGCTGATCTCAACCGTGTTCGGCAGCAGGTCATCCAGTTGCTCCACGGTTACCAGGGCAAGGAGCCGGCCGCCGCGGGCGGTCCCCAGGAGTCGGCTCCGTCCACCTCCCTGGTGCTCGACCAGTTCGGCCGCAACCTGACCCAGGCCGCCCGCGAGGGCAAGCTGGATCCGGTCATCGGCCGCGAGAAGGAGATCGAGCGGGTCATGCAGGTCCTCTCCCGGAGGACCAAGAACAACCCCGTTCTCATCGGCGAGCCCGGCGTCGGCAAGACCGCCGTCGTCGAGGGCCTGTCGCAGAAGATCGTCAGGGGCGAGGTGCCCGAGACGCTGAAGGACAAGCAGCTGTACACGCTTGACCTCGGCGCGCTGGTCGCCGGCTCCCGCTACCGCGGTGACTTCGAGGAGCGCCTGAAGAAGGTGCTCAAGGAGATCCGCACGCGCGGCGACATCATCCTGTTCATCGACGAGCTGCACACGCTCGTGGGTGCGGGCGCCGCCGAGGGCGCCATCGACGCCGCCAGCATCCTCAAGCCCATGCTGGCCCGCGGCGAGCTGCAGACCATCGGCGCCACGACTCTCGACGAGTACCGCAAGTACCTCGAGAAGGACGCCGCGCTCGAGCGGCGCTTCCAGCCGATCCAGGTGGCGGAGCCCTCGCTCAGCCACACGATCGAGATCCTCAAGGGTCTGCGCGACCGCTACGAGGCGCACCACCGGGTGTCCATCACCGACGGCGCGCTGGTGGCCGCCGCCCAGCTGGCCGACCGTTACATCAGCGACCGCTACCTGCCCGACAAGGCGATCGACCTCATCGACGAGGCCGGTTCGCGGATGCGCATCCGCCGGATGACCGCTCCGCCGGACCTGCGCGAGTACGACGAGAAGATCGCCAACGTCCGCCGCGACAAGGAGTCCGCGATCGACGCGCAGGACTTCGAGAAGGCGGCTGCCCTCCGCGACCAGGAGAAGCAGCTGCAGCTCAAGCGCGAGCGGCGGGAGAAGGAGTGGAAGGCCGGCGACATGGATGTCGTGGCCGAGGTCACCGAGGAGCTCATCGCCGAGGTCCTCGCGACCGCCACCGGCATCCCGGTCTTCAAGCTGACCGAGGAGGAGTCGCAGCGCCTGCTCCGCATGGAGGACGAACTCCACAAGCGGATCATCGGCCAGGACGACGCCATCAAGGGTCTGTCGCGGTCCATCCGGCGTACCCGCGCCGGTCTGAAGGATCCGCGCCGTCCCGGTGGGTCGTTCATCTTCGCGGGTCCGTCCGGTGTCGGTAAGACCGAGCTGTCCAAGGCGCTGGCGGAGTTCCTCTTCGGCGACGAGGACGCTCTGATCAGCCTGGACATGTCGGAGTTCATGGAGAAGCACACCGTCTCCAGGCTGTTCGGCTCGCCTCCCGGCTACGTCGGGTACGAGGAGGGCGGTCAGCTCACCGAGAAGGTGCGGCGCAAGCCGTTCTCCGTGGTCCTCTTCGATGAGATCGAGAAGGCCCACCCCGACATCTTCAACTCGCTGCTGCAGATCCTGGAAGACGGTCGCCTGACCGACGCCCAGGGCCGGGTGGTCGACTTCAAGAACACGGTCATCATCATGACCACCAACCTCGGTACCCGCGACATCTCCAAGGGCATCGGGGTCGGGTTCGCGAAGTCCAACGACACCGAGTCCAACTACGAGCGGATGAAGGGGAAGGTGCAGGAGGAGCTCAAGCAGCACTTCCGGCCCGAGTTCCTGAACCGTGTCGACGACATCGTGGTCTTCCACCAGCTGACGCCGAACGAGATCATCAAGATCGTCGATCTGATGCTCGCCCAGGTCGGCGCCAGGCTGAAGGACCGCGACATGGGCCTGGACGTCTCGCCCGAGGCCAAGCAGCTGCTGGCCGACCGTGGCTACGACCCGGTCATGGGCGCTCGTCCGCTGCGCCGGACGATCCAGCGCGAGCTGGAGGACTCTCTGTCGGAGAAGATCCTCTACGGCGAGCTGCGTCCTGGCCAGGTCGTCAAGGTCACCGTCGAGGGCGAGGGCGACAACGCCAAGTTCATCTTCGTGGGTGAGCAGGCGTCGCAGATCCCCGACTCGGCCGCGGCTATCGCAGCACCGATCCAGCACTAGCCGAAGATCGCCGAAGCCCCCGTGGGAGAACCCTCCCACGGGGGCTTCTGGCATAGGTAAAGCGGCCGTTGCGTAATTGTTGGCTTGGCTGGTGTTTCACCACCGCAAGTAGTACTACTCTGTGTAGAGTAACGCCAAGTCTCATCCAAGAGAGTCGCAAGAGCAGGTTCCTACGTTGGCGACTGCTCCCTGAGGAGTACCGAGGAATCAACTCAGGGCGGACGCGTGCGCCACCGGGAGCAGGCATGCTCTACGGGGTCCGCATGTCCCTGAGCGGCGATGCATCACACCAGTGGAGGAAGCCGATGCGCCTGCGTCACGATGACGGAACGCTCGTTCACCTGGCCTACAACGCCGGCGTCCACCCCGCTGAAGACCTGGAGAACCTGATCGCCCACCTGACCCGCTACGCGGTGCCGGTGCGCAAGCGCCTCGGCGTCGAGCGGATGGGTGTCGGCCTGTGGCTTTCGCCGAGCGTGGCCGACCACCTCACCGCCGACCGCATCGAACTGGTGCGGCTGCGGCGGTCGCTGGAGGAGCGCGGGCTCGAAGTGGTGAGCCTCAACGGCACGGGCGGACGCAACCAGGAGGTGCCCGGTCCCGACTGGGCCAAGCCCGAGCGTTACCGCTACACGATGGCGCTGGCGCGCATCCTCGCCTTCCTGCTGCCCGACGACGTACGGTTCGGCAGCATCTCCACGATCCCGATCGGGTGGCGCCACGACTGGCCCGCCGACCTCCACTCGATCGCCACCCGCCGGCTGGAGCGGCTGGCCCGCGAGCTGCGCGGCATCTACAGCGTCACCGGCAAGACGATCCGGGTCGGCTTCGAGCCGTGGCCCGGCTGCGTCCTGGAGACGACCGAGCAGGCGCTGGAGCGGGTGTGCGGCATCGACTCCGAGCACCTCGGCGTCTGCCTGGACGCCTGCCACCTGGCGTGCGGCGCGGAGGAACCCGGCGCGGCGCTGCGCGGGCTCGCCGCGGCGGGCGCGCCGGTGGTCAAGCTGGGGCACGTCCACAACCACACGGGCGAGACGCCCAGCACCGGCGCGGTCCTGCATGACACGCTCACGGCGATGCTGTCGGGCGCGGTGAGCGGCAGCGCGCACATCGAGGTCGAGACCCACAACCTGGCGGTCCCTGGCCGCGCCAAGGGGCCCGGGGCGCTGGTGTCCCTCCTGGCGGAGGAGCTCGACTGGGCCCGCGAGAACCTCACCGGCCTCGGCCTCCAACTGGCCGCCTGACCGCCTCGGCTGACCGTCCCGGCTGGCCCCCTCGGTTGGCCGCCTGAGCGTTACAGGGTGCCGAACCAGCCGGGGGTGTCGAGGCGGAAGAGGTCCGGTGGGGTGACCTTGCGGAGGTCGGACTCCATGGCCCTCAGGCGGTCCGCGCCCAGTTGGTCGGCCCAGTGGCTGCGGAGATCCTCGAAGATGTGAGCCGACCGGACGAGGGCGTCGACGCCGCGCCCGGTCAGCCGGACGATCTTGCGCCGCGTGTCCTGCGGGTCCACGGTGCGTTCCACGTAGCCGAGCCGTTCCAGGGACTCGATCGTCTTGCCCGCCGCCTGTTTCGAGACGCCGAGCGTGCGGCCGAGGTCGACGGCGGTGGTGCCGGTCTGGCCGATGGCCTGCATGACGAAGCCGTGCATGGGGCGCAGGTCGGGGTGGCCCTGGCGGGCCAGCTCGGCGTGCAACTCGTCGATGAGCACCCTGAACCCGAGCAGGAGGCGGAGCGGCAGTTCGAAGCCGGGGGCGTCGCTTGACACGATAGACAACCTGGTTAACTATATGGACAACATTGTTGTCCATCTTAGGGGATTCCGAGATGACTGTCATTCGTGATGCCGAGGCGCGCCGCTCAGAGACTCCGGGCGGCGTCATGACCACGTTCGCGTCCCCCACCCAGGGTGGCTCCTCGCGGTCGATGTGGCGCGTGGACGCCAAGCCCGGCGCGACCGGCCCCGTCCACAGCTTCGACAGCGAGCAGGTGTGGACGTGGATCGACGGCGCGGCCACCGTCGACCTGGACGAGGAGACCTTCACCGTCACCCCGGGCGACACCGTGGTGATGCCCGCGGGCGCCACCCGCCGCGTGCTGGCCGACCCGGAGGCGGGCTACGCGGCCATCGTCACCGCGCCTGCCGGAGCCCGCGCCGTCACCGCCGACGGCACCGACCACGGCGTGCCGTCATGGATCGCCTGACCCCGTTCACCCCCGCAGACCGAGGAGACGCAGATGCCTGCAATTCCGTCCGCTGACGCCCGCAGGACCGAGACGCCCAACGCCGTCATGACCACCCTCGCCTCACCCACCCAGGGCCCCGCCGGGCAGGCTGTCTGGCGCGTCGACGCCAAGCCCGGCATGGAGGGGCCCGTCCACGCCTTCGACAGCGAGCTCCCGACGGCACCTCGGACCCCGACGCCTGCGACCTCGCCCCCAAGGGAGCCGAACGCAGCATCCCGTTGTGGGCCCGCTGACCCGCCGAAGCTCGTCGCCTCGGAGAAGGGGGATGGCCCTGCTCGACTCAGCCCGGGACGCCCTGCGGCACGTCGGTGACGGTTCGCGCCGTGAGCGGGGCCGGGGGCGTGGTCAGGTGTGGGGGAGGCGGTAGGTGCCGTCGTCGAGGTGTTCGGCGAGGCCGTCGGTGATCAGGCCGTCGAGGGCGCGTTCGCGCTGCACCGGATCGTCCCACACGACGTCCAGCGCGGACTTCGGCACCGGGCCGTGGGCCGCGCGGAGCACCGCCAGCAGGCGGCCCCTGCACTGGCGGTCGGTGCCCGCGTACGACTGGCCCTTGCGGGCCGGACCCGCGTGCGGGGGTTTGCCCGCGAGGCGCCAGGCGCAGACGGACGTGATCGGGCAGTCGGCGCATCGGGGGCTGCGGGCCGTGCAGACCAGGGCGCCGAGCTCCATGACGGCCACCCCCCAGCGGGCGGCGCCGAGTTCGGGCAGGAGCGACTCGGCGAGCCGCCGTTCGGCGGCCGAGGTCGCCGTCGGCGGGTACTCCTCGGCGCGCACCGCCCTGGCGAACACGCGCCGCACGTTGGTGTCGAGCACGGCGTGCCGCTGGCCGTACGCGAAGCTGGCCACCGCCGCGGCGGTGTACTCGCCGATGCCCGGCAGGTTCAGCAGCGTCGCGTGGTCGGACGGCACCTCGCCGCCGTGCTCCTCGGTGATGGCCCGTGCGCACGCGTGCAGCCGCAGCGCCCTGCGCGGATAGCCGAGCCGGCCCCAGTGCCGTACGGCCTCGCCCGGTTGCTCCGCGGCCAGGTCCTTGGGGGACGGCCAGCGTTCCATCCACTCGTGCCAGACGGGCAGGACGCGGACGACCGGGGTCTGCTGCAACATGATCTCGCTGACCAGCACTCCCCAGGGTGTCGCGGACGGAGTGCGCCAGGGAAGGTCCCGGGCGTTGTCCTCGTACCACTCCAGAACGGGCTCGTGTAGGAGGTTCGGCTCAACCACGGGCCCAAGGGTATGCGGAGACGGCCTTCGGCCGCTCGCTTACCGGGTTCGGCGATGTCGAGATGGCCAACAGCGGCGTGTCGTCACGCTCCGTGGTCGATGAATTACCATGCTGTAACTATGGATCCGGATACGATGCGTGGCGACGGCGGCGACGTCTACTGGCGACGGCGTATGAGCGTGCTCGTCGCGGTGCTTGTGGTGGTCGCGGTCGTGGCGTGGGCGTGCTCCACCCGGGCCGCCGGGCCGCAGCGGTCGAGCGCGCAGTCCTCGGCCAGCGCCTCTCCCACGCCAGATCCTCTGCTCGCCGGGCTGCGCACGCTGGCCATGGGCACCGCCAGCCCGTCGCCGTCGCCATCGCCGTCCGCGTCGGCGTCGGCTTCGCCGGCCTCGAAGAAGGGCGCGGCGGCGGCGCACGGCAAGCGGGCGGGCGAGCCGTGCAACGAGCGCGACCTGGTGCTGAGCATGCAGGGCAAGCAGGACGTCTACGCCGGAGCCGACCTGCCCAACTTCCTGGTCACTCTGGTCAACACCGGGCCTGTCATGTGCAGGGCCGACGTCGGGCCGCGGGCGATGGAGGTCCGCATCACGTCGGGCGATGACCGCATCTGGTCCACGGCCGACTGTGTCAGCGGCGCGGGCGTCGAGCTGCAGGAGCTGGAGCGGGGTGTCCCGTACGTCCGCTCGCTGGACTGGGACCGCCGACGCTCCAGTGCCGACTGTCGCACCACGCCGCCCGACGCCCTGCCGGGCACGTACGTCGCGGTGGCGCGGATGGGCAAGCTGAAGAGTGCGATGGGCGTCTTCCACCTGCGCTGAGCTCGACCTGATCGGCCTGTCCTCGTCCACCACGATGAAGTCGACGAAGCCGTCGCGTCCGAGGCATCTCTTAGATAGAACGATTGATCTACCGTCAATCTCATGCCAGAATCGGATAGGTGACGACGAGACCCGGACCCCGCGAACGGCTCCTTGACGCCGCCCGCGACCTCACCTACGCCCAGGGCGTCCACGTCGGCGTCGACGCCATACTCAAGCAGGCCGATGTCGCCCGCCGCTCGCTCTACCAGCACTTCGGCGGCAAGGACGGGCTCATCGTCGAGGTGCTGCGCACCAGCGCCAGCCTGACCGGCTACCGCCAGGTCATGGACGCCGCCGGCGACGACCCGCGCGACCGCGTCCTCGCCGTCTTCGACGAGTTGGAGCGGATCACCACGCAGCCGTCCTTCCGGGGGTGCCGCTACACCGCGGCCGAACTCACCCTCGCGGACCCGGACCACCCCGCCCACGCGGAGATCCGCGCCTTCAAGGACGGGTTGCACGAGCTCTTCGCGGCCGAGCTGACCCGCCACGGCCACCCGGCTCCGGGCTTCGGCGCCGAGCAACTCGTCGTGCTCGTCGACGGGGTGCTCGCCCACGCTGTCACCCGCCCGGACGCCCACCCCGCCCTGGCGGCTCGGGCGACGGCGGAACTCGTCCTTGGCCCCTGAATCAGCCTGCACGCCGGACCCGTCTGTCCACAGCCTGTGGACGAACAGGCAGAGGGAGCGACACCATAAGGGCGTTTCGGACGGCCTGACAGCGCACGCCGACGGCCTCACGAGGGCCGGACCAGGCGGACCTCCCATGATGCGATCAAGCGCCAGAGCGCGCTGCCTTGGGGGTTGGCTTCAGACGTACCGTTCGAGGATGGAGGACTCGGCGAGGCGGGACAGGCCCTCGCGGACGCTGCGCGCCCTCGACTCGCCCACACCCCCCACGACCTGCAGGTCGTCGATGTTGGCCGCCAGCAGCTTCTGCAGGTTGCCGAAGTGGTTGACCAGCCGGTCGACCACCGTGGCCGGCAGCCGCGGGACCTTGGCCAGCAGGCGGAAGCCGCGCGGGCTCACCGGCCCGTCGAGGGTCTCGCCATGCCCGAGGACGCGCGCGACCGCCGACAGGTCCAGCAGCTCGCTGGACGACAGCTGGTCGAGGTCGTGCATGGCCTCCGAGAGGCGGCGCTGGCGGCGCCCGGAGGGGGCCGGGAGGTAGTCGCGCACCACCAGCTCGCGCTCGGAGTCGACGCCCGCCACCAGCTCGTCGAGCTGCAGCGAGAGGAGCCGGCCGTCGGTGCCCAGCTCGACCACGTAGCCCTTGATCTCGTCGGAGATGCGTCTGACCATCTCCAGCCGCTGCACGACCGCGCTCACGTCGCGGACCGTGACCAGATCCTCGATCTCCAGGGCCGACAGCGTGCCCGAGACCTCGTCGAGCCGGTGCTTGTACCGTTCGAGGGTCGCCAGGGCCTGGTTGGCCTTGGACAGGATCGCCGCCGACTCCTCCAGCACATAGCGGATGCCGTCGAGGTAGAGGGCGATGATGCGCATGGACTTGCTGATCGCGATGATCGGCAGGCCGGTCTGCCTGGCGACCCGCTGCGCCGTGCGGTGGCGGGTGCCCGACTCGTCGGTGGCGATCGCGGGGTCGGGCACGAGGTGGACGGCGGCGCGCACGATCTTGTAGTCGCCGTGCTTGAGCACGATCGCGCCGTCCATCTTGGCCAGCTCGCGCAGCCTGGTGGCGGAGAAGTCGACGTCGAGCTCGAAACCGCCGCTGCAGAGCGCTTCCACGACGTTGTTGTAGCCGAGCACGATCAGGCCGCCGGTCTGACCGCGAAGGATCCGTTCCAGGCCGTCGCGCAGTGGAGTGCCCGGAGCCACCGAGGCCAAGGCTTCGCGACGGCGGTCGTCAAGACTCCTGTCGTTTGGCACCAGACCCCCGTGTCGAAATAGTCAGGCCCAGCTTAGCCGTGCTATGTGACGTGCGTGAGCGCGTCCCAGACGTTCTCTGCCTCGACCACTTCGAAACCGGGTGCGAACGCGGCCGGGCCGACGGGCACCAGAGCCCGCTGTCCGCCGCGCTTTCTGGGGCCCTCGTCGAGCGATCCCTTGGGCACCAGCCCGCGCTTGAACCCCAGCCTGGCGGCCTCGCTCAGCCGCCGCCGGACGTCCTTGACCGGGCGCAGCTCGCCCGCCAGCCCCACCTCGCCGAGCGCCACCAGCCCCGAGGGCAGCGGCTTGTCGCCGGCGGCGCTGGCCACCGCCAGCATCACCGACAGGTCGACCGCCGGATCGGCCAGCTTGATGCCGCCGACGGTCGCGGTGAACACGTCGCAGCCGCCCAGCTTGGCGTTGAGCCTGCGTTCCAGCACCGCGAGGATCATCTGCACCCGATACGTGTCGAGCCCGGACGACGTGCGCCTGGGCTGCTGCGCCTCCGTGCGGGCGACCAGCGCCTGCACCTCGGCGGGCAGCGGCCGGGTGCCCTCGACGGTGACGGTCACGCAGGTGCCCGGCACCGGCTCGCTGCGCCGCGACACGAACAGCCCGCTCGGATCGGTGATGCCTTCGATGCCGCGTTCGTGCAGGTCGAAGCAGCCCACCTCGTCGGTGGGGCCGAACCTGTTCTTGATCGCCCGCACCATCCGCAGCGGGGAGTGACGGTCGCCCTCGAAGTTGAGCACGACGTCGACCAGGTGCTCCAGCGTGCGCGGGCCGGCGATCGAGCCTTCCTTGGTGACGTGGCCGACGAGCACGGTCGCCATGTTGCGCTCCTTGGCCAGCCGCACCAGGTTGGCGGCCACCTCGCGCACCTGGGTCACCCCGCCGGGCACGCCGGTCGCCTGCGCCGAGCCGATCGTCTGCACCGAGTCGACGACGAGCAGCTTCGGCTGGACCTTCTCCACGTGTGTCACCAGAGCCGACAGCTCGGTCTCGGCCGCCAGGTACAGGTGGTCCCGGATGGCCCCGATGCGGTCGGCCCGCAACCGTACCTGCGCCGTCGACTCCTCGCCCGTCACGTACAGGACGGTGTCGCGCTCGGCGATGCGCGCCGCCGCCTCCAGCAGGAGGGTCGACTTCCCGATGCCGGGCTCGCCCGCGAGCAGCACCACCGCGCCGGGCACCAGCCCGCCGCCGAGGACCCGGTCGAGCTCGCTCACGCCGGTGGTGCGCGCGATCGCCACTTCGGCCTTGACCTGGCCGATCGGCACCGCCGGCGCGCTGGTGGCACCGGCCTGGACCACGTTGACCCCGGCGCGCGCCCCCTCCTCGTCGACCGTGCCCCACGCCTGGCACTCGCCGCACCGCCCCACCCACTTCGTGGTGCGCCACCCGCACTCGGCACAGCGGTAACCGGGCTTCTGCGCTGTCTTGGCCATGCCGAGCAGGCTAGCGGCCCCGGCCGACAATCTCCGCAAGACCCGGCCCGCGCCGGCAACCTCGGGGCGGCGGCTGCGCGGGGTCGTGGCTCACACGCGGTCCTGCGGGGTCGTGCTCACACAGGCGTGCTCACACAGGCGTGCGGGGGTGCGGGCTACATGGGGCGTGCGGGGTCGTAGGTCACGCGGGGGCGGTTCGGTGGGCCCTCGGAAGGGTCAGGCGAGGCCCAGTTCGGAGACGATCATGCGCTTGGGCTTGGCCCCCACGATCTGCTTCACCGGCTCGCCGTTCTCGAACAGCAGCATCGTCGGCAGGCCCATGACGCCGTAGCGGGCCGAGATCTCGGGGTTCTCGTCGCTGTTGAGCTTGCCGATCGTCAGGCCGTGTTCGGCCTCGATCTCGGCCAGCACCGGCGCGACCATCCGGCAGGGGCCGCACCACTCCGCCCAGAAGTCGACGAGCACCGGCTTGTCGCTCCTGAGGACCTGCTCCTCGAAGTTCTCCGTCGTCAGCGTGATCATTTCTCTCCCCTTACGAAACAGCCCGGGCAGGACTCCGCGAGCTGGGCGGCCACCTCGGCCCGCCTGGCGAGCAGGACGCGGATCTCGTCGTCGATCTCGGCCAGCTTGCGCCGGTAGACCAGCACGGACTCGCGGCACACCCCGCCGGAGCTGTGCCCGGCGCGGAGGCAGTCGACGAACGGCCGGGTGTCCTCAAGGGTGAACCCCACGGCCAGCAGCGCGCGGATCTCGGACACCAGCCTGACGTCCTCCTCGGCGTACTCGCGGTATCCGTTGGGCCCCCTGCGGGCGGTGAGCAGCCCGTGCTGCTCGTAGTAGCGGAGCGAGCGGGTGCTCACCCCCGCCCGTTCGGCCAGCTCTCCGATGCGCATGCAACCACGGTAAACGTTGACACCGACGTCAAGGTCAAGGCCTCAGTAGTGGCGCCAGCGCAGCACGTTGGGGTAGGGCAGTTCCAGGCCGGGTGTCTCGGCGATGGCCTGCTCCGCCACCTCGGGCGCGAACTCGATGCGCAGGACGGCTTCCAGGTCGGCCCGGCGCTCGAAGGCCATCCGCAGGTCGAGCGGCTGCCGCTGCCAGCCGTGACGGTCCCAGAAGGCCTCCACCTTGGACGCCGAGTAGGTGGGCACGGTACGGGAGAACCAGCGGCCGAAGGAGCCCCGGGTGGCGTCGAGGTCGATGACGAAGGCCGTGCCGCCCCGCCGCACCACGCGCGACAGCTCGCGCAGGCCGGGCTCGCACCCGGGGCCGAAGAAGTACGCCCAGCGCGCGACGGCGACGTCCACCGAGGCGTCGGCCAGCGGGAGGTCCTGCGCGGTGGCGGCGTGCACCTCGACGCCCGTCAGCCCCGCGCAGCGGCGGCGGGCGAGCGCCGCCAGGTCGTGGTGCGGTTCGACACCGATCACCCTGGACGCGTCGGCGGCGTAGCCGGGCAGGTGGTAGCCGGTGCCGCAGCCGATGTCGAGGACGGTCCCGCCGTCCCACGGGCGCAGCACGCGCATGGCGGCGTCGGCGACACCGTCGGGGTCGGCGGCGCGGTTCTCCAACTCGTAGATCTGCGGCGTGTTCCAGATGTTGGGGCTGGGTATCGCGCCTCTGGCAATACGGGGCATGTCACAACGGTAGGTGCAGACCCCGCTACCTATGGCCAGCCGCTGGAGGCGGCTCACCAAAGGGCTCGCGCGCCAGATCGGCTTCTCCGGCTTAGGCTGGCAACGTGGCTGATGTCATCCGCGTGCCCAATGCGAAGATCGCATTGTCCACCGCCTCGGTATATCCCGAACGCACTCCCGACGCGTTCGAACTGGCAGCGCGCCTGGGTTACGACGGCGTCGAGATCATGGTCGGCGCCGACCCCGTGAGCCAGGACATCGACGTGATCGAGCGGCTTTCCGAGCACTACCAGGTTCCCGTGCTGGCCATCCACGCGCCCTGCCTGCTGGTGACCCAGCGGGTCTGGGGGCGCGATCCGTGGGCCAAGCTGGTCAGAGCGCAGCAGGCGGCGGAGCGGCTCGGGGCCTCGACCGTCGTGGTGCACCCGCCGTTCCGCTGGCAGCGCGACTACGCCCGCGAGTTCGAGACGGGGCTCGCGCGGATGCGCGATGAGACCGATGTCACGTTCGCGGTGGAGAACATGTTCCCGCTGCGGGCGAGGGGCAACGACGTGGTGCCGTACGCTCCCGACTGGAACCCGATCGACTACGACTTCCCGCACGTCACGCTCGACCTGTCGCACACGGCGGTGTCGGGCTCCGACGCGATGGAGATGGCCACCAAGCTCGGCGACCGCCTCGCCCACCTGCACCTGGCCGACGGCGTAGGCACGACGAACAAGGACGAGCACCTCGTTCCCGGCAGGGGCAACCAGCCGTGCGCGCCCATGCTGGAGCGGCTGGCAGGCAACGGCTACAGCGGGCTGGTCGTGCTGGAGATCAACACGCGTAAGGCCGCCAGCCGCACGGAGCGCATCGACGACCTGGCCGAGGCGCTGGCCTTCGCCCGCCTGTATCTGGCGGCGTCCTCATGAACGTGGGGCCGATGCGCGAGCTCGGCAGGGTGTTCGACAGCGTCGCCGACGCCTACGACGCCGCCCGTCCCTCCTACCCCGACGAGCTGTTCACGGCGCTGTCGGAGGTGTCGGGCGTCCGGTTCGAGGGCGCGACGGCGGTGGACGTCGGGGCGGGCACGGGCATCCTGACGCGCGCCCTGCGGGCGCGCGGCGCCCGGGTGGTGGCGGTGGAACCTGGGGCGGAGATGCTGGCCCACCTGGTCTCCCGTCTGGACGAGCCCGCTGCCGCGGTGGCGGCGGTCCGGGGCGACGGCGACGCGCTGCCCCTGGCCGGCGCGACGGCCGACCTGGTCTGCTACGCGCAGTCGTGGCACTGGCTCGACCCGGCCGAGTCGATCGCCGAGGCCCGGCGGGTGCTGCGTCCCGGTGGCGCGATCGCGGGCTGCTGGAACTTCTCCGACGCCGCCTCGGCCGGCTGGCTGGCCGACTTCGAGGAGCTGCTGGCGCGGGAGTTGCCGACGTACTGGGGGCCCGCTGCGGAGAAGTGGTCGCCGCCGCCGATCGCCGCCGCCTTCGAGGTGGTCGAGGAGCGCTGGATCCCCTGGACGAGGTTCGTCGGCGTCGAGGACTTCCTGCTCGACCTGCGCTCGCACTCCTACATGGCGGCGCTGCCGCGGGAGGCCGCCGACGATCTGGTCGGGCGGCAGCGTGCGGCGCTGACCAGGGCCTTCCCCGAGGGCGTGCTGTCGGTGCCGATGCGGGTCTACCTGGCGGTGGGCAGGTGACCGTGAAGCGCCGCCCAGGGCGCAGGCCCGGGGCCGCCGACACCCGGGGCGAGATCCTCACCGCGGCCAGGCGGGTCTTCGCCGAGAAGGGGTTCGACAAGGCGACGGTCCGGGGCATCGCCAGGGAGGCGAAGGTCGACCCGGCGCTGGTGCACCACTACTTCGACACCAAGGAGGGCATGTTCGCGGCGGCGATGGCGCTACCGGTGAATCCCGAGCAGGTCATCCCGATGCTGCTCGACGGGCCGCCCGAGGCCATCGGCGAGCGGCTGGTCCGGATGCTGCTGGAGGTGACCGCCGAGCCGGAGACGCGCGAGCCGATGATCGCTCTCATCCGCTCGGCCATGACGAACGACCAGGCCGTCACGATGTTCAGGGAGTTCATCACGAACGCGCTGCTGTACCGGGTGGCCGACTCGCTGGGTGTCCCGCACCTGCGCGTGGAGGCGGCGTTCGCGCAGATGTTCGGCGTGATCATGAGCCGGTACGTGCTCAGGCTCGAGCCCCTGGCCAGCGCCGATCCGGAGGAACTGGTGGAACTGCTGGCGCCGACCATCCAGAGGTACTTCGCCGTCTAGAGCATTGTTCTCTAGACTAGGACGTATTACCCCGGAAATGTTACTCGCGGGTACCCTTCCGGGGAGGCCTGGCCGGCGGCGCCACCGTACGCTGGCAGCCAACGTCGTCTGTGGGAGGACCCCGTGCTCTGGGTGGCCATCATCGGGCTCATCATGACCGTCCTGGCAGTGGCCGTCGCGGGCCGCAGGGCGCTGTTCCTGTTCAGGCTCGCGACCGTGGGCCCGCCTGCGCCCGAGCGCCTCGAGTACGCGAAGGCGCACGTGGGCGACGAGGTCAAGGCGCAGCTCGTCGAGGTGTTCGGCCAGAAGAAGCTGCTCAAGTGGACCCCGTCGGGAACCGCGCACTTCTTCGTCATGTGGGCGTTCTTCATCCTGCTGACCGTCTACATCGAGGCGTACGGCGCGATCATCCAGGGTGCGATCACCGGTGTGCCGGACTTCCACATCCCGCTGATCGGCACCTGGGCGGTGCTCGGCTTCCTACAGGACTTCATCGCGGTCGCCTGTCTGCTGGGCCTGGTCGCGTTCGCCGTCATCCGGGTCAAGAACTCGCCCAAGACGCTGGGCCGCGAGTCCCGCTTCTCCGGCTCGCACCTGGGCGGCGCCTGGCTCGTCCTGTTCATGATCTTCAACATCATCTGGACGCTCTTCCTGGCCCGCGGCGCGTCGGCGGCCAACGGCAACTTCCCGTACTCCTCCGGCGCGTTCGTCTCGCTGGCGCTCGGCGACGTGCTGCCGGACAGCACGCTGCTGGAGGAGATCGCGCTGCTCCTGCACATCGGCTTCATGCTGGTGTTCCTGGTCATCGTGGTGAACTCCAAGCACCTGCACATCTTCACCGCGCCGCTGAACGTGCTCTTCTCCCGCCGCCCCGACGGGCTGGGCGCCGCGCCCGAGCTGCGCGTCGACGGCAAGCCCGTCGACTTCGAGGACGAGGACCTCGACCCGGAGCGGCTGGGCCGCGGCAAGATCGGCGACACCACCTGGAAGGGCTTCCTCGACTTCTACTCCTGCACCGAGTGCGGCCGCTGCCAGTCGCAGTGCCCGGCCTGGAACACCGACAAGCCGCTGTCGCCGAAGATGCTCATCCTCGACCAGCGCGACCACGCCTTCAAGGTGGCTCCGTACCTGATGGCGGCGTCCACCGAGCACGCCGACACCGACGTGCTCGCGCTGCTGGAGAAGCCGCTGGTCGGTGAGGAGGGCGTGATCCACCCGGACGTCCTGTGGTCGTGCACCAACTGCGGCGCCTGTGTCGAGCAGTGCCCGGTGGACATCGAGCACATCGACCACATCCTCGACATGCGGCGTTACCAGGTGATGGTCGAGTCGTCGTTCCCGTCCGAGGCGGGGGTGATGGTGAAGAACCTGGAGAACAAGGGCAACCCGTGGGGCATGTCCGAGATGAAGCGGGCCGACTGGATCGAGGAGCTCGATTTCGAGGTCGAGCTCGTCGAGGACAAGATGCCCGAGGACGCCGAGTACCTCTTCTGGGTCGGCTGCGCCGGCGCGCTGGAGGACCGCGCCAAGAAGACCACCAAGGCGGTGGCCGAGCTGCTGCACATCGCGGGCGTCAAGTTCGCGGTGCTCGGCCCGATGGAGGCGTGCACCGGCGACCCGGCCCGCCGCCTGGGCATGGAGTACCTGTTCAACATGCTCGCCCAGCAGAACATCGAGACGCTGACCGAGGCGGGCGTCAAGAAGATCGTCGCCACCTGCCCGCACTGCTTCAACACGCTGGCCAACGAGTACCCGCAGCTCGGCGGCACGTTCGAGGTGGTGCACCACACGCAGCTGCTGGCCAAGCTGGTCGACGAGGGGCTGCTCACCCCGGTCACGCCGATCGAGGAGAAGATCACCTACCACGACCCGTGCTTCCTCGGCCGCCACAACAAGGTCTACTCCCAGCCGCGCGACATCATGGCGAAGGTGCCCGGAGTCCAGACCCAGGAGATGCACCGGCACAAGGACCGCGGCTTCTGCTGCGGCGCCGGAGGCGCGCGCATGTGGATGGAGGAGCGCATCGGCAAGCGCATCAACACCGAGCGCGTGGACGAGGCGCTGACCACCAACCCCGACACCGTCTCCACCGCCTGCCCGTTCTGCATGGTGATGCTCGGCGACGCCATCAACGAGAAGAAGAACAGCGGTGAGGCCAAGGAGTCGCTGGAGGTCGTGGACGTGGCCCAGCTCTTGATCAAATCGGTCAAGGGGGCGTCCTGACCGGGAGATCACCGCATCCTTGACAGGGGTTGTGGAGAAGTTCCGCACGTCAGGAGTGCTGGGTGCGGGAAAACTGCCATCCACATAACGGGAAAATCACGGTAACCTCAACGTCGCATGGCTCTATTCGACGGGGAGGGGGCACGTGATGCGCGTCGTTGTCACAGACGCGGAAG
This sequence comes from Nonomuraea sp. NPDC000554, assembly GCF_040300065.1. Taxonomy (NCBI): domain Bacteria; kingdom Bacillati; phylum Actinomycetota; class Actinomycetes; order Streptosporangiales; family Streptosporangiaceae; genus Nonomuraea; species Nonomuraea sp. NPDC000554. The sequence continues at coordinate 261,672 of NZ_JBEPDC010000004.1, read as the reverse complement.
TCACGCTGGCCGACGTGCTCTCCCTCCGACTCGCCATCGACGAACCCCTGGAACAGGGCACCGAACTGGTGCTCAGGCATCGCACCACGGGGGTCGAGCGGGACGTCCTGCTCGGCACCCCGGGTGCGCGCGCCCGGGAGGCCACGCTGGCCGTCTCGCTCGCGCCGCTGATGCTCACCGCCGGGCGCTGGGACGCCTACCTGCGACGCGACGGCAAGCGCGTCCGGCTGCGGAGCATCGACCCCGGCTTCTCGCTCGACCATCTCGACGCGTACGCGCTGTGCAAGCGGACCCTCGCCTACCGGTCCTACCGCACCCGTAACGGATTTCTGGCGCTGAAGATAGCCGACGCCGAGCCGGTGGCCGAGGTGCGCTCGATCTGGTTCAGGGAGGGCCGCTTCGAGGTGATGGGCCTGCTCGCCTACACCGGCCTGGAGGACGACGACGCCCGCCACGAGGCCAGGCTGGCGTTGCACCGCAGGCAGTCCGCCGCGCGGGTGGCCGGCTCCGCCACGGTCCAGGGGGTGCGCTTCCACGCCGCGGTCTCCCTGGTGAACGTGCTCGCGGCCGACAGTGAGGCGTCCGGCACCTGGGAGCCCACGCTGGAGGTGGAAGGCGTGCCCGCGCCGCTGAGGCTGGGCGCCCACCTCGACGACGTCGACGGCAAGCGCCGCCGCCTGCACTACCCGTCGGCCGAGGTCGACGGGGTCCCCATCCGCCCCTGTTACACGGCCGACGACGACTTGCGGATCGAGGTGGGCGGGTGAAGGTGAGCCTGCTGCTCTCCTCCGCGTACGGCATGCGTGGCGACGTCCGCTCGACGTTGAACCTGGCCGCGGCCCTGGCCGAGCGGCACGAGGTCGAGGTGATCAGCCTCAGGCGGCAGAAGGAGAAGCCGTTCTTCCCCGTCGGGCAGCGGGTGACCATGCGCTCCGTGGTCGACGCCAGGCCGGGCGTCAGGCGGCTGTTCCGCGGAGGGCAGGTGCGCACCGAGGTCGCCCTGTGGCGGCTGCTCAGGAACCTCAGGAGCGACGTCCTCATCACGACCAGGCCGGCGCTGAGCATCCAGGCGGCCAGGCACGCGCCGCGCGAGATGCTGAAGATCGCCCGCGAGTGGAGCAGACCGGCCGTGCCGGGGCCGGTCAAGCGGCTGTATCCGCGGCTCGACGCCGTCGTCACGGCCACCGAGTCGGGCCAGGAGGAGTGGGCCAGGCTGCTGGAGGAGGGCGGCCCGGCCGTGCACGCCGTGCCCGACGCGCTGCCGGGCGGCCCGTGGCCGCGCTCGCGGATGGACAACCGGATCGTCGCGGCGGGCGGCAGGTGGGTGCCGGTCAAGGCGTACGACAGGCTGATCAGGGCGTTCGCCGTGGTGGCCGACAAGCGGCCCGACTGGCGGCTGAGGCTGTACGGCGGGGGCCCGGAGGAGCGGCGGCTGCGCGCGCTGGTGGGCGAGCTGAACCTGCACAACCACGTCTACTTCATGGGCACCACACCCGACCTGACGGGCGAGTTCGCCAAGGCGTCGATCGTGGCCAACACCTCCAGCAGCGAGGACCTCGGCATGAACGTCCTGGAGGCGATGGGCTGCGGGGTGCCCGTCGTGGCGTTCGAGGGTGCCAGGGGGCCGACGGAGTTCGTGGCGACCGGCTACAACGGGGTGCTCGTGCCCGACGGCGACGGCGCGCTGGAGATGTTCGCCGCCGCGCTGCTCGCGCTGATCGACGACGAGCGCAGGCGGCGCTCGCTGGCCGCCGGAGCGCTGGACACCGCGCTGTGTCACGCGGCCGGCGAGGTGGGCGAGCAGTGGGAGAAGCTGATCGCGGATCTCCGCTGAGCGATACGGGTTACGGGTACCGTAGAAGCATGCATGGGTACAGCGCAGACAAGCAGGCCTACCTCACTCGCCTGAGAAGGATCGAGGGGCAGATCAGGGGCCTGCAGCGGATGGTCGACGACGACGCGTACTGCATCGACGTGCTGACCCAGGTCTCCGCGGCGACCAGGGCGCTGCAGGCGGTGGCGCTGGGGTTGCTGGAGGAGCACATCTCCCACTGCGTGGCCGACGCCATCAACAGTGGCGGGCCCGAGGCCGACGCGAAGGTCAAGGAGGCGTCGGCGGCGATCGCGCGGCTCGTCCGTTCGTAGGAGACGCCGGGCGCCGATTGACTAGTTATGTTGTGGCCCCGGTCAGCCACGGTCCCGGATCCTTTTGGGGATCCGGGACTAGGTCATAGTGATGGTCTTCAGCGACTGGCCGAAGTCCGCAATCCGAGCGCGTCGTCGAGCTCGTCCAAGGTCAGCCGCCGCTCGCTTACAGCGACGGCGGTGAGCACCTCGGCGTAAAGCGCAATCTCGTCCAACGCGACACGGTCGTGGACCCGAGAGTCCAGGTCATTGTGCCCCACCGCGTCGTCCTTCCTTCCGCAGCCCACACCCTCTTCGAGGTTACGGCCGGGGCCCTCCAGGCAACATGGCCCATCGGGGTCATTCCTTTCGGAGCCCCTCGGGCCCCAGGGGGATCATTTCCCGAATCCGAGATCACAATTCCGCATATTGCCTGTTGTTTAGAGTGTTAGAACGATATAGGTGGAGTAAGAGTGAAATAGCGGTATTAGTGGTTTAGGTGTGGCCGTCGTCGCGCTCGTGGATGAGCCTGCGCACCAGCGCCGCCGACCCGGCGAAGCCGCGCTCCGGCACCTTGGCCCCGGTGAGTCTGCGCCAGGCCAGGCCCGTGGCGTACGCGGCTCCCAGCACCGCCGCCGCGCTCGCCCTGTCGGGCGGCGCCTCCGCCTCCGATCCGCGCTCCCGCAGCACCTGCACGGCGGAGCCCCCCGAGAGCACCGGGAACCCCTCCGGCTGCGTGCTCTCGCTGCTGGACGTGCTGGTCAACCCCGCCAGGGCCAGCTCCTCGTACGCCTGCCTGAGGCGGTGGTCCAGCCGCGACGGGAGCAGCGACCTGGAGTCGGACAGGTCGGCCAGGTAGGTCGCCGCCGCCGCGGCCGGATCGGACGCGAACGCCAGAGACTCGGACAGGTCGTAGACCGTGTGCCGGAAGTTCGCCTCCGGATCGGTCTCCGCCAGCACGGCCCTGGCCAGGCGGTCCGGGCAGCGGTCCAGCCAGGCCCGCAGCACTGCGGTGGCGTCGCGCTGGGACGCCTGGTCGTCCAGGCCGGGTTGCCTGAGCGCCGGCTCCACCATCGTGAGCAGCGCGAGCGCCCGCGGCCTGAAGCGCGCGTCCGACAGCAGGATCTGGGCCGTGTCGGCGATCAGCGCGGCCAGCCGGAGCGCCGCGCGGGATCGGCCCGTGCGCTGCCGTTCCGCGACGAGCGTGACCAGGTCGAGCAGCGGCGGGGCCGGCAGCCAGCGCACCCACTCGTCGCCGGGGAGCGGCCTGCGCAGGTACTCGCCGAAGATGGTGATCAACTGCTCGTTGCCGTCGTACGCGGGCGCGTAGGCGCACCACATGATGGTGCCCCAGATCGCGGCGACCGTGCTCGGGACGTCCGAGGCGAAGATCTCGTCGAAGGCGGTCAGCGGGAACTCCAGCTCGGACCTGCGCCCGCTGGTCCGCACCAGCACCCGCACCTGCTCGGTCAGGGAGGTGGGCACGTCGGGCCCGACGAACGCCTGGGTGGACCCGGGTTCGGCGGCGAAGTCGGGGCCGCGCGGGATCACCCGGGCCGGCAGCACGGCGGCGGCGTGCTCGGCCCTGCGCACCGGGGTACCCCTGGGCGGCGGCGCCAGGTGCCAGTAGCCGTCGGCGGGGTCGTGCAGGTGCCAACGCGCGTGCGCGCCGAAGAGCCAGCGGTCGCCGTCGGGCGTGACCAGCGCCCTGGCCGCGATCGCGTGCGCGCGATCGGGCACGGACAGCCCCTGCCAGCGCGGGTCCGTCACGATCGCGCGGACGTCCGTCTCGGCGGCGGTGAACGCATCCCAGGGGCGCACGGCGGCCATCGTACTCACGGCGAGCGGATCATCCAGCGAGATAACGCGGCAGAATGGCCGCTATGAGGGCAAAGATGGCAGGCGTGTTGGCAGTCGCGACCGTGCTCGCCGGGTGCGGGACGGCGACGTCGGCGCAGCCGTCGCCCCAGGGGCCCGGCGTGCTCTCCGTGAACAACGCCTTACCCCCGACCCCCGGAGGCGAGGTGGGCTCGGCGTCGAGCGAGTTCGCGTCCACGGCCGAGCTGTCGGTGTGGAGCAAGCTCAGCGACACGGAGAAGGACCTCGACCGCATCGCCAAGCTGGACGTCAACGCCACCGCTAAGGGCTCGCTGTACCTGGAGCCCAAGGCCTCCACCTGGTTCGACGGGTTCCGCGGCCCGTTCGTCTACCAGGAGCTCGCCGGCAACATCGTGATGTACGCCCGGGTCAAGGTGGAGGGCAAGAAGGGCGCCAAGCCCCAGCGCAAGTTCTCGCTCGGCGGCCTGATGGCCAGGGTGCCCAACTCCAACGACAAGCCGTACTGGATGTCGGTCACCACCGGCACCGCCGACGAGAGCGGCCAGGTCGAGGTGAAGTACACCCAGAACGGCAGCTCCAAGCCGCAGGAGCTGGCGGTCAAGAGCGGCTGGGTGGAACTCGTCCTGGCCAGGGTGGGCCGGGCGGCCGCCGCCCTGTACCGGGAGCAGGGCGGCGCCTGGAAGGTCGGCAGGCGCTGGCCGTCGGAGCTGCCGGAGGTGCTGCAGTGGGGCATGACCGCCTACACCGACTGGGACAGCTACAACACCCTCAAGAAGGACGCGACCAAGGCCAACGCCAAGCAGATCAAGGGCAAGCCCGACCTGAAGATGACCGTGGACTTCGTCCGCTTCCTCAGGCCGAAGCTGCCCGACTACGCCGACCCGCTGAACACCGCCTCGGTATCGGACGAGGCCCTGATCAAGGTGTTGACGCCTGCCGGTGCCTGACAGCCTTGGCCATGTAGTTGTCGGGAGTCCGGGCGAAGGACGCCCGGTCCTCGTCGGTGAGCTCGCGCACGATCCGTCCGGGCACCCCGGCGACCAGCACCCCGGCGGGGATCCGCTTGCCGGGGCCGACCAGGGCGCCGGCCGCGACCAGCGTGCCCGCGCCGACGCGGGCCCCGCCCAGCACGATCGCGCCGATCCCGATCAGCGCGCCGGACTCCACGTGGGCGCCGTGGACCATGGCCTTGTGGCCGAGGCTGACCCGCGATTCCAGGATCGCGGGCTCACCCGCGTCGGCGTGCAGGCAGCAGAGATCCTGTACGTTGCACTCTTCGCCGATCTCGATCCGCTCGTCGTCCCCCCGGAGAACGGAGCCGTACCAGATGCTGGACGCCCGGCCCACGCGCACCTTGCCGACCACGACCGCACCTGGGGCGATGTATGCCTCGGGGTGAATGTCCGGGACTGCCCCGTTGTCCAACGCTGCGATGTACACCCGTCACATCGTAATTCCCGGCCCAGCTATGGCGTTCCGGTTGCGGACGTGGGCAGATGGCAGGAAAGTCGTTTCCTGACGTGTCGTCGTCAGACCCTCACAACCCGCAGTTATCCCCCGCCTCACGCAAACCATAGGTAACCCCCATGACAAACCAGCACGAGAGTCTCCCCGATCTGATGCAAGAGGACACCTTCGAAGTTGTGATGCGCGGCTACAACCGCCGCCAGGTCCATGACTACATCATCCGTACCCGCAACCAGCTAAGGGATCTGGAAGAGCGGCTGGCGCGGGCGATCGACCAGGCCGAGCAGGGGCGCGTCGAGCTGGCGGAGGCCAGACGGCGGATGGTTGAGGCGCCACAGAGCTACGAGGACCTCAGCCCCAGGCTCGCACAGATCCTCAAGCTGGGGGAGGAGGAGGCCGCGGCGAAGAAGGAGTCCGCCGAGGCCGAGGCCACCAGCGTCCGCGACGCCGCCAGGTCGGAGGCGGACCACCTCGTCACGTCCGCGCGCGAGACGGCCGACAACATGCTGACCTCCGCCCAGGCGGAGGCCGAGCGCCGGGTCGGCGAGGCCACCTCGGCCGCCGAGCGGATGCTGGCGCAGGCCGGGTCCGACGCCGAGGAGACGCTGGCCACGGCCCGCTCCGAGGCGGAGGACGCGCTGCGTGAGGCGCGGGCGGAGGCCGACCGCCTGCTCACCGGCGCCAGGCAGGAGGCGGAGCAGCTCGTCCAGGGTGCGCAGGCGGAGGCCGAGCACACGGTCGGCAGCGCCCGCAAGGAGGCCGAGACGTCGCTGGCCGCGGCCCAGCAGCGGGTCACGACGCTCGACGAGCACGCGGGCCGCCGGGTCGAGTACCTGACCAACACGCACGCGGAGGTCGTGCGGCGGCTGACCGAGATCGGCTCGGTGCTCGGCGATCTCATGCGCGACGAGACCGAGGCCGGGCCGCTGATCGCCGCCGACACCACGCCCGCACTCGCCGTCGCCCCCGTTCCTGCTCCCGCTCCTCAGGAGGACGTGCGCGTCATCCTGGAAGAGGACGTGGACGAGGAGCCGCGCCAGGAGGTTGAGCAGATCTCCGACGACACGGACGTGAACATCGGCCGCCTGGAAGTGCGCAAGTAGTCTCGGCGCCGACCTGGAGGTCCGCGAGCAGGGCCGGGGCGACGCCGACGGAGCCCTGATCAGAAGTGCGCAAGTGGGTCCCGCCATCGCTGACGGGACCCTACTCGCCCTCGCCTCGCCTGGAGACGAGCGGAAGCCCCCGCCCCCGATCGGGTCGGGGACTTCCGCGTTCCTGGCCCCGTTTGGGGGCCCGGTACCGGGGCCGCCGAGACGCTGAACCCGGCACCGGGCTGCTCGTGTGCGCCTGGCCAGGCGCTCGGGTGCGCCCGGCCGTGGCCTGGCGCTAAGGAGGAGCCGGGCTCCCGTGCTCGCGAGCCCATCTCTCCTGGTCCCGGAGCTGATCGCGCAGGCCGTCCGGGTCGTCCGCGTCGATGGTCATCGCGCATCCGGCGTCGCGCTGGGCCACGTTGAGTGGCCGGTGCCGGGTGGCCCACCAGCGTCCGGCATCGCTCCGCCAGATGGTCCACAGCGGATACTCCCGGGCGATCTCGGCGAGATGCCGGTCAAAGGACATCTGCTCACCTCTCCGGTGACCCGCTGTGCGATTCCATCTCCTTTAGAAGGTGCGCCACATCTCTAGAGAAATCAATGATCGCAAGGGACAGGTCAACCTATCGCTTGACATGTCGCCTTGATCTAGGCGTCGAAGTCGTACTGAAGTACGTACGCCGCCGAGTCCAGGACCATCTCGTTCAGCTCGACGGGCAGGCCGCCCGCCGTGTAGGCGGTACGGCCGATCACGATCACCGGCGTGCCGCCCGGCAGGTCGAGCAGCCGGGCCTCGCGGGGTCTCGGCATGCGGGCCCTGACCTCCTCGGTGAAGTGGGCGGGCGGCATTCCGAGGTCCCCGAGCCTGGCGTAGACGCCGCCCGGCCCGGTCTCCGGCTGCGTGATGGCGCTGCCCTCGACCAGGCGGGCGGGGAAGTAGGAGGTGGCCAACTGCACGGGCCGCGCGTCGACCGAGTAGCGGCGCCGCCGTACCCACACCTCGCCGCTGTCGAGCACGCCCGCGATCTCCTCGGACGCCCGCTCGCGCACCACCTCCACCTCGTCGACGGTGAAGGGACGGCCGCGGGTGTCGGCGTCCCAGATGGCCCGCCCCTGTCCCCACTGCTCGCGGGAAAGGCGGCGGGAGCCGTGCCTGCGTATCGGTTTGAACAGTCGCACGTAGACCCCCGAACCTCGCTTCGGCACCGCCAGCCCCTCGTTGATCAGTACGGCGAGCGCCTGCCTGGCGGTGGCGCGGGCGATCGCGTACTCGGCCATGAGCGCGTTCTCGCCCGGCAACCTGTCCCCGTCGCGCAGTTCGCCGGCGAGGATCCGGGAGCGGAGACCGTCGGCGATGCGTCGATAGATCGGGGGTTCGTGGGATACCGGGGATTCAGACACGTTTCGATCACCCTCTGTCACCAACCGGGTTTGGCGTCTCCAGAGAACTTGCCCCGTCTTGTCCACGATCGCACAGATACAGAGGTTGGTTGCGAGCTTCTTTTGTGCGGATCGTGCCCGTGTGGCGCCCTCACTGAGGGTTTTCGCGGACCGTTAACTCGACACGGTCACGGCCGGTATTCGGGACGCCCACCAGCGTCGAGTCGCCAGCGCGGCCAGGACGGCCCCCAGGGTGTTGATGATCACGTCGTCGACCGAGGAGGCACGGCCGAGGCTCAGCACGTACTGGAGGGTCTCGACCGTCACCGAGCAGGCCGCCGCGACGGCCGCGACGCGGGCCGGCGAGGCCATCCTCGGGGTGCGCACCGGCAGCAGCGCGCCGAGTGCGGCGAAGACCAGCAGATTGCCGCCCACCTGCACGAACACCGTCTCCCACGGGGCGCGCACGAGCCAGGTGAGGTCGTTGAACGGGACCATACTGACACCGCTCCGACCGCCGCCCGGGGTGAGGATCATCCAGATCCAGGGGGCGGTGCCGACCACGATGCCGACGTCCGCGAGCGCCGTGCGCACCGGAGCCGGGTGTCCGGAACGGGCGCGGCGGCGGGAGAGGAGCAGGATCGCCAGAGCGGCCAGTGGAAGGGCCAGAAACCCGGCGATCACTACATTTCCCCATTGATCCCAAGTCTGCGTCACCCGGCCCATGATGTCGCCCCGGCCGAGGTACAGGAAGGTGTCCTCCCGGACACCCCACCCGCCCTCCGCCCCGCCCACCGCCGGTAGCCGGTCCCGGCCACCCCGGCGCCCAGCTACCACCCGCGCGAGGACACCGTGCGCGCGGACGGGACGGCCGCGTGCCCGCGTGGCATGGCGTGGATCGCGTTCGCGGGAGACGATGCTAGCGAGCAGCCGAACGTCATCCGCGGGGACTCGAGGGGAAAAGGGGAGAGTTCGGTGTTGACCCACTTCATCGGCGGGACGCGTGTGGCTGGGGGCTCGGCCTTCCCGGTCCGCGATCCGGTGACCGGCGCGGAGATCGACCAGGTGTACGACGCCGACCCCGAGGTGGTCGACAGGGCCGTGCGCGCGGCCCGCGAGGCCGCTCCCGGCTGGGCGGCCCTGCCGGTGGGGGAGCGCGCCGGGTGGCTGCGCCGCCTGGCCGACGGGATCGAGGCCCGTTTCGACGACCTGGTGGCGGCGGAGGCCGCCGACACCGGTAAGCCGCTGGAGGCGGCCAGAACCCTGGACATCCCCCGGAGCGTGCTGAACTTCCGGACGTTCGCCGAGATCGCCGCCCAGCGCCCCGACGAGGCGTTCCACCTGCCCGGCGCGCTCAGCTACACGGTGCGCAGGCCGCTCGGCGTGGTCGCGGTGATCGTGCCGTGGAACCTGCCGTTCCTGCTGATGACGTGGAAGCTCGCCCCCGCCCTGGCTGCGGGCAACACGGTGGTGGTCAAGCCGTCGGAGTACACGCCCTGCTCGGCCGCGCTGTTCGCGGAGATCTGCGAGGAGGTCGAGCTGCCCCCGGGAGTGGTGAACGTGATCTTCGGGTCCGGCCCGGCGGGACAGTTACTGGTGGAGCACCCGAGCGTCGACGGGGTGACGTTCACCGGGTCCACGCGTACCGGCCAGACGATCATGAGGACGGTGGCGGACCGGGTCAGGCCGGTCTCGTTCGAGCTGGGCGGGAAGAACGCCGGAGTGGTCTTCGCGGACTGCGACCTCGGCAGGGCGATCGACGGCACCGTCCGGTCGGTGTTCACCAACGGCGGGCAGGTGTGCCTGTGCACCGAGCGGCTCTACGTCGAACAGCCGATCTTCGAGGAGTTCTGCGCGGTCCTCGCCGGACGGGCGCAGATCGTCGAGCCGCAGCCGATGATCTCGGCGGAGCACCGGGAGAGGGTGCTCTCGTATTACGCGCTGGCGAGGTCGGAGGGGGCCAAGGTGCTGACCGGAGGCGGGGTACCGTCGTTCGGAGACGCGCGCGACGGCGGATATTTCGTGGAACCCACAGTGGTGTCGGGGCTTTCGGAATGGTCCAGGTTCAACAGGGAAGAGATCTTCGGCCCGGTCTGCCATGTCGCGCCCTTCACCACCGAGAGCCAGGCCGTGGACCTGGCCAACAGCACCGAGTACGGCCTGGCGGCCACGGTCTGGACCTCGGACCTCGACCGCGCCCACCGCGTGGCCCAGCGGCTGGAAGCCGGGCTGGTCTGGGTGAACACCTGGTACCTGCGCGACCTGCGGACCCCGTTCGGCGGCGGCAAACTGTCAGGCACGGGCAGGGAGGGCGGCACCCGCTCGCTCGACTTCTACTCACAACCCACGACGATCACGATCAAGCTGGAGCAACCCGATGCATGACGAATGGTCAGAGGCGGTCGACGCGCGGACCCAGGCGGCCGACCGGCTGCTGGAGGCCGCCCGTTTCGGGAAGCCGTGCCCGCCGATCAGAGACCTGATCAGCACGGGGGCCGACGCGTACGCCGTCCAGGCGATCAACACGCGGCGGGCGCTCGACGCCGGGCGGCGGCTGGTCGGCAGGAAGGTCGGCATCACGAACCCGCTGGTGCAGCAGCACTTCGGCATCGACCAACCCGACTACGGCATGCTTTTCGCGGATATGTCGTACCTCGATGGGCTTCCTGTGCCTGTGGAGGGGTTTCTCCAGCCGAGGGCGGAGGCCGAGGTCGCCCTGGTGATGGGCGCGGACCTGGTCGGCGGGCCGTTCACGGCCGCCGAGGTGCTCAGGGCGGTGGAGTTCGCGCTGCCCGCCATCGAGATCGCCGACTCGCGCGTCGCCGACTGGGACATCACGCTGGCCGACACGATCGCCGACAACGCCTCGGCCGGTGCGTTCGTGCTGGGCAACACGCCCGTCCCGCTGGCGGGGCTGGACCTGCGGTCGTCCAGGATGACGATGACCCGGCGCGGGGAGGAGGTCTCCGCCGGCACCGGCGCCGCCTGCCTCGGGCACCCGGTCAACGCGGCCGTCTGGCTCGCGGGGGCGCTGGGCCGCACCGACCGTCCCCTGCGGGCCGGGGACGTGGTCCTGACCGGCGCGCTCGGCCCCGTCGTGCCGGTGGAGCCGGGCGACGAGTTCGAGGTGAGCATCGACGGGCTCGGCTCCGTGCGGGCCGCCTTCCCCCGGTGAGGGCCGCCGGGCGGCCGCCATCCGCACGCCTGCCGCTGAGGGGAGCAGGGCCGCCGGCGTTCGTGCGGCTGCCTCTGATCGGGCTGCTGGTGGCCGGGTGTGGCGCGCCGGCGACCATGCAGGCGCAGCACGACGCCACCCTGAAGGTCGGCGCGATCATCTCGCAGACCGGCGTCTACGCCCCGCTCGGCGACGACATGGAGACCGCCATGCGCCTCTACCTGGAGGAGCACGACGGCAGGCTGGGCGGCAGGCCGGCCCGCCTGCTCGTGGCCGACGACGCGGGCAACCCCGAGCAGGGCCAGCAGCAGGCCAGGAAGTTGATCGCCCGCGACGGGGTGAGCGTGATCACCGGCCTGCTCGCCTCGCCCGTCGCCGTCTCGGTGGTCAAGGAGGCGGGAGGCGTCCCGGTGGTCATCGCCAACGCGGGCGCGGACGAGCTGGGCGGCCCGGGGGTCTTCCGGGTGTCGTCCACCAACCACGCGCACGGCTACGCGGCGGGGGTGTACGCCGCCCAGCACTACGCGGGGGACGGCGTGGTGCTGATGGCGCCCGACTACTCCGCGGGGATCGAGACGCTCGACGGCTTCACCGAGGGGTTCGGCGCCGAGCCGGTCAAGCGCATCCTCACCCCGTTCGGCGGGGCCGCGGACCTGGGGCCGTACCTGCGCATGATCCCGTCCGACGCCAAGCTGGTGTACGCGTTCTACGCGGGCGGCGAGGCGGTCACCTTCGCCAAGACCTTCGAGCAGCTCGGCTACGACCGCAGGGTCAAGCTGCTGACCTGCCAGAACCTCGCCGACGAGGACGTGGTCGCGGCCATCGGCCCCGCCGCGGAGGGCCTCACCAGCGTCGGCCTGTACTCGCCCGCCCTCGACAACCCGGCGAACGCCGCGTTCGTGGCGACCTGGAAGGCGAAGACCGGCAGGAACCCGTCGGCGGTGGCGCTGCAGAGCTGGGACGCCATGCAGCTCATCGACCGGGCGGCGGCCGAGGGCGGCGACCTCACGCGGGCGCTGGCCGGGGTGAGGGTGATCCCGAGCCCGAGGGGCACGTTCATGCTCGACGCGAGGACGCACAACCCGGTGCAGAACTGGTACGTCCGGGAGTACGAAAATGGCGTTAACCGGGTAATAGCTACCATCCCCCCGAAAACGGGATGAAGGAGTTTCCAGGTGTTGGATCGGGATCACTGTCTGGCCCTTGACGCCGAAGACCCACTGCGCGAGTTCAGGGACGAGTTCGTCCTGCCGGAAGGAGTCGTCTACCTGGTGGGCAACTCGCTCGGCGCGCTGCCCCGCCGCACTCCCGAGCGGGTGCGTCAGGCGGTCGAGCAGGAGTGGGGCCGCCAGCTCGTCGGCGGCTGGAACCACGCGGGATGGTACGAACAGCCACTCACGCTGGGCGACCGCCTCGCGCCGCTCATCGGCGCCGGCCCCGGCCAGGTCGTGGTGGGCAACACCACGTCGATCGCGATCTTCCAGGCGGTGGCCGCGGCCCTGCGGCTGCGTCCGGACCGCCGGGTGATCGTCTCGGACGTCACGAACTTCCCGACCGACCACTACATCGTGCAGGGGCTCGCCAGGGCGCTGGGCGGCGGCCACGAGATCCGCGACGTCGCCGAGGGCCGCTTCGACGACGCGGCCGTGGTGCTGCTGTCGGAGGTCGACTACCGCACGAGCGAGCGCCGCGACGTGCCGGCGATCACGTCCCAGGTGCAGGACGCGGGCGCGCTGATGATCTGGGACGTCTGCCACAGCGTGGGCGCCCTCCAGGTGGACGTCTCCGCGGCGGACTTCGCGGTCGGCTGCACCTACAAGTACCTCAACGCCGGCCCGGGGGCGCCCGCCTTCCTCTACGTCAACCCGCGCCACCATCAGACCGCCGAGAACGTGCTGTCCGGCTGGCACGGCCACGCCGAGCCGTTCGCGTTCGAACGGGACTTCCGTCCGGCGGAGGGGATCAGGCGGTTCGCTGTGAGCACCCCGCACGTGCTGTCGTTCGCGGCCCTGGACGCGGCGCTGGACGTCTGGGAGCGCGTGCCGATGGACCGGCTGCGGGCCAAGAGCATGGCGCTGACCTCGCTCTTCGTCGACCTGGTCGGCGACGCCGCGGAACTGGCCTCGCCCCGGGACGCCGAGTGGCGCGGCAGCCAGGTCAGCCTGCGCCACCCCGACGGCTACCCGGTGATGCGGGCGCTCATCGACAGGGGCGTGCAGGGCGACTTCCGCGCGCCGGACATCCTCCGCTTCGGCTTCGCGCCGCTCTACACCCGGTACGTGGACGTGTACGACGCCGCGGCCACGCTGATCAAGGTGCTGGAGAAGGAGCTCTGGCGGGACGAGAGGTACGCCCAGCGGCTCACAGTCACCTGAACGGGAACGAGCGCGCCTTCGCCAAGTAGCCGGCCGGGGGCACCTCCGATCGAGCGCTGAGCCGTCCGATAGCATCTGGGTGCCCACAAGGCACTCCGATGTTCGCCCGCGTCACCGTGCGGCCTGCGCACGAGCGGGTTGGCGGGAGCGCGCTCTCAGCACTGGGAGACCCCCGCCATGCTGCTGACCTTCGTGGTCACGACCCTGATAATGATCATGATCCCCGGCCCCGACGCCGCGCTGATCATGCGCAGCTCGCTCGCGCACGGCCGCCTGGCGGGCCTGCTGACGATGCTGGGCGGCCTGCTGGGCCTCACGGTCCACGCGGCCGCCGCCGCGATCGGCCTGTCGGCGCTGCTCGCGGCCTCACCCACCGCGTTCACCGTGGTCCGCGGGGTCGGCGTCTGCTACCTGCTCTGGCTGGGCGTCCGCGCGCTGCTGCCCAGCAGGGGCGGCGACGGCGAGCCGGCCGAGGCGGGCCCGGGCGGGAACGCCCTGCTGCACGTGCGCAGGGGCCTGCTGTCGAACCTGCTCAACCCCAAGGTGCTGCTGCTGTTCGTGACGTGGCTCCCGCAGTTCCTGCCGACGCACGGCGACACCATGGGCGACGCGGTGCTGCTGTCGGGCATCATCGCCGTCCTCTACGCCCTCTGGTTCAGCCTGTACAACGTGATCGTCGACCGGGTCGGCGCGCTGCTGCGCACGCCGAGGGTCCGCTCCAGGGTGGAACGGGCCACCGGGGTGCTGCTGGTCGCCTTCGCGCTACGCCTCGCCGTCCAGTAGCTTGACCGCCCGCTTCGGGGCGATCGCCCGGTAGCTCTCCTCGACCCAGTCGAGCAGCACCTCGGTCTCCGGCAGCTCCGCCTGGAACGGCACGGTCACCCAGCCGGCCTTGCCCAGGCCGTACCCGCTCGGTGCCGCGCCGTCGACGGTCAGCGCGTGGCCGTGCGCCTCCGACCGCAGCTTCACCCCGAAGTGCGGGCTCCACTTCTCGGTCGGCCCGTCCAGGCCGAGGAAGAGGAAGATCTTCTTGTTGACCTTGATGACGGTCTCGCCCCACGGGTGGTCCTCGTGGGATTCAGGAAAGCCGAGCGCGAACTCGCGCATCCGCTCCCGTACGTCGTGCCAGTCGCTCATGACGGTGACGCTACGCGGAACTCGGCCAGCTTGCCGTCGATGCGGTCCCTGATCTGGTCGCGGGCCTCCATCCGAGGGACGCCCGACATGAGCAGCCGGTCGTAGTCGGTGTCCAGATGCCTGATGGACGCGACCACGGCCAGCGTGATCGCGTTCTCGTCCAGGGCTCTGGCCGCCGCGGTGCGCCCCACCCGGCCGCTGCCGCGCTGCCCGGCGTGGGCGGCGATCGCCTCGGCCCGGTCGGCGGGACAGCCGGGGAACAGGCGGGCGATCTCGGCCGCCATCCTGGCCTGGAACTCGACGTCCTGATCGGCCCTGCGCTCCCTGTCGCGCTCGCGGCGGCGCAGCCGCACCTCCTCGTCGGCCAGGCAGCGCTCCTCCGCCCGCGCCATGGCCTCCTCTTCTACCAGCAGCCCCTGCCGCTGGTAGACCTTGCGGCGCCTGTTGTACCGGACGACCACCGCCGACAGCCCGCTCTCCTGCTTGGCCCGCCTGCTGAGCGCCGCGTTCCCCGACGGCAGGAACGCCAGATGGTCCATGTCCGCGCAGGTCAGGCAGTACGGCCGGTCGTCCTCCATGATCAGGTAGGGGCCGGTGTCGGCGCACGAGGCACACGTCCAGGTGTCGAGCGGCGACACCACGACCAGGTCGGGGGCCTTGGCCTGCCGCTCCGCGAGCTGCCGCACCCGCGCCTCGCTCAGGTCGGGGGAGAGCCAGTGCGTCCGGAACGGCTCCTGCTCGTGGCCGCCGGTGAAGCGCAGCTCGCGCCGGTCGCGGCTGCCCGACACGTACGTCCCCGCCATCGGACGCAGCCCCTTGGCCACCGCCCAGTCCCTCAGCAGCGCGGCTGCGGTGAGCAGGCGGTCGTCGTCGACGGCGGCCAACTCGGCCAGCGTGGCCGCCCGCCCCTGCTGCCAGGTCTCGATGTGGCGGGAGTGCAACCAGCGCAGCCCGGTCACCACGTCGATGAACGTCACGTACTTGCGGTTGGCCAGGGCGACCTCGGCTGTCTCGGCGACCCTGCGGGCCAGGTTGGGCTTGCTCACCGGTCCAGTTTCCCGCCTCTTTGTCAGGACGTCGGCATTCCTTGCCCCGATCCCGGCAAGTAACTCTGGCGGGTTCGCGTCACGGGGAGAGAGCGTGCGACTGTTCTGGCCTGCCCTGCTCATGATGGCCACCTCGTGTGGCCTGGCCGACGACGGCACCATGCCCGTCGTCTCGGGGACGTTCGGCAGCAAGCCCGTCATCGCCATCCCCAGCGGCCGGCCGGGCCGGACGCCCAGCGTGACCGTGCTGTCGGTGGGCGCCGGGCGGCGCACTGTGCCGGGTGACGTGGTGCTCGCGGATGTGGAGATCCGCCAGTGGACGGGCAACAAGCCGTACCTGACCACGTACGACGCGCACCAGCCGACCACCGTCGTCTTCGACGGGCGGCACGTCTCGGCCACCTGGCGCGAGGCGCTGATCGGCCGCGCGGCGGGCAGCAGGGTCATGCTGGTCAGCCCGGCGGGCGAGGCGCAGGGCCCGAACATCCCGCTCACGGGGATCAGACCCGCGGACACGCTGGTGCTGGTCTTCGACATCCTGGGCGGCTACCCGGCGGACGCCCGGCTGTTCGGCCGGACGCTGCCCAGCATCCCCGGTGACCTCGACCTGACCAGCGAGCCGCGGACGGTCATCGACGGCTCCGGCCCGCCGGTGAAGGCGGGGGGCAAGGTGGTGGTCCAGTACGTGGCGGCCGAGTGGCCGTCGCGCAGGGTCGTGGACTCGTCCTACCGCAGGGGCGGCCCCAGCGCCTTCACGCTGGAGCGGGGAGCGGTGCCGTCGGGGTGGGTCGAGGGGCTGACGGGACGGCGGGTGGGCTGCCGCGTCGCGCTCCCGTCCCCGGACGAGCGGAAGCCGATGCTGTACGTCGTGGACGTGATCGACAGCATCGGCCTCTAGCGGGTTTCAGCCGCAGTGCTCGAACGGGCTCTCGTACGTGGCCGAGCCCGCCTTGCCGCCCCACTTCACGCACTTGCCGGAGGCCGACGCCGTGACGGGCCCCGCGTAGTAGGTGAAGTTGCCCGAGTCGGTCTTCCTGGCGCTGCCCTGCACCTCGAGGAAGGTGCTGGTGGCGGTGGCCGTGCCGAGCGAGTTCAGCTTCAGCGTGGTCGCGCAGTTGCTGCCGCTGGCGCTGTTGAAGAGCAGGTAGGCGGTGCCCGCCGTGCCCAGCGCCTGCGAGTCGATCACCTTGAAGCCGCTGCCGCAGACCTTCTCGGCGGTGTACGGGTTGGTGCCGCCGCCCGAGCCGCCGCCGGTCACGTAGCTCATGTACGTCGTCCAGTTCCAGTGGGAGCCGGGGTCGGTGTGGTCGCTGCCGGGCACCTGGACGTGGCCGATGATGTGGGTGCGGTCCTTCGGGATGCCGTACCTGTCGGCGATGTTGCGGGTCAGAGCCGCCGACGACCGGTACATCTGGTCGGTGAACCAGGAGGCGTCGTCGATGTAGCCCTCGTGCTCGATGCCGATGGAGCGCCGGTTGTACTCGCTGTTGCCCGCGTGCCAGGCCCGGTCCTTCTCGCGCACCATCTGGGTGATCTGCCCGTCGGACGAGCGCACCACGTAGTGCGCCGACACCTTGGCCGCCGGGTTCTGGAACCACGAGATCGAGCCCGCGTACGAGCCCTGGGTGACGTGGATGATGATCCGGTCGATCTGGTCGCTGCTCGGCCGGTTCGACACGGCGTAGTTGGACGTGCTGGCCGCCACCCACCGCGCGCCGGGGTAGTCGGTGCCCGCCGCCAGCGGCTGCGGGACGTCCTCGTACGTGCCGCGGTCGGGCTCGACGGCCTTCGGCGCGGTCTGCACGCCGGCCGTCCGCACGCCGTCGGCCAGCACCTCGTAGACGGCGTCGGCGTACAGTTTGGCCGTGGTGGCGTCGGACGCGTGCCCGTACGCGGCGACGGACGGGTACCACCTGGCCGCGTCGTCGCGGGCCTTGCCGTCCAGGCCGGCCGCGTCGGCCTTGGCGCGCAGCACGGCGGCGCCGCCGAGCACGTTAGCCGCGTCGTCGGACTTCAGCGTGCCCACGGGCTGCGAGGTGAGCTTGGCCGCTTCCTCCAGCGTGTGGTTGGCCGGGTTGCTCACCAGGTGCATCACGCCGTAGCCGCCCATGGCGCTGGGCTTGCCGCCGTGCCCGTCGAGGTGGGTCTCGGCGTAGGCGAGGGCGACCAGCAGGTCACGCGGCACGTCGTAGGTGGTGGCCGCCTTGTCGAAGGCGTCCGACAGGGGGTTGGCGGCGGTGGACGCGTGCGCGGCCTGCTGCCCGGTGGCTGCGAGCGTGAGGAGGCCGGCCACCATCAGGGTTCTCATCTTCATGATCCGCAGTGCTCCCAGGAGCTGTCGTAGGAGGAGGAACCGGCCTTGCCGCCCCACTTGACGCACGTGCCGGGGGCCGAGGCGACGACGGGGCCCGCGTAGTACCCGAAGTTGCCCGAGTCGCTCTTCCGGGCGCCGCCCTGGACTTCCAGGTAGGCGGTGGTGGCCGTGTCCGTGCCCAGCGACCTGGACTTGATCGTGGTCACGCAGTTGTTGCCGTTGGAGGCGTTGTAGAGCAGGTAGACGGCGCCGTCGGCGCCGAGCGCCGCGGAGTCGATCACGCTGTAGCCCGCGCCGCAGACCTTCTCGGGGGTGTACGGGTTCCCGCCGCAGTTCTTCGAGGTCACGGTCTGCGTGGGGTAGCCGAAGGTGACGCCGTCGAAGACGGCCTTCTGGATGTTCGACGGGTAGCTGGTGCCGAGCCGCACCTCGTAGTGGAGGTGGGGGCTGATGTTGTTGCCCGGCTTGCTGGTGTTGCCGACCTCGCCGATCTTCTGGCCCTGGGTGACCGCCTGGCCCTCGGAGACCGCGCGGCTGTCCAGGTGGGCGTAGTACGTGGTCCAGCCGCCGCCGTGGTCGATCTTGACGAGGTTGCCGTAGCCGTTGGTCGAGCCCTGGTGGGCGGAGATCACCACGGTGCCCGAGGCGGCGGCGACCACGGTGTCGCCGCGGTCGGCGTCCGGCGTGCTGCCGCGGTTGAAGTCGATCTCGTACGACTGGTGCGCGCTGCTGTCGCTGGAGTTGCCGGTCCACGTCTGGCCGCAGGGGAACGGCAGCTGGAAGTTGGTGGCGAGGAGCTCCGCCTGTCCGGAATCGGGTTCCGGATCGGCGTGGGCAGCCGACATCGTTCCGAGACTGCATAACAGGGCGAGGCCAGCGACAATGGCTCCGCTGAGCTTCATGAGGGTGATCCTTTCGGCGATGCTCTCTGGCACCAGGGTTCGCAAAAGCCGCACATAAATCGTCCAGAACCGGTACAAGATCTGTCAGGCCTCCCCAAAAGGAGCTGATTCGGTTCATGACGGTTACCTTTCACGTGCTCGGCCCGTTGGAAGTCCGTTCGGCGGGTCAACCCGTCCGGATCTCCGGCAGGAAGCCCCGAGTCCTGCTCGCCACGCTGCTGCTCGACGCCGGACAGATCGTCACCGCCGACCACCTCGTCGAGGTGCTCTGGCCGGACCGCCCGCCGGCCTCCGCACAGGCCAATCTGCGGACCTATGTCAGCTCGCTCAGGTCCGACCTCGGCGGCGGTCACCTGCGCGGCGACGGCTCGGGCTACGCCATCGACGTCCCCGACGGCGCTCTCGACCTCCAGGTCTTCGAGGACCTGGTCGGACAGGCGCGCCACAGCGAGGCGCTCGCGCTCTGGCGCGGCGCGCCACTGGCCGACCTCCCCGGCAGCCCGCTCTGGGACCGCCGGCTCGAACCCCTCCACGAGGCCCGATTACGGGCCGTCGAGGAGCTGATCCAGCACAGGCTGGCGGCCCAGGACCACGCGGGCGCCATCGCCGAACTGCGCGGGCTGCTGGCCGAGCACCCCTACAGAGAGGACCTCTGGGGACGCCTCCTGCTGGCCCTGCACGGCAGCGGCAGGAAGGCCGAGGCGCTCCAGGCCTACGCCACCGTCCGCGCCAGACTGGTGGACGAGCTGGGTGTGGAACCCGGCGCCGAGCTGCGCGGTGCCTACGAGACGATCCTGGCGGACGACGTGCCGCCGCCCGCCCCCCGGCAGCTCCCGCCCGACCTGCCCGACTTCACCGGCAGGGCGGCCGAGCTGGCGGCCCTGGCCGAGCCGTTCCCGGTCGCCGTGATCTCCGGCCTGCCGGGAGCGGGCAAGACCGCGCTGGCCGTGCACGCCGCGCACGCGCTGCGCGAACGCTTCCCCGCCGGGCAGCTCTACCTGGACCTCGACGGCAAGGAGCCGGCGGACCTGCTCGCCGAGGCGCTCAGGGCGCTCGGCGTCGAGCCGGCGCCGCCCACGCCGCACGAGCGCTCCGCGCTGCTCCGGTCGGTGCTCGCCGAGCGGCCGATGCTGTTACTGCTCGACGACGCGCGCGACGCCGACCAGGTCGAGCCGTTGCTGCCCGGTAACGACAGCGTCGTGATCGTGACCAGCAGGCGGCGGATCACCGAGCTGCCCGGCGCGCTCCAGATCGACGTCGGAGAGCTGCCGCCGCAGGAGGCGCTCGGGCTGCTCGCCAGGATCGTCGGCCCCGACCGGGTGGCGCGCGAGCAGGAGGCCGCGCTGGCCATCGTCGAAGCGTGCGGAGGGATCCCGCTGGCCGTCAGGAGCGCCGGGTCCCGCCTGGCGGGACGGCCGGGCTGGTCGCTCTCGGTGCTGAGGCAGCGGCTGGAGGACGACAGCCTGGGCGAGCTCAAGGAGATGCGGGCCTGCCTCGACAGCAGCTACCACCGCCTGCCCGACGAGGCGGCCCGCACGCTGGGCACGTTCGGCCTGCTCGGGGCGCGCCACCAGCCGGGCTGGGTGGTCGGCGCCGCGCTGGACAGGCCCCGCGCCGACGACGTCACCGACCTGCTCGTGGACGTCAACCTGCTGGAACTGGTCGGCACCGACCCGGTGGGCCAGCCGCGCTACCGGATGCCCGACCTCATCCGCCGTCACGCGCTCGACCGCGGCCCCGACCCGGCGGGCCTGGCCAGGGTGCTCGCCGCGTGGACCGCCACCACCGAGCACGCCATGGCCAGGCTGCCCACCACGGTCTTCAGCCTCACCGCTCCCAGGACCCCTGGCTGGCGGCTGCCCGAGCAGACGCTGGACCGGCTCACCTCCGACCCGATCGGCTGGTTCGAGGCCGAGCACGACACGCTGGTGGCGGCCGTCGACGTCGCCGCGCAGGCGGGGCTCGCCGAGTCGGCGTGGGGCCTGGCCGCCGCCCTGGTGCCGTACCTGGACCTGCACTGCCACCTCGACACCTGGCAGCGGACGCACACGGTGGCGCTGGCCGCCGCCCGCGCGTCGGGCGACACCTACGGGGAGGCCGCCATGCTCAGGGGGCTCGCCCAGGTCAGCCTGTACCAGGACCGCTACGAGGAGGCCGTAAACGGTTTCACCCGCTCCCGCAAGCTCTTCCACGCCCTGGGCGATGCCAGGGCCGAGGCGACGTCCGTCTGCGGGCTGGGAGCGGTGAGCCAGTTCCGGGGCAGGCACGCGCAGGCGCTCGGCCACTTCAGGCGGGCCCTGGCCATGTTCCTGTCCACCGGCGACCAGCAGGGCGAGGCGTTCGCCCGGCAGGCCATCGGCAGGGTCTGCCTCAAGTCGGGCGACCTGGCGCAGGCGTCGGAGTCGCTCGGCCAGGCGATGCGGCTGGCGCAGGAGCTGGGAGACGCGCACCGCGAGGGGTGCGTCTGCCTCCAGATGGGCAACCTGCACCAGATCATGTCCTTCCACAGGCACGCGCTGGACATCTTCGAGTCGCTCGGGGACCGGCACTGCGGCGCGTACGCGATGCAGAGCCTCGCGGGGCTCCAGGCGGCGCGCGGCGAGTGGCTGCCCGCCTCGGCCGGGCTGGAACGGTCGCTGGAGATCTTCCAGGAGCTGGGCGACCGCAGCGGAGAGGCGTCCACCACGCAGATGCTGGGCGAGCTGCACCGCTCCGCCGGACGCACCGTGCTGGCCCTCGACTACCTCAACCACGCCAGCGCGCTACGGCGAACCCTGCCTGGCTAGAGTTCGGCCTGGTCGGCGAGGTCGGAGCGCAGGATGCTGTAGAGGACGCCGTCGCGCCATTCACCCGCGCGGAAGCCGATGCCGCGCAGCACTCCCTCGCGGGTGAAACCGGCCTTCTCCAGCGCGCGCTGCTCGGCCACGTTGGTGATCTCGGTCGCGGCCTGGATCCTGTTGACCGGCGAGTGGTCGAACAGGTAGCGCACGAGCAGCTGCTGGGCGCGCGTGCCGTACCCCTTGCCGCGGAACCCGGGCGCCAGGATCAGCCCGATCTCCCAGTAGTAGGAGACCCTGCCGGCGCGCTCCTTCCGCCAGCTCACCAGGCCGGCCCGGTCGCCGCCGGCGATGACGAGCAGGACGCCGCCGTCGTCGTTGAGCAGGCCGTCGGCCTCCCAGCGCTCCCGGTGACGGTGCGGGTTGTGCCAGCCGAACCACTGATGCTCGCCCGCGCCGTCGGGGGCGTTGGTCAGGTGGTTGAGGAAGGCCACGTCTTCCTCGCCGACCGGTTTCAACGTAATCGTCATGATCCGGACACTATTCGACGGACCAGACGTCTGAGGCGGGATTCGTGGGGGACGCCCTGGAGGCCGTCGAGGGCCTCGGCCGCCGACGGCCGCTTGGCGGGAGAGTGGTCGAGCATCCTGCGCACCACGTCCGGGACGTCGGCGCCGGAGGAGTCGGCGCTGGTCGGCAACTCGCCGGTGAGCAGCTGGAAGGCGATCACCCCGGCCGCGTACACGTCGGAGGCCGGCGTCATCCGGTCGGGACGGTCCTGGCACTCGGGCGCCACGTAGTGGGCGTCGAGCACGTTGCTCAGCTCGTGCGCGACCGTGTAGTCGCGCTGGCCCGGCTTGGCGTAGTCGAAGCCGGTCAGCACCGCGTGGCCGTCGTCGGTGACCAGCACGCAGGCGGGGGTCAGCGCCCGGTGGATGACGCTGTGGGCGTGCGCGTGGGCCAGGCCGCGCAGCAGGTCCTGGATCACGCCGAGCCGGACGCCGCCGCGCAGCCGCAGGTGCAGCGCCTCGCCGTGGACGTCGTCGAGCACCAGGACGAACCGGCTCTCGTCGTCGATGGCGAAGAAGTCGCGCGAGCGCACCACGCACGGGTGCGCCGGGATGCGCGCCAGCGACTGGTAGGCGTTGGCGATGCGCTGCCGCTCGGCGGCGCGGGCGGCGCTGTCGGCCAGCGGGTCGGCCTGGTAGACGCGCAACAGCACGGTCTCGCTGCCTGGCAGGGTCGCGTTGAAGGCCCGGTACTCGGTGACCCTGACGTCGCCGCCGAGCTGCTCCTCCACCTCCCAGTTGCCGAACCTGGGCGGCGCGGTGCTGCGCCGCACGGTCTGGTTGAGCGCGTCGAGGATCGCGGTCAGGTACGGCCTGACGTCGGGACTGCCCCCGCGCCTGACCCGCGAGACGTCGCCGAGTGTCGCGATCAGCTCTGACAGGAGGGCGACGTTCGGGGAGTCGCGCCCGCCGGGATCGACCAGTTCCGCGTCGGGCGAGGTGAGCACCACGAGGCTGTCGACGTACACCCGTTCGAGCTGCGTGGCCTGTGAGACGAGCAGCCCTTTCAGCGCCTTCGCGGTGCCCCGCAGCTTGGCCACCGGGGACCCGAACGCCTCGCGGCGCGGCGGGAACCAGCGCGTGCCCGAGACCTCGATGCGCCCGCGGGTGCCCTTGACGTCGACGACGACCAGCGAGTGGCCGGTCAGGACCAGGAGGTCCACCTCGAAGACGTCGTCGCCGCGGGGGACCTCGACGTTGTGCAGCAGCAGCCAGTCGGCGGGCGCGTGATCGCGCAGGTAGGCGATCACCCGCCGTTCGGCGTCGTTGACCGGACGTCCGCCGCCGACGATCTCTGCCATAGGCCCTATCCTCGCACGAATTCGATTGACAGCATGTTGTCGTTATGACAGTCTGCTGTCATGAAGAAGCCGGTACACCTCGCCGTTTACGACACCCTCGCCGACTGGGAGACGGGCCACGCGACCGCCCACCTCCGCAACGGGCAGTTCCACCGCGAGCCCGGCGGGTACGAGATCGTCACGGTCGGCCCCTCCCTCGAGCCGATCACCACCATGGGCGGCCAGCGCGTCCTCCCCGACCTCGCCCTCGACGCCCTCACGCCGGCCGGCAGCGCGATGCTGATCCTGCCCGGGGCCGGGCTGTGGGACGCGGGCGACGACCTCGCCCCGTTCGCCCGCAAGGCCCGCGAGTTCCTCGACGCCGGCGTCCCCGTCGCGGCGATCTGCGGCGCGACCGCCGGGCTGGCCCGCGAGGGGCTGCTCGACGACCGCGACCACACCAGCGGGGCGGTGCAGTACCTGGAGGCGCAGGCGGGCTACGCGGGCGCCAAGCGCTACCGCGACGAGGACGCGGTGCTCGACGGCGACCTCGTCACCGCCGGGCCCACCGAACCGGTGGCCTTCGCCCGCGAGATCTTCCGCCGCCTCGACGTCCTCCGGCCCGAGGTCCTCGACGCCTGGTTCCGCCTGTTCGGGCGCAGCGACGCGTCGGCCTTCGAGGTGTTGATGGCTGTATGAGCGAGTCGGCGGAACTGCTCTCCGCCACCGCGCTGGGCGCGTTCCGGCTGAACGGCCAGTTCCTGGAGGTGGCGGAGGGGCTGGCCAGGCCCGCGGGGCTGACCGCCGCCTGGTGGCAGGTGCTCGGGGCGGTCCTGCCGGAGCCGCTGCCCGTGTCGGGCATCGCCAGGGTCATGGGCATGACCCGCCAGGGGGTGCAGCGGATCGCCGACCTGCTGGTGGAGAAGGGGCTGGCCGAGTACCA
This sequence comes from Nonomuraea sp. NPDC000554, assembly GCF_040300065.1. Lineage (NCBI taxonomy): Bacteria > Bacillati > Actinomycetota > Actinomycetes > Streptosporangiales > Streptosporangiaceae > Nonomuraea > Nonomuraea sp. NPDC000554. Next base: position 237,253 of record NZ_JBEPDC010000004.1, on the reverse strand, counting down.
GCCCAACCCCGCGCACCGCAGGGCCAAGCTGCTGCGGCCGACACCTGAGGGCAGGGCCGCCGTCCGCCGGATCGTCCCCGGACATCGGGAACTCGCCGACCGGCTCGTGGCCGAACTGGGGCTGGAGCAGGCCAAGGAGAGCCTGGCGGCGCTCCAGCGCCTGTCGGCCGCCCTCGACCGGATCAGCGAGCGGTCGCCAGGATGACGCCCGAGCGTGCGCCAACTCGACCGCCACCAGGCGGTCGTGGCTCAGCAGGGTGCGGCGCACGTTCCCCTGCCTGCGGGCGAACCCCTCCTCCCAGGTGACGTCCCGGTCGCCAGTGAGATCATGCTGAGCGGTATCCCGCCCGCGAAAACCAGCGCGGACATCAGCCGATAAGCGGTGTGGGCGAGCGCGTTATCGCTGGTCACCGCCGCTGCGGTGGTGAGCACGACACCTCTCCAGCGCAACTGACGCGATGATGTGCACGACCGTCACGATCTTGCGTACGCGGCCGCAGCGCTCTTTCTTTGCCCGTGCTCACGACCCGGCCTCCAGATTTGGACATTCGCATCCGGCGCCCATCCTCACCGTTTCCCGCGTTCCGGACGTCCGACGGAGGGCGGCGACCCGACTACGCCGCTGGGCGTAGCAGGGCCCTCAAGCCCGGGTGAAACGCGGCCAAACGACGGCCCGGGTTCGGCCACTTCATTCTTGGCCGGGTTCAAATGAGCCTCGTTTCGCTGCGCACCGGAACAACCGCAGGGCGCGCGTTTGACGGCCCAATGCCAAGAAAACGAGGTGCCCCCTTGACTCCGAGCATATGTTCTTGGGTTGCGGGGTCCGCCGCCTGCCGCGATTGTTATTCCCGGCACCTCACAGCCCTGCAGAAACGACTATGGCGTCGGAAATTCCGCGCCGATCAATGGAGGAAACAAACATGATCCGTCGAATTCTCGCCGGTGCAGCCATCGCAGGCGTCGCGTTCGCTCTCTCGGCCTCGGGCGCCTCCGCCGACGACGGCCCCAACGCCGCCAACTCCGGCAACCAGCTCCTGAGCCAGTACAGCATCCTGAACAACGCCACCGTGCTCAACAACGTCCTCAACGGCTCGGCCAACTACATCGACGTCCTGACGATCGAGCACCTGGCGGACCTCAACGTCGCCGCCCTGAACAACAACAACGGCTGACGTTCTCGACCGGCCGTGGATTTCTCGCGAGGCCACGGAGCACCCGCCTGGTGGCCACCGGGTGGGGCGCCACGCGGCCAGGGGCGATCGACCCTGGTCGTGGGGCGAGACCGTCAAGGGACGACGTCGGTGGGCGCGGGCCGCACCACCCCCAGGAAATGGGGCTTGTCCAGCGGATCGAGGCGCACGACAGCGCCGGTGAACGGCGCGTCCACGATCCGCGTGGCGTCGACGGCCAGGCCGACGTGCTCGGGCCCTGGACGGCGCGGCTTGTTGTCGTAGAAGACCAGATCGCCCGGTTCCACCTGGGCCTTCGGAATCCGGGTTCCAGCCCGCCACTGCTCTCGCGTGGTGGGGCCGATGCGCACTCCCGCGCTGGCCCAGGCGTACTCGGTCAGGCCGGAGCAGTCGAAGCCCTTGGTCTGGCTGCCGTGCCCGATCCCGTAGGTGGGCCCCTCCGGCCCGCCTCCTCCCCAGGAATAGGGGACGCCGAGCATCCCCATCGCGGCGCGCACCGCGACCGCGCCGGCCGCCTGCCGGTGCTGGGTCGTGACCGTGGACAGGCCGCCGGCGGTGTTCCGCGCCTCGGCAGGGGCCGCGGTGGAGGCGAACGCGGCGAGGACGAGGAGCGTCACGGCCCTGCGCGGAAGCGTTGGTGAAGCGTCCATAATATGCAGCGCTTTCACTAGATAAGGACGTTTCCGGCTCTTTCCTCGCCTCTTGGGGAGAAGTCCAAACATGGTCTGTCCGAATTGCCCGCCCAAATCTGGCCTTATAACAGGATCAGTCGGGCATTTCTGGACGACCCGGGATTAAACATCAAAGAATAAAGAAGTCTCCTTGACTTCTGTTTAGGTGGCGTCCGCTTGATCGTGTCCTCCTGGAAAGGCATGGTTGTGGCGGCATCTCGCAACCGAGTGAGTATTCACGATGACGCGCGATCCGCGCCGATTCCAACGAAGGAGAATGAAATGATGCGGCGCATTCTTGCCGGTGCAGCCATCGCCGGCCTCATGTTCGGTGTCTCCGCCACGAGCGCTTCCGCCGACGACGGCCCGAACTCCGCCAACACCGGCACCCAACTCCTCGGCCAGTGGTCGGTTCTCGACAACCTGACGGCGGCCAACAGCGTCCTGAACGGTTCGCTCAACTACCTGGACGTGCTCACCGTCAGCCACCTGCTCGACGCCGACCTGAGCGCGCTCAACAACAACAACGGCTGAAACAGCATGCCGCGTCGTGCGGCCGAGGGCCGGTCCAGCGCATCCGCTGGGCCGGCCCTGCGCGTTCAGTAGTCCCTGCCCAGCTGCACGCCACGCCCGGCAGCGCGCGGGACGCCGACCGAGTCGACGAGGTTGCCGGTGGAGGTGACGGACATCCCCCGGCCCTGGCCCTTGCCGTACAGGATGCCGGTCTCGCGGCCCGTGCCGTGGCCGAGGATCGTGTTGCCGGTCACCGCGGCGTGTCCGACACCGTAGTTGACCTGGTCCAGGGCGAGGTAGACGTAGTCGGTGCGGGACCGCTTCGACGGCCTGGCGTGCTGCCCGAGGGCCTTGGGCTGCCCCGCCCTGGCCGCCGCGCCCAGCGGCGGGAAGTTGTGGATCTTGTTGTCGCTCACCACGCTCGCGGCCTCGCCCTGTAGGTCGCAGCGGATGCCGTAGTACGTCCGCCCAGCGGACCCCTCGCCGCCGAAGTCCTCGACGTAGTTGTTCACGATCGAGGTGCCGAAGCAGCGGTGCGCGTCGATCGCGTTCCTGCGCACCCCGTACACGTGCAGGCCGTTGAGGGTCCAGCCGGCGGCGTTGTCGAGCTCGACCGCGCTCGTGCCGCTGTCGGCGATCCAGGAACGTTCCAACACCCAGTCGGTGACCGAGTTGCCCGGGTCGAGCACCCTGACCCCCGCGCCGCCGGAACCCTCGATGTACACGTCGCTGATGATGCTGTTGACCATCGTGTTCTTCAGCGGCGTGCCGTTCTTCGACGGATTGCTCACCCGGATGCCATCAGAGGGCGCGCCCAGGATGTCGACGTCCTCGACCCGGCTGTTCCACGAGCGCAGCATCAGGCCCACGGTGCCGGTGTTGTGGTCGCGGTTGCCGTCGAGCGTCAGCTGTTCGATCCGTACCGTCTCGGAGCCGTACGGACGGTTCGCGGCCCATGACTCCGAAGCCAGCATGGCGGGCAGGTTGGCCCCGTCGGCCTGTTTGATCGTCGCGCCGGCCTTCGAGACGCCGCGGTAGGTGCGGTGGTCGAGCAGCGTGATGGTCGCGTCGATCAGGCACGGCCCCTTGAAGACGATCTCGTCGCCCTCCCCGGACGAGTCGATCGCCTCTTGGAGGGTCTTCGCGTCGCCGCTGTCGTTGGCGCACACCGCCTCTACCTTGCCGCCGCGCCGGGCCCCCGTGCCCGGCTCCTGCTTCACCGCCTTCGAGAGCGGGATCGCGGGCAGTACGACGGCGATCCCGGTGGCGGCCACCGTCGCGATGGCCGCCGCCGCCTGAGGAGTGAAATGTGTGTTCATGGTCCGTCCCCCGTCCAGAATCGCGATCATCCTGGCAGGTCAGCGGACCGAAAGCTCCTCTAACGGAGCGTGGCGGCGGATGTTCCCAATCCTGTCGGGCCGCCGAGCCGCCACTCGGGGGTCCGGTGGTGCCGGCGCAGCGAGACCTCGTCGTACCGCAGGCAGTGCCGGTGCCAGTTGAGGATCCCGGCGAGCCAGTTCCGCAGGTCCTCCACGTAGGCCGCGAGCGTCTCTCGGACCTCGGCGCCCAGCTGGAAGTCGTCGTACAGCACCGGCAGCTCGTCGGCGGCGACGTGCTCGAACTCGCGGGCGCGCGCCGCCATCAGGTCGGCGACCACGTTCAGGGCCGTCGGGTAGTCGCAGCCGAAGAAGTTCTGTACGACCAGCACGCAGTTGTGCACCTCGCCCTCGAACTCGATCTCCTTCTGGTAAGAGAAGATGTCGTTGATCAGGCAGGCGGCGTCCATGGCGGCGTTCTCCAGCGACCGCATCGGCCCGCTCTGGTAGATCTCCGGCGGTATCTCCTTCTGGTGGGCCAGCCTGCACAGGCTCATCGTCAGCTCGGAGCCGAAGGTCAGCCGCCGCATCTCGATGTAGTCCACGGGGTCGGGCACCCGGTTCTGCGCCTGGTTCGACAGCTCCCAGAGCCAGCTCGCCACCATGTCCTCGATGGCCTTGCGGAAGCTGCGGCGTCCCGACAGGCTCAGCGGCCCCGCCGTACGGGCCCACAGGTCGGCCAGGCCGCGTTCGAGCGGGTCGGTGGGGACGGCGGTGACGGGCCCCTCGATCGGCATGAACAGCGAGTACCGGTCGGCCGCGATCTTCGCGCCGACCAGGTTGCGGGTCGCGCCGAAGACGGCGGGGAAGTAGTCGTCGCCGTAGGTGCCCCAGGCCAGCCAGAACGAGCTCAGGTCGAGCTCGTCGGGGGAGGCGTCGGGATCCAGCCCCGCAGCGCACAGCGGCAGGTCGTAGTCGATCAGCTTGGCCGCGTCCCAGACGCCGGGGCCCGGCAGGCCCGGCACCGGGTCGACGATGCCCATCTCGCGCGCCCACGCGAGCGTGTTGCGGCGGGAGGAGTCCAGGTGGGGACTGAGCCTGAGCTCGTACGGCAACTGGAGGTCGGGGATGATCGACGGGCCCACGGGGTGGGGCACGTGCGTGTACGAGCGGACCCGCCTCGCGCCGACAGCCTCCACGACCGACTTCGGGCCGAGGGCGTCGCCCGCCCGCGCCCGCTCGTTCATGTAGCGGCTCGAGCGCAGGTGCCACTCGTGGCCGCCCGACTGCCAGTCCTGCAGCCCCTTGACGTAGGCCAGCACGCCGGCGGCCGACAGCGGGTCCACCCCGTACTCCACGAACAGCGGGCCCAGCTCGGTGAACACGGTGTGCTCGAACTGCTGGAGCCGCGAGGTGAGCACGTCGTTGATCGTGTCGGCGGCCTCCTGGGTGCTGCACCCGAAGAAGGTCTCCAGGACCAGGACACCGTTGCTCAGCTCGCCCTCGTCACCGACCTCCCGCTGGTAGGAGAACAGGTCGTTGCGCAGGTGGACCGCGTCGGCGAAGGCGTCACGCAGCACCCGCATCGGCCGCGAGGCGGCGATGCGGTCCGGCACCTCCGCGCCCACCGCGTGCTCGACCAGCCCCGCCGACCACGGCGCGCCGCCGACCTTGCGCCGCATCTCGATGTACTCCACCGGGTTGGCGACCCGGTTCGCGTTGATGTTGGACAGCTCCCAGAGCGACTCGTTCAGCAGGTTCCTGGTGCTCTCCGCGAAACGCGCCCGCCACTGGACGGAACGCGCCGGGACCGTCCTGGCCCACAGGTCCGCCAGGCCCGCCTCGACCGGGTTGGCCGGCTCGGGCACCCCGGCGGCCAGGTCCATCGGCATGAACGCGGGCAGCCGGTCCAGGTACGCCCTGCCGCCCTCGCGGTCGCCGCTGCGCTTGAACGTCTCCAGGAAGTGGTCGTCGAAGAAGAACACCCAGACGTACCAGTCGGTGACCAGCGACAGCTCCGCGCCGTCGCAGTCGGGGTGCGTGTACGCGCACAGCGACGCGTAGTCGTGGGAGTCCAGGTCGCGTTGTTCCCAGATGCCCGAACCCTCCAGCATCCCCATCTCGCGCGCCCACTGCCCGGAGTGCCGCCTGGCCTCCTCGACGTGCGGGTTGAGCCGTGCGGGGTACGGCATGTAGAAGTCCGGCAGCTCGAACGGTTGAGCGGTCAAGACGTCCCTCCGATCTCCACGTGGTCGAGCGCGCCCCGCCGGGTGGGCGGGGCGCGCGGTAGATGGCGGCCATGGAACGGTCCATGGCGGGGCGCGCGGCCCTTGGTCGCCTCAAGAGGCGGAGGCCGCGTCCAGGTCAGCCCTCGCGCCCGATCTCCACGTCCTCGAGGACGCCGAGCGCGTCGGGGACGAGCACCGCCGCCGAGTAGTAGGCGCTGACCAGGTAGGAGATGACGGCCTTCTCGTTGATGCTCATGAACCGCACCGACAGGCTCGGCTGGTACTCGTCGGGGATGCCGGTCTGGTGCAGCCCGATCACGCCCTGGTTCTCCTGGCCGGTGCGCATGAGCAGGATCGAGCTCGTGCGGGTGTCCGTGACCGGGATCTTGTTGCACGGGAAGATCGGGACGCCGCGCCAGGCGGGCACCCGGTGGCCGTTGACCTCGCTGCCCTGCGGGTAGATGCCGCGCCTGCTGCACTCCCTGCCGAAGGCGGCGATGGCCTTCGGGTGAGCCAGGAAGAACGACGGACCCTTCCACACCGTGGCCAGCAGGTCGTCCATGTCGTCGGGGGTCGGCGCGCCGCCTCGGGTGCGGATGCGCTGCTTGAGGTCGGCGTTGTGCAGCAGGCCGAACTCGCGGCTGTTGATCAGCTCGTGCTCCTGCCGCTCCCGCAGCGCCTCGACGGTCAGCCTGAGCTGCTGGTCGAGCTGGCTCATCGGCTGGTTGTACAGGTCGGAGACCCGGGTGTGAACGCGCAGGATGGTCTGCGCCACGCTCAGCTCGTACTCGCGCGGGCTGACCTCGTAGTCGACGAACGTGCCCGGCAGCGTGGGCTCGCCCGAGTGGCCGGAGGAGAGCGCGATCTCGGCCTCGCCGTAGTCGTTCTGCGCCTGCCCGCCGCTCTCACGCCAGCGCTGCAGGTGTTCTCGCAGCTCCGGAGCCTGCTCCGCGACCTGCTCGAAGTCACGGCTGGAGAGCGTGAGCACCGTGCAGGCGGTGCTGGCCCGCGCGGTGTACTCCCACTCGCCGGACTCCGTCAGCATCTGCTCGCCCAGGTGGTCGCCGTCGGCCAGCACGCCGAGGTTCTGCTCGTCGCCGTACGCGCCCGTGGCCGTCCTGCTCACCCTGCCGTGCGCGATGAGGATCAGCCGGTCTCTCGGCGCGCCCTCTCTGACGATCTCCTGGCCCGCCGACACCTCCTGCTGGTCGAACCGGTCGGCGAGCGCCTCCAGGGCGGCCATCTCGTCGAAGCCGCGCAGCGCGGGCAGCTCGGTGAGCTCGGCGGGGATGACGCGGACCTCCGCACCGGTCGTGGTGAAGGTGATCCGGCCGTCGCCGAGCGTGTAGCTGAGCCGGCGGTTGACGCGGAAGACGCCGCCGGAGGTCTGCACCCACGGCAACAGTTTCAGCAGCCAGCGGGAGGAGATCTCCTGCATCTGCGGGACGGACTTGGTGGTCGTCGCGAGAGTTCGCGCGGCTTCGGTGCTGAGGCTGAGTTGCTGCTGCTGTTCCAGGGGGGACGAGGTCGATTCGGTCATGGGACACCACCAATCTCCATAGAGGAACTAACCCGGGGACGTTGCGCGGAGAGAAGGTCGTGCGAGAGGGGGAGGTCGCGGGCGCAGGTGCGCGGGGGAGGACGTGCGGGCGGGGGCCTACCTGTCACGGTGGGCGAGCTGGTCGGCCAGCACGGTCAGGGCGTCGCGCGCCTCGGCGGTGATGGGGGCGCTCTCGAGTGCGCGGGCGGCCTCGCGGAACCGTTCGCCGATCATGTCCTCGACCTCCGTGAGCGCGCCGGTGTCGAGCAGGATCTGGCGGATCTCGGCGGCCCGGAACTCGTCCAGCTCCGGGTTGCCGTGCCAGGTCTTCAGGTGCGCGAGCTGGGCCGGGGACGCCAGCCGTAAGGCGTGCGCGATCAGCACCGTGTGCTTGCCCTCCCGCAGGTCGTCGAGCGCCGACTTGCCGGTGTCGGCGGACGCGCCGAACGTGCCCAGCACGTCGTCGCGGAGCTGGAATGCCTCGCCGAGCGGCAGCCCGAACCGTGAGTAGGCGTCGAGCAGTTCGGCGGACGCCCCCGCGAGCGCGCCGCCGATCTGCAGCGGGCGTTCCACGGTGTACTTGGCGGTCTTGTAGCGGATCACCGTGAGGGCCTGCGACACGCTCGCGCCCGACCGGAGCTGGGCCAGGATGTCCAGGTACTGGCCGCTGATGACCTCGGTGCGCATGGCGTCGAACAGGTGGTGCGCGGCCCGCAGGCGACCGGGCTCCACCCCGCACGACGACAGCAGCGTGTCGGACCAGGCCAGGCTGAGCGTGCCGAGCAGGATGCCGCCCGCCTGGCCGAACGACTCGGAGTCGGGGCCCTTGTGCAGGTCGGCCAGGCTCCGGTGGATCGTCGAGTGGCCGCGGCGCAGCTCGCTGCCGTCCATGATGTCGTCGTGGATGAGGAGCCCGGCGTGGCACAACTCCAGGGCCGCGGCGGCGCTGATGATCTCGTCGCAGTCGTCGCCGCCGGCTCCCCGCCAGCCCCAGTAGCACAGCTGCGGGCGGACGCGCTTGCCGCCGCTGAGGATGAAGTCGGTCAGCAGCTGGTAGGCCGCGACCACGTCGGGGTCGGCGACAGGGGATCGCCAGTCGTCCAGGAAGCCGGTGAGCCGGTCGTCTATGCGGGGTCCCACCGCGGTCTGCGTGTAGCCCGTCGTCATGTCGAGTTCTTTCCGTCAGGCGATAGCTACCCCTAGTTAGTCATTCAATACGGAGCGTGTAAAGTGTCTTTCGGCTCTGGAGTGTTCTCTTGACTCAGGAGTCACAACGGTCGCGCCGCCCGGGGCGGCGGTAGATCTCGCAGCTCCGACGGGTCACAGGTTGCTCGCCGGAGGGGTGGGCGCGGTGGCCAGGGTGAGGCCGTAGGTGGTGAGGATCTCGTTGACCGGCTGGAAGTACGTGATGCCGCCCTTGGTGCAGTTGCCCGCGCCGCCGGAGGTGACTCCCTGGGCCTGGTCGTCGGAGATGAACGAGCCGCCCGAGTCGCCGGGCTCGGCGCAGACGTCGGTCCTGGTGACCTCGTTCACCGTCCCCTGCGCGTAGGTGACGCTCGTGTCGACCTGCTGCACCGTGCCGCAGTGGTAGTGGGTGGTCGATCCGGAGCGGCAGACCGAGGAGCCCGCGATGGCGACGGTGGAGCCGCGTACGGGGAGCATCCCGGCGTCGTAGGCGTCCACCTCGCCGAGCGGCGTCCAGTTCGTGCCGACCTCGACCCACGAGTAGTCGTTGCCGGGGAAGGAGGAGCCGCGGAAGGTGCCCTGCGGCGTCCAGTTGGTGCCCGCGGTCGTGGCCCCCTCGGAGCCGCAGTGCCCGGCGCTGACGAAGCCGCCCGGCGAACCGGCCTTGGTCACGGCGAAGCCGATGGAGCAGCGGGCGCGCGAGTCGATGTAGTAGGCGTCGCCGCCGCGCACGTCGTAGAAGAGGGCGGGCTTCTCGTCGGAGCGGACGACCTCCACGGCCGAGGTGTTGACGCCGACCGCGTCCACCCATGCGCGGGCCGTGGTGGGCGTCGACGACAGCACGACCACGCGGTTGCCGGGCAGGTCCACGTACCAGATCGGCGCTGTTCTGGGGGCCGTGGCCGACGCCCGGTCGAGCGCGGCCTTGACCCGGTTGAGTTGCTGGAGCGAGCGGGAGACCACGCGTGCCTGGGCCCCGGCCTGCGTGATGGCGGGCACCTGGTTCCTGTCGGTGGTGGCGGCGATCATGGTGGAGGTCGGGCCCGTCACCCAGGCGCCGCCGTACGTGGGGCCGAGCAGGGCTCTGAGCCGCGGCTCGACGTCGGCGGCCGCCGTCTCGTTGAGCAGCCTGACGCCCGCCTGGTCGTCGGAGATCCGTAGGTCGCGGCTGAGTGCTTCGACGAGGCCGGCGGGCGGGTCCGCGGACGCGGCGGCCCGCTCCCTGGCGGCCGCGTAGAGGCTGCCGCCGGGCGCGGTCGCGCTTCGCGCGGTGGGGGCCAGGGCCGGAGTGGCCAGCAGGGTGACGGCCAGCGCGGTGCTCGCCGTCGCGGTCTTCCTGGGGGGCATGTGCCTCTCCTCGCGTACAAGCCGTACGAGCCCGAACGCGAAGAGTGATCGCGTCTGGGACTCCTGTCACGGTGATGTCGCCGGCGAGTTCTGCCGTGCCACGCATGTGGAGAAGCGGCCCGCTCCGGCCTCTCCATGTAAACCGACCGGCTCGACGAGATCGTGGAAGGACACGCGATCACTCGGAACGCCCGGACAACCCCGCCTGTCGGCCGCGATGGGCGAACGGCTGGTGCTGGTCAAGCGCTCCTACGACCCTGGCAACCTCGCCGGCCGGAACCTCAACAACTCCCCCTGTCACCGGCCTGATCGTGCCGGGTGCGACGCGCGGACGGAGGCGAAAGATTACTCTCCGTGCTCATCTCGTATCACTATGTGTTTAACCGTTGTCACACGGAAACTCATCGGAGATCTTCATGCCTCTTCGCTATTCGTACCCGACTCTGCTCCTGGCCGCGCTGGCCGTCTCCACGGTCGCCGGATGCGGGGGCGGGTCCAGCACCAACGCGCTCGGGCTGACGCCCGAATCGCCGGGGCAGTCGACCATGGCCGCGCCGTCCGAGCAGGACGAGACCTGGATGAAGACCATTCACCAGGGCAACCTGGCCGAGATCGCGGCGGGCAAGCTGGCCCAGGACCAGGGCGCCACCGAGAACGTCAAGGCGCTCGGCGAGCTGCTGGTCAAGGACCACACCAAGTTCGACGCCTCGGTCAGGAAGGCCGCCGAGAAGCTGGGCGTCCAGCTGCCCAACGACCCGACCGACATGCAGGTGGAGGCGGCCAAGACGCTGAAGCAGGAGTCGGGCAAGAAGTTCGACCAGGCGTGGATCGACGCCATGATCAAGGCCCACGAGGGGGCCATCAAGGACACCACCGCGGAACAGCAGGGCGGCGCGTCCTCGGCGGTGCAAGAACTGGCCAAGACGGCGATGCCCACCCTCGAGAAGCACCTGGAGAAGCTGAAGCAGGCGGCCGGCGGCCAGTGACCGCGGGCGCGGTCGCTGGACAGGTGGTTCGCCCACCTCTGCCCGGCGCGCTGCCGCTCGTCCGGCAGAACACATGGCCCGAAGGCGGCGTCGCCGTCTTCGGGCTCGTCCCTGTTCTGATCGACCAAAGAGGCTGGTCAGGGCGGGTCAAGAGGGTTTCGCGGGTGAGCCGAGGGGGCAGCGGGGGCCCATGAGAGTCGTTGTGGTGGGCGCGACGGGCAACGTCGGGACGAGCCTGGTCCGGGCGCTGGAGGCCGACGCGACCGTGGCCTCGATCGTCGGCGTGGCCCGCAGGCTGCCCGGCTGGCAACCGGGGCGCACCGAGTGGCGCAGGGCCGACGTGGTCACCGACGACCTGGTGCGGATCTTCGAAGGCGCCGACGCGGTCGTCCATCTCGCGTGGCTGTTCCAGCCGACCCGCGACCCCTGGGTCACCTGGCGGGCGAACGTGCTGGGCAGCATGCGGGTGTTCCGCGCCGTGGCGGAGAGCGGGGTGCCGGTGCTGGTGCACGCCTCGTCCGTGGGCGCGTACTCGCCGGGGCCGAAGGACCAGCCGGTGGACGAGAGGTGGCCGACGCACGGCTGGCCCGGCGCCGCTTACGGGCGGGAGAAGGCCTACGTCGAGCGGGTCCTGGACGTGTACGAGCACGACCACCCCGGCATCCGGGTGGTGCGGATGCGGCCTGCGTTCATCGTCAAACGGGAGGCCGCGACCGAGCAGCGGCGGCTGTTCGCCGGACCGTTCCTGCCACGCAGGCTGGTCAAGGCCAGAAGAATCCCCTTCGTTCCGGACATTCCGCGGCTTCGGCTGCAGGCGCTGCACGCCGACGACGCCGGTGAGGCGTACCGGCTGGCCGTGACCCGGCCTGTCAGCGGGGCCTTCAACCTGGCGGCCGACCCGGTGCTCGACCCGGCGATGCTGGCCGAGCTGCTGGGCGTCCGCACGCTGCCGGTTTCGTCCTGGCTGGCCAGGACGGCGATGGCGGCGGGCTGGCGGATGCGGCTCCTGCCTGCCGCGCCTGGGCTGCTGGAACTGGCCATGCAGATCCCGCTGATGAAGGTGGACCGGGCCAGGGAGGTGCTGGGCTGGACGCCCAGGCACAGCGCGGGCGAGGCCGTGCGGGAGCTGATCGAGGGCGTCCACGACGGCGCCGGAATGGACACCCCGCCGCTCGCCCCGGAGGCCGGCGCCGCCGACCGTCTGCGCGAGCTTGCCACCGGCGTCGGTGGCCGTTCCTAGCTCGGTGACCGGATCAGGGGTACGGCGGCCGGGCTTCCTCGGCGGTGGCCGTGTCCGGAGGTGGTCAGGCTTTCTTGGCGATGGCTGTGATCAGCGGCTGCACGAGTTTGGCCGCCAGCGGGCCGAAGGCCGCCAGAATGAGCACGTACGCGGCGGCCAGCGGGCCCAGGTCGGGGTGGGCGCCCGCCGCGACCGCCAGCCCCGCGATGACGATGTTGAACTCCCCGCGCGGGATGAGCGCGATGCCCGCGCGCGCCTGACCCGCCTTGGCGATGCCGGCGCGTCTGGCCGCGTACGCGCCGGTCAGCAGCTTGGTGACCATGCTGACCAGGGCGAGCAGCGCGGCCAGCCCGGCCACGGGGAGGATCTTCTTCGGATCGGTCTGCAACCCGAAGAAGACGAAGAACACCGCGGCGAACAGGTCGCGCAGCGGTGCCAGCAGGGCCTGGGCGTCGTGCGCCAGCTGACCCGACAGCGCGATGCCGACGAGGAACGCGCCCACCGCCGCCGACACCTGGAGCTGCTGCGCCAGCCCCGCGACCAGGAGCGCGAGCCCGACCACTTTCAGCAGCAGCACCTCGTTGTTCGGACTGGCCACGAACGCCTCGATGAAGCGTCCGAAACGCAGGGCCACGAGCAGGACGACGCTCACGGTGGCCAGCGCGATGGCCACCGTCATCGCGCCGCTCAGCAGGCTGAGGCCCGCCAGCATGGCGGTCAGGACCGGCAGATAGATCGCCATCGTCAGGTCCTCGAAGACCAGCAGCGACAGCACGGTCGGGGTCTCGCGGTTACCGATCCAGCCCAGGTCCGACAGGACCTTGGCGGTGATGCCCGACGAGGTGGCGTAGGTGACGCCCGCCATGGCGACGGCGGCGACAGGCCCCCACCCGAGCAGCAGCGCGCAGATCGCTCCGGGGGCGGCGTTGAGCACCAGGTCCACGAGGCCGGCGGGGGCGTTGCCCTTCAGGCTGGTGACCAGCTCGTCGGCGTTGTATTCGAGCCCGAGCGTGAGCAGCAGCAGGACGACGCCCATCTCCGCGCCGATGCCGATGAACTCCTCGCTGGTGGCCAGCGGGAGCACGCCGCCGGTGCCGAACGCCAGCCCGGCGACGAGATAGAGGGGAATGGGGGAGATGCCGGCCTTCAGCGCCAGCGCTCCGAGCACGCCCAGGCCAAGCAGGACGGCACCGAACTCGAGAAACAGTATTGCGGTGTGATGCACCCGCGGCCCTACCCGTTTGCCAGGATGTCGGCCACCTCGGCGGTGCTGTCGGCGCTGCCGACCACGACGACGACGTCGCCCGCGGCGAACACGAAATCGGGCCCGGGGCTGGCGAAGACCTGCCCGGACCGCACCGCGGCGACGATGGAGGCGCTGGTGCGGGTCCGCACCCGCGCGTCGCCCATCGGCCTGCCCGCGTACGGCGATCCCGACGGGATCGGGTACTGCATGCTGACCAGGCCCTCGACCTGCTGGTGTAGCTCGTTGAGCCGCTGCACGATGCGGGGCGCGCCGAGCAGCTCCGCCAGCGCGTCGGCCTCCTCGTCGTTCAGCTTGACGGTCTCGCAGGCACGATCGGGGTCGTTCCTGTCGTAGATCACCAGATCTCGGCGGCCGGTGCGATGCGACACGACGCCGACCCGCATGCCGGATCGTGTGGTGAACTCGTGCCGCAGACCGATTCCTGGCAGTGCCGTCTGTTCGACGTCCACCGTGCTATCCCACCCAACGAGAGTCCCGCAATTTCACCAACCCTACCAAGGTTACATAAAACGCCCAGTAAGCGTGTGATCACCCGGACGCCGGGTAGCGAGGAGCGATGATCGTGGACTGGTTGCGCTCCACGACGGAGCGACGCCCACGCCGGTCAAGGCGGTCGCCATGACCGTGAGAAAGGCGACGCGCGGCGGCCTGAGCCTGTGGCTCACCGTCGCGTCCCTGGTCGCGTTCGCGGTCCTCGTCGTGCTGGTGGAGACCGCGTTCGAGCCGCTGCGTCTGCTGGACCAGGGAGTGGCGTCGGGGTTGCACGCCTACGCCCGGCGCGAGCCGGGCCTGACCGGGGTGCTCGCGGTCTGGACCGCCGTGTTCGGGCCGGGGCCGTGGCGGGCGGCGGTGCTGCTGTGCGCGGCCTTCCTGGTGTACCGGGGCGCGTCCCGGCCGGCCTTCTGGGCGGTCATCACGATCACCGTCGGCGGCCTCCTGGGGATCTGGCTGAAGGTCCTCGTCGGACGGGCGCGGCCCTACTTCCCCGATCCTGTCGCGGTGGCGACGGACCAGGCGTTCCCCTCGGGCCACGCGCTCAACGCGACGCTCGGCGCGGGCGTGCTCGTCCTAGTGATCCTGCCCGCGCTGCGCGGACGGCCCCGGCTCAGGGCGCTGGCCTGGTGCGTGGCCGGGTTCCTCGTGCTGTCAGTGGCGTACACGCGCATCGCGCTCGGCGTGCACTGGGTCAGCGACGTCGTCGGCGGGGTGCTGCTCGGCGTCCTGGTGATCGCGGCCACGACCGCGGGCTTCGAGGCGTGGCGTCGCGATCTCGGCCGGCCCTCGGCGAGACCGCTCAGGGAGGCCGTCGAGGCCGCCGACGAGCCGCCCACCCGGCGCCCGCGCCGGCAGCTCTAGTGCGGAAGCTCAGTGCTCCCCTCAGTGCTCGGCGCCGTGCACGGCGTGCTGCTGCGGCTTGGCGGCGACCCAGGCGCGGACGCTCTCGGCGCGGTCGCGCAGCTCCGCCAGGGTGGCGGCGAGGGCCGCGTGGTCCATGAAGGCCGTGCTCTCGATGGCGGCCGAGTGCCTTCGCACCTCATCGGTCAGCGCGTCGAGCTCGCTGAGGGACCGGACGATGGCACGCGTTTCTTCCGCGTTCAGGTCGCACATAACCTGAACGTACGCACGGGATGGGCACCCGTACAGCATCGAAAGACGTAGCTGAAAAGATGGCGATTGTGTCCCTGGAGGAGCCGGTGCCGCGTCTGGCCCGAGCCATCGTCTTCGCGACGGTGTGCGTCGTGGTCACGGCGGGCGGCCATGCCTTCGCCGGGGGAGGGCCGGTCGGGCTCGGCCTGATGGCGGCCTCCGTCGCGGGCGCGGCGGCGCTCGCCTACGCGCTCAACGGGCGCGAGCGCGGCCCCCGCGTCGTCCTCGGCGCGACCGTCTGCGCGCAGGCCGTGCTGCACCAGGCGTTCGCCGTGGCCGCGCCCCCTCCCGAGGTTCCGCACGCGCACGCCGGGCTCGGGATGCCGCTGGTCCACCTGATGCTGGCGGGGCTGAGCGGGTGGTGGCTGCACCGAGGTGAGCGCGCCGCGTGGCTCATGCTGCGGCTGTGGGGCGCGCCCCGGCTGCTGCTCGCCGCTCCGGCGGCGCCGCCCGTCCTGGTGCGGGGGGCGCCCGTCGCGTACCAGCCGGAGCCGCGGGCCACCACGGAGCTCGACGAGTCGATACCCAGACGCGGGCCACCCGCGGGGCGGGGTGTGCGTCACGACGCCCAGCGCGTCGCCCTGTCCTTTCGTCTGGAGTATTCGCCATGGCATTCATCCGCAGGAGCCTGGTCGCCGCGCTCGGCTGCGGCCTGTTTCTCTCGCTGAGCGCGCCCGCCGCGCTCGCCCACGACAGTCTCAAGAGCAGTTCCCCCGCCAAGGACGCGCGAGTCGCCCGCGTCGACAGGATCGAGCTGGAGTACAGCGCCAGGGTCCGCTTCCCCGCGGTCGTCCTGCACGACGCGGCGGGAAAGCCCGTCAGCATCGGCCCGCCGCAGGCGACGGGCCCCAAGGTGACGGCCGAGGTGCCCGCACCCCTCGCGCCGGGCGGCTACGTGATCGCCTGGCGGGTGGTGTCCTCCGACGGGCATCCGATCGAGGGCGAGATCCCCTTCACCGTCACGGGCGGCTCCGCCGCCTCTCCCGCGTCCGCGGCGCCGACGGCGCAACAGCAGCAGGAGGGGGCCGACGGGGTCCCCGGCTGGCTGTGGGCCGCCGGGGCGGCGCTCGTGCTGGTCGCGGCGGCCGTCTGGCTGCTCGGCAGGCGCGGGAGCCGTACCGAAGAGGAGTAGTCGCCCCCGCGTCACGCTCTCGCCACGCGTTGCTGTGCGGCCTGCTTCCACCAGGTCAGCCGGACGGCGAGCGCGGCGAGCGCGGTCGCGGAAACGATCATGTGCACGGCGCCCGCCAGCCGCTGGTCGGCCAGCACGTCCTCCACTCCGGGCGGGGCGACGAGCGAGAACCAGCTGTGCGCGAGCGCCGGGCCGACCGCCATGAGCACGCCGAGCCCGAGCTGGATCGCGGCCACGGCGGCGAGCAGCCAGGCGCGGGTGGTCCAGGAGATCGGCTTCGGCAGCGCGTCGGCCCCGGCCAGCACCCAGAAGTACAGCAGCCCGGTGGCCAGGAAGAACGCCTGCGTGAGCCGGTCCACCGCGTAGCTGGACGCCGACAGCTCCAGCCAGCCGGACCCGTACAGGAGGACGAGCGGCAGCGCGTACGCGGCCAGCGCGACGGCCGGGCTGGTGAGGCGGCGGGCCAGAGCGCTGCCCAGCAGGGTGATCTGGCCGTACTGCGACCTCGCGGACGTCGTCCGCGCCGCGAGCGTCAGCGGCGCCCCGTACGCCAGCAGCAGCGGCGCGACCACGGTGAGAGCCGCGTACTGCAGCGCGTGCACCGACAGCATGGCCCGCGCGTAGCCGCCCACGCCGCCGACCAGGACCACCGCGAGCACCGCCAGCCCGGCGTACCAGGAGAACGTGCGTCCCGCCGGCCACGGCAGCCGGTCGCGGGCCAGCCGGCGCAGCCCCACCAGGTAGCCGACGGCCGGGAGCGCGAGCAGCAGCAGGACCAGCGGGTCCGGCCGGAACTCGGTGATCAGCCGGCTCGCGGAGAACGGTTCCAGGTCGTACTCCAGTGCCAGCAGGTTGTGGCTGCCGCCGCTGCCCGGCGGAGGCGGCGTACGCGACAGCCCCACCGCCAGCGCCACGGCCGCCACCATCACGGCCGCCTCGCCCGCCGCGAGCAGCGTGAACGTGCGCCGCACCGGCCGCGTGGCGGCGTCCGCGACGGTGCGGAGGCGGTGCCGCCAGCCGAACACGCCCAGGGCGACGAGCGCCGCCGTCTTGGCGAGCAGCAGCAGCCCGTACCGGGTCTCCCACAGCTCCGGCAGGGCGCTCAGCCGCACCCAGCCGCCGGCGACGCCGGAGACCGCGACCGCCGCGAAGCAGCACAGCGCGACCGTGCTGAAGCGCCGCAGCACCAGCGGCAGCCGGTCAGAGCGGCGGAAGTGGACGAGCACCGCCGCCAGCCCGCCGACCCACACGGACGCCGCCAGCAGGTGCGTCATCAGGGCGGACACGGCGATGTCGTGGTCGGCGGCCGAGGAGGCGTGCCCGACGTAGGCGGGAGGGAGCGTCCCGAACGCGGCGAGGCCCAGCAGGGCCACGTTGCCCGTGACGTTCAGCCGCAGGCGGGTGCCGAGCGCCACGACGACGGCACCTGCCAGCACCACCAGCATGGCCTGGGTCTGGGGGAGGGAGGTGCCGAAGCCGAGGACGACCGGATCTTCGAACAGCACCGAGAGGGGAGCGCCGATCACGTCCGACAGGGTGAACAGGTAGGTGAGGACCGTGGCCGCGGCCCAGCCCAGCGCCCACCTGCCCGCCGCCCTGACGCAGGCCGCGGCCTCCGGCGTCCCCCTCGGTGACAGGACGACGGCGGCCAGCAGGGTCCCCACCGTGGCCACCGCGCACGCGTCGTAGGCGAACCGCGCCAGCGGCAGCCCCCAGCCCGTGACGAGTCCCGCGTCGGGCAGGCCGGGGAGTTGCGGCCGGGGGCCGCCGCCCCCGAACCGCAGCACGGCCACCAGCACCAGGACACCCACCGCGAACACGAACCCGGCGTAGAGCCAGGTCCGGCGTCCAGTTGATGGCATGACCGCCTCCTCGTCGCCTACCGGTAACGGGAGATACGCGCGATCGGGCGGTCGGGTTCGGAGGTCCACTGGTCCTTGACGAGGTAGCCGGGAGGGCGGTCGTGCGCGGCACGCCCCGGCGGTGGTTCACCCCGAGGGCCGCCCGTTGCAGACTGTGCAGATGACGGGGCGTGTGCGGGTGGAAGTGCGGGTCGAGGGCGTCGTGCAGGGCGTCGGTTTCCGGCCCTTCGTGTACGGCCTGGCGACCCGGCTGGGCCTCGCGGGACGGGTCGGCAACGACCTGAACGGCGTGTTCGTCGAACTGGAAGGCGGACGGCGGGCGATCGGCGCGTTCCTCCAGGCCCTGGAGCGGGACGCGCCCCCGCTGGCCGCCATCGACCGGATCACCGTCACCCGGACCAGGCCCGACGGCGGCGACGGCTTCCAGATCGCCCCCAGCGACGCCACCGGACCCCGGCGCACCCTGATCTCGCCCGACAGCCCGACCTGCGCCGACTGCCTGGCGGAACTCGCCGACCCGGCGGACCGGCGCCACCGCTACCCGTTCGTCAACTGCGTCAACTGCGGACCGAGGCTGACGATCGTCCGGGGGGTCCCGTACGACCGGCGGCTGACGACGATGGCGGGGTTCGCGATGTGCCCGGCCTGCGCGGCCGAGTACCACGACCCGGCGGACCGCCGCTTCCACGCCCAGCCGGTGTGCTGCCCGGCCTGCGGCCCCCACCTCCGCCTGACCGCCGCCCCAACCCTCTCGCCCGTTCCGGCGGAGGGTCCGCTTCACGGCGCGTCCTCGGTGGGGGACCCGCTTCGCGGTGCGGTCGGGGTGTTGCGGGCGGGTGGGGTGCTGGCGGTCAAGGGGCTCGGCGGTTACCACCTGGCGGTGCTGGCCGGGCACGGCAGCGCCGCCGCGGCGCTGCGCGAGCGCAAGCACCGCGAGGACAAGCCCTTCGCCGTCATGGTGGCCGACGTGGACCAGGCCCGCGCGCTCTGCGAGGTGGACGCCGCCGCCGCCGCCCTGCTGACGGACCGGGCCCGGCCCATCGTGCTGCTCCCACGCGCTCCCGGGGCCGCCGTGGCGGAGGCCGTCGCGCCCGGCACCCGCGAACTCGGGCTGATGCTGCCGTACACGCCGCTGCACCACCTGCTGCTCGCGGAGGCGTCCGAGCCGATCGTGCTGACCAGCGGCAACGTCTCCGACGAGCCGATCGCGTACACGGACGCCGACGCCTTCGACCGGCTCGGCGGGATCGCCGACGCCTTCCTCACCCACGACCGCCCGATCCACACGCGCGTGGACGACTCCGTCGTGCGCCCCTTCCGCGGCAAGGGGATGGTGTTGCGCCGTTCGCGCGGATACGTGCCGGACCCGATCGTCCTGCCCTGGGACGCGCCCCGGCAGATCCTCGCCTGCGGCGCCGAGTTGAAGAACACGTTCTGCCTGGCCAAGGCGCGCCACGCGTTCCTGTCCCACCACATCGGGGACCTGGAGAACTACGAGACCCTGCGGTCTTTCACCGAAGGTGTCGCCCACTTCGCGGCGCTGTTCGACGCGCGCCCCGAGATCGTCGCCCACGACCTGCACCCGGAGTACCTCTCCACCAAGCACGCCCTGAGCCTGCCGGACGTCGAACTGGTCGGGGTCCAGCACCACCACGCCCACATTGCGTCCTGCCTGGCCGACAACGGCGAGGCCGGCCCGGTGATCGGAGTGGCCTTCGACGGCCTCGGCTACGGCACCGACGGCACCCTCTGGGGCGGCGAGTTCCTCCTGGCGGACCTGACGGGCTTCGAACGGGTCGCCCACCTCGCGCCCGTCCCGATGCCGGGTGGCGCCACCGCGATCAGGCAACCGTGGCGCATGGCCGCCGCCTACCTGTCCGTCTGCTCCGGCCCGGGCCGTTCCGACGGTCCGTCCGCCGGGTTCGACGGCGGCCTGGACGTGGTCCGCCGCAACGAGGGGCGCTGGCACGACGTGGTGGCGCTGGCCGGGAGCGGGTTCGGCGCGCCGCTGACGTCCAGCGCGGGCCGTCTGTTCGACGCCGTCTCGGCGCTGATCGGCGTCCGCGACGTGATCACGTACGAGGGGCAGGCGGCGATCGAGCTCGAACAGCTCGCCGACCGGGTGGAAACGGGCCGCTACCCGGCCGCGATCTCGGCCGGACCCCCGATGGTGATCGCCGGATCCGACCTGGTGCAGGCTGCGGCGGAGGATCTGAGGGCGGGCGCCGACCCGTCCGTGATCTCCGCCAGGTTCCACAACGGCGTGACCGACGTCGTCGTGCGGTGTTGCCAGGCGCTCCGCGACAGCACCGGCGTCTCGACGGTCGCGCTGTCCGGGGGCGTCTTCCAGAACCTGCTGCTGCTGGAGCGGACCGTGGAACGGCTGACCGCCTCCGGGTTCCGCGTGCTCACCCACGTCCGGGTCCCGCCCAACGACGGAGGCGTCAGCCTCGGCCAGGCGGCGATCGCCGCCGCACGGGACCGCCTCGCAGCCGGGCGATAGCCCCCTCCTGGGACAGGCACTGCGAGGACTCCCAGGAGGGGCCGATACTGGGGCGTGGCGTTAAATGCGGAACTAGTGGCGAAGATGTTCGACCTCGGTGAGGTTCGTTCGGCGCCGGTGCCACTCCCCGGCTACAGCTCGGCCTCCGCGTGGAGGTTGCGTACCGAGGCCGGGTGGTGGGTGGTCAAGGCGCAGTACGCGATCGAGCACTGGGAAGTGGAGGCGATGCGGCACTCCGGTGACCTGGAGAGGGCCGCGCTCGCCGCGGGGATCGCCGTGCCGCGTCCTGTCGAGGGGGGTGAGGAGGCGGCCGGGTTCTGGGCGCCGGTCCCCGGCGGGACCGAGTACCTGCGGGTGAGCGCGTGGGTGGACGGCGCACGAGCGGAGCTGCCCGCTGGGCGGGAACTGGCCGCCTGGCTCGGCGGGACCGTCGCCGCGCTGGCCGCCGTGGCCCCTCCCGCGGACGTCCGGCAGGGGCGCGGGTACCCGCTGCACCCGCTGGCGCAGTGGGAGGAGTGGCTGTCGACGGAGAGCGTCGGGAGGCGGGAGAAGGCGCGGCTGCTGTCGGCCGTCGCCGACGGCACGCCGCTCGTCCAGGACGCCCTCGCCGCGTCGCGTGCTCCCTTCGTGCTCTCCCACCGCGACATCAACCACCGCAACATCCTCCTCACCCCCCACGGACCCACGCTGATCGACTTCGACCAGGCCGGGCCTGAGGTGCCGTGGTGGGAGCTGGTGCACTTCGCGTTCCTGCTCGCGTGCGCCAGCCTCGGGGAGGACGAGCCCGATCCCGTCCTGCTCGGTGCGGCGGTGAGCGCGTTCGC
Source organism: Nonomuraea sp. NPDC000554 (assembly GCF_040300065.1). Classification (NCBI taxonomy): domain Bacteria; kingdom Bacillati; phylum Actinomycetota; class Actinomycetes; order Streptosporangiales; family Streptosporangiaceae; genus Nonomuraea; species Nonomuraea sp. NPDC000554. Next base: position 215,802 of record NZ_JBEPDC010000004.1, on the reverse strand, counting down.
GGATCAAGGCGGGGACGTGGGGGAGCTGGACTCGTCGGCGTTCGCCGGGTTGCTGCGCGGAATGCTGGAATGGCCCGCCGCCAACCTCATGGTCCTCGCCGGCGACGCCCCGGCGGCGAGGCGCGGCGAGGCGCTTCGGCAGATCGCCGAGGCGGCGCGCGTCCTGCCGGTGATCATGGGGTTCGTCGAGCGGTGGGTGGCGGTCCTTCGGGCGCTCTGACGTGCTTGTAGTCTCGAATGTGGCAGGCGTTCTCAGCGAGAGGAACCGGAGCCCGTGAGCGACGGCACGAACACGATTTTCTTCCCCGAGTTCGCGTCGCCCGTCCGGCGCATCGGGCAGCGCGAGTTCGACTTCCAGCGCCAGGTGGCGATCATGGCGATCGTCAACAGGACGCCCAACTCCTTCCACGACCAGGGGCGGACCTTCCAGCTCACCAGCGCCGTGGAAGCGGCGCGCAAGGCCGTGGCCGACGGCGCCGACTGGGTGGACATCGGCGGGTTCGCCTTCAGCGCGGCACAGAGCGGCATCAGCGTCGGCGAGGAGATCGACCGGGTGGCGCCGGTGATCGCCGAGGTGAGAGCCGTCACCGACGCCGTGATCTCCGTCGACACGCACCGTCCGGACGTGGCGAGAGCGGCGATCGAGGCGGGCGCGGACGTGATCAACGACACGAACGGCCTGCGCGAGCCGGGCCTCGCCGAGGTCGCTGCCGAGACCGGTGTCGGCGTGGTGGTCACGCACAGCCTCGGCGGGCCGGGAAAGCGCGTCTTCCGTCCCAGTTACCAGGACGTCGTGGGCGAGGTCGCCGCCTTCCTGCGGGAACGGGTGGACTTCGCGCTCAGGTCCGGCATCGCGGCCGACCGGATCATCGTCGACCCCGGCCACGACCTGAACAAGAACACCTTCCACTCGCTGGAGCTCACCAGGCGGCTCGACGAGATCACCTCGCTCGGCTACCCGACCCTGGTCGCCCTGTCCAACAAGGACTTCATCGGCGAGACCCTCGACCGTCCGCAGGGTGAGCGGACCGAGGGCACGATCGCGGCGAACGTGATGGCGATCCTGCTCGGCGCCCGGATCCTGCGGGTGCACGACGTGCCGAGCACGGTGGCGGCCGTCCGCATGACCGAAGCCCTGCTGGGCTGGCGCGACCCCATCGCACCGAGGCACAACCTGGTCTGAGAGGAGCCCCATGACGGAGCGCAAGCCGCTCGGCGTGAACTTCGAGTCGTGGATCGACAGGCAGATCCGCGAAGCCGAGGAGCGTGGCGAGTTCGACAACCTGCCGGGGGCCGGCAAGCCGATCCCCGGCCTGGACAAGCCGCACGACGACATGTGGTGGGTGAAGCAGAAACTCCGTGAGGAGGGCCTGTCGTTCCCGCTGCCGCCGACGCTCGCGCTGCGCAAGGACGCGGAGGAGGCGCTGGCCGCCGCCCTGGGGGCCCGGACGGAGGCGGAGGCCCGGGAGATCGTGTCGGAGATCAACGAGCGGATCCGCAAGGCGATCAGGACGGGCCTGCCGGGGCCGCCGCTCAACCTGATGCCGTATGACGTGGAGGAGATCGTGTCCGAGTGGAGGCAGCGGCACGCCCGTTAGCGCCGGGCGTGCGCCGCCCGGCGTTCTTGTGCCTCGGGTGACTCAGGGGCTCTGGCGGCTCTGGTGGCTTGGGCGGTGAGGGCGAAGAGGAGGCCGCCGAGCGTGAAACAGGCGTCGGTGGCCCGTCCGGACCAGATGATGTCGGGCCCGGGATGGGCCGTGCCGGTGACCTGCTCGATGGTCAGGCCGGTGAGGCCGTCCGGCCCCAGGCCCGTGGTTCGCAGGACGTCGTCCAGGATGCCTGTCAGGCCGCGCAGGGTGAGGACGGCGCAGCCCGTCCACAGGGCCGCGACCAGCAGCCGGCGGGGGATCGCGCGGCCCCACGACTGCACGGCCGCCAGCGGGATCACCGCGCCGACGACGAACATCGCGGTGACCACCACCCCGAAGACGTCGAAGGAGACCTCGGGCAGCGGGCCGGGATGGCCGAAGCGTCCGCCCAGGTACCAGTAGACGTGAAAGGCGATGAAAACGAGGACCCAGGCCCAGGTCGCGTATCCCGCGCGGGTTCCAGCACGCATGCTCCCAGGCTTCCAGGCAGCCGACGGGCAGCGCCTCCCCCACGAAGGGGAACCGGAGCGCTCGCCGCACGCGCCCGCTCGTGCGCCCAGCGCGGGCCTGGGCGTCAGGCGTATGGCTCCGGCTGTGTCCAGGGCGGACGGCGCGGCCCGGGCCACGCTCGCCAGATGTCGCACCGATCACCAGGTCGGCCCTGCCGTCGCCGGTGAGGTCGGCCATCGCGAGAGGGTGGCTTTCGCCAGGAGCGAGAATCGCCGACAAATTGGCCGGCCGTGAATGAAACGGTCGTGAGCTGCTTGGACATGGGCTTGGATGTGCGGTCTCATGTTCTCCGGTGAATGTCATCGGGGAAACAGGAGGACCGGATGGTCAATTCGCGGGGGGTTAGTCGAATTGTTGCCGCTTTTGTGGTGGCGATCGGCTTTGGGGCCGTTCATGCGGTACCAGCAGTGGCGGAAACGCCTCAGCGGCACGTACGGATAACGCGGTTTCTCGGCGAGCAGCGCATTCCGTACAAAATGGAATTCGAGGGCACCACGGTCGGCGGGCTGTCCGGCATCGACCGCGACCCGCGCACCGGCACCTGGTACTTCATCTCCGACGACCGGTGGCGCTACAACGCCGCCCGCTTCTACACCGGGCAACTCCACTTCGACCCGGCGATGGGCACGTTCACGGGCGTGAAGCTCACGGGGGTCCACACGCTCCTGCAGCCCGACGGCACCCCGTACCCCGGCTACGGCAAGCCCCATTCGGCCGATCCCGAGTCGATCCGCTTCGACCAGTGGAGTCGGCGGCTGCTGTGGGCGCACGAGGGCGACAGGCCCGACGAGAACAATCCCACCATCCCGGTCTCCGACCTGTTCGTCAGGAAGGTCGACACGCACGGGCGGCACCTCGGTGAGCTGGAGTTGCCCGACAACCTGAAGCTCACCTCCACCGCCAGCGGCCCGCGCCGGAACTTCGGGCTCGAAGGGCTCGCCGTCACGCGGCACAGGTTCGCCGCCATGCTGGAGGGGCCTCGTTACGAGGACGGCGCCCCACCCACCGCCGATCACGGGGCTCCGACCAGGCTCACCGTGTGGAGCCGCGACGGGCGGGTGCTCGGGCAGTACGCCTACCCGATCGACCCGCTGCCCGCGAAGCCCGTCCCGCCCACCGGCCAGAGTGACAGCGGGGTGTCCGAGATCCTGCCCATCGACGGGCAGCGCTACCTGGCGTTGGAACGTTCCTGGATCGAGGGCGTCGGCTATCGGGTCAAGCTGTACGAGATCGACCTGAAGGGGGCCACGAACGTCCTCGACCGGGCCAGCCTGGCGAGTGGTGACCCGTACCAGGCCGTGTCCAAGCGGCTGGTGTACGACTTCGGCTCGTTCCGTCCGCCGACGCAGAACCTGGAGGCGTTGGCCTGGGGGCCGCGCCTGGCCACCGGCGAATGCACGCTCGTGGTCGGCTCCGACGACAACTTCGACGCCAGTGAGATGACACAGTTCCTGGCCTTCGGCGCCCGAGGCTGCTGAATTCGTCAGATTCTTCGCGGCGGGATGTCGAGATCCGGGCCGTCGCTTCTACGTCCCCTGTGAAGAGGCGGTCACAGGAGGAACGGGCATGAGCGGCAGCATCCGGGTGATCGGAGCCCGGGAGAACAAACTCAAGGACGTCTCCCTCGACATCCCGAAGAACCACCCGGCTCAACCGGGCTTCCCGCGAGCCGATAGGTTCTCGGCCATGGCCGGCCTGCTCCGGCAGCCGCTCGACCGGCGGCCGGACGCGCTGCGGGAGATGTTGGCACCGATGCGGGCTGCGATCCCGTCAGGAACCTCACCCTGCACAACCTCAAGGACAACTCCGTCGACATCCCCGCCGGGGTCCTCATCGTGGTCACCGGCCGGTCGGCCGGTTCGACGTTCCAGGTGTGTTCCGTACGCGTTTCGCGGGTTCTGAGCGACATTTGTTATGACCAGATCACATTTCATGACAGGTCAAGTTTTGTTAGTCGAAGACTCTTGCCAAGGGCACCCGATCTCTTCACCCTTCTCCCCATAGGCGTAAAGATCAGCTCACCGTGTGAAGGAGAGCGTGTGCCGAACACCCCCCACTGGCGTGCGATCCTGCTCGGGGTCGTCGCCGCCGTCACCCTCGTCTTACCCGTCGGTGTGGCCCAGGCGGCGCCAGAGCCCGACAAGATCAGCCAGTCCGTCCAGGCCGATCTGGCCGGCGACGACAAGGCCACCTTCTGGGTACGTCTCAAGGGCACGGCCGACCTGACCGCCGCCCGCCGCGCCACCACCAAGGACGAGAAGGCCAAGCGGGTCTTCGAGGCCAAGACCGAGCGGGCCACGACCTCCCAGGCGGGCCTGCGCAAGCTGCTGGAGTCGCAGCACGCCGACTTCACCTCGTACTGGATCGTCAACGCGGTCAGGGTCACGGCCGACGCCAAGCTGGCAGCCGAGATCGCCAAGCTGCCCGAGGTCGACAGGATCGACCCCGTGACCACCGTCTCGCTGCCGAAGCCGGTGCCGGGCAAGGCCGAGGCCAGGGTCAACGCCGTCGAGTGGAACGTCGACCGGATCAAGGCCCCGAACGTGTGGAGCGAGTTCGGCGACCGGGGCGAGGGCGTCGTCGTCGCCACCATCGACTCCGGCGCCCAGTTCGACCACCCGGAACTCGCCGCGAGCTACCGGGGCAGGAACCCTGACGGCACGCTCAACCACAACTACAACTGGTACGACCCGGCCAGGGTCTGCCCGAGCCCCGCGCCGTGCGACAACCTCGGCCACGGCACGCACGTCATGGGGACCATCGCCGGAGCCAACGGCATCGGCGTCGCGCCGGGCGTCAAGTGGATCGCGGCCAAGGGCTGCGAGGTCAACACCTGCACGGACGAGTCCCTGCTGAAGGCGGGCCAGTGGGTGCTCGCCCCCACGGACCTGACCGGCGCCAACCCGCGCCCCGACCTGGCCCCGGACATCGTCAACAACTCCTGGGGCGGCCCCGGGTTCAACCCCTGGTACAAGGAGACGGTCGACGCCTGGGTCGCGGCCGGGATCTTCCCCGCCTTCGCCAACGGCAACGAGGGCCCCGCCTGCCGCACCAGCAGCTCGCCCGGCCAGTACGTGAACAGCTACAGCGCGGGCGGCTTCGACATCAACAACGCGGTCTACGCGCGCTCCAGCAAGGGCGAGGGCGAGAACGGCGAGATCAAGCCGAACATCGCGGCCCCTGCCGTGAACGTCCGCTCGTCGGTGCCGGGCAACTCCTACGACAGCTACACCGGCACCTCGATGGCCTCGCCGCACGTGGCCGCCACGGTGGCGCTGATCTGGTCGGCCGCGCCGCGCCTGCAGGGCGACGTGGCCGCCACCCGTCCGCTGCTCGACAGCACGGCCGTGGACGTCAACGACACGAGTTGCGGAGGCACCGCCGCCGACAACAACGTCTGGGGAGAGGGTCGCCTGGACGCGCTGGCCGCCGTCCGGGCCGCGCCGCACGAGGGCGTCGGCGAGCTCGGCGGGACGGTCACCGCTGGGGGAGCGCCGCTGTCCGGCGCCACGGTCACCATCAGCGGGCCGCTCACCCGCACGGTCGTCACCGGCCAGGACGGCACGTACGCCGTCCCGCGCCTGCTGCCGGGCGACTACCAGGTCAGCGCCGAGAAGTTCGGCTACGACAGCGGCACGGCGACGGCGACGGTCACGGCCGACCAGCGCGCCACGGCGGACGTCTCGCTGACCCAGCGGGCGTCGGGTGCGGTGTCCGGCACGGTCACCACGGCGGGCACGCCCGAGCCCAACGCCACGGTGGAGGCGGTCGGCACGCCGGTGCGCGCGGTCACCGACGCGGCGGGCCAGTACCGGCTGACGCTGCCGAACGGCACGTACCAGTTCAAGGTCACCCCCGTCTCCCGCTGCTCCAGCGGCGCCACGGTGCCGGTCACGGTGGCCGGGGACCTGGTCAAGGACGTGGAGCTGCCGCTGCGCAGCGACACCTTCGGCTACACCTGCCGCAGCGGCGCGGAGGCGTACGTCGCGGGCACCGACAAGCTGGCGCTCACAGGCGACGACGAGGCGCAGCAGGTGACGCTGCCGTTCCAGGTCCCGTTCTACGGTGCGGGCCAGAGCAAGGCGTGGATCGGCACCAACGGCTTCATCACGTTCGCCGCCGACAAGATCACGTCCGGCGGCAACGGCAGGCTGCCCACCACGGGCACGCCCAACAACGCCGTCTACCCGTACTGGGACGACCTGAAGGTGGACGCCGACGCCGGGGTCTACACGGGCGTGGTCGGGACGTCCCCGCACCGGCAGTTCGTGGTGGAGTGGCGCAACGTCAGCTTCTACTCCCAGGCCGACCAGCGGGTCTCGTTCGCGGCCCTGCTGGGCGAGGACGGCGCGATCGGCTTCCGCTACAAGGACATCGAGAGCCAGCGCGACCAGGGCGCCAGCGCCACGATCGGCATCGAGAACGCGGCCGGCACCGACGCGCTGCTGTACTCCTACGAGGAGGCGGCCCTGACCAACGGGCAGAGCCTGACGGTCACCGCGAGCAGGCACGGCCTGGTGACCGGCGCGGTCACCGACGCCAACGACGGCAAGCCGCTGGCGGGCGCGACGGTGAAGGTGGGCGACGTGGCCACGTACACCACCGGCGACGACGGCACGTTCTACGGCCAGGTGCTGGCGGGCGACTACGAGGTGACGGTGTCCAAGGAGAACTACGGGACGTTCACCAAGGCCGTCACGGTCAGCCCCGCGACGCCGATCAGGATCGACACCGCGCTGGTCACCGGCCGGGTGAGCGCGTCGGTGGCCGAGCTGACCGTGGTGCTGCCGGCCGAGTCCAGCCGGACGCGCACACTGGAGCTGACCAACCTGGGCTCGCCCACGGCGTACACGGTCGCCGCCGACCCGGCGGACTCGTGGATCGGGGTCACCCCCACCTCCGGTGACCTGGCCAAGGGCCAGTCGGCGACGCTGAAGGTGACCGTCTCCAGCGCCGGGGTTCAGCTGGGCGGGCTGCGCTCCGGCAAGCTGCTCATCAGGTCGGCCAGCGGACGGCAGCCGGTCATCGAGGTCAAGGTGACGGTCGCGGTGCCCAAGTACCAGGTGGCGCTGGACGCGGGCGGCAGCAAGAGCTTGGTGGACAGCGCCGGTGACACCTGGACGGCCGACAGGAAGTACGCCCAGGGCCTGCACGGGTACGTGGCCGACCAGAACCGGACGCACAGCACGTCCAGGCCGATCAACGGCACCGACGACCAGGCTCTGTTCAGGACGGCCCGCGAGGGCATGCTGGAGTACCGCTTCGACAACGTCCCGGCCGGGACGTACACCGTGGAGCTGGGCTTCGCCGACACCAGGTCGACGGCGATGGGCAAGCGGGTCTTCGACGTCCTGGTGGAGGGGCAGTTGGCGATCCCGGCGCTGGACCTGGCGCTGGAGGCCGGCACGTACACGGCCGTCAGCAGGCAGTACACGGTGAAGGTCACCGACGGTCAGCTCAACGTCCGGTTCGCCACCCGGCAGGGGCAGACCATCGTCAACGCGATCCGCGTCTCGGAGCGTCCTGACAGGACGGCGCCGTAACGCTCAGGCTCGCCCCGCCCGCCGGGTGGGGCGAGCCGTATTGTGTCGATCAGTCCAAAACGTGTTACGGTGTCTGACGTGGCACGACCGAGGATGTTCGACGAGGACCGAGCGGTCGAGGCGGCCATGCGCGCGTTCTGGGACGCGGGCTACGAGGCCACCTCGACCCAGGACCTGTGCGAGGCGACCGGCCTGGGCCGGAGCAGCATCTACAACACCTTCAAGAGCAAGCACGACCTGTTCGAGAAGGCGCTGCGCCGCTACATGTCCGACCGCACCGCGCCCATCATCGCCCTGCTGGAGGGGCCCCTTCCGGTGCGGGAGAAGATCCGGGCCCTGCTGTGGCGGGTCATGGACACCGAGGCCGGAGACCCGATCGGCTGCCTGGTGGTCAACGCGACCGTCGAGCTCGGCCCCCGCGACCCCGAGATCGCCGACCAGCTCGCCCGCAACCTCGACCGGCGCAAGGACGCGCTCGTCGCGGCCCTGACGTCGGCCAGGCGTGACGGTGAGATCGGCGCGGACCGCGACCCCGAGGCCCTGGCGCAGTTCGTCATCGCCGTCATCGGCGGCATGCAGGTGGCGGCGCGCGGCGGCGCCACCCGAGCCACCCTCGAACAGATCGCCACCACCGCCCTCGCCGCTCTCTAGGCTCGCGTCCTCGTATCCCTGCTTTTGTCCGCCCATGTTTTGTACTGATCGATCTAAAATTGAGGAGACCCGCCGATGCCGTTGGCCGTCTACATCCTGGGGCTGGCGATCTTCGCCCAGGGGACCTCCGAACTGATGCTGGCGGGGCTGCTCCCCGAACTGGCCGCCGACCTGGACGTCTCCATCCCCGACGCGGGCCTGCTGATCTCCGCGTTCGCGATCGGCATGCTGGTGGGCGCCCCCGTGCTCGCCGTCATCACGTCCCGCTGGCCACGGCGGACCACGTTGCTGGTGTTCCTCGCCGTCTTCGTCCTGTCACACGTGGCCGGGGCGCTCACGCCCGGCTACGGCCTGCTGTTCGCCACCAGGGTCGTCGGCGCGTTCGTGTACGCCGGTTTCTGGGCGGTCGCCACGGTCACCGCGCTCGGCCTGGCCCGCCCCGACACCCGGGGCCGGGCGATGAGCGTCGTCACCGGCGGGCTCACCGTGGCCACCATCATCGGCCTCCCCGCGGGCACGCTCATCGGGCAGCACCTCGGCTGGCGGGCGGCCTTCTGGGTGGTGGCGGCGATGTCGGCGCTCGCGATGGCGGGCGTGTTCGCGACCATCCCCGGCCGGCAGGCGGACGCCGTGCAAGCCCCCCGCCTGCGCGACGAGGTGCGCGCCATGGCCAACCCCCGGCTCTGGCTCGCGTACGGCACCACCGCGACGTCCACCGGCGCCGTGCTGGTCACGTTCAGCTACCTCACCCCGCTGCTCACCGACACCACCGGCCTCGCGGCCGGCTGGGTGCCCGCGGTGCTGGCCCTCTACGGCGTGGGCTCGCTCATCGGCATCACCATCGGCGGGCGCACCGCCGACGCCCGCCCGTTCGGCACCCTCTACACCGGCGTCGTGGGTGTCGTGCTCGTCTCGGTCGCGCTGGCCCTCCTGGCGGACGTCCCCGTGCTGGCCCTCCCGCTGGTGTTCCTGATGGGCCTGTTCGGCTTCGCCGTCAACCCCGCGCTGAACACCCGCGTGTTCGCCCTCGCCGGCGCCGCGCCCACGCTCGCCGCCGGGACCAACGTCTCGGCCTTCAACGTCGGCATCACGGTGGCCCCGTGGCTCGGCGGGCTGGCGATCGGGGCGGGCTTCGGCTATCCGTCCGTGGCGTGGATCGGCGCGGGGCTCGGCGTGGTCGCGCTCGGCACCGTGGCACTGGCGGCCGCCCTGCACCGCCGGCCCCCGGCCGTGGGTGAGCGGCTGGAGCAGGTCGAACGGCGTCACGACGCGGTTCCGCAGTGATCGTGGCGGTGGACGAGCTCGTCCCAGAGGTCGCGAGCCTGCCGGTACGTGCCGCGTCCCGCCTCCTCGTAACCGCGCTCGCCGTGGCGGAGGACGAGATACTGGCCGCCCTGGCAGACCCACTCGTACTCGCCGCAGCAGCTGGTCTCGGTGACGCGGAGACGTTCGCCCAGTCGCTCGAACGGCTCCCACCTCACGCTGGGCCTCCTTCCCGAGGCCCGCCGCGCGGCATGGCGGTCATCGGGCCGGCCGCTCGTCCGGGTCGACGCGCGGTGGATGCGGGAACACGTCCGCCACCTGCTCGTACTGCTCGGCAAGCCACTTCAGTATGACGTCGACGGCGTCGGAACTGGTTTCGATCAAAGACGACGACTTGAGCAGGCATCTGTATGCATGCAGGTTGCATGCTAAAGTGCTGGCATGGGAACCATTCAGATTCGGGATGTTCCTGATGAGACCGAGTCGACGCTGAAGGCACGGGCCGAGCGTGAGGGCAAGTCGCTGACGGCATACGTGCGTGACCTGCTGAACGAGGAGGCGTCCACGCCGACGCTGGACGAGGTGATGGCCAAGATCGCCGCTGACGAGCCGGTGCCGTACGACCCCGACTTCGTCCGCGAGACGATGCGCGAGGGCCGTCGGTGAGTTTGGTCGTCGACGCCTCGATCGTTTTCCGCCTGTTGGCCAACGTCAAAGGCGACGACCTTCTCCGTCAGAGGCTGGCCCGTAAGGTGCACGCCCCGGCGCTGATCGATGTGGAGATCGCCTCGGTGGTGCGCGGGCATGTGATCACCAGCAAGCCGGAGGTGCGTATCTCCGAGGCGCGGGCCCGGATCATGCTGGAGCGCTACGCCCAGCTCAAGATCGTCCGACATTCCATGCTCCCGCTGCAGTCGCGCGTGCTGGAACTGCGCGACCACCTCACCGCCTACGACGGCATGTACGTGGTCCTCGCCGAGTTGCTGGGAGTGCCGCTGCTTACCGACGACGCCGAGTTCGCCGGCTCGACCGGGCACCGGGCGGAGATCCACCGCTACCCTCCCCCACTGCCATAGATCTTTCCGCGATGCGGGTGCCGGCGTCCCGGCCGCCGACCACTCGGTGGCTGTGTCAGCCCCAGTGGACGTGGTGCCCGGTGGCCACGGACGCCCTGAACAGGTCATGTACCTGCGGGAAGGCCGGGTACCACTCCTGGGCCAGGAGTTCCAGCGTGACGACGTCGAACTCCTCCGGCGGATCGTCCTCGATCAGCACCGGGGAGTCGAGCGTGTGACGGGCACCGGTCTCGCGGTCGATGAGCGCCCAGCCGCCGCCCTCCTGCCGCTGGGCCACGTGAGCCGCCTCGAACCGCGGATCCGTGTCGTCGCCGTCCCAGACGCCGAACGTCCCCCGCCCGGTGAGCCCCGCTCGTGCGGGCGGGCAGGCGTAGAGCGAGGCGCGCTCGTTGCCGCGGCGCGTCTGGTGGTACCAGTAGTACGGCAGCGCCCGCCCCGGGACGACCAGGCGATCCACGGCGATGGGCCCCAGCCGTTCGGCGAGATCTTCCAGCTCGGCCAGGGCGCGGCGGGCTTCCTCGGGCGTCAGCCACCACGAGCCATGCCATCGCGGGACGTTCTCCAGGAGGACGGGGAAGGCGTCGCCGAAGCTTTCCACGGCTGCGGTGATCTGCCAGAGCTCCCAGTTGGCACAGCTGAGTTCGGCGATCGCCATGTCCGGGTGCGGGCACGCGTCCCGCTGCCAGTTCCGCAGCCGCGCCCGATCTCCCTCGTGGACCGCGACGATCTCGTCTTGGTCGTCGATGCGTACCGGTACCGGCGCCGGTACGCTCAGCTTCTCCTCATGGCATCGGCACCGCACCCAGCCGCTGAACCCCACGCTCGCCAGTGTATTGGTCCGTCTTCACGCGCCTCGCCGGGTTCGCCGGGAACCCGGTTCTCGTCGATCTCGAAGTCGCCCATGGGTGGAGTTTCACTCCACACATGGTGTCGATCGACAGGGGGTCGCGGTTCACTTGTCCTGGTGGGGCCAGGGTGAGGCGGCGACGACCATGCCGTACAGGATGTGGTCGGCCAGCAGCGCCAGCCGTTCCGGCGTGGTGTGCTCTCTGCGGGGCAGGCCGAGCGTGGGTGCGATGGCGGTTTCGAACAGGGCCCAGAATGCCAGGCCGTAGGCCGGTCCTGTCCAGGCGTGGCGGCGTACCGCGCGGGGCATCAGGCCGAACACCGCGCCTCCGAACGCGCCGTAGCCCCAGTGCACCGTCTCGACCAGGGCCGGCCGCCGCGTCACCGGGATGCGGCGGAACATGCCTGGAGCCGTGCGTTCGAGGACGGCCTCCGGCGGCACCTTCGCCACCATTCCCAGCGAGGTCGTGAACTGCCGCAGCCCGGACATGGCCATGGCGCCGACGGCGCCGCGGGCCGCGGCTCGCAGGATGGACCTGCGCGGTTTGCGGCGTTCGGTGGGTTGGACGGGCCGGACGGGCGCGGTGGGCTCGGCGCGGGTCGGCAGGGTCTGTGTCATGGTTTGCAACCTTCTTCGACGCGGTATGTCAGTTACGTAGAGGTGATGGTCAGATACCTAGCGTGACAGGGCCTCAATCTCTGCAAATGGCCAAGAAGGGGGCTCAGGCCATGAAAGCTGCCAAGAAGCCAGTCGCTCTGGACGAGGTCCACATCCTGTGGACGTCCGAAGGCATGAGCTGCGACGGCGACACCGTCTCGGTCACGGCCGCCACGCTGCCGAGCCTGGAGGACGTCCTGCTCGGGTACGTGCCCGGCCTGCCGAAGGTGCACCTGCACAACAAGGTGCTGGCCAAGGAGGTGGGCGACGAGTTCATGGCCGCCTTTCACCAGGCCGACAGAGACGAGTTGGGCCCGTTCATCTTCGTGGTGGAGGGCTCGATCCCGAACGAGCGGATCAACGGCGACGGCTACTGGACGTCCATGGGCAACGACCCGGCGACCGGCGAGCCCATCACGGTCAACCAGTGGATCGACCGGCTCGCGCCCAAGGCGTGGGCCGTCGTCGCGATCGGCACCTGCGCCGCCTACGGCGGCATCCACGCCATGGCGGGCAACCCCACCGGCTGCATGGGGCTCACCGACTATCTCGGCCGCGACTTCCGCTCGGCCGGCGGCATGCCCATCGTGAACGTGCCGGGCTGTCCCGTCCAGCCGGACAACTTCATGGAGACCCTGACCTGGCTGCTGTACCAGGCGGCCGGCGCGGCGCCGATGATCCCGCTGGACGACATGTTCCGTCCGACGTGGTTGTTCGGCAAGACCGTGCACGAGGGCTGCGACCGGGCCGGCTACTACGAGCAGGGCGACTTCGCCCAGGACTACAACTCCCCCAAGTGCCTGGTGCGCGTCGGTTGCTGGGGCCCGGTGGTCAACTGCAACGTCACCAAGCGCGGCTGGATGGACGGCATCGGCGGCTGCCCCAACGTGGGCGGCATCTGCATCGGCTGCACCATGCCCGGCTTCCCGGACAAGTTCATGCCGTTCATGGACCAGCCGCCGGGCAGTTCGCTGTCGGCCACGCTCGCCGGCGGTTACGGGACTCTGATCCGCGGGCTGCGCTCCATCACCAACCACGCGGCGAACAAGGAACCGAAGTGGCGTCACAACCGCCGCAAGCTCACGAGCGGGTACGACCCCCGCTGGGGCAATCGCTAAGAGGGGGAACGTCGAGGTGACAACCCGAACCGCGGGGGCCGAGCAGCAGGTGGGGGAGCCCCGCGCGCTGGTCGAGATGTCCTGGGACCCGATCACCCGGATCATCGGCAACCTGGGCATCTACACGAAGATCGATTTCAAGAACCGCGAGGTCGTCGAGTGCAAGAGCACCTCGTCGCTGTTCCGCGGCTACAGCGTGTTCATGAAGGGCAAGGACCCGCGCGACGCGCACTTCATCACCAGCCGGATCTGCGGCATCTGCGGTGACAACCACGCGGCCTGCTCGGTCTACGCGCAGAACATGGCGTACGGCGTCAAACCGCCGCCGCTGGCCGACTGGATCGTGAACCTCGGCGAGGCCGCCGAGTACATGTTCGACCACACGCTCTTCCAGGACAACCTGGTCTTCGTCGACTACTGCGAGCAGATGGTCAAGGAGACCAACCCGACCCTGCTGCGCCGGGCGGAGACCGCCGAGGCGCCGAGAGGCCGCATCCACGGCTACCGGACGATCGCCGACATCATGCGGGCCTTCAACCCGTTCACGGGTGACATGTACCGCGAGGCGCTCCAGGTGAGCCGGATCACCCGCGAGATGTGCTGCCTGATGGAGGGGCGGCACGTGCACCCGTCCACGCTCTATCCGGGCGGCGTGGGGACGGTGGCGACGCCGCAGGTGTTCACCGACTACCTGGCCAGGCTGCTGAAGGTGCTCGACTTCGTGAAGAAGGCCGTCCCGATGAACGACGACCTCTTCGACTTCTTCTACGAGGCGCTGCCCGGCTACGAGGAGGTCGGCCGCCGGCGGGTGATGCTGGGCTGCTGGGGCTCGTTCCAGGACCCGAACGTGGTCGACTACGACTACCGGCACATGAACGAGTGGGGGCGCGAGATGTTCGTCACGCCCGGCATCGTCGTCGACGGCGAGCTGGTGACGACGAACCTGGTCGACATCAACCTCGGCATCCGGATCATGCTGGGCAGCTCGTACTACGACGACTGGACGAACGAGGAGACATTCGTCACCCACGACCCGCTCGGCAACCCGGTCGACAAGCGGCACCCGTGGAACCAGACGACGCTGCCCAAGCCGCAGAAGCGCGACCTGGACGGCGGCAACTACAGCTGGGTCATGAGCCCCCGCTGGCACGACGCGCGCACCGGCGACCACCTGGCGCTCGACACCGGAGGCGGCCCGCTGGCCAGGCTCTGGGCGACCGCGCTCGCCGGGCTCGTCGACACCGGCGGGGTGCGGGCCACCGGCAGCGGCGTGCAGATCAACCTGCCGAAGAGCGCGGCGTACCCGGAGATGAGCTTCGAGTGGAAGATTCCGCGCTGGTCCAACACGATCGAGCGCAACCGCGCCCGCATCTACTTCGTCGCCTACGCGGCGGCGATGGCCTTCTCCTTCCTCGACCAGGCGATGGCCGAGGTGAGGGCCGGGCGGACGAAGGTGTTCACCGACTTCGAGGTGCCGGACGACGCGATCGGCTGCGGCTTCCACGAGGCGGTGCGCGGGGTGCTCTCGCACCACATGGTGATCCGTGACGGCAAGATCGCCAACTACCATCCGTACCCGCCCACGCCCTGGAACGCCAGCCCGCGCGACATGTACGGCACGCCGGGCCCGTACGAGGACGCCGTCCAGGGCATGCCCATCTTCGAGGAGAACGGGGCCGACTCGTTCAAGGGCATCGACATCATGCGGACGGTCCGCAGCTTCGACCCGTGCCTGCCGTGCGGCGTCCACATGTACCTCGGCGGTGGCAAGGTGCTCCAGCAGGTGCACTCGCCGACGCTCGGCACGAGCTTCTCGGGTTAGGGCCGGCGATGAAGGAGCTGATCGGCAGGGTCGAGACCCTGCTGGACGACGCGGACCCGGCCGCCGTCGAGCTGGCGCGGGCGCTGCTCGACCTCTACGGCGAGGGGCTGTCGCGGGTGGTGGCGGCCGTCGGCGACACGGTGGCGGCCGAGCTGGCCGGCGACGAGCTGGTCGCCGCCCTGCTGCTGCTGCACGGCCTGCACCCGCTCGACACCCGGACCAGGGTGGAGGCCGCGGTGCCCGCCGGCCAGGCGGACGTGGTGACGGTCGAGGACGGCCTGGTGCTGCTGCGCCTGCGGCCGTCCGGCTGCCGTTCCTCGGCCGTGGCGGCGCAGGCGGCCCTGGAGAGTGCGGTACGCGACGCCGCCCCGGAGATCGAGCGCGTCGAGTTCGAGGAGGCCGGGCCGCCGCCGGTGGTGATCCCCGTGGAGAGCCTGACCGTCAGGGCGGGGAGGACGTGACCGGCCCGATCGGGGTGGTCGGCGCCGGCCGCCTGCGCGAGCTCGTCGCGCGCAACCGCGAGGCGCGGCAGCACCCGGACCGGCGCGAGGCAGGGCACGAGGAAGGGCAGGAGTCCGAGCGGTGCGACCTGTGCGGTGAACCCGTGCCCGGCACGCACCGCCATCTGCTGGACCTGACGCTGCGCGAGCTGCGCTGCGCCTGCCGCGCCTGCTGCGTGCTGTTCGACCACGCGTCGGCGGGCGGCACGCAGTACCGCCTGGTGCCCGACCGTCGCCTGCGGCTGCGGGACTTCTCGCTGGACGACGTGACCTGGGCGAGGCTGCGCATTCCGGTCCAGGTGGCGTTCCTGGTCCGCGACTCGGGGGCGGAGCGGACGGTGGTGTTCTACCCGAGCCCGCAGGGCGCTGTCGCGGCTCCCTGCGACGAGGACGCCTGGGCCTGTTTGGAACGTGCCAACCCGGTGCTCGGGCGGTTGGCGTCCGATGTCGAAGCCCTGCTGGTGGACCGCGGGGGCGACGCCTGGCTCGTCCCTGTGGACGACTGCTACGCGCTGGTCGGCCTGCTGCGCACGTACTGGAAGGGCCTGACAGGCGGCCCGGACGTCCGCGAACAGATCACTCAGTTCTTCGCAAATCTCGGCGAACGGTCCAAAACCGTCTCCGCGACCGACGACAGGAACCCGGCATGACCAAGGACAAGACCATCAGGACCGGCAGGCGGGACGTGCGCCCCGACGCCCCCTCCCACGTCAAGGGTGTCGCGGAGGGCAACGCGTCCGGCAACTACGAGAAGCAGGCCGGCCACCTGCCCGACGACCGGTCCACGGCCAAACGCTCGACCGGCATCAACGCCAAGGCGCACGACCCCATCGACCCCGACATGCCCAACCTCTCGCCCGCCTGAGCCGCGCCCCGATGCCAACCAGCCGAACACCGGAACTGCGGATCACGGTCGAAGGCGTCGAGCCTGCCGCGTCCGCGGCGGTGCCGACCCTGCACTTCAAGCTGCGGATCGACAACACCGGCGGGCCGGAGGTCCGCTCGCTCACGCTCAACACGCAGATCCGCATCGCGGCCCCGCGCCGCGCCTACGACGAGCGCGCCCAGGGGCGGCTCGCCGAGCTGTTCGGTCCGCCGGAGGACTGGGGACGCAACCTGTCGAGCCTGCTGTGGACGCAGACCGTCACCCAGGTGCCCGGATTCACCGGAAGCACGCTCGCGCCCGTCGCGGTCGCCTGCACGTACGACTTCGAGGTGGCCGCCGCCAAGTACTTCCACGTGCTGGAGGACGGCGACATCCCGCTGGAGCTCCTGTTCACCGGCACCGCCTTCTACCTGGAGGAGGGCCGGCTCCAGGCCGCCCACCTCCCCTGGGACACCGAGGCGGACTACGACATGCCGGTCCGCGTCTGGAAGGACCTGATGGACCGCTACTTCCCGGAGAGCGCCTGGGTGCGGCTGGGCCGCGACGCGTTCGACCGGCTGTACGCGTACAAGGTGCGCCACACCCTCGTCGGCTGGGACGACGTGGTGCGGTCACTGCTGGAAACGGGTGGAGGCCGAGCGTAATGGATCAGGTCCGGCAGATCGCGCGGGCCGTGCTGTACGAGGGCTACCTGCTGTGGCCCTACCGGCAGTCGGCGCTGAAGAACCAGCAACGCTGGACGATCGGCGGCGTCCACCCGGAGGAGTACGGCAGGACGCACGGCGGCAACCCGTGGCTGGTGCGCACCCAGTGCCTGGTCGAGGCGGAGCCGGGCGACACCGTGGACGTCCACGTGCGCTTCCTGCACGTCGTCGCCCGCGACGTGGCCCGCTCGCACGGCGGCGAGCTGGAGCCCGTCCCCGAGCTGACCCTCGACGGCACCCGCTACCTGCCCAGGGAGGAGGCCAGGGAGCGGGAGGTGGCCGTGTCGGGCCTCGACCTGGCCGAGCTGCTGCAGAGCCCGTCCAGGATGGAGATCGACGTCCGGGCGGAGCAGGAAGTCGAGTGGCTGACCGGCGCGGACGGGCAGGCCGGGGCGGTGCTGCGCGGCTGGCAGGCGCTGAGCGGCCACGTCGAGGCGCGCGCCGAGCGGATGCTGCAGGGCGTCTACCGCCTCACCGTCGAGCTGGTCAACACGACGCCCTGGTACGGCGGCTCCCGCGCGGACGCGCTGAAGCGCACGTTCTGCTCCGCGCACAGCGTGCTGCGCACCCAGGGCGGCCGGTTCGTCTCCCTCATGGACCCGCCGGAGGAGCTGCGGGCGCTCGCGGAGGGCTGCGACAACGTCGGCACCTGGCCGGTGCTGATCGGCGAGGAGGGCGAGCGGCACACGATGCTGTCCGCGCCGATCATCCTCTACGACTACCCGCGGATCGCCCCGGAGAGCTCCGGCGACCTGTACGACGCCACGGAGATCGACCAGCTCCTCACGCTGTCCGTGCTCGCGCTCAGCGACCGGGAGCGGGAGGAGATCCGCGACGGCGACCCGCGGGCGTGCGAGATCCTCGACCGGTGCGCCTCGCTCACCCCGGAGGAGCTCATGCGGCTGCACGGCGTCATGCGCGAGATCAGGCCGCTGGCATGACCGACTTCTGGACGCGGATGGCCGCGCGCGGCCCTGCCGAGGTGGTCGTGGCCGGAGTGCCGATCGGCGAGGGCAGCCGGGTGCGGCTGCGGCCGAAGAGCCAGGCCGACATCTTCGACCTTGTCCTCGACGGCCGGGTGGCGGTGGTCGAGGCGATCGAGCAGGACGACGAGGGCGCCTTCCACTTCGCGGTCACGCTCGACGACGACCCGGGGCGCGACCTGGGCGAGGCCAGACTGCCCGGCCACCGGTTCTTCTACTCGGCCGAGGAGATCGAACCGCTCGCGGAGCAGGCGGCCCGCGCGCCGGGCTTCCGGGTCCTGGTCGCCGGGATCGGCAACATCTTCCTGGGCGACGACGGTTTCGGCGTCGAGGTCGCCCGCCGCCTCGCCGAGCAGGGCACGGCTCCCGGCGTGGACGTCGTCGACTTCGGCATCCGCGGCATGGACCTGGCCTACGCGCTGCAACGCGACTACGACGCGGTGGTCTTCGTGGACGCCGCCCCGCGCGGCGAGCCTCCCGGCACGCTCACCGTGCTCGACCCCGAGCTGCCGGACAGCGGCGTCACGCCCGTGGAGACGCACGGCATGGACCCGGTCAGGGTGCTGCGCCTGGCGGCGGAACTTGGGCGGGTTCCCGGCCTGGTGCGGGTGGTGTGCTGCGAACCGGCGTCGGTCGGGGAGGCGCTGTTCGAGCTGAGCGAGCCCGTGCGGGCCGCGCTCGACCAGGCGACGAGCCTGGTGAAGTCCCTGGTTATGGACATGATTGCGGAAAGCGCCGGACCGGGCTGCCGCGATCTGGCTGACGAATGAGGTGACCTGGCATGACGAAGTCACGGATGGTGCAACTGCTCCTGGTCTGCGGGCTGGTGGCGGTTCTGGTCCACCAGTGGCCTGAGATTCACCGGTACCTGCGGATGGAACGGATGTAGGCGGCATGCACGAGATCGGGATGTGCGAGGGGCTCGTCGAGCTGATTCAGCAGCAGGCGGGCGGCAGGCGGATCGCGGGCGCGCGGGTGCGCGTCGGAGCCAGGCACGCGGTGGTGGGCGAGGCCTTCGGGCAGGCGTTCACGCTCGCGGCCGAGGGCACCCCCGTGCAGGACGCGGTGGTGGACCTGGTCATCACGCCGGTCCAGGTCGACTGCCGGGGCTGCGGCGGCACGTCCGAGTCGCTGGACGTGCTGGCCGCCTGCCCGGACTGCGACAGCGCGGACGTGCACGTCACCGGCGGCGACGAGCTGGTCCTGGAGTCCGTCCTGTTCGCGGAGGAGGGACGCGATGTGTCTCGGCATCCCGGGTGAGCTGGTCGGCGTCGTCGACGACCACCCCGACCTGGCCATGGTGGACGTCAGCGGGGTGCGCCGCCGGATCAACGTGGGCCTGCTCGCCGACGAGGACCTGAGCGTCGGCGACTGGGTGCTGGTGCACGTGGGGTTCGCGCTGTCGAAGATCTCCGACTCCGAGGCGCAGGCCGTCCTGGACTATCTCGAAGGGCTCGGGCAGCCGTACGCGGACGAGCTGGACGCGCTGCGCGAATCGGACATCACATGAGGAGGGCTCGTGCGGTTCGTCGATGAGTACCGTGACGCCGGCCGGGCCCAGGTGCTCGCCGCGGACATCGCCGCCCGCTGCGAGCCGGGACACCAGTACACGTTCATGGAGGTGTGCGGCGGGCACACGCACACCATCTACAAGCACGGCCTGGAAGACCACCTGCCGGAGACCGTGACGCTGGTGCACGGCCCCGGCTGCCCGGTCTGCGTGATCCCGATGGGCAGGGTGGACGACGCCATCCACATCGCCAGGCAGCCGGACGTGATCATGACGTCGTTCGGCGACATGATGCGGGTGCCCGGCGGTACCGGCTCGTTCCTGGACGCCAAGGCGGCGGGGGCCGACATCCGGATGGTCTACTCGCCGCTCGACGCACTCAAGATCGCCCGAGCCAACCCGGACCGCCGGGTCGTGTTCATGGCGATCGGCTTCGAGACCACCGCCCCCTCGACGGCCGTGACCGTCCTGCGCGCGGCGGCCGAGGGGCTGGAGAACTTCTCGGTCTTCTGCAACCACGTCATGATCATCCCGGCCATCAAGGCCATCCTCGACTCGCCCGACCTGCGGCTCGACGGCTTCATCGGCCCCGGGCACGTCTCGGCGGTGATCGGCTGCGAGCCGTACGGGTTCATCGCCCGCGACTACGGCAAGCCGCTCGTGGTCGCCGGGTTCGAGCCCCTGGACATCCTCCAATCGGTCCACATGCTGCTCGGCCAGCTCGCCGACGGCCGGAGCGAGGTGGAGAACCAGTACGCCCGGGTGGTGCCGTGGCACGGCAACCGGGTCGCGCTCGCCGCCATCGGCGACGTGATGCGGCTGCGGCCGCACTTCGAGTGGCGCGGGCTCGGCTTTATCTCGCACTCCGCGCTCGGCATGGCCGAGGAGTACGCCGCCTTCGACGCGGAACGGGTCTTCGACCTGCCTGGGCTGCGCGTCGCCGACCCCAGGTCGTGCCAGTGCGGCGAGGTGCTGAAAGGCGTGCTCAAGCCGTGGGAGTGCAAGGTGTTCGGCACCGCGTGCACCCCGGAGACGCCCATCGGGACGTGCATGGTGTCGTCCGAGGGGGCCTGCGCCGCGTACTACAACTTCGGACGCTTCAGCAGGGAGCGGGTGCGGGAGGCGAGCCGGGCATGAACCGCGAGCAACAGGTCCTCGACCGCATCGAACGGGCCCGCCGCCGCAAGCCGGTCGTCAGGGAGGAGCGGATCACCCTGGCCCACGGGTCGGGAGGCAAGGCCACCCACACCCTGATCGAGGCCGTCTTCCTGGAGGCGTTCCGCAACCCCCTGCTGGCCCCTTTGGAGGACGGCGCGACCCTGCACCTCGCCCCCAGAGGCGACGGCGAGGCGCACCGGCTCGCCTCCGGGGAGGACGGCGAGGCTCATCGGCTGGCCGCGGTGGGCGACGGCGGGGCTCGATGGCTCGGCCAGCCGACGCACGGCGGCGGCCGGGTCGCGTTCACCACCGACTCGTTCGTCGTCTCGCCCCTGTTCTTCCCGGGCGGCGACATCGGCGACCTGGCCGTCAACGGCACCGTCAACGACCTGGCGATGTGCGGGGCCCGGCCGCGCTACCTGTCGGCCGCCTTCATCCTGGAGGAAGGCTTCCCCGTCGCCGACCTGCGGCGCATCGCCGCCTCGATGGCCGCGGCGGCGAAGGCGGCGGGCGTGGCGATCGTCACGGGCGACACCAAGGTGGTCCAGCGCGGCAAGGCCGACGGCTGCTACATCACCACGTCCGGCGTCGGCGTCGTCGAACGGCCGGTCACGCTGTCGGCCTCCGGCGCGCGGCCCGGCGACGCGGTGATCGTGTCGGGACCGATCGGCGAGCACGGCGCGGCGATCATGCTGGCGCGCGGCGACTTCGACATCGAGGCGCCGATCGCCTCCGACACGGCCCCGCTGCACGACCTCGTGTCGGCCCTGCTCGACGCGGCCCCGCAGCAGGTCAGGACGTTGCGCGACGCCACCCGCGGGGGAGTGGCCACCATACTCAACGAGGTGGCCGTCGCCTCGGAAGTGGCCGTGGTGGTCGAGGAGGCCGCCGTCCCGGTAGGTCCCGAGGTGACGGGCGTGTGCGAGCTGCTCGGCCTCGACCCGCTCTACGTCGCCTGTGAGGGCCGCTTCGTCGCCGTCGTCGACGGCGCCTGCGCGGACCGGGCCGTGGCGGCGATGCGCGCCCACCCGCTCGGCGCCGACGCCACCGTCATCGGCACGGTCAGGGACGACCCGCCCGGCCTGGTGCTCCTGCGCACCGCCATCGGCGGCACCCGGATCGTGGACGTCCTCGTCGGCGACCCGCTACCGCGCATCTGCTGAGGTCAGCT
Organism: Nonomuraea sp. NPDC000554; assembly: GCF_040300065.1. Taxonomy (NCBI): domain Bacteria; kingdom Bacillati; phylum Actinomycetota; class Actinomycetes; order Streptosporangiales; family Streptosporangiaceae; genus Nonomuraea; species Nonomuraea sp. NPDC000554. Next base: position 193,754 of record NZ_JBEPDC010000004.1, on the reverse strand, counting down.
CCCACAGCACGTGGTACAGCGTCGTCTGCGCCTCCTGGATGCGGTGCACCGACGACGACGGGACGACGAACAGGTGCTCGGCCAGATCCTCCTGCGCCATCCGCCCGCCCCCCGATCCGGCGAACCCGACTGTCACCATGCCCCGGCGTCGGGCCTCCTCCAGGCCGCGCAGCACGTTGGCCGACCCGCCGCTGGTGGACAGCGCCAGCGCGACGTCACCGCCGCTGCCGAGGGCGGCGAGCTGACGGGCGAAGACCACGTCGAAGCCCACGTCGTTGCCCAGCGCGGTCAGCAGCGCGGCGTCGCAGGTCAGCGAGATCGCGGGCAGGCCGCCTGCCGTGAACAGCCCGGCCACCGACTGCGCGTCGGTGCTGCTGCCGCCGTTCCCGAAGGTGAACAGCCTGCCGCCGGCGCGGAAGGCGGCCTCCATCGCGGCCGCGCACGCGGTCAGCGACGGGCCGAACTCGTTGAGGACCCGCTGGCGCAGCGCCAGGCTCTCGCGCGCCTTCTCCACCGTGGACGCCTCGACGTCCAGCGGGTCACGGCGCAGGAACGGGTAGAGCGTCTCCGTCACGAACCTGACCTCTCGATCACTGCGATGGCCTCCTTGGCGTGCACCAGGACGGTGTCGCCGACGCCTGCCTCGACCAGGGCGACGCTGATCTCCTCGATTCCGGAGCCCGTGTCGGCCTCCGCGAGCCCGCCCGCCAGCAGGCGGGTGATCCGGACGGGCACGGCGACGTCCCCGCAGGTGACGCAGGCGTCGCCGGAACAGCTGGTCATGTAGGGGCCTCCGACTCCAGGAACACCTGCGCCAGCTCCCAGAGCAGGTGGTAGATCGTCACGTGGACCTCCCGGACGATCAGCGGCTGCCGGCTGCGCGCGGCCAGGACGTGGTCCACGTCCGGCTGGGCGCCGGCGGCCGTCAGGGCGATCGTCAGCATGCCCAGCTCGCGGGCGACCGTGAGATCCGTGTCGCCGGGGACGATGCCGACCGCGATGTCCTGCGGACGTCCCAGGACGGGCACCAGCCAGACCGCGTCGCCGAGCGAGATCGCCGGGAGCGCCCGCTTGCCCACGATCACGGGGTGGGTGAACTCCACAGCCAGGTGCGCCGCGTCCGCCGCGGCCCCGTCGCGGCCGAACGTCATCAGCCTGCCGCCGCCCCTGAACCGCTGGGCCATGGCCCGCGCCGCCCGGACGATCGCCGCGGCGTCCTCGGCCACCGCCAGCCCGGGTCCGGCGCGGTCCGCGGCGGCCTGCTCGAGTAGATGAGCCACCCGTACTCCTTTTGATTCGCCGCTTTTCACCCCGTCCGTATATTTGATCGCAGTTGGAAGGTGGTCCTGGCGTTCTTCGACCGATAAATCGCCAAAGTCCCGCCAAGTTTCGTCCTGCCGGTAAATCTCCGGACGAACAGGCGTAGAAGCCCTGCTGAACCCGTCTATACAGCTCATCCCGGTCATCGGCTGAACTATGGGATTAATTTCGCGCCGGGCGGCGAGAATTCGCGAAGTCGCGAACAGGCGGGCGCGCGCTGGCTAAAGTACTGCCTCAGCAGGCCCTGGCCAGAATGCCAAGAACAACCCACAACTGGCCAGGGTGCTGCGTTTTCAAAGCCCGTACGTCTCCAGCAGGCGCAGCCAGATCTCGGTGACGGTCGGGAACGACGGCACGGCGTGCCAGAGCCGCTCCAGCGGCACCTCCGCGGTCACCGCGACCGTCGCGGCCTGCAGCAGATCGCCCACGCCGGGCCCGACGAAGGTGACGCCGAGCAGCACCCGCCGATCCTCGTCCACCACCGCCTTCGCCCGGCCGCGGTAGCCGTCGCCGAGCAGGTAGGCGCCGGTGACGGCGGCCAGGTCGTACTCGACGGCGCGCACCCGGTAGCCCGCCCTGCGGGCGGCGGCCTCGGTGAGCCCCACCGTGGCGACCTGCGGGTCGGTGAAGACCACCTGCGGCGCGCCGTACCCGTCGGCGATGTCGCGGAGCGCGGGCAGGTCGTCGGGCTCGCCCTTGGCCCGCGCGACGATCACGTCGCCGCAGATCCGCGCCTGGTACTTGCCCATGTGGGTGAGCAGCGCGCGGCCGTTCACGTCGCCGACCGCGTACAGCCAGCCGTCGGCGACGCCGGTGGCGCGCATGCTGTCGTCGACCTCGACGGGGCCGTCGCCCAGGCCCACGGTGTCGAGCCCGAGCCCGCGGGCGGTGAGGTCGCGGCCGGTGGCCACCAGCACCTCGTCGGCCTCGAGCGGCGGGCCGTCCGGCAGCCGGACCGTCACCTTGCCGCCGGGCTCGGGACGCTCGACCGCCGTCACGTCCGTGTGGAAGCGGACGTCGATGCCGGACTCGGCGAAGGACTCGGCCACCAGCTCGCCCACGAACGGCTCCATCCGCCCGAGCAGCGTGCCGCCGCGCACCAGCACGGTGGTCTGCCGCGCGCCCAGCCCGTGCATGGCCTGGGCCATCTCGCAGGCGACCACGCCGCCGCCGATCACGACCAGCCGCTCGGGCACCGCGGTGACGGCGGTGACCTCGTGGCTCGTCCACGGCTCGGCCTCGGCCAGGCCAGGGACGGGCGGGATCGCGGCGCCGCTGCCGGTCGCCAGCACCACGGCGTGCCTGGCGGTGAGCACCCGCTCCGCGCCGCCCTCCGTGGTCACCCGCACCCGCCTGGGGCCGTCGAGCCTTCCGCGCCCACGGACGAACGTCGCGTTCGCGCTCTCGATCCACTGCACCTGGCCGGAATCGTCGTAGTGCGACACGGCCTCGTCGCGCCTGGCCAGCACCTTGTCGACCTCGATCGGGCCGAGCGACAGCCCCGGCACCCGCTGGACCTCGCCCGCCAGCCCCACCGGGCGCAGCAGCGCCTTGCTCGGGACGCACGCCCAGTAGGCGCACTCGCCGCCGGCGAGCCGGTCCTCCACGATGGCGGCGCTCAGCCCGCCGCGCGTCGCGCGCCCCGCCACGTTCTCACCGGCCGGACCGGCGCCGATCACGATCACGTCGAATTCGTCAGTCACGTCACCCTCCACAACGATCTGCGCCGATGGCGAGCAGTCTGCCATGTGAGCCCAGGTACGGCCCGGACGCCACCTTCCTCAGCGCGCCACTGAAGGGGCCGGGGCGCTGCGCAGGACACGACAGGCTTCGCGCAGAATGTTGTGGGATTCCTCCATGCGCGAACCGGGATGTTCTGGTGTGGGATCGGTCCTGTTCGTAGACATCTCACACCTAGGAGGGGGCATGCCCCAGTCCAGCCGGAGGTTTCCCACGGGGGATCTCGCGCGGGTCGCCGTTTTCGCGGCGCTGATCGCCGTGCTCGGCCTGCCGGGCGCGTTGAACGTCTTCGGCAACGCGGTGCCGATCACGCTGCAGACGCTCGGCGTGATGCTGGCCGGGGCGATCCTGGGCACGTGGCGTGCCGCGCTGGCCGTGGTCGTCCTGTTGGTGCTGGTCGCCGTGGGGCTGCCGTTGCTGGCGGGCGGCCGTGGCGGGCTGGCCGTCTTCGCGTTGCCGTCCGCCGGGTTCCTGATCGGGTGGGTGCCCGGCGCGGCCGTCACCGGGTGGCTCGTCGAGCGCGCCGGACGGACTCCCGGCCTCGGGCGGCTCATGGTCGCCTGCCTGGTGGGCGGGGTCGGGGTGATCTACTTGTTCGGCATCCCCGTCCAGGCGGCGATCGCCGGGATCTCGCTCGGCCAGGCCGCCCTGCTGAGCGCCGTCTTCCTGCCCGGGGACGTGGCCAAGGCGTTGATCGCGTCCGTGGTGGCGAGGGGGACACAACGGGCGTATCCCGACGCTGTGCCCGTGGTGCACCGCGAACGGATCCAGGCCGGCAGGGAGGGCTGACCCGTACGATGCCGGTCGCCGCACAGGTACTGAACCAGGCTCTGCGCCGTCCTGGGCGGACCGCGTTGCGCGGCGCGGAAGGCGAGGTGAGCTACGCCGACCTGGCCCGCAGGGTCCGTGCGGGCGCGGCTCACCTGGCCGCCCGGGGCCTCGCGCGCGGAGCGCTCGTCGCGATCAGCCTGCCCGACTCCGTGGACCTGCTCACCGCCGTCCTGGCCGCCGACCTCGCCGGCGCCACCCCGCTGGTGTGCGACCACGCCTGGGACGACGAGCAGCGGACCCGGGTGACGTCCGGCCTCCGCCCGGACGTCGTGATCGACGCGCCGCTACCCGTCGGGGACGTGCTCCTGGACGCGGGAGACCCGGGCCCCGGCGATCTGGCGTGGGCCTGTTTCAGCTCCGGCAGCACCGGAAGACCGCGTGCCGTCGTGCGCACCCGGGCGTCCTGGACGGAGTCGTTCTCCCACCTGAGCGAGCTGGCCGGGATCGGCCCCGACGACGTCGTGCTGGTGCCGGGCCCGCTGGTGTCCTCGCTGTACGGGTTCGCCGCGGTGCACGCGCTCGCGACCGGTGCGACGGCGGAGGTGCCCGGTCGGTGGTCGCCCGCGTCGCTGCGTGACCAGGTGCGGCGCGCGACCGTGGTGCACCTGGTGCCGCACTGCCTGCCCGACCTGCTGGACGCGCTGCGCGACGAGCCCGGCGCTCCGCTGCGCACCGCCGTGGTCGGCGGCGCGGCGTTGCCCGCCGGGGCGCGGGAGCGGGCGGCGGGGCTGCGGATCGTGTCCTACTACGGCGCGACCGAGCTGTCCTTCGTCGCCGCCGACCCCGACGGTGCCGGGCTGCGCCCGTTCCCCGGCGTGGACGTCCAGGTCAGGACCGCACCGGGGCAGCGGCTCGGCGAGGTCTGGGTGCGCTCGCCCTGGCAGGCGGAGGGCTACCTGGGCGGCGCCCCCGGCCCGCTCCGCACGGACGCCGACGGTTGGATGACCGTCGGCGACGTGGCGGAGCCGTACCGGCCCGGCGAGGCGTTGCGGCTGCGCGGCCGTGGCGGCGGCGCGATCCAGACCGGCGGCGCGACCGTCGTGCCGGAGGACGTCGAGGAGGTGCTCAGGAGCGTGCCCGGGATGAGCGACATCGTGGTGGTGGGCTCGCCGCACCCGCAGCTCGGGTCGGTGGTGACGGCGATCCTGGAGGTCGGCACGGCGGGACCGCCGCCGCGGTCGCTGCTGGAGGCGGTCGCCCGCGCGGGGCTGGACAAGGCCCAGCGGCCCCGGCGTTGGTACGGCGTCGAGAGCCTGCCCCGCACCCCGGCGGGGAAGCCGGCCAGGGGGCTGGTCGCCGCCCGCCTGGCCAGCGGCGACCCTGACATCCAGCGGATAACCTGACATGCGTGATGAACCGGTCATTGTGGCCGCCCGCCGGACGCCGATCGGCACCGCCGGGCACGCCTTCAAGACGGTGACGGTCGACCAGCTGGCGGCGCCCGTCATCGCCGCGCTCGCCGCGGACGTGCCGATCCCGGTCGAGGACGTGATCCTGGGCAACTGCATGGGCCCGGGAGGGAACGTCGCCCGGGTCTCCGCGCTGGCCGCCGGGCTGGGGCACGGCGTCCCCGGCGTCACGATCGACAGGCAGTGCGGCAGCGGGCTCGCCGCGATCCTCATGGCGGGCCAGGCGGTGCGCGCCGGAGCGGCGGACGCCGTCATCGCCGGCGGCGCGGAGAGCGCCTCCACCGCACCGCTGCGCGCCCACCGGGACGAGCCGTCCGCCCCGTACGCGCGGGCGCCCTTCGCCCCGGCCGGACACCCCGACCCTGACATGGGCGAGGCCGCCGAAGCGCTCGCCGCCGCCCGCGCGGTGAGCCGTGCGCGGCAGGACGCCTACGCCTGCGACAGCCACGCCAAGGCGCTGGCCGCGCGCGAGGCGGGCCGGTTCGAGCAGGAGATCGTCCCCGTCGGGGGCCGGGCGGACGACCAGCGGCCCCGGCCCGTGCGGATGGCGTCGCTGTCGCGGCTGCCCGCGGCGTTCGTCCAGGGCGGGTCGGTGACCGCGGGCAACTCGTCCCCGATCAGCGACGGCGCGGCGGCCGTGATGGTGGTGCCGGAGCGGGTGCGGGCGGCGTCCGGGCTGGCGGGGATGCGGTTGCGGGCCGGCGCGGTCGTCGGCTGCGATCCCGCGCTGCCCGGCTGGGGGCCGGTGCCCGCCGTCCGCCGGCTGCTGGAGCGCGCCGGGGTGGAACCGGAGCAGGTGGCGGCGGTGGAGATCGTGGAGGCGTTCGCCGCGCAGGCGCTCGCGGTCACCGACGCGCTCGGCCTCGATCCCCTCGACGCCGACAGGGACCGCGTCTGCGCCGACGGCGGCGCGCTCGCCCTCGGGCACCCGTGGGGCGCGAGCGGCGCCGTCGTGGTGACGCGGCTGTTCAGCAGGCTCGTCCGATCAGGCGCGCCGTCGGGAACGCTCGGCCTGGCGACGGCCGCGGTCGGCGGCGGCCTCGGCGTCGCCGCCCTTTTCGAGGTGGTGTGAGTGATCGAGCTGTCTGACGTGCACGTCCGGCTCGGCGAGCGGGACGTGCTGCGCGGCATCACCGCGACGCTCGCCGAGCGCCGGATCGGCGTGGTCGGTGCCAACGGCTCCGGCAAGAGCACGCTGGCCAGGCTGATCAACGGGCTGGCGCTGCCCACCTCCGGGCGCGTGACCGTCCAGGGGCTCGACACCCGCCGTGACGCCGCCGCGATCAGGCGCGGCGTCGGGTTCCTGTTCACCGACCCCGACGCGCAGATCGTGATGCCGACCGTGGCCGAGGACGTCGCCTTCTCCCTGCGCCGCAAGCGGCTGCCGGGCGAGGAGGTGGCGCGCCGGGTCCGGTCCGTGCTGACCAGGTACGGCCTGGACGGCCACGCCGACCACCCCGCCCACCACCTGTCGGGCGGCCAGAAGCAACTCCTGGCCCTGTGCTCGGTGCTGGTGCTCGAACCCGAGATCCTCGTCATGGACGAACCCACCACGCTGCTCGACCTGCGCCACTCCCGCCAGGTCGCCGCGGCCGTCCGCGACCTGCCGCAGCAGGTGGTCGTCGTCACCCACGACCTCGGCCTGCTCGCGGACTTCGACCGCGTCCTCGTCCTCGACCAGGGCCGCGTCGTCGCCGACGGCGAGCCTGGCCCGACGGTCGAGCACTACAGGAAACTGATGGCATGAACGCGGCTCACCGGCGTCTCGGCGTGACGGGCGGCGTCCGCGTTGAGGGAGGCGCGGCGTGAACGCGCTCACCGGGGCCTACGTCCAGGGCGGGTCGGTCCTGCATCGCCTGCCTGCGGGCGCCAAGCTGCTCGGGCTCGCCGCCTGCTGCACGGTGCTCGTCCTGTTGCGCTCGCCCGTGGCGATGGGGGGCGCCCTGGTCGTCGTGGCGTCGCTGTACGCCGTCTCCCGGGTGGGGGTGGCGGCGGCCTGGGCGCAGATCCGTCCGGTTCGCTGGTTCGCGGTGGCGCTGTTCGCCATGCAGGCGGTGTTCGTGGACCTGCCCTCGGCGGCGACGTCCACGCTCCGGATCGTCCTCGCCGTCGCCCTGGCCGGGCTGGTCACGCTCACGACGCGGACCAGCGCCATGATGGCGTGCCTGGAACGCTGCCTCACCCCCGCCCGGTTCGTCGGGCTTGACCCGTTCCGGCTCTCCCTGCTGCTCTCGCTCACCATCCGCAGCGTCCCCGTCGTCGCCGCGCTCGCCACCCGGGTGCGGGAGGCGCAGCGGGCCAGGGGCGTCGAGTGGAGCGTGCGGGCCTTCGCCGTCCCGCTGGTGGTGAGCACGCTCAGGCACGCGGACGCGCTCGGCGAGGCCCTCAGCGCCCGCGGCCTGGACGACTGACCCCCCGAATCCGGGGCACTCATGGCGCACGCCACGGGACGCGGCCCCGAAGCCCACGGGGGGCTCGGGGCCGCGGGTGGGGGTCAGCAGTGCACGTTCACCGCGTCGATGCGCCTGCCGAAGTTGGTGTCGTAGGCCCTGGCGTAGTCGCCGCTGGTGACGGGACGGAACTCCCGCGGATCCCAGTCGATGAAGCAGCCGCTGGTGTTGGCGTAGAACGAGTACACGTGGTCGTGCAGGTTGGACGGCATGTCGCGGTACCCGCTCGCGGGAGTCCAGCGCCACGGCGTGCCCGAGAAGTTGCGGTCGTGCCAGAAGCAGATCTCGCCCGCCCCGCACTGGTCGGCCGCCCGCCGGAGCGCGTCGGGGGCCGCATGGGAGGACGAGCCGGCGGCCTGGGCGGGAGCCGCGACGGCGGTGGGCAGCGCGACGACCGCGCAGAGCAGGGCGAGCTTGAGCGCCTTCATCTCGGGTCCTTTCGGTAGGGGGAAACCCGCAGGCACTCTATGTGACGCCACTGACACTTTCCGTAGTCGGAAGGTGACCTTCGGGTGGCGTCGAGCAGGTACAGATGTGACAGGTGAGGCGCGGCCCGCGCGGTGATCCGGCCCGCGCGGTGATCCGGCCCGCGCGGTGATCCGGCCTGCATGGTGATTCGGCCCGCGCGGGACCTGGGACGTGTGGCTGCACGTTGGTGGATCGGCCGGGCTTGGGGGTGCGTTGGTCGCACCCAGGCCGTCATACCAAGGGATGACGGAAAACGTCCTGGGGAAGGATGTTCGCCGTCGCTCGCGCGGTCACTGTGAGGATATGACTCGACTAGCCTGGACGGCCGCCGCGCTGGCCGCGGTCGTCCTGCTCGCCTCATGCGGCACGGCGCCACCGGCGGAGACGACCGGCCACAGCGGACACGTGGCGCGAGCAGCGCCGGTCGCCGCCCCGCTGCGTGACGGTGAGCGGTTCGCGTCCCTGAAGATGGCGGAGCCGTACACGCCGAGCCCGCCCAACGGTGGCACCGACGACTACCGGTGCTTCATCATCGACCCCAAGCTGACCAGCGAGGCGTTCCTGACCGGCGCGCAGTTCGAGCCGCAGAACAGCGCGATCGTGCACCACGCGATCTTCTTCAGGCTCAGCCCTGAGCAGGCCGCCGCCGCGCGCAAGCTCGACGCCTCCACTCCCGGTCAGGGCTGGACGTGCTTCGGCGACGCGGGCGTGGAGGATGCCTCCTGGGTCGCCCACTGGGCGCCCGGCACCAACGAGAAGCTGCTCGACCCGAAGTACGGCTACGCGATGCCGCCGGGCAGCCAGCTCGTCATGCAGATCCACTACAACACGCTCGGCGCCGACGGGCGGCCGGGCGCCGACCAGTCGGGCATCCGGCTGCGGCTCACCGACAAGAAGCTGGAGCCGCTGGCGACCGAGCTGTTCCCGGCGCCGGTGGAGCTGCCGTGCACGCCGCAGGAGTCGGGCCCGCTGTGCGACCGCGCCGCCGCCGTCGAGGACGTCGGCCGCCGGTTCGGGGAGGAGTCCAAGGCCCAGGTGGCGCAGCTGGCGAAGTTCTGCGGCGCGCCCACTCCCGGTCCGACCCAGCACTGCGACCTGCCTGTTCGGGGCCCCGCCACGGTGCACGCCCTGGCCGGGCACATGCATCTGCTCGGACGGTCCATCAAGGTCGAGCTCAATCCCGGCACCCCGAAGGCGCAGACCCTCCTGGACGTCCCGAACTACGACTTCGACGACCAGGCGCTGCGGGTGCTGGCCAAGCCCGTCAAGGTCGGGAAGGGGGACGTGATGCGGGTGACCTGCACCCACGACGCGGGCCTGCGGGCGCAGGTGCCGCAGCTGGGCAAGCTCAAGCCGCGGTACGTCGTCTGGGGCGAGGGCACCAGCGACGAGATGTGCCTGGGCATCGCCATCATGTCGGCGGCCTAGTAGCGCTGTCGGTCGAGGCCGCCGGTAGTCACCGGCGGCCTTGACGGATATTGACGGCTTCGCAGGCGGGGGTTACGTTCGTCTTAAATCAAAAGGAAACTTTCCTAATAGTTTCCTTTTGGCGACTCCCACCCCCCAACTGGATGTCGGAGCATCATGAGACAGAACCTCGGCAAGTTCCTCGCAGGAGTGGCGGCGTTACTCCTGCCGCTCAGCGCGGCCGTCCTCGCCCCGCCCGGCGCGTACGGCGCGACCACCTCCGCCAGCTCCACAGCCGCCGCCGCGGCGTGGGCCCCCTGGACCGCCTACACCGCGGGCACCCGGGTCACCTACAACGGCGTCGAGTACGAGTGCGTTCAGAGCCACACCTCCCAGCCGGGCTGGGAGCCGCCGAACGTCCCCGCCCTGTGGAAGGTCGCGAGCGGCGGGGGCAGCGACACCACCGCTCCCTCCGTGCCGGGGAACCTGCGTTCGACCGGGGTGACGTCCAGCAGTGTGTCGCTGGCGTGGAACGCCTCGACGGACAACGTGGGTGTGACGGGTTACGACGTCTTCCGTGGTGGGACGCTGGTCACGACGGTGACGGGGACGAGTTACACCGACGGCGGGTTGTCGGCGAGTACGTCGTACACGTACGCGGTTCGTGCTCGTGACGCGGCGGGCAACGTCTCCGGCAACAGCAACTCGGTGACCGCCACCACGAGCGGCGGCGGGGGCGGAGGCGGCAACAAGGTCCTCGGCTACTTCGTGCAGTGGGGCGTCTACCAGCGCGGCTACCACGTCAAGAACATCGACACCAGCGGCTCGGCGGCCAAGCTGACCCACATCAACTACGCCTTCGGCAACGTCCAGAACGGGCAGTGCGCGATCGGCGACAGCTACGCCGACTACGACCGGTTCTACAGCGCGGCCGAGAGCGTCGACGGCGTCGCCGACACCTGGGACGCCGGGGCGTTGCGTGGCAGCTTCAACCAGCTCCGCAAGCTCAAGAAGAAGTACCCGAACCTGAAGGTGCTGTTCTCCTTCGGCGGCTGGACCTGGTCGGGAGGCTTCGGGCAGGCCGCGGCCAACCCGGCGGCCTTCGCCGACTCCTGCTACAAGCTGGTCGAGGACCCGCGCTGGGCGGACGTGTTCGACGGCATCGACATCGACTGGGAGTACCCGAACGCGTGCGGTCTGACCTGCGACACCAGCGGCCCGGCGGCGTTCAGGAATGTGATGTCGGCCCTGCGCTCCCGCTTCGGGTCCGGCAACCTGGTGACCGCCGCCATCACGGCCGACGGCACGTCCGGAGGCAAGATCGACGCGGCCGACTACGGCGGCGCCGCGCAGTACGTCGACTGGTACAACGTCATGACGTACGACTTCTTCGGCGCCTGGGCCGCGCAGGGGCCGACGGCGCCGCACTCGCCGCTCAACTCCTACAGCGGCATCCCGATCGCCGGTTTCTACTCCGACAACGCCATCCAGAAGCTCAAGAGCAAGGGCGTCCCGTCGGGCAAGCTGCTGCTCGGCATCGGCTTCTACGGGCGCGGCTGGACGGGCGTCACCCAGTCCGCTCCCGGCGGCACGGCGACCGGGGCGGCGCCCGGCACGTACGAGCAGGGCATCGAGGACTACAAGGTGCTCAAGACCCGCTGCCCCGCCACGGGCACGGTCGCGGGCACCGCGTACGGCTTCTGCGGCGGCCAGTGGTGGAGCTACGACACGCCGAGCACGATCGGCGGGAAGATGAGCTACTCGAAGAACCAGGGCCTCGGCGGCGCGTTCTTCTGGGAGCTGAGCGGCGACACCACCAACGGTGAGCTGATCACCGCGATGAAGAGCGGGCTGGGCTGACCCGGTCCGAGCGCCTGACGGCAGGGCGTGTCCCCTTCGAGGGGGACACGCCCGTCACCGGGTGAAGCCGTCCCGCGAACGCCGATGCGCTCGGGCGGCGGCTCAGCGCGGTGACGTGCTGGGGCGGGGTGGCCCAGATCGGCGATGCGCTCAGGTGAGGAGGCTCAGATCGGCGGCGCGCTCAGGTGAGGCTGCGGAGGGCGGTGGCGAGGGTGGCGACGCCCTGCTCGATGTCGGACGGCGCGTTCGCCGCGTAGCCCAGGACCAGGCCGGGCGGGCCGGGGCGCTGACGGTGCCAGGACAGCGGCTGGACCTTCACCCCCCGGAGCAGCGCCGCCGCCGCGAGGTCGGCGTCGGCGAAGTCGGCGGCGAAGGTGATCACGAGGTGCAGTCCCGCCGCCGCGCCGTGCACGACGGCGCCGGGCAGGTGGGTCCCGATGGCCGCGATCATCGCGTCACGACGGCGGACGTGACGGCGGCGCAGGAAGCGCAGCTGGCGTTCCAGCGCGCCCGACTCCATCAGCTCCGCCAGGACGAGTTGCGGCAGGGCGGCGTTGCCGAGGTCCGCGTTCCGCTTGGCCGACACGAGGGCGTCCCGGTACCGCTCCGGCGCGAGCAGCCACCCCACCCGCAGGGCGGGGGCGAGCAGCTTCGACACGCTGCCCGCGTAGCAGACCCGCTCGGCCAGCAACGACCGCAGGGCGGGCACCGGGGGACGGTCGTAGCGGTGCTCGGCGTCGTAGTCGTCCTCGATGATCAGGCCGCCCTCGTCTGCCCACCGCACGAGCCCGCGCCGCCGGTCGCCGTCCAGCACGACGCCGGTCGGGAACTGGTGCGCCGGGGTGAGCATCACGGCCTGGACGCCGAGGGCGCGCAACTCGTCGACGCGCACCCCGCGCGAGTCCACCGGGACGGGCGGGGTGTCGAGCTGCCAGCTCCGCAGGTGCTGCCGGGCCCCGAGCGATCCTGGGTCCTCCACGGCCACCTGGGTGATGCCGTCCTGCCGGAGCACCTGGGCGAGCAGGCCGAGCGCCTGGGCGACCCCGGCGACGATGACGATCTCCTCGGGGGCCGCGCTGATGCCCCGGTAGCGGGCCAGCCAGTGGGCGACGGCCAGGCGCAGGGCGGGCGTCCCGCGCGGGTCGCCGTACCCGAAGTCGGCGGGGACGAGGCGGCCGAGCACGGCCCGCTCCGCCCGCAGCCACGCCGCTCGCGGGAACGCGGCGAGGTCCGGCACGCCGGGGGACAGGTCGATCCGCGCGGGCGCCTCCCGCAGCGCGTCGAACACGTCACCACCAGGATCAGCGAACAACCCCGCCGCTCCGCTCGGCTGCGCTGCCGATCGCCCGGCCTGTGCGGAAGGCATGTCCAGGAAAGGCGCCTCCGGCGCGGGAGGTGGCGCGGCCGGTAGGGAAGCGTCGGTCGGGAAGGGACGCGCGGGGCCGGGAGGCGTGGCTGGGCGGGAGGGGTGCCGGGCCGTCACCGGGGCGGCGACGACGGTGGTTCCGGCGCGGCCGCGGCCCGCTATCAGCCCGTCCTCCGTCAGGCGCTGGTAGGCCTCGGTGACCACGCCGCGTGAGACGCGCAGGTCCGCCGCCAGGGTGCGGGTGGCGGGGAGCTTGCTGCCCACCGGCAGTCGGCCGTCCGAGATCGCCAGCCGGAGCTGTGCCGCGAGCCAGCCGGCGCGGCCCCGCACGGGCGCGTCGTCGATGTTCAGCTGCAGGAAGTCCGAGCCGGACAGTATGGACCTGTCATCTGGAGGTGTTTTGGTCCTACCCATCAGACCATTGTGGCGGCAGAGTGACAGTCGAGAACGCTCCAGACAGGGAACCGCCGCATGTACTTCCAGCACTCGGCCGAGATCTGGTCGGCCCATCCAGAGCTCGTCGCGGGCGCCGTCCTCGCCAAGGGGATCACCGCCGACGCCTCCGTCGACCCGCAGGTGGCGAGGTTGTGCGCCATCGCCGAGGCCAGGCTGGCGTCGGGCTCGGAGGGCGAGTTCCCCGAGATCCAGGCGTGGCGGCGGGCATTCTCGAGGATGGGCCTCAAACCCACCCAGTACCGGTGCGCCGCGGAGTCGTTGCTGCGGCGCTTCAGGAAGGAGCGCGCCCTCCCGCGCATCCACCCCCTGATCGACCTCTGCAACGCGATCTCGCTCGCCTACGCGACCCCGGTGGCGGTGTTCGACCTCGCCAGGATCGCGGACGGCCTGGAGGTCAGGCACGCGAACGGCGACGAGACCTACCTGACCTTCTCCGGCGACACGGAGCACCCCGACCCGGGCGAAGTGATCTTCGCCGACGCGGAGGGGCGGGCCCACGCCCGGCGGTGGAGCAACCGGCAGAGCGGCCACTCCGCCGTGCGCGACACGACGGCCGAGGTGCTGGTCGTCGCGGAGGCGATGCACCCGTCGGCGGCAGAGGACGTGCCGCAGCTCATGAGCGTGCTCGCCGACGAACTGGCCGGCATCTGGGGGGACGCGACCGACACCGCGATCCTGACCCGGCCGTCGCCCCGGTTCACGTGGTGACGACGCGTGAAGTCGCCGTCCTCACGTGGTGATGGCGCGCGAAGCCGCCGTCCTCACGCGGTGAGATCATTCGCTTTCTCACGTGCGTGCTGTTTGACCAGCTCGGCCCTTTCCCGTCGCAGCCGGGCCAGTTCCTCCTGCTCTGACTCCGCCAGCGCCGCAAAGGCGTCACGTGTCACAGGGGCACTCTAGCTCGGCGGCCGGATGGTGACATTCCAGCCAGCTCTACCACGGTTGGCCAGGTGGCGGGATACCTTCGGCCGCGGCGCGTCCCTAGGGTCCCTCGATATGGATGATCCCTACCGCATCGCCCCCCAAGGACGGGGGCGGGCGGCGGAGCCTGCACCACCTGGGAGCGGCAGCACGAGGGATGTGGTCATCTCGGATCACTTGTCACCACGCTGAGGAGAGTTCACATATGCGACGTACCATGACCCGCAGTCGTCTGGCGGTCTTGATTGCCCTCGTCGTCGGAGGGACCGGGTTGAGCACCCTGCCGGCCGCTGCGGTCGCGGCTGACGGTTCGGCGCCGGTTGACCGGCGAGCCCTGCAGGCTGCGCTGGACCAGATGACTCAACGCGACGGACTTCCCGGAGCACAGGCGGTGGTGGCCGAGCGCGGTCGCACCACGATCATGAGCAGCGGTTTCGGTGACCTGGAGTCGCGGCGGCCGATGCCGGGACCGGACGGCCACCTGCGGATGGGCAGCAACGTCAAGACCATGGTCTCGACCGTGGTCCTCCAACTGCTGGAGGAAGGCAAGGTGTCATTGGACGCGCCTTTGTCCACGTACCTGCCCGCAGTGGTGCCCACCGCTGCCGGCGACGCTGAGAAGATCAAGCTCAGGCATTTGCTGCAGCACACCAGCGGCCTGCACAACTACACCGACGACGTCCCGGCCGCCTCGCGGTTCCAGCCGTTCGAGCACTACACCCGCCAGCGCCTGTTGAAGATCGGATTCTCCAAGAAGCCCAACTTCGAGCCCGGGACGAACTGGAGCTACTCCAACACCGGTTACGTGCTGCTCGGCATGGTGATCGAGAAGGTCACCGGACACCCCTGGCAGGAAGAGGTCGCCAAACGCGTCTTCGCGCGAGCCGGAATGCGTCACAGCTACTTCCCCGGGGAGTACGAGTACGGCGTCCGCCGCCCGCACGCCCGCGGGTATATGCAGGTCAAAGGTGCCGACGGCAAGATCAAGACGGCCGACGTCACCGAGTGGGATCCGAGCCAGGCCGACGCCAACGGAGCCGGCGTCTCCACCCCGGACGATCTGAACCGTTTCTACACAGCCCTGCTCGGCGGGCGCCTGCTCAAGAAGGCGACACTCACGCGGATGAAGACCGTCATGCCCGTGCCCAACCCGCAGATGAAGCTGGCCTACGGCCTCGGCCTCGGCCGCTACACCCTTCCCTGCGGCGGATACGCGTGGGGGAACGGAGGCAACATCGAAGGATTCCAGACTCTCACCGGGGTCATCATTGACGAACGCGGCCGGATAACCCGCACTGCCACCGTGGCAACCAACACCACGTTCACCGACGCCAACGTCAACGGGGGCGCCGATCACCTCAAAGCCCTGTACACCGCTCTCTGCACCCACTCCCGGGACTCCGCCGGATGAGCCCCACAGGGAGGAGGCTCCTCTGCCTGGTCTCCTCCGGCCGCGTTCGTTCTGTCGGCCATCCCGCTGCCTGTTAGAACACGCCGCTCTGCCGGCGGGCACGGCGCTGCTCGCCGCGGAGGTGGCCACTGGACGTGGCCGGTCGTCTATATGATCGCGATCGCGGCACTGTCCAGCCTGGCGGCCAGCCGGCTGCGCTCGGGCGAACGTCGTCACGAGGCACTCGGGGGAGTGTCCGCCAAGGAGGCGATCCGATGAGTCTGTTCCTCGCCGAAGGCGACCCGGTCGCGCTCGCGCTGCGCGGCTTCGCCGAGGCCCACGCCGATCTCGTCGAGCTGAACGAGAACCCCGCCTTCCTGCGGGCCCGCGACCGTGACCCGAGGCGGGCGGTCGGGCTGGTGTCCGGCGGCGGGTCCGGGCACGAACCGCTGCACGCCGGCTTCCTCGGACGCGGCATGCTCGACGCGGTGGCGCCCGGCCAGGTGTTCGCGTCACCGCACAACCGGCAGGTGCTGGAAGCCAGCCGCGCCGCCGCCGGCCCCGGCGGAGTGATCCACATCGTGAAGAACTACACCGGCGACCGGATCAACTTCGGCATCGCCGCCGAGCGGCTGCGGCACGAGGGCATCGAGGTCCGCCGCGTGCTGGTCGATGATGACCTGGCCACCGAGAGCGCGGAGACCGCGACCGGGCGCCGGGGCACCGGCGCGACCGTCATCGTGGAGAAGCTGCTCGGAGCCGCCGCCGACGAGGGGCTCGGGCTCGACGAGCTGGCCGGGCTCGGCGCCCGGTTCGCCGCCGCCTCGCGCAGCCTGGCGGTGGCCGCGCGGGCGCAGACCTCGCCGCAGACCGGTGAGCCCTCGTTCGAGCTGGGGCCCGACGAGCTGGAGTACGGCGTCGGCATCCACGGCGAGCGCGCCGCCAAGACGATCGCCAGGCCGCCCCTGGACGAGCTGGTCGGCCGGATGCTCGACGAGCTGGCAGCCGGCCTGCCGCCGGGCTCCGACGACGTGCTGGTCCTGGTCAACGGGCTGGGCGGCACCACGCTGCTGGAGCTGTACGGGGTCTTCGCCGAGGTGACGGCCGGGCTCGCGCGGCGCGGGCTGGACGTGCGGGGCTCGCTGGTGGGCACCTTCGTCCCCGCTCTCGACATGGCCGGCTTCTCGGTGACCCTCACCAGGCTCGCCCCCGGCTGGCACCGGTGGTGGCGCGCTCCCGCCATCACCCCGGCCTTCCCGTACAGGAACTCCGACACACCCCAGGAGACGCCATGACCGCCTCCCCCGTACTGCGCCGCTACGCCGCGGACGTCACCGACGCGCACGCCGAGCTGACCCGGCTCGACCAGCTCACCGGCGACGGCGACTTCGGCGACAACCTGCGATCCGGGCTGCGCCGAGTGGTGGAGGAGCTCGACAGGTCGGGCACGTCCGGGCACGGCTTCGACGTGGCGGGCCGGGTGTTCCTCGACGACGTCGGCGGCACCAGCGGGCCGCTGTTCGGCCTGCTGTTCACGGAGCTGGCCACCGCCCTCGACGCCCCGCCCGACGCCCTGCCCGACGCCCTGCCCGACGCCCTGCCCGACACTGTGGCGGACGGCGGGCGCGGCGGCGAGTACGGCGAGTACGACGTGCGGCGCTGGGCGGAGGGGGCCGCGGCCGGGCTGGCGGCCATCCAGCGGGTCGGCGAGGCCCAGGTGGGCGACCGTACCCTGGTCGACGCGCTCGCCCCGGCCGTCGCCGCGCTGCAGGAGGGCGGCCCCGGAGCGTTCTCCCGCGCGGCCGCCGCCGCCGAGGAGGGCGCCCGCGCCACAGCCGGCCTGCGCGCCCGGCTCGGCCGGGCCAGCTACGTCGGCGACCGCGCCCGCGGCGTCGAGGACCCCGGCGCGGTCGGCGTCGCCCTGCTGTTCCGCGCGCTGGCGGAGGTCGCCGAGCCCGGCGGGGGATGACCTGCCCGGAGGGGCGGACCGGGTTCGGGGGGTGACCTGCCGGGAGGGGCGGGCCGGGCCCGGGGACCTGGACAAGTGTCGGGCCGACTTGACTTTGTCAGCGCGACGCTCGGGCCCGTCCTTCTCGTGCGCCGTCCCCGCTCCTAGCGTCGGTTCCACGTCGGCAGGGACGGAGGAACGCACGGTGATCCATCAACTCATCTTCGCGGCCCCCAAGCCGGGAATGTCCGAAGAGGAATTCCAGCAGTACTGGCTGAACGTGCACGCCACCACGTACGCCAGCAAGATTCCGCAGATCAGGAGATACCTGATCGACACCAGGATCCCGTTCTGGCCCGACGAGGGCGAGCCGCTGTGGAGCGGCGTGGCGGAGATCTGGCTGCGTGACGAGAAGGAGCAGCTCGAGTCCCTGCAGACGCCGGAGTTCCTCGACGGCGCGCGGATGGACGAGCCGCGCTGGGCGGCGTTCTGGCGCACGGTGGTGCTGGACACCGACGCGCACGAGCTGGTCCCCGGCCCCGAGGAGGGGCCGCAGGAGGCCGTGAAACTGATCGTGTTGACGAAGCGCCGCGAGGGGCTGCCGCTGGCGGAGTTCCGCAGCCGCAGCCTCGGCGCCCACGCCGACCTGGTCAGGCAGGTGCCGGGGCTGCGCCGCTACCTCCAGTGCCACACGAGGGACGGCGCGTACGGCATCGGCGAGGCGGTGCTGGACGCCGCCAACCTGCTCTGGTTCGACGACAGGCAGGCGCTGGCCGAGGCGCTGGAGTCGCCGGAGTTCGCCAAGGTCCGGGCCGATCTGGGGACGTTCGTCGAGCCCAGGTACATCCACCGGATGGTCGTCCAGGAGCACTGGGTGATCGGGCCGGAGAGCCGCTGATGTCCGGCTACGACTACGTGGTGGTGGGGGCGGGCGCCGCGGGCGCGGTGGTCGCGGCCCGGCTGGTCGAGCGCACCCAGGCGAGCGTGTTGCTGCTGGAGGTCGGCGGGCCCGCCGACAGGCAGGCGATCCGCAGGACCGACATCCCGTCCATGGCCTCGCTGTGGGGTGACCCGGACGTCACCTGGACGTACGCCACCGAGCCGCAGCCGGGCCTGCACGGCAGGTCCATCCGGCTCCCGCAGGGCAGAACGCTGGGCGGCGGCACCTCGGTGAACGCGATGCTGTACGTCAGGGGCCGCCGCCGCGACTTCGACCGCTGGGCCGAGGCAGGCAACGAGGGCTGGTCGTACGACGAGGTGCTGCCCTGCTTCAAGCGCGCCGAGGACTACGAGGACGGCGCCGACCACTACCGGGGCTCGGGCGGGCCGTTGCAGGTGGTGCGTTTCGCCAAGCCGTCGGAGGTGTCGCAGGCGTTCGTCCGCGGGGCGCGCGAGCTGGGCTACCCGGGCGGCGACGACTGGGACTACAACGGCCCCCGCCAGGAGGGCGCGTTCTACTACCAGTCGTCCAGGACGAAGGACAACGAGCGGTCGAGCACCTCGGTCGGCTACCTCGAACCCCTGCTCGGGCACCCCCGGCTCACGGTCGTGACGGGCGCTGCCGCCACCCGCGTGCTGCTGGACGGCACGACGGCGAAGGGGGTCGAGTACGTCCGCGACGGCGTCACGCACCGGGCGGAGGCCGCCGCGGAGGTGATCCTGTCGGCCGGCGCGCTGGCCACGCCCAAGCTGCTGATGCTGTCGGGCATCGGCCCGGCAGGGCAGCTGCGCGAGCACGGCCTGGCGCCCGTGGTGGACCTGCCGGGGGTCGGCGCGAACCTACACGACCACCTGCTGCTCGGCGTGGCCTACGCCGCGTCGGCCGAGGTGCCCATGCCCGAGCTGCTCGCGGAGGCGGGCCTGTTCCCTCCGGACGACTCCGACCTGCAGCTGCTGTTCGGTCCGGTGCAGTTCGTCGAGGAGGAGTACCGGATCGACGGCCCGGTCTTCACCTTCGCGCCCGTCCTCATCCAGCCGCGCAGCCGGGGCGCCGTCACGCTGCGCTCGGCCTCGCCGGCCGACCTGCCGCGGGTGGACCCCCGCTACCTGGAGGCGGAGGCGGACCTGGAGGCGCTCGTCCGCGGCATCGACCTGTCGAGGGAGCTGGCGCACACCGCGGCGATGACCCCGTTCCACGAGCGCGAGACCGCGCCCGGCGCGGGCGTGGACCTGCGCGAGTACGTGCGGGCCACGGCGACCACGGTCTGGCACCCGGTGGGCACCTGCCGGATGGGCCGCGACTCCATGGCGGTGGTCGATCCGGCGCTGCGCGTGCACGGCGTGGACCGGTTGCGCGTGGCCGACGCGTCGATCATGCCGACCATCCCCTCGGGCAACACCGCCGCCGCCACGACCATGATCGGCGAGCGGGCGGCCGACCTGATCGCGTGAGGAGCCGACCGTGGCAGACAGCTACAGGTACATCGTCATCGGCGCGGGCGCGGCGGGCTCGGTGCTCGCCGCCAGGCTCAGCGAGGACCCCGACGCCGCCGTGCTCCTGCTGGAGGCCGGCGACGCCCAGGTGACGGACGCGGTCAGGACCCCGCACCGGTGGAACGAGGTGCTGCTCACCGAGCTGGACTGGGCGTACATGAGCGAGCCGCAGCCCGGCCTGGACGGCACCAGGGTCTACTCGGCGGCGGGCCGCGGCCTGGGCGGCACGTCGAACGTCTACCACATGATGCACACCAGGGGCCGTCCGCAGGACTACGACACCTGGGCCTACCAGGGCTGCCCCGGCTGGTCCTTCGAGGACGTGCTCCCGTACCTGCAGAGGCTGGAGGACCAGCGCGACGACCACAACCCGCTCGCGGGCAAGGGCGGCCCGATGACCGTCGCCGACGCGGCGGACACCGGCAACCCGGTCTCGCAGACGTTCATCGACGCGTGCGTGGAGCTGGGCCACCCGCGTCTGGACGACTTCAACGCCGGGCTGTTCGGCGCGGGCTGGCACCACGTCAACATCAGGGACGGCGTGCGCTGGGGCGCCCGCGAGGCCTACCTGGACCCCGCGCTCGACCGGCCGAACCTCACCGTCCGGGTCGCCGCCCTGGCGAGCCGCCTGCTGTTCGACGGCTCCCGGTGCACCGGCGTCGAGTACCTGCACGAGGGCCGCACGCACACCGCGCTGGCCGAGGCCGAGGTCGTGCTGTGCGCGGGCGCGATCCAGTCGCCGAAGCTGCTGCTGCTCTCGGGGCTCGGCCCGGCGGAGCAGCTGGCCGAGGCGGGGGTTCCCGTCCGGCTGGAGCTGCGGGGGGTGGGGGCGAACTTCCACGACCACCCGCTGGTCATCGGGCCCATCGGGTACATGGCCAAGCCCGGCGACGACCCGCGCGGCCAGGTGACGGAGGCGGCGCTGTTCTGCGGGTCGCAGGACGGCCTGCCGGTTCCCGACCTGGAGATCTGCCTGGTGCACCGGGCGCCGTGGGGGGAGAGGTTCTTCGCCAACGTCATCCGCAGGGTGCAGACGGGCCAGCCGGTCGCGCCGGTGCAGGAGCTGGTGGATCCGCACGTGATCCTCAGCCTGTCGGGCCTGGTGCACCCGGTCTCGCGCGGCTGGGTGCGGCTGGCGGGCCCCGACCCGACGGCCTATCCCCGGGTCAACGCCAACTACTTCGGCGACCCCGTGGACCTGGAGCGGACGGTCACCGTGGTCGAGATCGCCAGGGACATCTACCGCACCAGGGCCTTCACCGGCGAGTGGGGGCTGACGGAGGTCGCGCCCGGCCCCGACGTGGCGACCCGCGACCAGCTCCGCGACTGGGTGAAGGCCAACACCGGGTCGTACTACCACTTCGCCGGTTCCTGCCGGATGGGCACCGACGAGCAGGCGGTGGTGGACCCCCGGCTGCGGGTGCGCGGCGTCGAGGGGCTGCGCGTGGCGGACGCGTCGATCATGCCGTCGCTGGTGACGGCCCACCCGCACACCACGGTCGTGATGATCGCCGAACGAGCGGCCGACTTCATCAGGGAGGACGCCGCAGCCCGCTGAACCGCCCAGCGCACGGCCGCCGCAGCGCGCTGAACCGCCCAGCGCACGGCCGCCGCAGCACGCTGAACAGGCCAGCGCACAGCCGCCGCCGCAGCGCGCTGAACGGCGCAGCGGCCGGCCGCCGGCCCGCTGTCAGGCCGGGCCGCTCGGCTCGAACGCGCCGGCCGTGCCCGCCAAGGCCCTCAGGAGCCGCCCCCACCGGGGCGGCTCCTTTCGTTGGAACGCCTCTGGCCTGCGCGTTAACCGGATCGTCAAAAATAGAAGTGGCGGTGCCACGATAAGCTGTTTCTGTCACTCGGCCGCCACTTCTGGATAATTGCCATAAAGGGGGAAATTTCTGGATATCTAGGGGCGGCCATATGTCCATATACACGGAGCTTAATTCGCGGGAAAGGTGGCTCCCGCCTTTCTGCGAAGATCTCTTCTCCTCTTTCCTCCGTTCGGACCAGCGCCGCTGGGGTGAGGTCTACGTACAGGGCCTGGTCTCCGTACCGGGACGCAAATCCATCCGCCGCATCTCCGACCACGTCGTCGGCAAGCCCGTCGACCAGTGCCTGCAGCAGTTCGTCAACCAGAGCCCCTGGGACTGGGGGCCGGTGCGGCAGCGCCTGGCACAGCGGCTCGTCGAGGAGATCCAGCCGAGGGCGTGGGTGCTCGAAGAGGTGGTCTTCCCGAAGAACGGCTGCAACTCCGTGGGCGTGGCGCGGCAGTTCGTCCACTCCGCCGGACGTCTGATCAACTGCCAGGTCGGGCTGGCCGTGGTGCTGGTCGGCGAGCACGGCGGCTGCCCGGTGAACTGGCGGCTGCTCCTTCCCCGCTCCTGGGACGAGGACGGCAACCGCCGGAGCAGGGCCCGGCTGCCCGCCGATGAGCGCAGCCGTCCCCGCTGGCGGCACCTGCTGGAAGCCATCGACGAGATGGTCATCGACTGGGGGCTGCCACCGGCGCCCGTCGTCGTGGACGCCAGGGCGATGAAGGGCGTCGAACCGCTGCTCGGCGGGCTGGCCGAACGCGGGCTGCCCTACCTGGTGCGCGTCGCGCAGAACGCGCTGCCGTCCATCGGGCCGGGCCTCCCCGCCCGTCCCATGCTGGAGCCCGCCAGGCCCCGGCTGCACGCCGTCCCCGGACGTGGCGGCGTCCCCCAGCCGTACCGCCGGCACGCCGTGGCGGAACGGCCCGTCAGCCGGCCGGGCTCGCGGCCGATCTGGCTGACCGACCTCGGCCGGT
The DNA here is from genome assembly GCF_040300065.1 of Nonomuraea sp. NPDC000554. Classification (NCBI taxonomy): domain Bacteria; kingdom Bacillati; phylum Actinomycetota; class Actinomycetes; order Streptosporangiales; family Streptosporangiaceae; genus Nonomuraea; species Nonomuraea sp. NPDC000554. Next base: position 170,970 of record NZ_JBEPDC010000004.1, on the reverse strand, counting down.
CCAGGCTCCCCGACCTGGCGGGGCTGGTGGGCCTGCGCAACAGGGCGGTGGCCGAGCTGGCCACGGCCGCGGCCGAGTCGGGGCTGCAGCACTTCGAGGGCCGGTCCTTCCAGGGCTGGCACCACCATGTCACGCTGGTGTCCGTCGCGCACGCCTACCGGCTGCTGCGCAGGATGGACGGGGAGAGCGCGGAGGAACTGTGCCTGCGCCGTCATGGGTGATCAGCCGTCTGTGCGGCATCGAGCTGTTCTCCGACCTCTCCCGCGAACAGCTCGACTGGCTGACCCAGGTCGGCCGGTTCCGCGAGCTCGCGGACGGCGACCCGCTCTTCCGCGAGGGCGAGCGGGCCGACGCCTTCTACGTCCTGCTGGACGGCGAGATCGTGATCTCCAAGTTGCTCCACGGCCGGCACCAGGTCCTCGCCAGGCACTTCGGCAACCGCCTCGACCAGCCGTTCACCGGCGAGCTGCCGCTGCTGGCCGGGAGTGAGTACCTGGCCAGCGCGGTGGCCGTCGGCCGGGCGCAGGTCATGGTCTACGACCGGGCCACCTTCTTCGACATGCTGGTGCGCTGCCCCCAGGTGTGCAGGGTGCTGCTGCCGGTGCTGGCCGAGCGCATCACCGCCATGGAACGCCAGGCCGGGCGCAGCCGCATGCTGCAGGGGCTGGGCCTGCTGGCGGCGGGGCTCGCGCACGAGCTGAACAACCCGGCCGCCGCGTCGGTGCGGGCGACGAGCGAGTTGCGCGCCATCCTGCCGGACCTCACGGCGGCCACGCTGCGCTGGGGACGCGCCTGCGACGAGCCGGAACGGCTGCTCGTCGACCAGGTCCGGGAGCGGCTCGCCCCGAGGCTGCCGCAGGACCCGCTCGACGCCGCGGACGCCGTCGACGCCGTCACCGACTGGCTGGACGAGCACGGCCTCGACCAGGCCGACGACCTCGGCGAGGTGCTCGCGGAACACGGCGCGGACCCCGCCCTGCTCGACGAGCTGGCCGCCGGGCTGCGCCAGGACACGCTGGCCCCGGCGGTGGACTACCTGGTCAGAGCGCTGCGCGCCGGAGCGCTGGCCGAGGACGCCGCCGAGGCGGGCAAGCGCGTCGTCGAGCTGGTCAAGCACACCTCCGCCTACACCAACCTGGACCGCGCCCCCGAACGCGACGTGGACCTGCGCGACGGGCTGGAAGCCACGCTCACCCTGATGGCGCCCAGGCTGCGCGGCGTCAGGGTGCGCCGCGACTACGCCGTCCTGCCGCCGGTCAAGGCGTTCCCGGGCGAGCTCAACCAGGTCTGGACGAACCTGATCGGCAACGCCGCCGACGCCATGGGCGGCGTGGGAGAGCTGGCGATCAGCACCAGGCGCGAGGGCGACCACGCGGTGGTGGAGTTCCGCGACAACGGCCCCGGCATCCCCGCCGACGTGCTGCCGATGGTGTTTCAGCCGTTCTTCACCACCAAGGACGTCGGCAAGGGCACCGGCCTCGGGCTGCACATCAGCATGGACATCGTGGCCGACAGGCACGGCGGCACCATGGAGGTGACGTCCGAGCCCGGCGACACCCGCTTCGTCGTCAGGCTGCCGCTCGCTCAGCTCTCCGAGCGGTAGCGGTGGATCATCGTGACCGCCATCGCGCCCTCGCCGACGCTGGAGGCGAGCCGTTTCACCGAGCCGGCCCGCGCGTCGCCGGCGGCGAACACGCCCGGCAGGCTGGTCTCCAGCAGCAGCGGCTCGCGCGGCAGGTCCCATGCGGGCAGGTCGGCGGCCGGGCCGAGGTCGGGGCCTGTCAGCAGGAAGCCGTTGCCGTCGCGGCGCACCACGCCGTCGAGCCACTCCGTGCGCGGCTCCGCGCCGATGAAGGTGAAGACGTGCTCGGCGTCCTCGGTGGTGAGCCTGCCGGTCGTGGCGTCGTGCAGGGTGATGCGCTTCAGCCGGTCGGAGCCGTCGGCGCCGACCAGCGTCGTGTACGGCCTGACAGTGATGTTCGGGGCGGCGGCGATCTCGTCCACCAGGTAGCCCGACATGCTCCGCGCCAGGCCGTCGGCGCGTACCAGCATGGTCACGTGGCTGGCGTGCCGGGAGAAGTGCAGCGCCGCCTGGCCGGCCGAGTTGGCGCCGCCGACGATCCACACGTGCCGGCCGACGCACGACTCGGTCTCGCCGATGGTCGCGCCGTAGTAGATGCCCGCGCCCTCGAAACGCTCGGCGCCCTCGGCGTCCAGGCTGCGGTAGGACAGGCCGGTCGAGAGCAGCACGGTGGCCGCGGTGATCTCCCTGCCGTCGGACAGGGCGAGCACGCACGCCCGGCCCGCCCGGCGCAGGCCGAGCGCCTCGACCGGGGCGAGCAGGTCGGCGCCGAACCTGCGGGCCTGGGTCACCGCCCTGCCGGTCAGGTCGACGCCGGAGATGCCGGACGGAAAGCCCAGGTAGTTCTCGATCCTGCTGGTGGTGCCCGCCTGCCCGCCCGGCACGTACGCCTCGACCAGCAGCGTGCTCATCCCCTCGGACGACGCGTAGACGGCGGCGGCCAGCCCGGACGGCCCGCCGCCGACGATCGCCACGTCGTAGTGCGGGTGGCTGATCTGCACGCTCAGGCCCAGCGCGTCGACCAGCTCCCCGTGGCTCGGACGCACCAGCCGGTGCCCCTCGGGCAGCAGCACCACGGGCAGCTCGCTCTCGCCCGCCTCCGCCTCCTGGAACCGGAACGGCAGCCGGTGGCGGGTGAGCAGGTCGCGCAGCCGGTGCGTGGCCGGCGCGAACGGATGCCCGATGACGCGGATGCCCTGGTAGGGCGGCTCGTAGCCGGACTCCCAGTCGGCGAGCAGCTCGTCGAGCACCGGGTAGAGCCGTTCCTCGGGCGGCTCCCACGGCTTGACCAGGTAGTGGTCCAGCCGGACGTCGTTGATCGCGGCGATGGCGACGCTGGTGTCGGCGTAGGCCGTCAGCAGCACCCGCCGGGCCGTGGGGAAGCGCTGGGAGACGCCGGCCAGGAACTCGATCCCGGTCAGCTCCGGCATCCGCTGGTCGGACAGGACCAGCGCGACCTCCTCCTCGCGTTCCACCAGCGAGTCGAGCAGGCGCGTGGCCTCGACCGGGGATCCCGACGCGAGCACCCGGTAGCGATCGCGGTAGTGGCGCGTGAGGTCGCGCCTGATCGCGCGCAGCACATGGTCGTCGTCGTCCACGGCCAGCAGGACCGGGCGGTGCGGCTCGGACATCGCGACCCTCTCAGATCGGCGCTGAATGGCGTGGCTGCTCCTTATTCTGGCGCGCATTTCCAGAACCGTGACCCGGCACCTGACGAAGTGCCGGACGATTTCACCGACTTGACGGAATGGGATCGGCGGCCTTGTCGGCGGACGACGGCACTTGTTTGAATCCTGACGTGTCTATCGACGGGAGAGCCCGATGGCGCGGAACATTCTCATTATTCTTTCGGAGTTCGGATATTGGGGCGAGGAACTCCTGGGGCCGTTGACGGCTTTCGACAGGCAGGGCTACCGGAGCGTCATCGCCACTCCGACCGGCAAGCGGCCGCAGGCGCTGCCGCCCAGCCTCGACCCCGGCTACGTCGACCCGCCGCTCGGCCGCTCGGTGACCACGCCCGAGGTCGCGGTCGCGGCCCGGCAGGTGGACGAGTCCGACCGGCTGGACCACCCGCTCAGCCTGGCCGACTGGATTCCGGAACGCCCCTACAACAGCGCCGACGGCTACCTCAGGAAGGTCGAGGCCTACTACCGGGAGCTCGGCCGGCTCGACGGCGACATCGCCACGTACGACGCCCTGGTCATCGTGGGCGGCAGCGGCCCGATCGTGGACCTCGCCAACAACGGCAGGGTGCACGACCTGATCCTCGCGTTCGTCCGCGCGGACAAGCCCGTCCTCGCCGAGTGCTACGGCATCGCCTGCCTGGCCTTCGCCCGCGACTGGGAGGACCGCGCCAGCATCATCTGGGGCAAGCACGTGACGGGCCACTGCAAGGAGTACGACTACAAGGACGGCACCGGCTTCGTCGGAGTGGACTTCAACATGGGGCCGCCGCCGTACCCGCTGGAGTACATCCTGCGCGACGCCACCGGGCCCGACGGCCGCTACCACGGCAACGTCGGCAAGGAGACCTCGGTGATCGTCGACTACCCGTTCGTCACCGGCCGCTCCACGCCCGACTCCTTCCTGTCGGGCGAGAAGCTGGTCGAGGTGCTCGAATCCGGCCTGCGGCGCTACGGCTGGTGACCATGTCCGCGCGCCCCGCCAAGAACGCGATCTTCGAGCAGTTCGCGGCCGACGGCATCTCGCTCATGTTCGGCAACCCCGGCACCGTGGAGCAGGGCTTCCTGGACGTCCTGGAGGACCAGCCGGGCTTCCGCTACGTCCTCGCCCTCCAGGAGGCCGTCGCGGTCGGCCTGGCGGACGGCTACGCCAGGGCGACCGGCGGCCCCGGGCTGGTCCAGCTGCACAGCGGCGTCGGCCTGGGCAACGGGATCGGCATGCTCTACCAGGCCAGGCGCGGCCACTCGCCGCTCGTGGTGATCGCGGGCGAGGCCGGCGTCCGCTACGACGCGATGGACGCCCAGATGGCCGCCGACCTGGTCGCGATGGCCCGCCCGGTGACCAAGTACGCGACCAGGGTGACCCACCCGGGCTCGGTGCTGCGGGTGCTGCGCCGCGCGGTCAAGACCGCGATGACGCCGCCGCGCGGGCCGGTGTTCGTGGCGCTGCCCATGGACGTCCTGGACGAGGAGACGTCCGAGCCGGCGGTGCCCAGCACGCTCCCCAGCCGGGCGACGCTGCCCGTGGCGGCGGACCTCGACCGCGCCGCGGCGGCGCTGCGCGGCGCGAAGCGGCCCGTCGTGCTGATGGGCGACGGCGTGTCGGTGTCGGGCGCGCAGGCGGAGCTGGCCAGGGTGGCCGAGGCGCTCGGCGCCCCCGTGTGGGGAGTCGACTCGTCCGAGCTGAACCTCGACACCACCCACCCGCTCTACCGCGGGCAGCTCGGCCACATGTTCGGCGAGCACAGCGCCGCCCAGCTCAAGGACGCCGACGCCGTGCTGATCGTCGGGACGTACGTCTTCCCCGAGGTGTTTCCGCTGCTGGACAGCCCCTTCCCGGCCGGCGCCCCGGTCATCCACATCGACCTGGACGACTACGAGATCGCCAAGAACTTCCCCGTGGACGTCGCCCTCGTCGCCGACCCCAAGCCGACCCTCGCCGCGCTGGCCGACCGGCTCGGCCCGGCGAAGCCCCTCCCGGAGCGTCCGCCGGGCGAGGCGTACGGCGACTCGATGATGGACCTGTTCGCGGCCGAGCTCGCCCGGCGCGCGCCGGACGGGCTGGTCGTCTTCGACGAGGCGCTGACCTCGTCACCCGCCCTGGTCAGGCAGCTCCCCCCGCGGCTGCCCGGCAGCTACTTCCTGACCAGGGGCGGCTCGCTCGGCGTCGGCATCCCCGGCGCGATCGGCATCAAGCTCGCCCGCCCGGAGGCAGAGGTGGTGGCCTTCACCGGCGACGGCGGGAGCATGTACACCTTCCAGGCGCTGTGGACCGCCGTCAGGTACGGGGTGGCCGCCCGGTTCGTGATCTGTGACAACCGCCGCTACCAACTGCTCGACGACAACCTCGAGCAGTACTGGCGGGAGCGCGGCATCGCCTCCCACCCACACCCGGAAGGCTTCGACCTGTCGCACCCCGAGATCGACTTCGTCAGGTTGGCCAGGGGACTCGGGGTCCCCGCCGTCAAGGTCGCCAAGCCCTCCCAGGTGGAGGCCGCGGTCCGGCGCATGCTGGCCGAGCCGGGGCCGTTCCTTGTCGATCTCGTGACGACGTGAGAGGTGCACCGTGAGTGAGAAGCGACTGGCCGGCCGTACGGTCGCCATCCTGATGGAGAGCGACTTCGTCGAGCCGGAGCTGCACTACTACCAGCGGCGCTTCACCGAGGAGGGGGCGCGGGTGGAGTTCCTCACCCGCCTCTGGGGGCAGGACTCGCTCACCTTCCACGGCCACGAGTTCCAGCAGCCGTTCACCGTGACCGGCGACCTGGAGAACGTGGACCTCGACCGGATCGACGTGCTGATCGTGCCGTCCGGCATGGTGTCGGACCGGCTGCGTTACACCGAGGACGTGCAGGAACCGGCCCCCGCGGTGCGGCTGCTGAAGGACGCCTTCGCCGACCCGCGCATCATCAAGGGCATCATCTGCCACGGCCTGTGGCTGGCCTCCCCGATCGCCGAGGTCGTCAAGGGACGCCGGGTGACCTGCCACAACAACCTGATCGGGGACGTGCGCAACATGGGCGCCGTCTACACCGACCAGGACGTCGTGGTGGACCGCGACCTGGTGACGGGACGCACCGCCGACCACTGCCACGAGTTCGCCCGGATGATCATCGACCTGCTGGCGGCGGGCACGCCCAACGCCGGCGCGCGGCCCGACTTCACCTTCTCCGACCTGGTGGCCGGCTACGTCACCGGGTTCGAGGCCGGGGTGATCGGCCTGCGGACCAACGACGGCCGGTCCGTCCAGGTGCGGCTCACCTCGACCACGTCCGCCGAGTTCGTGCGCAACCTGGCGGAGCCGTACATCGACGCGTCCGGGCACCTGGACCAGCTCCTCACGCCCGGCAGCTACCTGTTCGCGCACGGGATCTTCTATCCGGAGAACGGCGCGTACACCTTCGAGGCCAAGGCGCTGACCTTCCTCGGCAAGGCGCCCGGGGAGTACACCTTCGAGCAGCCCGACTGGTGGGTGCGGCAGATCCGCGAACTGGGCAGGTTCTACCGCAAGGCGCAGTTCGGGCAGGACGGCCCGATCGACTACGCGTCCTACCGGACCATGCTGCGGCTCGGCGGCGAGAAGAGCGACCAGCAGGTGCAGGAGACCGACACCATCTCCCGGATGGTGTACGGCATGTCCTCGGCCTACATGCTCACCGGAGAGGAGGACTTCCTGGAGGTGGCCCAGCAGGGCGCCGCCTACCTGCGCGAGCACATGCGCTTCGTCGACCGCGACGAGGACGTCGTCTACTGGTACCACGGCATCGAGGTGCGCGACGGGGCCGAGCGGAAGCTGTTCACGTCCGAGTTCGGCGACGACTACGACGCCATCCCGATGTACGAGCAGATCTACGCGCTGGCCGGGCCCACCCAGCTCTACCGGCTGACCGGCGACCCGCGCATCGCCGCCGACATCGACGGCACGCTGCGGCTGTTCCAGAGGTTCTTCCGCGACCCCGAGCTGGGCGGGTACTACTCGCACATCGACCCGATCCTGCTCAGCCCGCACCACGAGTCGCTGGGCCCCAACAGGTCGAGGAAGAACTGGAACTCGGTCGGCGACCACGCGCCCGCGTACCTCATCAACCTGTTCCTGGCCACCGGCGACGAGCGGCACGCCGCCATGCTGGAGGAGACGTTCGACCTGATCGTCAAGCACATGCCCAGGAACGACAGCCCGTACGTGCAGGAACGCTTCCACGCCGACTGGACGCCCGACACCTCCTGGCACTGGCAGCAGAACAGGGCCGTCGTCGGGCACAACCTGAAGATCGCCTGGAACCTGATGCGGATGATGTCCATCCGTCCCAAGGACCGCTACCGGGGGCTCGCCACCGAGATCGGCGAGAAGATGCCCGCCCTCGGCAGCGACCCGCAGCGCGGCGGCTGGTACGACGTGGTGGAGCGCACGCTCGCCCCCGGCCAGAGCATCCACCGCTTCGTCTGGCACGACAGGAAGGCGTGGTGGCAGCAGGAGCAGGCGATCCTCGCCTACCAGATCCTGGCCGGGCTCACCGGGGAGAACGAGTTCCTGCGCAGGGCCAGGGAGTCGGCCGCGTTCTACAACGCGTTCTTCCTGGACCACGACGAGGGCGGCGTCTACTTCAACGTGCTCGCCGACGGCCACCCGTACCTGCTCGGCACCGAGCGGTTCAAGGGCAGCCACTCGATGAGCATGTGCCACGCGGCCGAGCTGTGCTTCCTCGCCACCGTCTACCAGCGGCTGCTGATCGACAAGGAGCCGCTGACGCTGTGGTTCAAGCCCCGCCCCGACGGCTTCGTCGACCGGGTGCTGCGCGTCGCCCCCGACGCGCTGCCGCCCGGCCGGGTCCGGCTGGAGTGGGTGGAGGTGGACGGCTCGCCGTACCAGCTCTTCGACGCGGCCGCGATGACCGTGAAGCTGCCCGACTCCGCGGCACCGCTCACGGTGCGCGCGCACCTCGCGCCGGTGGAGGAATGAGGACATGGAAGTACGTAGAAGCGTCCGTGGCGGTGTCACCGTCATCGCCATGGGCGGCCGGCTGGACAGCGAGACCGCGCCGCGCGTCCAGCAGGAGCTGGAGGCGCTGTTCCCCGACGAGGGCCTGGTCGTGCTGGACCTCAGCGAGACCACCTACATGTCGAGCGCCGGGCTGCGGGTGCTGCTGCTGATCTACCGGCAGGCGCAACGCAGCGCGGCCCGCCTCGCGCTGACCGGGCTGCCGCCCGACGTGCGCGAGATCATGGACGCGACCGGCTTCCTCGGCTTCTTCACCGTGGTCGAGTCGGTCGAGGAAGCGGTGGAGGCGTTGACCGTATGAAGGCGCTGGAGCCGATCGACGCCTACCCCACCCAGCGGATCGCCGGGTTCCCGGTACGGGTGGGGCGGTCGCTGCCGTTCGGAGCCACCCAGGTGCCCGGCGGCGGCGTCAACTTCTCCGTCTACTCCAACCACGCCACCTCGATGACGCTCGTCCTCTACCAGACGGGCGAGCCCGAGCCGATGGTCGAGCTGCCGTTCCCCGAGTCGTTCAGGGTCGGCGGCGTCTACGCGATGACCGTGTTCGGCCTCGACGCCGAGGGCATCGAGTACGGCTACCGCGCCGACGGCCCCCACCAGCCCCGGCACGGGCACCGCTTCGACCGCTCCAAGGTCCTCGCCGACCCGTACGCCAGGCTGGTCACCGGCGTCGGCCCGTACCGTCACAGGTCGCGGGTCGCGCTCGACGACTTCGACTGGGAGGACGACCGCTCGCCGCGCGTCCCTCACGAGGACCTGGTGATCTACGAGGTGCACGTGCGGGGCTTCACCCGGCACCCCTCGTCGGGCGTGGCGGCCCCCGGCACCTACGCGGGGCTCGTGGAGAAGATCCCCTACCTGCGGGAGCTGGGCGTGAACTGCGTCGAGCTGATGCCGGTGTTCGAGTTCGACGAGACCGACAACACCTTCACGGGAGTCAACTACTGGGGCTACAACCCGACCGGGTTCTTCGCCCCCAAGGCGTCCTATGCCGCCACCGGCCGCCACCACATGCAGGTCGACGAGTTCAAGCACCTCGTCAAGGAGATGCACAGGGCGGGCATCGAGGTGCTGCTCGACGTGGTGTTCAACCACACGGGAGAAGGCGACGAGCGCGGGCCCTCGATCAGCTTCAAGGGCCTCGACAACGCCACCTACTACATGCTCACGCCCGACGGCCACTACTACAACTTCAGCGGCACCGGGAACACGCTGAACTGCAACCATCCGGTGGTGCGCGGGTTCGTCCTCGACTGCCTGCGCTACTGGGCCTCGGAGTTCCACGTCGACGGGTTCCGGTTCGACCTGGCGGCGATCCTCGGCAGGGGCGCCGACGGGGAGCTGCTGCACAACCCGCCGCTGCTCGAGTCACTCGCCTACGACCCGGTGCTGCGCGACTGCAAACTGATCGCGGAAGCCTGGGACGCCGCCGGCCTCTACCAGGTCGGCGCCTTCCCCGACTACTGCAGGTGGTCGGAGTGGAACGGCCGCTACCGCGACACCGTCCGCAGGTTCATCAAGGGGGACCTCGGCGTCACCGGCGACATGGCCACCCGCCTCGTCGGCTCGCCCGACATGTACAGCCACCGGGGCACCTCCGCCACGGTCAACTTCGTGACCTGCCATGACGGGTTCACGCTGCGCGACCTGGTCTCGTACGACCACAAGCACAACGACGCCAACGGCGAGCACAACAGGGACGGCGACGACAACAACCACTCCTGGAACTGCGGGCACGAGGGCGAGACGGACGACCCCGGCGTCCTGGCGACCCGCGACCGCCAGACCCGTAACGCGCTGCTCATCCTGCTGGCCAGCAGGGGAGTGCCGATGCTGCTGGCCGGCGACGAGGTCGGCCGCACCCAGTTCGGCAACAACAACGCCTACTGCCACGACAGCCCGTTGACCTGGTTCGACTGGGGGCTGCTCGACGAGAACGCGGACCTGTTCCGCTTCGTCAGCCGGGCGGTCGCGTTCAGGCAGGCGCACCCGGTGCTCAGGCGGGGCGGCCCCGGCGTCGTCAGCTGGCACGGCGTGCGCGCCTGGGAGCCCGACTGGTCGCCGCACTGCCGGCTGCTCGCCGCGATGTTCGACGGCGACGGCGACGACTGCGTCTACGTCGCCGCCAACTCCCACTGGGAGGGGCACCAGCTGGACCTGCCGGAGCCGCCGCGCGGCCTGACCTGGCACCGGTTCGCCGACACCGCCGCCGCGCCCCCCATGGACGCCCACGAACCGGGAGCCGAACCGTCGCTGGACGACCAGTCGCAGGCGTGGATCGGCCCGCGAAGCGTGCTGATCCTGGTCACCCACAGGAGGAAAGAGCGATGAGTTTCAAGGTGAAGATGAACGTCGAAGGGGACACCGCGACCATCAGGCTGGCGGGAGAGCTCGACGGGCGCTCGGCGCCCGAACTCAACGAGCTGGTCGGCGAGGCCGTCGAGCGCCGGGTGGACAAGCTGGTCCTGCTGCTGGACGAGCTGACCTACATGTCGTCCGCAGGGGTGCGCTGCCTGGTGTTCGCCCACCAGAAAATGCCGCGAGGCTCGGAGATCACCCTGGTGGGCACCCAGCCCGAGGTGGCGGAGACGATCCGGCTCACCGGTTTCGACCGCAGCATCGTGATGCAGTGATGCTCGCCTGCCGGCTACGCCTTGACGGTTCGCAGACGTCCCTGCCGGGTGTGGTGGCCGACTTCGTCGCGGCGCTGGCCGACGAAGCGGGCCTGACGTCCCGGCAGGCGTACTGGCTGCGACTCGCAACGGACGAGATCACCACGAACATCGCGCACCACGGCTACCGCGGTGGCGAGGGCGTCGTGGACATCGCGGGCGAGATCGAGTGCGACCGGCTGCGCGTCTGGATCGAGGACGACGCGCCGCCGTTCGACCCGACCGGCTACGACCCCGCGCCGCGGTTGTCCGTGCCGCCCTGCCAGCGCGAGGTGGGCGGCTACGGCCTGCTGCTGGCGCTGGGCAAGGTCGACGAGTTCAGTTACGAGTTCGTCGGCGGACGCAACCGCAACACGTTGATCATGTGGTTGCTGGGAAGTGATGGAGACGTCGATGCCGAATGCCCTGGTGGTCGCTGAGCCCAGCGGCGTGTCCGAAGCGGTGGTCGAGCTGGACGGGGCGCTGCGACAGGAGGGCTTCGACGTCCGGCACGCCGCCCCGGCCGACCTGGCCAGGCGGCCGGACGCGTGGCCGTACCCCGACCTGCTGCTGGTGTCGGCGTCGCTCGGCCTGCAACGGATGGCGCTGTTCACCCAGCGGTTCCTGATCGACGGGCGGACCCCCACGATCGTGGCGTTCCCCGACGACGACCTGGGCGCGCTGGAGGAGTGCGTGCGCGGCGGGTTCGACTACGTCACCAGGCCGTTCCTGCCCAGCCTGCTGCGGAGCAGGGTGAACTCCTGCTGGGAGCGGTGGCAGCTCAGCACCACCGTCGAGGAGATGGCGGCGCTGGCCAGCCTGCGCGAGTACGAGCGGGAGCTGAGCATCGCCCGCGAGATCCAGGCCGGGTTCCTGCCCGAGTCGATGCCCATCATGGAGGGGTGGGAGATCGCGGCCAGCTTCCGGCCCGCCAGGCAGGTGGCGGGCGACTTCTACGACATCTTCACCATCGTCAACGGGCGCAGGCTGGCGTTCGTCGTGGCCGACGTGTGCGACAAGGGCGTCGGGGCCGCGCTGTTCATGGCGCTGATCAGGACGCTGCTGCGGCACACGGCCGAGCACACCGGGTTCGCGCAGGTCGTCAGCGACGACCTGGCGGTCTCGGTGAACGGCAGGTCGAGCGAGATGGCGCTGCCGCTGCTGTCGCTGGGGGCGGGGCCGCTCATCCAGGCGGTCGTCGGCACCAACCAGTACATGGCGCGCAACCACCTCAAACAGGGGTACTTCGCGACGATGTTCTTCGGCGTGCTGGACCCGCAATCCGGGGACGTGCTCTACATCAACGGCGGCCACAACCCGCCCGTCGTCCTGCGGGCCGACGGCCGGCAGACGCTGCTACCGCCCACCGGCCCCGCCGTGGGGATCCTCGCCGACAGCTCCTACACGCTCGGGCACGTCCAGCTCGCCCCCGGCGACGCGCTGTTCGCGTACACCGACGGGGTGGTGGAGGCGAGGAACGGAGAGCACCGCCTGTACGGGACGCCCCGGCTCATGGAGATCCTGGCCCAACCGGGCGCGGGGGCGGACGTCCTGCTCAGCGCGGTCGACGTCGACGTCCGGCACTTCGTCGGCACCGCCGAGCAGTCGGACGACATCACCACCCTCGCCCTCCGCAGAACCCTCACTCCCTGACCCCGCCCGCCCCCAACCCGTCCCACGCCCTGAGAGCGTTGGGGCGGGCTGGGGGAAGCAAAGTCCTTCCGGGGATCAGGCGGCTTCCGGGGTTCTGGCGACCATGGAGACCGCGACCGCGACGTCCCAGCCCGAGGACGGTTCACCGCCGTGGAAGCCGGCCGCGAGCAGCGTGGCCTCGCCCGTACGGCCCGTCAGCAGCAGCGCGTCGATCAGGCACGCCGTCAGGTGCGGCGAGAGCCACGGCGGGCCGGGGTCCATGCCGCCGGCGATGAGGGCGAGCGCCCGCCGCAGGTGGAAGACCGCCTCGTCGGGACGGACCCGCAGCGTGGTCATCGCCTGCGCGGCGTGCACGAACAGCGCGGTCTCCCGGTCCTCCCGGTCGATCATGCCGAGGCCCTCGGCGGCACGGCCGGTCAGGGCCATGATCCAGGCGCGGTAGGCGAGGTAGCGCGGCTGCGGCCGAGCCCCGCCGAGCAGCGCGGCGTGCAGCAGGAACTCGGCCGCCGCGCCCGGCCTGCCCAGCCCGCAGGCCAGGTTGATCGCCTTGGCCAGCGCCAGGTGCGGGGTGGTCTCGACGACGCTCTCGGGCAGCGAGTCCAGGAAGCGCATGCTGTCGTGCGGACGTCCGCGCAGGAGCAGCAGGTGCGCGAGCGGCGCCGCCACCAGCTCGCCCTTCCCGCACCACGCGGCGGCCTTGCACAGCTCGTAGGCCCGGTCGAAGGCGAGGCCGGACCACGCCTCGTGGGTCGCGTCCACCAGGTGGCGCAGCGACGCGGCCTGCCCGCTCCGGGGCCGCCACTCGGTGACCGCCGCGAACTCCCACCCGGTCGCACCGCGCACCAGCCGGTCGGCCAGCCCGCGCGCCACCAGGAAGTCGTGCAACAGGGCGGCGTTGCCCCTGGACGCCGAGTGCAGGGCGAGGGCCGTCGCCTGGCGGACGTGCCCGCCGGCGAGCCGGGCCAGCAGCGCGGCCACCTCCGCGACCGTGAACGGCGGGAGGGTCAGGCTGCGCGCGTCCGGTTCGAAGCGCAGGCAGTCGGTCGGGTCGGGGCGCCGCGCCGACTCCCCGGTCAGGGTGGTGACCAGCACCGTGCCGAGCTTCCTGCGGCCCAGCTCGCGCAGACTGAGCAGGCTCGCGTGATCGCTCAGGTGCGCGTCGTCCACGACCAGGAGCAGATCCCTGCCGCCCCCGGCCGGTTGGACGCGGTCCGTGATGTCGCCCGTGATGTCGGCGGCGCGCAGGCGGACGACCTCGTACGGCGCCGCCTCCTGGCTCTCCAGGACCTGCTCGACCAGGGCGCTGCGTCCGGCGCCCGGTTCCCCCGCGATGACGATCGGCCCCGCGCAGGTGTCCCGCAGCGCGGCGCGAATCGTTTCAAGTTGCTGGCTCCGCCCCACGAAATGCCACTCCATCGAATCCCCCCTGTTGTTATGGAAGGGCGAATTCATGCTTTGGGACGGTTGACCCGCCGGTCAATCCCGAGATGACGGAATCAGGACACATTTCTCGGTGACAATCGTGTGCCGGGCTTCTAGACTCGGGGGATGACTTTGCACAGCACATGATGCGGTGGGGGTAATCAGGGGGCTCTGTGTCAGGCGACGACTGGAGCCGGCAGGAACTCGCCCGCTTCTTGCGAAGCCGCCGGGCGAGGGTGATGCCGGATCAGGTGGGGCTTCCGGCGGGCAACCGCAGGCGGACGAAGGGGCTGCGCAGGGAGGAGGTCGCGGTTCTCGCCGGTCTGAGCCCGACCTGGTACACCTACCTGGAGCAGGGGCGTGACATCCGTCCGTCGGTGCAGGTGCTCGACAGCCTGGCGCGGGTGCTCGACCTCAGCGAGGACGAGCGCCGTTACATGCACACCCTGGCGCACGGCCAGGTCGCCAACCCGCATCCGCTCGACGCGGAGGTGACCCCGGGCGGCGTGATGAAGGGCCTGGTAGGTCTGATGGGGCAGACCGCCTACCCGGTCTACGCGACGGACGTCTACTGCGACCTGATCGCGTGGAACGCCGCCGCCGCCGAGTGGTACGACGACTGGGCCGCGTGCCCGCCCGAAGAGCGCAACATCCTGCGCTGGATCCTGCTCTCACCGGTGGCCAGGCAACGCCTGCCCGACTGGGAGAGCGACACCCGCGACATCGTCGCCCGATGGCGGTCGGAGGTGGCCAAGTGGCCCAACGACGATCGGATGAACAAGCAGATCGCCGAGTTCTCCGGGCTGAGCCCGGTGTTCGCCCGGCTGTGGCGCGACCACGACGTGCAGGAGCACCGCAACGGCCTGCGCCGCTTCCGCCACCCACGGCTCGGCCTGCAGACGCTGCGGATCGCCATGATGCTCACCCCTGACGAGCCGATGGTCGGGCTCGTGATCCATTTTCCGTTGAACGTGTCAGATGTCTGACCGCGAAACAATTCGAAACACGGAGTTCGCATCCGGAATTTGATCGTCCTGGCGACGATCGGTATTTCGTCATCTGCTAATTGACAGCCGGGCCCGCCGCCCGAACCTTAGGTGATGTCGTGAACCATCATTACCGTTGCGCGGGCCGCCACGATTTCCCGGTGGCCCGCGCGCAGATGGGAATGGAAGTATGCACGTCAACCATGGGCGGGATCCCATCGCCATCGTCGGCGCCTCCTGCCGCCTGCCGGGCGCGCGGAACCTGACGGAGTTCTGGGATGTGCTCAGCCACGGGCGGGACGCGATCGGCACCATCCCGCGTGAGAGGTTCGACGTCGTGACCGAGCACGGCAGGCGCCCGGACGTCCTGACGGGCGCGGGGGGTTACCTGGACGACATCGCCGGCTTCGACGCCCGGTTCTTCGGGGTCTCGCCGTTCGAGGCGGTGCGGATGGACCCGCAGCAGCGCGTCCTGCTCGAGGTCACCTGGGAGGCGCTCGACGACGCGGGCATACCGGGGGAGAGCCTGGCGGGCAGCGACACCGGCGTCTACACGAGCCTGCTGTCGTCCGGCTACTGGGACGTGCTGCGCCGCGCGGGGATGTACGACATGCACGCCGCGCTCGGCGCGGCCGTGAACGGCATCTTCCCCGGACGGATCTCGACCCTGCTCGACCTGCGCGGGCCCAGCATGGGCGTGGAGGCGGCGTGCGCCACCTCGCTGCTCGCCGTGCACGTGGCCTGCCGGGCGCTGTGGTCGGGCGAGATCGGCCTGGCCATCGTCGGCGGCGCCAACCTGCAGATCGTCCCCGACCTGTACTTCGCGCTCGCCGACGCCGGCGTCCTGTCCAGCTCGGGCCGGTGCCTGTTCGGGGACGTCGCCGGCGACGGCTACGTGCGCAGCGAGGGCGTCGTCAGCATGGTGCTCAAGCCGCTGTCGCGCGCGCTGGACGACGGCGACCGCGTCTACGCCACGATCCTCGGCAGCTCCGTCACCCACGACGGCCGCACCGGCGGCTCGCTCGTCGCGCCCGGGCTGGAGGGGCACGAGACGATGCTGCGCAGCGCCTACCGCGACGCGGGCGTCTCGCCGTGCGACGTCGACTACGTCGAGGCGCACGGGCCCGGCACCCGCGTCGGCGACCCGACCGAGCTGGCGGCGCTCGACCTGGTCCTGCGGGAGGGGCGGCCCGCCGACCGGCCGTGCCTCATCGGGTCCGTCAAGTCCAACATCGGCCACACCGAGTTCGTGGCCGGGCTGGCGGGGCTGCTGAAGACCGCCCTCGCCGTCCGGAACCGCACCGTGCCGGCGACGCTGCACGTCACGGAGCCGCACGCGGTCCTGCGCGCCCAGGACCCGGCTGTGCAGCTCGCGCTGTGCACCCAGGACTGGCCGTCGCGCGGCACGCCCGCCCTGGCGGGCGTCAGCTCCTTCGGCATGTCGGGCACCAACATCCACCTCGTCCTCTCCGAGGCCCCCCGCCCGACCCCTCATACGGTCTCCCGCCTCGCCCCCGACACAGCCACCCGTCTCGCCCCTGACACGGCCACCCGCCCGGCCCCTGCTGCGGCCTTCCCCT
Source organism: Nonomuraea sp. NPDC000554 (assembly GCF_040300065.1). Classification (NCBI taxonomy): domain Bacteria; kingdom Bacillati; phylum Actinomycetota; class Actinomycetes; order Streptosporangiales; family Streptosporangiaceae; genus Nonomuraea; species Nonomuraea sp. NPDC000554. The sequence goes on along the minus strand of NZ_JBEPDC010000004.1, from coordinate 154,415 downwards.
CGACCCTCGGCCCGCTCTCCGACGCGGCTCCTGTCTCCCCCGTCGCCGCAGGTGTCCTCCCGTCGCCCTCTCTTCCCCTCCAAAGGAGGTCAGCGCACGTCGGAGGGGTGTTAGGGGTCGGTGGCGCGCACGGGGCGGAGAAGCCCGACGCCGAGGAGGCGCACGGGGCGGGGAAGCCCGACGCCAAGCCCGTCTACGTGTTGCCGGTGTCGGCTCGGGACCCGCAGGCGCTGCGGGAGCTGGCGGTCGCGTACGCCGACCGGCTCGACGCCGGGACCGACGTGGACGACCTGTGCTTCAGCGCCGGGGCCCGCACGTCGCAGCGCGACCGCAGGCTGGCGGCGATCGGCGCCGACGCCGCGTCCCTGGCAGCCGCGCTGCGCGCGTTCGGCGAGAGCGGACGGGACGACGGCCGGACCCTGGTCGCGGGGGAGCACCGCGTGACCAGGAAGCCGCGGGTGGTGTTCGTCTTCCCCGGCCAGGGCGCCCAGTGGGAGGGCATGGGCAGGGACCTGCTCGCCCGCGACCCCGCCTTCGCCCGCCGGCTGCGCGCCTGCGCGCGGGCGGTGAAGGCCGAACTGGGCTGGTCCCCGCTGGACGTCCTGCTCGGCAGGCGGAAGATGTCCCGGGTGGACGAGATCCAGCCGACCCTGTGGGCGATGCAGGTCGCCCTGGCCGCGGCCTGGCGCGAGCGGGGAATCGAACCCGACCTGCTCATCGGCCACAGCATGGGCGAGATCGCCGCCGCCGTCACGGCGGGCGCGCTGAGCGTCGAGGACGGCGCGGCGGTCGTCTGCAGGAGGAGCACCCTGCTCTGGGAGCCGCGGACGTCCGGCGCCATGTGGGCGGTCGGGCTCGGCGAGGACGACGCCCAGGAGGCCATCGGCGAGCACGCGGGCAGCGTCTGCGTGGGCGTGGTCAACAGCCGGCACGCCACCGTGCTCTCCGGCGACCCCGCGGCTTTGGGGCAGGTCGTCGAGCGGCTGCGGCTGCGCGGGGTGTTCTGCCGCCAGGTGAACGTGGACTACGCCTCGCACTCCCCGCAGGTGGAGCCGCTGCGTACGGCGCTGCTCGACGAGCTGCCCGAGCTGCGGCCCACGGCCGGCGACATCCCCATGCACTCCAGCGCGCTGGACCGGATCGTCGACGGCGGCGAGCTGGACGCCGGGTACTGGTTCGACAACCTGCGGCTGCCGGTCCGGTTCGCCGCCGCCGCGCAGGCCGCCCTCGCCGACGGTCCCGCCGTGTTCGTCGAGATCAGCCCGCACCCGCTGCTGCAGTCCGCGCTGGAGGACGAGATCGAGGCGAGCGGCGTGCGGGGCGCGGTCGTGCCGTCGCTCCAGCGCGACGAGCCGGAGGCCGAGGCCCTGGCCGCGGCCCTGGCCAGGGCCTACGTCCTGGGCTGCCGTCCCGGCTGGGAGCGGATGCACCCGGACGGCCGGTACGTCCCGCTGCCCGCCTACCCGTGGCAGCACAGGCGGTTCTGGCCGGACGCCGGGAAGAGCGTGCTGTCCGTCCAGGGTGTGCTCGGCGGGGAAGCCCCCGTCCCCGAGCCGGCGACCGGCGTGGCGCGTCTCGACCTGGCGAGCCTGTCCGAGACGGAGCTGGCCGGGTTCGTGGCGGGCATGGCGGCTCAGGTCCTGGCCGTCCCGGGCCACGAGATCGGCATCGACGTGCCGCTCACGCTGCTCGGCCTGGACTCCGTGCTGGCCACCAGGTTCAGGGACAGGATGCGCCGGGACATGGGCGTCGACGTGCCCATCCGCGACCTGCTCGGCCCGAGCACGCTCCTCGACCTCGCCACCGGCCTCCGCTCGGCCGCCGCCGTCTAGCGCCGGCCGTCCCCGGACGGGACTCTCACCGAGGGAGCCCGTCCCACGCGCCGGACGGGCCCTGTCAACCGGGCCCGTCCGGCGGGTCCGGCCACGCGTGCGCGGGTGGAAGTCGGACTACTAGCATCAACTGGCTCTTGGGCGGACGGGCAAGGCGCCGCAACATGGGCGCATGGTGCTTGCCGTGGTGAAAGCGGTGGCGGGCGGCACGATCGTGGTCGCGGTCTGGCTGAGCGTGCTGCTCACCGTCTTCACGCCGAGAGGCAGGCCGTCGCGGCTCGTTCGCGGCACGTTACGCGTGTTCGCCTACTCGATCCTGCCGATCGCCGGGCGGCTCAGGCACCGCGTCCGGGAGCCGCTCGCCGACCTGTGCGCCCCGCTGACCCTCTTCACGGTGGCGGCCGTCTGGCTCGGCGCGTCCTGGGCCGGGTTCGCGCTGCTCGCCGAGACCCCGTTGCGGGAGGCGGAGTGGGCGTCCAGGTTGCTGCTCCTCGCGGTGGTCACGACGTACCTGCTGCGTTTCGTGGACGCCTACGGCAGGCGGGAACGGCTGGTCGCCAGGCTGGCGGGCAGCGTCTGCAAGCCGCGCGACGCCGACGGCCTGCTCGCGGTGTTCCTCAGGACCGGCTCGCGGGACCACCTCGACACCCTGTTCGCCGAGTGGACGGGCTGGATGACCGAGGTGGAGAGCTCGCACGTGGCCCATCCGACGCTCACCTTCCGCAGACCGGCGGGCGACCTGGACTGGCTGAAGGCCGCCGTCATCGTCCTGGACGTGGCGGCGCTGACCGAGGCGCTGGCGCCGAGCTGGGCGCCCGCGCACACCCGCGCCCTGCTCGACACCGGGACGCGCTGCATGCAGCGGCTGACCGCCGGGCTGTGCATCCGCCTGCCGCCGATCACGGTCAGCCTCCAGGGACGGGAGGAGCGCAACTTCTCCGACACGCTGCGCCTCGCCAACGACGCGGGCCTGCCGGTCGAGCGCGACCAGCAGGCGGCCTGGGCCGTCTTCCAGGGGCTGCGCACCGGCTACGCGCCGCACGCGTACGCCATCGAGACGCGTCTGCACTACGAGCGCGACGAGGTGCCAGATGACTGACCTCCGGTTTTCCGCCGCCTGCTTCGTTAAGTACGGCTGCCCCGGGCGCGGAGGCCGAACCTATCGTGGGCATCCGAACCGCTGGCGAAGGAGGACAACGTGCGCGCAGCCGTGATCACGCGACTGAATTCACCATGGGAGTTCCAGGAGCTCGCCGATCCGGTGGCGGGGCCGGGGCAGGTCGTCGTCCGCATCCGCGCGTGCGGCATGTGCTTCAGCGACGTGCTGGTGCACCGCGGCCACTGGCCCGTCCAGCTCCCGATCGTGCCCGGCCACGAGCCGGTCGGCGAGGTCGTACAGCTCGGCCCCGGCGTCACCACCCTGCGGGTGGGCGACCGGGTGGGCGTCTCGTGGATGCAACGCGGCGAGGGACGCTGCGTCCAGTGCCAGAGCGGCAGGCCGGTGCGCTGCGAGCACACCCAGACCTGGATGGACCTCGGCGGCGGGTACGCCGACCTGATGCTGGCCTGGGAGACGGGCTGCTTCCTGCTGCCGGAGGGCCTGGCCTACTCCGACGCGGCCGTCGCGTTCTGCGCCGGCTACACGTCCATGAGCGGACTGCGCAACGCCGACCCGAAGCCGGGAGAGCGCGTGTGCGTGCTCGGGGTCGGCGGGCTCGGCCACATGGCGGTGCAGCTCGCCGCCGCGATCGGCCTGGAGACGGTGGTGCTCACCACCTCGCCCGACAAGGCCGAGTACGCCGAGGAACTGGGCGCGGTGCGGGGCATCGTGACCGGCGACGACCCGGGCAAGGCGCTGGCCGACGCGGGCGGCGCGGACATCGTCCTGGCGACGACCACGTCCGCGGAGCTGGTCTCGAAGGTGGTGTCGGGGCTGCGGCACTCGGGGCGGCTGGTCACCATGGGCGTCACCGGGCCGCTGCAGATCGACGACATGATGACGCTGCTGTTCAAGCAGTGCTCCATCAAGGGCAGCACCCACAACAACCGCGCGGACCTCGTCGAGGTGCTGCAGCTGATGGCGGCGGGCAAGGTCAAGCCGCGCGTCGAGCTGTTCCCGCGCGCCGAGATCAACGATGTCCTGAAGCGGGTCGAGGCAGGTCAGGTGCGCTACCGCGCCGTGCTCCAGGACGACTCAGCCTGACGAACGGGAGGATCATCCACATGGCCGAGCCCAGGATCGTGGTGGCGAACCGGGAACACCTGTGGTGGCTGCTCAACGAGGCCGCCCAGCTCGAGCACATGATCTTGTGCCAGTACCTCTTCGCGGAGTTCAGCCTGAAGGACGGTACGGACGAGGGACTGACCCACGAGCAGGCGGAGGCGATCAGCTCCTGGCGCAAGGTCCTGCACGACATCGCCGTCGAGGAGATGCTGCACATGGCGCTGGTCGCCAACCTCACGGCGGCCATCGGCGCGGCGCCGATCTTCGGCAGGCCCAACTTCCCGCAACGGTCCGGATACTTCCCCGCCGGGTTCCAGATGGACCTGGTGCCGTTCGGCGAGCAGGCGCTGAGGCACTTCCTCTACCTCGAACGCCCTGAGGGGATGGAGTTGCAGGACGCCGGCGAGTTCGTCCCGGGCGTGCCCGGCCGCGAACGGCTCGACCCTGAGGAGCTGATGCCCCGAGGGCAGGAGTACGGCACGATCGGGCACCTGTACCGCGGCCTGGAGGAGGGGCTGCGCGAGCTGTCCGCGCGGCTGGGCGAGCAGGCGGTGTTCGTCGGGTCGCCGCGCGCCCAGGCCACGCCCGAGCTGTTCCGCTGGCCGCAGCTGATCGCGGTCACCGACCTGGACTCGGCGCTCGCCGCCATCTCCATGATCATCGAGCAGGGTGAGGGGTCGCGCGGCGACTGGCAGAAAGCGCACTACGGGCGCTTCCTGGCGATCTGGCAGGAGTACGGCGAGCTGCGGCAGCGCGACCCCTCGTTCGAGCCCGCGCGGCCGACGATCGCGGGCTTCCTGCGGCAGCCGTACGACATCGCGGCCCCGCAGCCGGTACTCGGCGACCCCGTCGCCCGCCGGGTGGCCGAACTGGCGGTGCTGGCCTACGAGCTGGTCCTGCACCTGCTCACCCGGTTCTTCACGCACACCGACGAGAGCGAGCAGCAGCTCGGCCTGCTCGTCGGCATGGCGATCCGGCTGATGGCGGACGTGCTGCGGCCGCTGGCCACGTCCCTGACCAGGTTGCCTGCCGGGCCCGAGCATCCGGGCCGCACGGCGGGCTTCGCGTTCGAGATGTACTACGCCATGAGCAACTTCGTGCCCTGGCGCGAGCCCTCGTGGGCGTTGCTCCACGAGCGGATGCTGATGCTGGCGGAGCGCTGCGGAGAGGCGGAACGGGCGGGCGGGGCGCCCGCCGAGGTGACGGCGGCCGGGCAGCAGGCGGCCCGCTTCGCCGAGCAGCTCCGCGGGCACGTGCCCCCGGCGCTGCTGCCGCCCCGCTGACGGCCGGGCAACCGGCCCGCGTCGCGCAGGCGTCCTGACCGCCGACCCGGCAGGGCGCCCGCCACGCCTTCCATCGGCATGCCCTCGAATATCTCCGTCCGGCGACTTGCCAATGTACGTACCGGTGTTTTGACGCGGGCCGCGCGAGTCGTCAAGCATTTCACTTATGCGCCGGTTTCTCGACCAGGAGGCATTATGAGTGTCGGCACCGCCGATCCGGCCGTCAACGCGAATTTCACGGTCGGCGAACTCTCCGGCAGATGGCGCAGCCCGGTCGCCGCCGAAGTATTCCCCGGGATATTCGGCATCGATGACTTCTGGCTGCACAGCCCGTTCTGGGCCATTCATTTCAACTCGTACCAGGACCCGGACTGCGAGGGCAGGCTGTTCGAGCTGATCATCACCGGCATGTTCGAACTGCTCGACCCGAACCCGTCCGTCGAGGGGGCGCGCAACGCGGACTTCTCGCGCACCAAGGTCTGCCTGCGCCTGTTCGAAACCGGGCTGGTCGCGGCGGCCGACGAGGTCCGCGCCGGCAACGGCCACTGGCAGCCCGGCGAGTGGCAGGACGTCTCCCTCGGCGGCTGCTCCCCGCTGGACCTCCCCGGCGTGGACGAGTGCCCCCGCGAGTACGACATCCTCGGCCTGGCCCGCTCGGGAGCCCAGGACGGCAGCGACGACCGGCTGTACTTCGGCCAGCGGCACCACGACGAACTCGGCTCGATCTGGACGCGGCGCGCTCCCGGACTCCTCGACTACTACGTCGTCCGCGTCGTGGGCGCACCACCGAGCGTCGGGCACGGCGCGGAGTGGGGACCGTCGGAGTGGACCCACATCACCAGCTCCTACAGCCCGCGCCAGCCGTGAACAGCACCACCACGAAAGGAAGACAGCCGTGACCACCACCCAGGCCGCAGTAGTGGAGTCGCCGGGAGCGCCGTTCACGCTGCAGGACGTCGAGCTGGACTCGCCCCGTCAAGGAGAGGTCCTCGTCCGGATGGAGGCGGCGGGGATCTGCCACACCGACCTCACCGTGGCCGCCGGCCTCATCCCGTTCCCGCTGCCCGGGGTGCTCGGCCACGAGGGCGCCGGAGTGGTCGAGGAGGTCGGCCCCGGCGTGACGAAGGTGAGCCCGGGCGACCACGTGGTGCTCACCTTCACCTCCTGCGGGACCTGCGTCTCCTGCAAGCTCGGCCACCCGGCCTACTGCACCACGTGGATCCCGCAGAACCTGGTCGGCGGCAAGCGCCCCGACGGGACGTCGCCCATCACCAGGGACGGCAAGCCGCTCGGCGGCCGCTTCTTCGGCCAGTCGTCGTTCTCCAGGCACGCCATCGCCGACCAGCGCAGCGTCGTCAAGGTCGGCGACGACCTGCCGTTCGAGCTGCTCGCGCCGCTGGCCTGCAGCGTCCAGACGGGCACCGGCGCGGTGTGGAACACGCTGCGGCCCGAGCCCGGCAGCTCGATCGCCGTGGTCGGCACCGGCGCCGTCGGCCTGGCCGCGATCATGGGCGCGGCGCTCACCCCCGTCAGCGAGATCATCGCCGTCGGGCGGCGGCAGGACCAGCTCGAACTGGCCGCCAAGCTGGGCGCGACCCACACGGTCGACTCCACCCAAGCCGACCTGGCCACCGCGCTGCGTGAGATCACCGGCGGCGCCGGGGTGGACTACGTGGTCGAGGCCGTCGGCAACCCCGACGTGCTCCGCGCGGGCATCGACGCCCTGGCGCCGCGCGGCGCGGTCGCCGTCGTCGGCGCGCCCCCGTACGGAGTGGAGGTCTCGGTGGACGTGCACCGCCTGCTCCCCGGCCGCCGCATCCTCGGCGTGTGCGAGGGCGACAGCGACCCCGACCGGCTGATCCCGCTGCTGGCCAGGCTCGTCCGGGCCGGCCGCCTGCTGGTGCAGCCGCTCATCAGGGAGTACCCGTTCGCCGACATCGCGGCGGCGGTCGAGGCCTTCAAGTCCGGCCAGAACATCAAGACGGTACTGCGATTCGACACGTGAGTGAGCACGCGCGTCCCCGCGCTGCCAGAGATCGTTTGGAGAGCCAGAGATGAACCTGTTCGAGCTCGGCGACTTCCAGCTCGCCTCGGGCGCCACGCTTCCCGGCGCGCGGCTCGCGTACCAGACGTTCGGTGAGCTCAACGCGGCCAAGGACAACGTGGTCGTGTTCCCGACGTTCCTGGGCGCGCCCGCGGAGGTGCTCAACGGCTGGATCGGCGAGAACCGCCCGCTGGACCCGCGTAAGTACTTCATCGTGCTGCCCGGCCACTTCGGCCTGGCGCCGTCGTCCGCCCCGAGCAACACCCCGGCGCCGCTGGCCGGGCCGGACTTCCCCGCCGTGTCCATCGCCGACGACGTCGTCGCCCAGCAGCGGCTGCTCGCCGAGCGGTTCGACGTGCACGAGGTGCACCTCGTCCTCGGCTGGTCGATCGGCGCGATCCAGGTGTACGAGTGGGCGCTGCGGTTCGGCGACGTGGTGCGGCGCGTCGCGCCGATCGCCGGCGCGCCGACCCCGCCGCCGTGGACCAAGCTCTGGCTCAGGACGGTGGTGGAGGAACCGATCACCGCCGACCCGAACTGGAACGGCGGCACGTACGCGGAAGCCGCGGCCGTGAGCGGCGGGCTGACCCGCGTCGCGCACGGTTCCGCGCTGACGGCGCCGCCGCGCACGTTCTACTACGACAGCGCCGAGGTCTGGCGCAACCTCGGCTTCGACAGCGTCGACGGGTTCGTCGCCGGCTTCTGGGAGGGCTTCTGGCTCCCGCAGGACCCGAACGACGTCGTCGTCCAGGCTCGCAAGGCGCGTACCGCCTGGCCGGGAGCCGACGGCGAGTCGCTGCGGGACGTCCTGGGCCGGGTCAAGCCGAAGGCCACGGTCGCCGCGCTCACCGGCGACAACCTGTTCCCGCCCGACGAGTGCCGGCAGTACGCCGAGTGGATCCCCAGCGCCGAGTTCCGGCAGATCGACAGCATCTTCGGCCACCTGGCCACGTTCGGGCTCAGCGAGCAGGACGTGAAGGCCATCGACGACGTGATCCGTCACGCCCTCGAAGGCTAGGAGGGGTCCCGGTGTCACAGGCGGAGTTCGTCAGGTTCCTACAGGCCGCCAGGTCGAGCCCGGACCTGCTCGCCCGCTACGCGCCCATGAGCCTGCCCCAGCTGCTCTTCCACGCCCGCGACGACGGCTTCACCTTCACCGCCGCCGACGCGAGCAGCGTGGTGGGCAGGCTGGAGGCGGGCGTCATCCTCGACAAGGACCGTGAGCCGTTCGACGGCAGCAGCGGGCTGTGGCGGCACATGTGGGGCACGCGCTACCTCGACTACCTGGTCGACCACGTCGCCGCCCGCTTCACCGACGAGGAGCTGTCATGAGCGAAGCCGCGCTCGGCGCGTTCCTGCGAAGCCTGGCGGACCGGCCGGAGCTGTGCGACCAGCTCAAGGACAAACCCAAGGACGAGGTCGTCAAGGCCGCCGCGGAACTCGGCCACGAGTTCACGGAACAGGAATTCAACTCGCTCGTCTGGAAGATGGAGGAACGCCTCGCGGAACACCGCGGCGAGCAGTTCGACGAACATTTCTCGCTGTGGCAGCTGCTGTGGGGGAAATACTATCTCGAATTCCTGGTTTTCGATCTCTTTCCCAGTCTCGACAGGACCGGGTTGCTGGTCCGATCGGAGCCGAACCCATGACGGGAAACGCCCTGTACATCGGGCGCGAATGGAATGTCGAACACGACCGGCGCGCCCCGGTAGAAGGCGCCGAGCTGAGGTACACGGTGCTCGGCGAGGGCGAGCCGGTGCTGTGCATCCACGGCACCAGCATCGCCGACAGCCTCATCACGCCGCTGCGGTTCTACCCGCCGCTGCTCGACGACTACCAGCTCATCAGCTACTACCGGGCCGGCTACAACGGCAGCACCCTGGACAAGGGTGAGCTCAGCATCGAGGGCGGCGCCGACCACGTCCGGCAGCTGCTCGACCACCTGGGCATCGAGAAGGCGCACATCATGGCCTTCTCCTTCGGCGGGGTGATCGCCTTCCAGTTCCTGCTCTCCTACCCCGAGCGGGCGCACAGCGCGATCCTGCTGGAGCCGTACCTGCCGCGCGAGGAACCGCAGGCGGTGCAGGCGAACATCGACGCCTTCATGGGCGCCATGAAGCTCTACGAGACCGGCGACAAGCTGGGCGCCGCGCAGCGCTACATGGAGTCGGTGTGCGGGCCGAGCTTCCTGTCCGCCGTGGAGATGACCGGGCCGCTGGACGTGTGGAACCGGGTCGAGGAGTGCGTCGACACGACGTTCACCGTGGACTTCCCGGCGATCTCGCAGTGGGGCTTCAAGATGTCCGAGGCGGACCGGCTGGTCGAGCGCAAGCCCGCGATGCCGGTGCTCGCCGTGATGGGCCTCGACAGCGAGTCGGCGATGCCCGGCTTCCGCGAGACGCAGCGCTTCCTGATGGACTGGCTGCCGCAGGCGGAGCGGTGCGGCATTCCGAACGCCACGCACGGGTTGCAGAGCATGAACCCCGTCGCCGTCGGCGAGGCCGCGCACGAGTTCCTCCGCCGTCACCCGATGCCCTGACCGGCCGTTGAGCCGGGCCCATAGCTCCTTAGGAGTACACTCCTTAGGGATGTACTCCTAAGGAATGGGGCACAGTGCAACGTCGTACCCGCCTCGGCAAGCCACCCCACGTCTTCGACCGTCGCGCTGAATGGGACGGTCTCACGGCCTTCGTGAACCGGCCTCTGCCCCATGCCATGCTCGGGATCGTCAGCGGCAGGCGGCGTATGGGCAAGACCTATCTGCTGCGCGCCCTCGTCGAGGCCCATGGAGGCTTCTACTTCGGGGCCACGGCGGCGACGGAGACGGAGTCGCTGCGCCAGTTCGGCGCGGCCATCGCCGTTCACGTCGGGTCCCCGGCTCCGTTCTCCTTCGCCACGTGGGACGACGCGATCTCTTACTTGTTCGGCCTCGCCGCGCCCCCCGGGGACGAACCGCTGCTCGTGGTCATCGATGAGTTTCCGTATCTGGCGAAGGCCGCTCCAGAACTGCCGTCCCTGATCCAGCGGGAGATCGACCGCTTCCAAGGCGAGGAGAGCCGGATGAGGCTGCTCCTGTGTGGATCAGCGATGTCCGTCATGGGCGGTCTGCTCGCGAGCACCGCGCCCCTGCGGGGACGGGCACAGCTGGAACTTGTCGTGCGGCCCTTCGGGTACCAGGCGGCCGCTGATTTCTGGGGAGTGATTGACAGTCCCGCTCTCGCGGCCCGGCTCCATGCCGTGGTCGGTGGCACGCCTGCGTACCGGCGGCAGTTCCTGGCGGACGACGTTCCCGGCAGCCTGGAGGAATTCGACGACTGGATCTGTCGTACGGTCCTGTCCCCTTTGAGTCCGCTCTTCCGGGAGGCTCGGTATCTGCTCGCTGAGGAAGCTGACATCCGGGACACCGCCCTGTATCACTCGGTCCTGGCCGCCGTGGCTCAGGGCAACACCACCCGAGGGGGGATCGCAGGCTACATCGGCCGTAAGTCAGTGGACATCTCGCACCCCCTCAACGTGCTGGAGGACAGCCATCTGCTAGAGCGCGAAGCAGACATCTTCCGGGCCGGGAAGTCGCACTACCGCATCATCGAGCCGTTGATCAATTTCTACGAGGCCGTGATGCGACCTTCCTGGGGCAGGTTGGAGAGCGGCCAGGCGGCGGAGGTATGGGCGCAGTCGGCGGAGCGCTTCGCGGCGCAGGTGGCCGGGCCGCACTTCGAAGCGGTGTGCCGAGAGTACGTGCTGGGGCCGGGGCGATCCCTGCTCGGCTCGGCCTTGGGGCAGGTCGGCAGCGGCGTGGTGACCGACCAGGCGACGCGACGGCAGATTCAAGTCGACGTTGCCGTGGTCGAACCCGGATCGGGCGGGAGGAAGCCGGCGGTACACCTGCTCGGCGAGGCGAAGTGGGGCACGGTCATGGGGCTGAGCCATCTGGAGCGGCTCACTCAGGCGCGGGACCTGCTCGCCGGACGCGGCATGGATGTCGGCCAGTGCGCGCTCGCCTGTTTCAGCGCCGCGGGCTTCAGCGACGCTCTGCGCAGGGAAACAGCTCGCGGCAACGGCGTGCTGCTCATCGGTCTCGAAGAACTCTACGGAGCATGACCCCTCATCGCGGGGCCCGTCCTGTCGGGACGTGCCCCGCCTGCGGCGTTAGGGGAGTCTGATCGACTGGGTGTGCCGGAACACGTCGCGCGGGTCGTAGGTGGCCTTGATCTGCTGGAGCCTGGGGTAGTTGTCCTTGTAGTAGAGCGTGTACCAGGGCACGCCCGACCTGTTGAACGCCGGGTCGGTGATGTCCGGGTCCGGGTTGTTGATGTAGCAGCCGTCCGACTGGTCGTTGGGCACCGGGTACCCGCCGGTGGCCGCCCACACCGAGCCGTACAGGTCGCGCAGCCAGCCGATGTTGGCGGCGTCGGCCGCCGGGTCCTGCCACTGGGTCTCGAACAGCGTCCAGAAGGACGCGCCGCGGTGCGCCAGCGCGGTCTGGGTGGGCGAGACCGCGTTGATCGCGCCGCCGCTGAACCCGGCCAGCGTCACCGCGCCCGCCGGGTTGCTGAAGTCGGTACGGGTCAGCGCGTCGTACATGGCCCCCGCCTGCGCGGACGTGTACCCGCGCCGCAGGTAGGCCGACTTGGACGAGCCCCGCAGCGTCGGGTTGATGAACGACGGAATGCTGGCCGCGATCAGCCGCACCGCGTGCAGCCACGGCAGCTTCTGCGCCGGCTGCGCCGCGACCACCGCGTCGACGCCGACCCCGGCCGTGAGCGCCGCCAGGTAGTCGGCCAGGATCTGCTGCGCCCCGGGCACCGTGGCGTCCACCTGGGTCAGCAGGAAGACGTACTGGTTCGACTTGTGCGCCAGCGACGCGACACCCGACAGCGCCTTGGCCGGGGACGTCGGCGAGGCGTGCTGCTCGTACCAGGTGCCCCAGTTGGTGACCAGGGTGCTGAACTTGGCCTTGTCGAGCGCGCTCCACGGGATGCCGACGGAGCTGAGCAGGACGTCCTTCGGCGGGTTGACCAGCAGCTTGCCCGGGTCCCTGCCGGTGGCGCCGGGCGTCCGGAACCAGAACCGGGTGACGATCCCGAAGTTGCCGCCTCCGCCGCCCGCGCAGGCCCACCACAGATCGCGGTTCGGGTCGGACGCGTCACGGCTCGCCACCACCACCCGCGCCGTGCCCGAGCGGTCCACGACGACGACCTCCACCGCCTCCAGGTGGTCGATCACCGCGCCGAACTCCCTGGACAGGAAGCCGTACCCGCCGCCGGTGGTGTGCCCGCCGACCCCCACGGTGGGGCACATCCCGCCCGGGATGGTGACTCCCCACTTCTTGTACAGCGCCTCGTACACGCCCGACAGCCGGGCGCCGCCCTCGACGGCGAACGCGTTGCGCTGCGGGTCGTAGTACACGTTGTTCAGCCCTGACAGGTCGATGACGATCTTGACGTCCGCGTTGAACACGAACGGGGCCAGGCAGTGGCCGCCACAGACCACGGAGAGCCGCTTGCCGCCGTCCACCGCCTCCTGGACCGCCCGCACCACCTGGTCGGTCGAGCTGACCACCCGGACGTAGTCCGGCGCGCCCACCCACCGCTGGTTGTAGCCGACGGTCAGCTCCTGGTAGCGGGGGTCACCGGGGTACACGGTCACCGGGCCGGTCACCGGAGCGCAGCGCTGCGCGGCGTCAGCGCTGGTGTCGGCGCTGGTATCGGGGCTGGTGTCGGCCCACGCGGCCGACTGCATCGTGGCCGCGCCCGCGGCGACCGCTGCCCCGCCGAGTAACCCGCGCCTTGTCATGCCACTCATGAGCGTTCCTCCCTAGCGGAGTGAGCCTCGGATCCGCAACGCCATGATTTCCGAACGGCCTCCGGAAGGCGCGGTCCAGCTAACGGAGTAACCACGATTCGATCAGCAGACGTTCGCGTGCGGGCTTTCGGTTGCGGCTCAGTCGCGGCGGTCTGCGCGTAGTCTCGCGGCCAGGGCGGCGGCCTGGGTGCGGCGCTGCATGCTCAGCTTGGACAGCAGGTTCGACACGTAGTTCTTGACCGTCTTCTCCGCCAGGAACAGCCGCTCGCCGATCTGCCGGTTGGTCAGCCCCTCGCCGATCAGCTCCAGGATGTGCCGCTCCTGGTCCGACAGGGCCGCCAGCGGGTCCTGCCTGGCCGCCTGGTCGCGCAGCCGCTGCAACATCGCGGCGGTGGTCTGCGGGTCGAGCAGCGACTGCCCCGAGGCCACCGTGCGGACGGCTCCGACGAGGTCCGAGCCGTGTATCTGCTTGAGCACGTAGCCCGCGGCGCCGGCCATCACCGCGTCGAACAGCGCGTCGTCGTCGGCGTACGAGGTCAGCATCAGGCAGGCCAGCTCCGGCAGCCGGGAGCGGGCCTCGCGGCACACGTCCACGCCGTTGCCGTCGGGCAGCCGCACGTCCAGCACCGCCACGTCCGGCCGGAGCGCCGGGATGCGGGCGACCGCAGACTCCGCGGTTCCGGCCTCGCCGACCACCTCGATGTCGTCCTCGGACTCCAGCAACGCGGCCACCCCGCGCCGCACCACCTCGTGGTCGTCGACGAGGAACACACGAATCATGTTTTCGACGTTACCGACCCGCCGCGACACCTGGAAGGGACCAAAGACCCGAGTCGCCGTCCGGCCGGATCGTGCCGCTGTTCGGACGGCTGTCCCACCCGCCGCCGAGAACAGCCGTGGCGGCAGCGGGCGGAACCGCCGCTCGTGCGGGTGCTCCGCCGGCTGCGGCAGGCCGCGACCCCGCGCGTGGCGAACGACGGGAGGGCGGCTTCGGGCGGGTGAGCGGGTTGATCGCGGCGGTCGCGTTCCTGGGCGGGTGTCGAGGTCGGATGTGGGGGAACAGTGCGGTTGGCGCGTCTCTCGGTAGCGCGCGGACAGGCCGATCTTCTGGCGGGCGGGCTCCGAGGCTGCCTGCAGAAGCGGGCGGTCACGACGAACCGGGAGAGCTTCGCATGGGTACCAACCGCACGTTCTCGATCGCCGCCGCCGCGGGCTGCCTCACGCTGCTCGCCGCGTGCGGGGGCAACGGCGCCACCATGGCCAGCGCCGGCGAGCCCACCACCTTCAACGCGGCGGACGTCACGTTCGCGCAGATGATGATCCCGCACCACGAGCAGGCGGTCGAGATGGGAGACCTCGCGTCCACCCGGGCGAGCAGCCCCGACGTCAAGACCATCGCCGACAAGATCAACGCCGCCCAGGAAGCGGAGATCCAGACCATGAAGGACTGGCTGTCGCAGTGGGGCAAGTCCGCCCCAGCGGCCGACACCGTGGGGCACGCCATGCCCGGCGGCATGTCCCCGCAGGACATGGACAGGCTCCAGGCCGCCAACGGCAAGGCGTTCGACAAGCGGTACGTCCAGCTCATGATCGTTCACCACGAAGGCGCGATCAAGATGGCCAGGACCGAGCAGGCCGACGGCGCGAACCCCGCCGCCAAGAAGCTCGCCCGGAAGATCGAGAGCAGCCAGCAGGCCGAGGTGGCCGAGCTGCGGAAGATCCTCGCCCACCTCTGAGGCGCGCGACCCTCCGGGGGATCTCCGCGCTGATCAGTCGTCGGGACGGCTGATCAGGCGGAGATCCGGAGGGCAGGGCGCCGCGATGGGTCGGGAGCTCCCGGTGCGCGGGTCTTCCGGTCAGTCGGTGAAGCGGGTGAGGAGATTTTCGGCGGTGGCGAAGGCGGCGACCACGTCGGCGGCGGTGCGGCGCTCCCGGATCATGCCGACACCCTGGCCCGCGTAGACGTAGGCGGTGTCGTAGTCGGCGTCGCGGCGGGCGGCGTCGAGGGCGGCACGGGCGTCGTCGTCCGACGCCAGCTCCGCCTCGTGGCCCACCCACCGGTCGAAGAAGGCGTTGCGGATGGCCCGCCCGCCGTACTCCGGCGGCCAGCCGAGCCGCTGGGCGACGTCGAAGACCCGGCCGTAGGACGTGTCGGTCTCCCCGGCTTGCAGGACCCGCTCCGTGGCCTCCCGGGGAATCGTCGTCTCGGCGCAGCCCAGGAACGCCGTCCCGACCCACGCTCCGGCCGCGCCGGCGGCGAGGACCGCGGCCAGGCCGCGGGCCGTCGAGATGCCGCCCGCGGCGAGAACCGGGATCCGTACCGCGTCCAGGACGCTCTCCAGCAGCGGCAGGGTGCCCACGTCGTCGCGGCCGTGGCCGCCGGCCTCGGCTCCGCGGGCCACGACGGCGTCCACGCCCGCCTGCTCGGCGGCTCGGGCCTCGTCCGTGGTGCCCGCCTGGGTGACGACGGTGATGCCGGCCTGCCGCAACTCGTCCACGTAGCCCGCGTAGGGCCCGAAGCTCACCGAGACCAGCGGCGGCCGGGCGGCGAGGACGGCGTCCAGCTGGGCCGGGTTGCCGGGGAGCGCCCATGCCATGAGCCCGATCCCGTACGGGCGCCCGCCCTCGCCCGCGACGGCGGCCTGCTCGGCGATCCACGGCGCCGGCGCCGCGGCGAGAACGCCGACCACGCCCAGGGCTCCCGCCGCGGAGACGGCCGCCGCCAGACGTCCCGCCGCCACCCCCGCCATCGGGGCTCCTACCAGGGGAACCGCGAGACCGAAGCGGTCGGTGAGCCACGTGCGCATCAGGATCTCCTCGTCCCTGTGTCCAACGCCTCAGACTTTCACAGTGCCATGCCCGGCTCGACGACCTCGAGCCGGGTCGCGGGGCCGCCTACCGGCAGCATCGGGAGGCGGGCGGTGCGAGGGCAGATTCGGCGTCAGGACGCGGGAGCGGGCGTGATGACGGAGTTCGTGACCGTCGCGAAAGTCACGAGATAGCGGCTCTCGTCGGCAACGCGAGGTCATGCGCTCCTGACGCGGCTATTGTGCAATCAGGGGCCCTCTATCATTCCCTCATCACATCGATGGCGTCGACGGCTGATTCGGCTCGTGCTCGGGACGTGGGCGGCAGCAACTCGTCGGTCTCCCAGCGTTCGGTGTCCGTCAAGCGAACTGTCGGATGTAGAACCAACGCTCCAAATGATCTACACGGTACCAACCTGATCCCGTCATCTCATGATCACGCTGGTTTTGGGAGCCAGATCACGTTCGCGGCGCGACGACCCGCCCCGCACGACTCGGCTCCCAAGCGGAATGTGGGCTCTCAGGCGATCAGGTCCTGTCGCGGTGGGGCAGCGACGGCGTCGCGCGTGAGGTGAACGCCGACTGCGAGGACGACGCCGACTGCGATGACCGTCGCCCCCCGTGGCAGGGACGCGCGCGGTGATCACCAGCTGGTACGTGAGACGGACGTCGAAGCCGAGCGTGCTCGGAGCCTCCGCGTCCAGACCGGGCAGAATGGCCACCGCCTCGTAGTGCTGGCCGAGCCGACGTCAGCCCGGCGCCGCAGGTGGGCGCGCCGAGTTGCGCCGGTTGTCTCCCGCCGAAGCCGCCGTCGTGGTCGCCCGCGGCGCTCGGCTGGTGGACACCCGCCCGCACTTTCCAGCGGGCGGCCGACGGCGAGATCCCGGGCGTGATCGTCATCGAACGCTCACAAGTCACGAACGATGCGCAGCAGCCAGAGGTTCGTGGCGTGTGGTTGCCCGTGAGCACATCGGGATTGATCATCGCGACTTCGACGCCCCACCTGGCAGTTTGTACGGCTCACCGCAGAAGTAGCGGTTGAGTGCGTCAACAGCGGCCATCAGCATGCGCGCGACCGCCCGATCGTTGCGTTGCACGTTGACCGACAGCGTCATCCGGCGTTTGCCCGTGGCGTCGGAGAAACTGAAAGTCTGGTAGCCGGGGATCGAGCCGGTCGCGCCCCACATCTCGCCACAGGTGAGTCCCGCCGACTCCAGCCCGAGCCCGTACCGGGGGAAGATCGGGGCCTGGGGCGTGGTGGCGCCGGTACGCATCTGCGTCAGCAGTTTCTGGCTGACGAGCCGACCGCCGAAGAGCGCCTGGAAGAAGCGGTTCAGGTCGCGGGCGTCCGATACCACTCCGTACGCTGCCCAAGCGAAGGACGGGTTCAGCCGGGTGATGGGCCGCAGCGAACCCGGCCGGCTCGGGTCGGCGCCCGTGGGCAGGTGGTAGCCGGTGGCATGCGGGCCGCGGATGCCGTCCCAGGTCCGGGGCAGGTAGGAACGCGTCATCCCGGCCGGACGGAAGATCCGCCGGTCGAGCTCGGCGCTCAGCTCATGGCCCGTCACCTTCTCCACGAGCAGCCCGAGCAGGATGTAGCCGGTGTTGGAGTAGGCGAAACGGCCCCGCTCGGGCCGGGGCAGCCGCTCGGCCTCGTCGATGAGCTGCTGCGGCGTATACGTCCGCGTGCCGTACCGCTCGGGGTCGGCGAACTCGGCGCTGGCGTCGTAAGTAGCCAGGCCGCCGGTGTGGTTCAGCAGCTCGCGCACGGTGATCCGGTCGCCGCCGTCGATCTGGCCGGGCAGCCGCTTGCCGATCGGCTCGTCCAGGCTCAGCTCGCCCTCCTGGACCAGCTGCAGGACGACCGCGGCGACCATGCTCTTGGTCACGCTGGCGATGCGGAAGCGCGCCTCGCGCGGCACCGGCGCCCGGGTGTCCAGGTCGGCGGTCCCGCTGGTGCCGATCCAGGTCCCGCGGTCGTCGTCGATCCGGGCCAGGACGCCAGAGGCGCCGGCGGCTACGGTTGCCTCGAGCGCCTCCCGTATTCCGGCGGGTTCTTCGTGCCGCGCCTGCGCGCTGACCGGGACGGGCGACAACAGGCCCGCGGCGACGAGCGCGGCGACCGCCATGCGTTTACCGTTCATTGGCGACATACGTCTTTCTTTGGTGGATCGTGAAAACGATCTCCATGCTGGTGGCATCGGCAGTTGTCCTCGTCCACATTCGTGACGATCTCTGCCTGCGACCGCCGTCGCACCCCGGTACTACTCCAGGCTGACCAAGCCGGTGTACCGATTGACCGCCACGGCGTCGGCCATCGGGCACGTAACAGGCACGGGCCCGCCAGAACAGGCCCTAAAGGATCAAAGCCCAGGCCGTTGACCTGGACTTTGTGTGCGTGCTCGCTGGGTGCCGGCGAGGGCGGAGATGAGCGCATCCATGGCGACGCATCGTGGGGCAGCCACTCAAGGTCAGGTTTCCGCCGTAACGACGTAGAGCGTCACAGCGGCGAAGAACGGCTGCTGTGCGAGATGGTCGAGCCACCCGTCGGCCTGCCGACGAGTGAGATAGCCGGCGGCCACGGCACGCTCGGTGTTGCGCTGAAGGCCGAGAACCTGGTCGGCAGCGTGAGCGTCCCGAAAGACCGACGTGACCGGAACAACTGACGTGACTGCGAATCCTGCCTGCTCGGCAAGCCGAGCCAGTTGCCGCCCGACGATTGCGTTGCACACGATCCGGTCGGCAACATGGCGGGTGTACGCGCGGGCAATGTCCGGATCCGGGTAGTCCACGGCGAGTGAGTCCCAGTCCGGCTCGGCCATGACGAGGCGGCCGCCAGGGCGCAGGACCTGCCGTGCCTCCGCCAGGACTCGGGGAACGTCGGCAACGTGCTGGAGCAGGCGGTCAGTGCGGACCCGGTCCGCAGAGCATGCGGGAAGCGGCAGCGCATGAACGTCGGCCAGCAGCACGCCAGTCTGTGGAACGCCGGTGATTCGGGCAAGCGCCCGACAGGTCATCTGAGGATCGGAGTCGATGCCGAGGACCCTTCCAGCAGGCGCTGCCGCGCGGGCCAGCATGCTGAGGTCGGTGCCCTGGCCGCAGCCCAGATCCAGGACGACATGGCCTGGCTGGATGGCCAAAGCGTCGAGTACGGCCTGTTTGTACGCGTGCGCGAGGCCGGTGGCGGCGAGCCGATCCTGATAGCCGATCTTGTCGGGGACCACCGTCTCGAAGATGCGCCCCGTGACATACGCCAGAGATTCGATTTCGCCCTTGAGGGCTTCCTGGCCGGCCGGAGTCAGGCGCAGGGGACGTCGCCTGCCCTCTCCGTCCAGGTCCTCGATCAGTCCCTTGCCTCGCAGCCGGGCCAGCGCGCTGGACAGGCTGCCGCGGCCGAGCCTCGCGCCGGTCATCCGCTCGATCGCGGTGTTGACGGCGTATCCGTGCAGCGGGCCGTCCGCCAGCGCAGACAGGACAAGCATCTGGGCGTCGTTGGTACGCACTGGCGCTCCCGGCAGTGGACGGAGGGTTAGGGTCTTCGCAATAGCACGCGTCGCGTGCTATTGCTCCGTAGTATGCACGCCGTGGCGGACCAGCGACCGCCCGACCCTCCTCCCACCTCGAAAGGCTCCGACGTGCGCGTCACCGACCCCCTCTATGCCCTGTACACCCGTCGGCTTCGCCGACAGCTCCAAGGCGGAGAGCTTCCCAGGCACATCGGGCTGATCATGGATGGCAACCGCCGCTGGGCCCGCCAGCGGGGAATCGGGAACCCGAGCCTTGGCCACAGGTACGGTGCCGAGCATGTGGGGAACGCCCTCTCGTGGTGCGAGGCCCTCCAGATCCGGCACGTCACCGTGTTCGTTTGCTCTGCCGAAAACCTCCAACGACGCGGTGACGCCGAGGTCGCCTACCTGATGCAGGTGATCGAGGAAGTCCTGACCGCGCACCTCACCAGGCCGCGAGCGCGCTGGCAGGTACATATCGCCGGAGCGCTCGACACGCTGCCCGACACCACTGCTCGCGCCCTGAAAGAGGCGGTCGAGGTCACACGGGAGTGCGCCACCGGAGCGCACGTGACCCTCGCAGTCGGCTACGGCGGCCGCCAGGAACTCGTCGACGCCATGCGCGATCTGCTGTACGAGCAGGCGGAGACCGGAAGGTCGATGCGGGGGCTCGCGGACGACCTGACCGCGGACGACATCGCCCGTCACCTGTACACCGCTGGCCAGCCGGACCCCGACCTGGTCATCCGCACCAGCGGAGAGCAGCGCATGTCCAACTTCCTGCTGTGGCAGAGCGCCTACTCGGAGCTGTACTTCTGTGAGGCGTATTGGCCGGCGTTCCGCGAAGTCGACTTCCTGCGTGCCGTACGTGCGTACGCCGCCCGACAGCGCCGCTACGGCGCCTGAGAAGCGCCCTCATGCGGTGTCGGGGATCAATGGAACCGTGGTTGGCGCTGATATTGATCATGGACTTCCGGAAGTCGGTCACGTGCTCTGACGCCGCTTCCGACAGCGTCCGACATGGCTGGCATCAAGCCTCTGCCACGGCAGTTGAGTGCAATGGAACCGGGACAACTACGGCGGCACAGCCCTCAAAGGTTGTCTCGAATGGGTTATCGCCGACCTGGAGGCCCGGCTCGCCGAGCCGGCGGGCTGACCGGGGCGGCCTTGGCTTGTCCAAGCCGTGAGGTGGCAAGGCCCTCATTGTCACGCCGAGCGATGACGATGACCACAGTGGAGCGCGACACCACGATCGCGCACCTGCGGGCGGGTGCGGTGGGGTATCGGCTGGAGCGCCGAGACCAGGCTGCGATCATCATCTTCCACGGCGGGCACATGCGAGCCGGTCTCGCGCTGGGCAAGGAGGTCTTCAGCGCCGCGGGCTACACGGTGCTGGTGCCCTCGCGTCCCGGCTATGGCAAGACCCCGCTGCAGACTGGCACCTCTTCCGGGGAGCTTCAGGCTCGCCACGCCCCCCGTTAGAAGGGAATTTCTGTTTTGTTGGACGCAATTCATCGTGCGGTGCGGTGCGGCGCAAGGGCGGATGGGGCTTGTGGAGGGCGTGGGGGTCAGGTCTCGGTGTGCACCAGGCCGGCCTCGTAGGCGATGATCGCGGCCTGGACGCGGTTGCCCAGGGCGAGGCGTGCCAGGACGGCGCTGACGTGCGCCTTCACGCTGCCCTCCGAGAGGAACAGCTCCCGGGCGATGTCCTGGTTGGACATGCCGTGGCCGACCAGCGCCAGCACGTCCCGTTCCCGCGCGGTCAGCGACTCGATCCGGCGGCGCGCCTCGGCCGCTCTGGACAGCCTGCCGCCGTCCAGTTGGGCGATGACCTTGTGGGCGATGCGCGGCGACAGGTAGGCGGCGCCGTCGGCGGCCGCCCGTACGCCGGTGATCAGCTCGCGGGGGTCGGCGGCCTTGAGCAGGAATCCGGACGCGCCCCCGCCGAGTGCCCTGGAGACGTAGTCGTCCTCGTCGAAGGTGGTCAGCATGACGACCGCCACCTGTGGCACGGCGGCGCGCACCTCGGACGCGGCGGCCAGGCCGTCCAGGCGGGGCATGCGGATGTCCAGCAGCGCGACGTCGGGCCGGTGCGCGCGCACCAGCTCGACCGCCTCCCGCCCGTCGGCGGCCTCGGCCACCACCTCGATGCCCGGATCGGTGGCCAGGATCGACCGCACCCCAACCCGGATCATCGCCTCGTCGTCGGCCACCACCACCCGGATCACCTCCCGCCTCCTTCCTGGTCGAGCGGGAGCCGCGCTGTCACAGTGAAGCCGCCGTCGCGGGGGCCGGCCTGTAGCGTGCCACCGAGCAGCCGCACCCGCTCACGCAACCCGGCGATCCCGCTCCCGTTCCCCACCGGCACCCCCACCGGCTTCGGCACCTGCGTCGGCGGCGTTGGCGCGGAGTCGGTCACCGTGATCGTGAGCGTGCCGCCGATCTGCTCGAGGTGGACGAGGACGTCCGCGCCGGGGGCGTACCGGGCGGCGTTGGTCAGCGACTCCTGCACCACCCGGTGGGCGGCCCTGTCCACCAGCGGCGGCAGCGCCGCCCGCTCGCCCGCCTGACGGAGGTCGATCGTCATCCCGGCGGCGCGGGCCCGCTCCACCAGCGCCTGGATGGACTCCTCTGGAGGCCGCGTCGGAGCGGGCCCGCTCTCGCGCAGCATCGTGATGGTGCGGCGGAGCCGGTCGGTCGCCTCGACCGCGCTGGCCCGCAGCTGGGCCGCCGCCTCCCGGTTCGGCCCTGTCAGGTCGGCGGCCAGCTCCAGCGCTCCGGCGCGCAGCGCGATCAGTGCCAGGTCGTGCCCGAGCAGGTCGTGCATGTCGGACGCGATCCGGGCGCGTTCGCGGAGCGTGGCGCGTTCGGCGAGGTACTCCTGCTCCCGTTCGAGCCGGGCGACCCGTTCCCGTCCGGCCTCCAGCAGCTCGGCCTGCTGCCGCCGGAACCGTCCGGCCAGCCACGGCAGCGTGACGAACAGGCCCAGGGCGGTCAGCGCGCCGGCCCCGTCCCAGAAGTCCAGCACGGTGTGGACGGCTCCGGGGACGGCGGCGGCGCTCAGGAGCAGCCAGCCGCGCCGCCCGGACAGGTGGCGTCCGTGCAGGTAGGCGGCGACGGCCAGGGCGACGAAGGCGAACTGCCGCCACATCGGGATGCCGTCGAGGGACAGCCCGTTGAGCAGGGCGAGCCCCGCGATGACCAGCAGGGTCGCGCCGCTCTTCACCGGGGTGACACTACCGACAGCAGCCGCGTCGCAGCGGTGACGGCCCCCGCCACGGCCGCGACCACAAGGGTGATCGTCATCGGTGCGGCGAAGTAGGTGAGCTGCGCCCAGGTGACCGTCCGGTCGTTCATGAGGAAGGAGATCAGCTGCGGGTAGCAGGCGAGCAGCAGGACCGGGAGCAGCGACGGGACCAGGCGCAGCCCGATCCGCCAGCCGGGACGTCCGGCCCGCCTGCGCGCCCACCGGCGCGACCGCAGCGCGCCGAGCGCGCCCAGAGCCGCCGCGGCCAGCGCGATCAGGCCCAGGACCAGCTCGAACAGCTGCCGGTCGCCGCCCGGCACGTCGGGTGTCCTGCCCTGGCTCATCGCGACCAGGCCGGTGAGCACGTTGTAGGTGTCGTCGTGCAGGGCGGTGCCGTTGGCCATGACCGCGAAGCCGTAACCGGTGTCGGGGGAGACCGCTTCCACGGCGTTGTAGGTGAACAGGTTGCCGCTGTGCACCAGTAGCTTGGCGCCGCCCATGGTGTCCGAGCCCCAGCCCATCCCGTAGTCGCGCACCTTCGACGGGGTGTGCATGGCCTGGAGGCTCTTCGCGGTCACGAGCTGCCTGCCGCTGCCGGTCTGGCTGATCAGCCAGCTGCCCATGTCGGCGGCGTCGGTGATGACGCCTCCGCTGCCGCCGCCGTTGAGGAAGCCGGGCAGCTCGGGACGCGACACCCAGGCGCCGTAGATCGAGTTGAACCCGGCGGCGGGCTTGACGGCCTGGTCGCTGACGGCGCTGTGGGTCATGCCGAGCGGTCCGAAGACGCGCTGCTTCAGGTAGTCGCCGAAGCTGAGGCCGCCGGCCACCTCGACCAACCGGGCGGCCAGGTCGTAGTTGACGTTGCAGTACGCCCAGCGCGTGCCGGGATCGGCGGCGAGCCGGCCGGTGCGCAGCGTGGACACGTACCCGGCGAGCGAGGTGGCCGCCTCGGTGGCGCCGATGTCGACGGTGCTGTCGGACAGGCCGGACGTCTGGTTCAGCAGCTGCCGGACCGTGATCTGTGCTGCGCGCGGATCGGCCATCCGGAACTCCGGCAGCTGCCGGGCGACCGGTTCGTCCAGTGCGATCTTTCCGTCGTCCACCAGCGTCATGACGGCCATGGCGGTGAACGACTTGCTGACCGACGCCACGCGCATCGGGGTGTGCGCGGTGACCGGTTCGCCGTCGGAGTCGCGCCCGTACCCGGCCGCGTGCACGACCTTGTCCTTGTGGGTCACGACGATCGACATCCCCGGCAGGCCGGTGGACTCCATGGACTCGGCGAGGTAGGCGTCGATGGCGGCCGGGGTCAGCCCGGCGCCCGCCCGAACGGCTTGCGCGGCAGGCGCCACAGAGACGGACGTGACCAGGCCGATACCCGCCACCAGGCCGATGAGCTTGCGTTTCATGGAGAAGAACCTAGAAATCAGGCAGCCCGGAAGGGATCTGGCGATCGGCCAGAACCACCCCTGACGAAAGTCAGGTCTGTCGTCGCGTCCTGAGGGCGCCGGCCAGGGCCCGCAGAGCGGGGGCGGCGGCCGACAGGGCGGCTCGCTGCTCAGGGGAGAGGTCCTCCAGCGCCGCCCCGAAGAGCTCGGACCACGCCTGCTCGATGAGCGCCATCCCGTGCGCGGCGTGGACGGTGGGGGTGAGCCTCGCGGACCGGCGGTCGTGCGGGTCGGGTTCCCGGCGAATCAGGTCGCGGGCGACGAGCGCCCGCACGGTCGCGCTGACGTTGCTGGCGTGCAGGCCGAGCTCCCTGGCCAGGGTGGTCACGCCTACGCCCGGCTGGTGCATGACGTAACGCAGCACCTCGAACTCCGAGGGAGGCAGCCGGCTCAGCCCTGCCGCCTCGATCCCGCCGAACCGCAGGACCCTGCTGAGCTCGTACAGCGGGTCGGTCAGCGTCCTGGCCTGGCTCAGAAGATCGGCTCTCACGTCCCCATGCTACATTTTCTTATAGATATATAACTATAAGGAGTTGTCGTGACCTCCCCGCGTCTCGCACTGACCGCAACGCTCGCGCTGCTCTCGCTGATCGGCCCACTAGCCACCGACATGTATCTGCCGGCCTTCCCGCAGCTGGCCAGGGCGTTCGACGCCGACGCCGCCGCCGTGCAGCTCACGCTCACCTCGATGATGGCCGGGCTCGCGCTCGGTCAGCTGCTGCTGGGCCCGCTCTCCGACAGGTACGGCAGGCGCCGGCCGCTGCTGGCGGGCGCGGCGCTGGCGGCGGTCTCGTCCGCCCTGTGCGCGGTGATGCTGCTGGCCGTGCTGGTCGCCGTCCCGGAGAGCCTGCCGCGCGAGCGTCGCCACAGCGGCGGGCTCGGCGCGACGGCACGGGCGGCCCGCCGGATGCTCGCAGACCGCGGCTACCTCGGCTACACGCTGGCCTTCACCTGCGCTTTCGGCTCGTTGTTCTGCTACATCTCGGCCTCGCAGTTCCTCATGCAGAACGTGCTGGGCATGAACATCACGCACGCCTCGATCGCCTTCGCGGGCGGCGCCGTCGTCGTCACGCTGGCGACCGCGGTGAACGCCGCCCTGGTGAGCCGCGTCCCCGCCGCCCGCCTGCTGGCGGTCGGCCTGATCGGGCTGCTGGTCGTCACGCTGGCCCAGGCGGCGATCACAGTGGCCGGCGCGCTGACGGTGGCGGTCGCGCTGTCCCTGATGGCCGGCTTCTCGGTCGCTCTGGGGCTGGTGTTCGCCAACGCCACCGCGCTGGCCATCGCCCGGGTCCCGTACGCGGCCGGCACCGGTTCCGCCGTGCTCGGCACCCTGCAGAACGGCCTGGCCGCGCTGGTGGCCCCGCTGGTCGGCGTGGCAGGCGACCGCACCGGCGTGCCGATGGCCGTCGGCATGGCCGGGTTGTCGCTGCTCGCGCTGTTCGCGCTGCGGCTGGCGTCCCGTGCGCGGGACGGGGAGGGCACGCCGGAGACGGCGGCTCAGGCCCGCGCCGCGAACGGCTGAAAGAGCCGGTGCCGGGCCCAGGGGATTTAGGTGGTTACGTATGGTGATGTCATGACCACTCGACGCCGAGGGGGTGCGTGCGAGCTCTGGGCGGCCTTCCGGGCTTCGGCCGCCTACCCGGCGACCGTGCTGGTGTTCATTCTCGCCGTCGCCGCGGGGCTGTTCGCGGGGTCGTACACGTACGCGATGGCGAACCCCACGCCCCACAAGATCCCGATCGCCGTCGTCAGCGACGCGGCGTCGTCGCGCCAGGAGCCGGCGTTCGTCGCCGACATCCAGCGC
This sequence comes from Nonomuraea sp. NPDC000554, assembly GCF_040300065.1. NCBI lineage: Bacteria > Bacillati > Actinomycetota > Actinomycetes > Streptosporangiales > Streptosporangiaceae > Nonomuraea > Nonomuraea sp. NPDC000554. Next base: position 128,415 of record NZ_JBEPDC010000004.1, on the reverse strand, counting down.
ACCCTCCACGCCTCGCTCGACCAGCGGCCCTTCGCGACCTACGACCAGGCGGTCAGCGCCGTGGAGGAGCAGCGCGTGTTCGCCGTCCTGGAACTGCGGGGAACGGAGGTCCGGCTGGACGTGGCGAGCGCCGCGGGGGCGTCGGTGGCGCAGCTGCTCGCGGGAGCGGCTCCGAAGGCGGCGGCCCAGGCCGGCGTGGTCGTGACCGTGCGGGACCTGAAGCCGCTGCAACCCGGCGACCCGCGCGGGCTCGCCCTCTTCTACATCTCGCTCGCCGCGGTCGTCGTCGGGTTCATCGGCGCCATCCAGCTCAGCGTGCACGCGCGGGAGCTCGAACCGCCGGAACGGATCGCGTTCACCGCTGCCTACAGCGTGCTCGGCGGGTTCTCCATCGCCGCGGTGGTCGACTGGCTGCTCGGGGCCGTCGATCTGCCGTTCGCGGAGTCCTGGGCGATCCTGGCGTTGACGATGTTCACGTCAGGGATGGTGTTCACCATGTTCAACACCTTCATGGGACGGTGGGCGATGCTCCCCACCTGGGGGTTGATGGTGCTGGTCGGCAACCCCTCGTCGGGAGGCGCGGTGTCGGCGCCGCTGCTGCCGTCGCCGTTCGGGGTGATCGGCCGCTGGCTGCCGCCGGGGGCGTCGGTGAGCGCTCAGCACGCCGCCGTGTACTTCCCCCACCACCAGCACGTGCTGCCCTTCCTCGTCCTGGCCGTCTGGGCGGTGGTGTCGAGTGCCGTCTTCTGGATCTGGCGCCACCGCCACCCCGGCGGCCGGGCGGAAGCCGCGAACCCGGAGGAAGCGGGCGGAGTGCATTAAGCAGGATGCAAGCGCCCCTTGTCACGGTGTCAGAGAATGTGACGAATCGGTGAACGGGGGGCGCAATGCGTGGACGGGTGGGATCGTCGTTGTTCGTGCTGGGGACGCTCGTCCTGGGCTTGGCCGCCGCTCTGCCCGCCATGGCCGGCGCCAGGCTCACCACGACGGACGAGCCGCGCTACACGTTGCCGAACACGGTCATAGCGGCCACGGTGCGCGGCGACGGCACAGTCAGCGTCGTCGAGGACCACACGTTCCAGTTCACGGACGAGGTGCACGGCGCGTACGTCGACGTTCCGATGGCCGAGGGAACGCGGATCTCCGACGTCACCGTCGCCGAGGGCGCCACCCGGTACCAGCGCGGTGGCGAGCCCGAACTCGGCGCCGAGGGTCCGGACGGCACCTACGCCGAGGCCGCGTGCACCGACGAGGGGCCGCACCGCGTCGTCTGGCACTTCACCGCCGCGCCTCGCACCTCGCGCACCTTCCGCCTGGCCTACACGCTGAACGGCGCGGTCACCGCCTACGATCGGCACGCCTTCCTGCATCTCCCCGTCTGGGGGCGGAACTGGCTGCGCGACCTGGACCGGCTCCAGGTCACCGTCCGCCTGGCCGGGGACGCGGGCGGCGTCCACGAGGCTTTCGGGCAGCCGGCGGGCCGTCTCAAGGCGTCCTTCACCGGGCCGGACGCCACCGCCACGGCCGTCGACGTCCCTCCTGGCCAGGCCGTCGCCCTCGACCTGGCCTTCCCGCGGGCCCGCCTCGACCTTCCCGGGAAGCCCGGCTCTGCCCAGTCCCCCGTCGTACGCAGGGACGGCACGGACGGCTCCGCGGACCTCGCCACCCTCCGCGCGGGCGGCAGTCTCAGGGCGCCGGCGCAGGACAACGGCTGCGACCCGGCGACGGCCTCCGCGGAGACGGACAACCCGCTGCTCAGCTTCGCGATCATCGGGATCATGGCCGTTCTGGTCCTCGGCATCATCACCCTCGCCATCCGCCACGACAGGCGCGCCGTCCCACGCCGTCGCCGTAAGGCGACAGGCTCCGACCACGGCAGCCAGAGCGGGTCGGACGCCGGGGGAGGCAGTGCGAGCAGCGATGGCAGCGGCGGAGGAGGCGGCGCCTGGTAGCGGCCCTGGCGCCAGGGCCGCCTCCGTGCGTGAGCGACCGCCGATGGTTCCCGTCAGGGGGTCACGACGGCGAGCTGCGAGACGTAGTCCTCGGTGACCCAGAGGTTGTCGTCGGGGCCGCTCGTGATGTCGAACGGCCCGGAGACGAGGGTCGGCAGCGCGTACTCGTTGATGATCCCGGACGTGGTGCTGTAGGCGACGTTGTTGGCGCTCTGCTCGACGAACCACAGGTTGTCGTCGGGCCCGACGGTGATGCCCCACGGGAAGCTGTTGGGGTCGGAGAGCGTGTACTCGGTGAAGTTGCCCGAGGTGTCGACGTTGCTGACCTTGCCGTTGGCGTCGGTGTACCACAGGTTGCCGTCAGGGCCTGTGGTGATGCCGATGGGCATCGCGCCGGAGGACGGGACGGCGAACTCGGTGATCGAGCCGCCCGTGGTGATCTGCCCGATGCTTCCGGTGAGCGGTTCCGTGAACCACAGGTTGTCGTCCGGGCCCGCGGTGATGCGCATCGGATAGGCGCCGCTGGTCGGCAGGGCGTACTCGGTGATGGTTCCTGAGGTGGTGATGCGTCCGATCTGGTTGGCGACCGTCTCGACGAACCAGAGGGCGCCGTCCGACCCGGTGGTGATGCCCCAGGGGTAGGCGTCGCTGGTGGGCAGGGTGTACTCGGTGATGGTTCCTGAGGTGGTGATGCGTCCGATCTTGTTGCCGATCGACTCGGTGAACCACAGCGCGCCGTCCGGCCCTGTGGTGAGGTGCGCCGGCTCGGAGTTGCTGGTGGGGATGGAGTACTCGGTGAACAGGCCGCCAGTCGTGACCTTCCCGATCTTGTTGGCGTAGTTCTCGGTGAACCACAGGTTGTCGTCGGGGCCGGTCGTGATCCCGACGGGAGTCGCGGGGTCGGTCGGTATCGACAGCTCGCTGATCGACGGCGTCTGACGGGCTTCGGCCCCGAGCCTGTTCGGCCGAGGGGCCCGGGGCGCGGGCGGGAAGTGGCACTTGATGCGCCGGTGCTGCGGCATCTGCTTGAGCTTGAGGCAGAGCTTCACCCAGGGGCGCGGCGGGGATGGCGGGTGAGGTGGCGAGGCGGACGCGGAAACGGCCGCGGGAGCGCTTGCCGCCATGGCCAGAGCCATGACCACGAGCGGGTACCCCAGGCGACGAGTCGAGAAGCGCATGACATCCCTTCCAGAAGGCGAAAAAGGAACGCGCGCCGGTCGCCGGGCGCAATTCAGCGAATGGACACCCGTGGCATCAGGCCGCCAGCGCGAATTCCCTGACGGCCCGGTCCGGGCGACGCTGTTCGCCCCGCGCCCGGCTCCGGCGATCTCACTATCTCCCGCGGGCGCCGGCCGCCTTCGGTCGTCCGTGTTCGTGGCTGGTCATGGAAACGCCAACTCATCGGCGGGCCGGCCGGAAACGCGCGAGCTTTCCCAAGGCCGGATTCGAGGCGGGCGGCGAAAACCGTCCCGTGCCGGAGAAAGACGCGACCCTCAGGCGACCGAATGCATGATGGTGCCGGTGTAGGTGCCCGCGACGGCGGAGGCGGGGATGGCGACCACGATCGTCGGTTGCCAGCTCGTGGACTGGGCACTCGTGGCCGTCTTGCGTCCGGAGAACGCGGTCGCCGATGTGGACAGGGCGACCTTCTGGGCCGCGGTGCTCTGCCCGGGGACGCGGGTGCCGGTACCCGATTGGGCGGTGACAGGGCCGGACCAGTACGAGACATTGCCCTTCGTAATGGTCGCGGAACCGTGGGTGAAATCGGTGGCCGACACGGTGGCCGTCCAGGGCGGGATCCCTGCCCGCGAGTCGACCACGGTCACCGTTCCCAGGGAGGCGGTGATCGAGGCCCCCTTGGCGCCGGTGCCGATGCTGGCCGAGGCGGGCACGGTGATCTCCAGCGGGTCGGCGCGCCAGGCGACGGTGGCGCTCGCCGCGATCCGGGAGGCCGAGGCGGTGGGAGCGCCGAGGGCGAGCAGCAGGACCGTCGACGCCGTCAGCGGCAAGAACGCCCGCGCGACGGGGTTGCCCATACAGCTCGTCCTCATTCCGTTTCCTCACAAGCGGTTCGTGCGTCAGGGCGCGCGGAAAATCGATCGCATTCTAGATTTCCGGTCGTCGGCTGCGTTCTACTCCTCCTGCTCGCGGCTGGTAAATCCGATGCAAAAGAAATGGCGGCGGCTTCGAGCAGTGCCGCGCCCGGATGAATGGCAGGCAGTCGCTCAGGGAGTTGCCGGGTAAGTCGGATGCTTTGTCCGTGTTGTGGCCAATTTCGGTGGACGGATGGCCGACCCGCTAATTTCTGGCACTCTCCATCTGATCGCCAAAAGTTGCCAGCTGCCCGCTGGGCCGGTTTGCGGAGTCTGCGCGCTGAGGAGAACGTCATACGAGAACGGCCCGGACCGGGCGGTGAATTCGACGAAGGAGGCCGGCAGTGTCCAAGTGCCGTCTGGGCATTTCCCTGGTAGGAGTCGCCGGGTTGGCTGTCGCCATGGCGGTCGCCGTGCCGGCGCAGGCCGTCACCTGCCCCGCGTCGACCACCTGCTCCACCACGGTGACCTTCACCGTCACCGGCGAGGACGGGCTGACGATCACCGTTCCGGCCGGCCCGGTCAACGTCGGCAACTCCGCGCCCGCAGGCCAGATCAGCGGGCAGCTCGGCACGGTCACGGTGACCGACCAGCGGGCCGCGCTCGCCGCCACCTGGGTGGCGTCGGTGATCGCCGCGACGGGCGGCTTCACCACAGGGGGCGGCACCGCCGCCGAGACCGTCCCCAACACGGCAGTCCTGTACTGGTCGGGCACGCAGACTGCCAACACCGGCGGCGGAACCCTGGTGCCCGGCCAGGCCAACGCGGCCGCCGCGCAGTCGCTCGACATCTCGCGCACCGCCTTCAGCAAGACGAGCGGCTCCGGTGACAACTCCGTCGCCTGGAACCCGACCATCGTGATCAACGTTCCCGCCCAAGCGGTGGCGGGCACCTACACCGGCACGGTGAACCACTCCGTCGCCTGACGCGCATGGCCATCTCACCGTTCACCCGGCTCGTCTCCGCGGCGCTGCTCGCGCTCCTCGCGCACGCGACGGCCGGCGCTCCAGCGGCCGCCGCGGACCCGGGCCGGGGCGAGGCGCGTCCCACCGGGAAGAACAGCATCGGCATCAGGTTGCTGGAGATTCCCGCCAACCGGACGGACGACCCGCGCTCGCACGTCTTCATCGTCGACCACGTCAACCCCGGCACCACCTTCAGCCGGCGCTTCGAGGTCCACAACGCCTCGAACAAGCCCCAGCACCTGCAGCTGTACGCGGCCGGAGCCGGCATCAGCCACGGCCGCTTCACCTTCGCGCCGGAACGGACCGGGAACGAGCTGAGCTCGTGGATCAGGCTCAACCGTTCCAGCATCGCCCTGCCCCCGCACGAGAGAGCGTCGGTGCGGGCCACCGTCACCGTGCCGACCTGGGCCTCCAGGGGTGAGCGGTACGCCGTCATCTGGGCGGAGGTTTCCGCCGCGGGGGCGGGGAAGCAAGAGGGCATCACCCTCGTCAACCGTGTCGGGATCCGCGCCTATCTCGACGTCGGCCCCGGCGGGGAGCCGCCCACGGACTTCCGGATCGGCGAGATCGTGCCCCAGCGGACAGAGGACGGGCAGCCGAGAATCCAGGCCACCGTCGCCAACACCGGCGAACGCGCCATCGACCTCGAAGGCGAGCTGTCACTGTCGGACGGGCCGAGCTCGCTGAGCGCGGGCCCGTTCCCGGTCGACCGCGGCACCACCCTGGCGCCCGGCGACCAGGGAACCGTCACCGTCCTGCTGGGGGACGAGCTCCCCGACGGGCCGTGGAAGTTCAGCCTCACCCTCAAGAGCGGTCGGGAGGACCGCACGCAGACCGGAACGCTGACCTTTCCGGAGAAGGTGGGAACGTGGGGGCTGGCTGCGTCGGTCGACTCCCCGCTGACGCTGGTCGTCGCGCTCGTCGCGCTGGTGACCCTGATCGTCGGGACGGTGCTCCTCGTCGGCTTCCGCCGGTTCCGCGCACGCCGGAAGAACGTCCCGGATCCGGCCTGACGCCCAGGCGGCGCCGCCCTTCCGGGGCCGCGCCGCCTCGCGCGTCAGTAATCCCTCGCCTTCCCGTACTCGGCGGCGCCGCCGGCGAAGTCGTACACGATGACCTGCTCGTTGCCCACCACCCAGGCGTCGTGTCCCGGCGGGCAGACGAAGACCTCGCCGGGGCCCACCTCGGCCTCGGTGCCGTCGTTCATCCGCAGGCGCAGCCGCCCCTTGACGACGAAGCCGTTGTGGTGGACCTGGCAGGACTCGGTGCCCACGATCGGTTTGATCGACGCCGACCAGCGCCATCCCGGCTCGAACGTGGCGACGCCGAAGGTCAGCCCGGTCAGGTGACACACCTCCAGGTGCCCCATCATGAAGTCCCGGCGTTCGTCCGGCTTGTCGATGCTCTTGACCTCGATCATGACAAGTCCCCCTCCCGTCAGCCTCAGTCTTCCACTGGGTAGGGAGGCCAACAAGGGAGAATGCCCAGGTCAGGAGCCGTCAGGCCGCCTCTGGACGTCGACGGACGCGGCCGCCTCGGCGGCGGGCGGGTCGGGGAGGTCGTCGAGGAAGCCGGCGCTGGGCACGAAGAACAGGCTGCCGGTCACGGCGGTCGAGAAGTCGAGGATCCGGTCGTGGTTTCCGGGCGGGTCGCCGAGGAACATCCGCTCCAGCATCGTCTCGGTGACCGCGGGCGTGCGGGCGTAGCCGATGAAGTAGGTGCCGAACTCGCCTCGGCCGACGTTGCCGAACGGCATGTTGTCGCGCAGGATCTGCCGCTCCGTGCCGTCGGGGTCGGTGATGCTGGTGAGGGCGATGTGCGCGTTCGAGGGCTTGGTCGCGTCGTCCAGCTCGATGTTCGACAGCTTGGCGCGGCCGACCGCCCGCTCCTGGGCGTCGACCGGCAGGGCGTTCCACGCGTCGAGGTCGTGCAGGTACTTCTGCACGATCACGTAGCTGCCTCCGCTGAATCCGGAGTCCTCGTCGCCGATGAGGACCGCGGCCGCGGCCTCGGGCCCGACCGGGTTCTCGGAGCCGTCGACGAAGCCGAGCAGGTCGCGCATGTCGAAGTACGTGAAGCCCTGCACCTCGTCGCGCACGGTGACGGCGCCGCGCAGGCGGTTCATGATCTGCGAGGCCAGCTCGAAGCACAGGTCGAGCTGCATGGCGCGGATGTGGAAGAGCAGGTCTCCAGGAGTGGACACCGCGTGGTGCACCGCTCCCGACAGCTCGCGGAACGGGTGCAGCTCCGCCGGGCGCGGGCCGCCGAACAGCCGGCCCCAGGCGTCGGAGCCGATGCCGGTGACGCAGCTCAGCCGCCCATCCGGCACCCGGAAGCCGACGGACCGCTCCAGCCCGGACAGGTCGGACAGCAGCTCTCGCGCCACGGGTTCGCCGCCCGGATCCACGGTCACGACCAGGAAGATCGCCGCGGTGGTCAGCGGGCTCAGCACCGGCTGGGGGATCGCCCCCCGGGCGGATTCCGTCATCGCCGCGCCCCCCTCGTCTCAGGTCTGCAGCGGTGCCCGATTCTAGCGAACCGGGCTTCGCCGCCACCTGTGGGCGGGTCAGCCGGTCGCGTTCTTCGGCAGCAGGCGCATGGCCAGCTCGTAGACGTCGCGCAGGTCGGCGGTCGGCAGCGGCGGGACGACCTGCCGCGCGCCGACCAGCACCAGGTAGAGCAGCCGGGCCAGCGCGTCGGCCTCGTCGGCTCCGGCCTCGCGGGCGAGCGTGCGCAGGTAGGCGATGCGCAGCCGGTCGACGCGCTCCTGGACGGCGCGGACCTCGTCGTCCTGCAGCGCCCAGGCCCGGATGGCGATCTCCAGGCCGGCGTGCTCGTCGGCCAGGACCAGGTCGAGCAGGCGGTTCAGTTTGGACCCGGACCCGCCCTGCCGCTCCACGCCGTCGATGTAGCGGCTGGTGTACTGGGCCTCGAAATGGTTCAGCAGGTCGGCCCGGTAGCCCGACATGCCGTTGAAGTGGTGGTAGAACGAGCCCTTGGTGAGGCCCAGGTCGCCGCTGAGCCGCTCGATCGTCAGCCCGGGCACGCCCGACTCGGTCAGGACCTTGAACCCGGCTTCCAGCCAGTCCCGCTTGCTCGCCATGTTCCGGACCGTACCATATGGCATGGTATGGCGGCCGCCGTCGCCGGACCCGCGCCGCGTATCGTGGGGCGTTTCGGCTGCTGCTGCGTTTGCTCCGATCGGTCCAGGTCGATTGGCAATAATGGGCAGTTGTGAAGATCGCGCGGCTTGTGGTGATCGTCGTGACGTGCCTGGGAGCGGCGGCCGGATGTTCGGGGCAACCCACCGTCCGATCGAGCCCCGCGGCCCCAACGACGGCGCCTCCCACGATGGCGAGCCCGGAGGCCACGCCCACGGCCGTCACCCGGTCCAAGCGGTGGAAGGTGGTCGAGGCGCCGAAACTCCTGGAGAGCGCGGGGCTGGTCGACGTGATCGCCGACGGGCCGCGCCGAGCGTGGGCAGTCGGCTACGAGGACGGCGCGGAAGACCGCGCAGGCCTCCCGTTCGTCGAGCGGTGGGACGGGTCGGTCTGGAAGAAGGTCACCCCGCGCGCCCGCGAGCAGTACGTGAACGGCTTCGACATGGACGGCCCCGACGACATCTGGCTCGTGGGGGACGAGGCCGCCCACTGGGACGGGCGGCGCTGGTCGTACTCCACACCGGCCGAGTCTACGGACAACTCCTGGTTGACCGACGTGTCGATCGACGGGGGACGGGCGGTGGTGGTCGGTACGGACTGGGCCGACGACACCTCCTTCGCCGTCGAGTGGACCGGTCGGAGGTTCGAGAAGCGGGCCGCCGTCCCGGGCGTGTTCGCCGCGGTGACGGCCCGGCGCGGTCAGGTGTGGGTGGTCGGCACCGACCTGCGCAACGGCTGCTCGGGCATCAGGCCCGCGGTCTGGCACGCGGCCCGGGGCGCGAAGTACACCCAGATGCCCCTCCCGGACGTGCCGGGAGGCTACCTCAACCAGGTGTTGCAGATCTCGCCGGACGACGTGTGGGCCGTCGGCGGGATCGGGGGCGAGCAGACGCGGTGGTTCGACTGCCGGACCGAGGACGTGGAGGTCGAGCAGCCGGAGGCCCTCGTCATGCACTGGGACGGGTCCTCATGGCAGCGGGTGGCCGTGCCCGGCGGTAACGGGCCGCTGGAGAGCGTCACCGCGTCCGGGGCCGACGACGTGTGGGCGGTGGGAGCCGATCAGGAGAGCGCCAGGGTGGCTCCCGACGACGAGGGAGCGGTGGGGGCCGATCAGGGGGGCGCCATGGTGGCCCTGCACTTCGACGGTCGGACCTGGACCCGGGAGTACGCCTACGAACGCCTGCTGGACCGGCCGGCGGTGACGGCGATCCCCGGCACGTCCGAGCTGTGGGTGGTGGGAACCGCCGGGCAGGAGACCGACTACGGCCAGGACGTCATCCTCCGGCGACGGTAGCTTCCGCCGAAGCCCCGGGCCCGGTGGCGCTGGCCGGCCTCCGGCGGCGGTAGTGCAGGCCCCACCCCAAGAAGCCGGACGGCATGACTGATCTTGGCGGCTGGAAAACCAAGGATGGGGACATCACCCCGAACACCAGGAGATGTCCCCATGATGAGTAAGTACCTCGCCGCCGCAGCCGCCGCCGTCGTCCTGCTCGGCGCCGCCTCCCCCGCCATGGCCGCCGCCGTCCCCGACCGGGGTGTCCAGGCGCAGGTGGACCGGCTGACCAAGCAGGACGGCCTGGCCGGGGCCGTCCTCTCGGTACGTGACAGGAACGGCCACACCACGACGTGGACCTCGGGCACCGCCCAGCGCGGCACCGGCAGGCCGATGGTCGGCGCCGACGGCCGGTTCAGAGCCGCCAGCGTCACCAAGTCCGTCATCGGAGTGACGGTGATGCGGCTGGCCGCCGAGGGCAAGGTGGACCTGGACGAGCGGGTCGAGCACTACGTGCCCGGGGCGCTGCACGGCGCGGACGTCACCGTCCGGCAGCTCCTCCAGCACACCAGCGGCCTGCCCGAGTACTTCGACCTGGTCGACTGGAGCAAGCCCGCCAACCCCGCCGACCACCTGGCGTTGGCCCTGTCCCGTCCGCCCGTCGGCAAGCCGGGCGAGCGGTGGTTCTACTCCAACACCAACTACCTGGTCGCGGGCGTGCTCATCGAGAAGGTGACCGGCAAGGACTTCCGCGCGGTCACCGAGGACGGCGTGCTGAAGGGGCTGCGCGGCACGTACTGGCCGAACAATGGCGAGCTGGGCATCCGTGGCAAGCACGCCCACACCTACGGCGTGAACCCGGTCAACCCGAAGGCCGGAGAGACGGACCAGACCGAACTGCCGGGCTACGCGTTCGGCGCGGGCGGCGGCCTGGTCTCCACCCCGGAGGACCTGAACCGCTTCTGGCAGTCCATCCCCGAGCGGACGCTGCGCACGATGCTCGCCGGGGCGGTCCCCGCCTCCGACCCCAAGGGCAGCCACTACGGTCTCGGCGTCTACTCCTACCCGCTGAGCTGCGGTGCCGCCTGGATGCACGACGGCGGCCTCCCGGGCGTGCGCGTCCTCAGCGGCCGCGACCGCGCCGGCAGGGCCGCGACCGTTTACGTCACGGGCACCCCGAAGAACGACCAGCACCTCTTCGCCGCGCTCGACGCCGCCCTCTGCACCTCGTCCAGCTGACTTTCCCAGGACCCCTGCCAGCCGACTCCGCAGCCTGCGGTCGCCGAGTAGGCGGACAACTCCTAGGCTCGCTGCCCAAAGGAGTCGCGTCCCGGGAGGCGATGTGGGGCAGTCCGGAGACGGGGGCGAGCAGCAGGCGCGGCGGCAGGGCAGGTGGCGCACCGGGATGCGGAGCCGTCAGCGCATCCTCGACGCGGCGCGGGCTCGCTTCACCGAGTTGGGCTACGACCGCACCACCGTGCGCGCCGTCGCCGCCGACGCGGGTGTCGAACCGGCCATGGTGCACTACTTCTTCGGCAGCAAGCAGGAGCTGCTCGCCGCCACCATGCGCCTGCCCGCCGGCCCGAAGGAGGCGATCGGCGCGCTCGTCGAGGCCGGCCTCGACGACCTGGGAGCCGGGCTCGTCCGGCATTTCCTGCGCATGTGGGACAGCTCAGACTTCGAGTCGTTCCTCACGCTGATCCGGTCAGGGCCGGTTCGTGATGACTCCACCACGGTGCTCCGCGACTTCCTCGCGCGGGAGGTGACCGGGCAGCTCGCGGGGGCGATCGGCGGCCCCGACGGGGAGTTGCGCGCCAGCCTGATCACCGGCCAGATCTTCGGCCTCGCCTCCGCCCGCTACCTGCTCGGGCTCGAACCTCTCGCCTCCGCCGACCACGAGACGGTCGCGGCCTGGCTGGGCCCCCTGATCCAGCAGCTCGTGACGGGTCCGGCGCCCGTCCGGTGACGAAACGCACTCTGATGGTGACTGTCGCGTGCGTTAGGGTTTGCTTGTGCGAGCAAAAATCAGCTCACATGAGCAACGAACGTTGACCGAGCAAGCCAGACGGGCCCAGATCGTCGAGGCCGCCGTCGAGGTGATCGCCGACGAGGGGCTGGCCAAGGCGTCGTTCGCCCGGATCGCCAGGAAGGCCGGGCTGAGCAGCACCGGGCTGATCACGTACCATTTCGCCAACCGGCAGGACCTCATCGACTCCCTCGTCGCGGAGGTCATGACCGCGTTCGCCGGCCACGTCGCCGAGCGCGTCGACGCCGAGCAGACCCCCGCCGCCCGGCTGGACGCCTTCATCGGCGCCAACCTCGGCTTCATCCGCACCCACCGCAAGCACCTGGTCGCCGTGCTGGACATCACCGCCGGCTCGCGCACCGCCGAGGGCGGGCCGTCCGCCCTGGCCAAGATCATGAGCGCCGACATCGACGCGCTGGAGGACCTTCTCGTCCAGGGGCAGCGGCTGGGAGAGTTCCGCGCGTTCCACCCGCGGTCCGTCGCGGTCGCCATCCGCTCCATGCGGGACGGGATCATCCGCGTGCTCAGCGTGGACCCCGACTTCGACCTCGGCAGCTACGAGCACGAACTGCGCGCGCTGGTCCGCCTCGCCACAGCCGCCACACCTCACGTACCGGGAGAAACGCCGTGACCTACCGGCCGGACAAAGCCTCGCTCGACACGCGGCCGATCCCCCGCTGGTACCAGGACGCGAAGCTGGGCGTCTTCATCCACTGGGGCCTGTACTCGGTTCCCGCCTACGCCGACCCCGAGGCGGGCGACTTCGAGAGCTTCATGAACGACCTCACGGCGATGAAGGACACCAGGGGCGACATCCCGTACGCGGAGTGGTACCTGAACGCCCTGCGCGTGCCCGGCTCGCCCACCGCCCGGCACCACGCGCGGACGTACGGCGAGGGCTTCCCCTACACCGGCTTCCGCCGGCAGTTCGACGAGGCCGCTGCCGGCGTCGACTTCGGCGACTGGGCGCGGTTCTTCGCCGGGGCGGGCGCCCAGTACGTCGTCATGGTCACCAGGCACCTGGACGGCTTCCCGCTCTGGCCCACCAGCGTGCCCAATCCCCACATGCCCGCCGACTACCGGGCCTCCCGCGACCTCGTCGGCGACCTCACCAAGGCCGTCAGGGCGGAGGGGCTGCGGATGGGGCTCTACTACGCGGGCGGCATCGACTGGACGTTCGTCGACAAGCCGGTCCGCACCATGCCCGACCTCATGGAGCAGCAGGCCCTCGGCCCGGAGTACGCGCGGTACGCCGCCGCGCAGTGGCGGGAGCTGATCGACCGGTACGAGCCGTCGATCCTCTGGAACGACATGGGCTGGCCCGCGGAGAGCGACCAGCACGAGATCTTCGCCCACTACTACGACACCGTCGCCGACGGCGTGGTCAACGACCGCTGGACCCAGCTCAGCATGCCGCGCAACCCGATCGGCCGCTTCCTCTACCTCCGCTTCATCGGCGCGACGCTCAAGGTGCTCGCCAAGAACGGGAAGAAGCCGCCGATCAAGCCCCCGGCGTTCCACTTCGACGTGGAGACGCACGAGTACAGCTGCCCCGAGGACGTGATCCCGCGCCCCTGGGAGCTGACGCGCGGCCTCGGCACGTCCTTCGGCTACAACGCCCAGGAGACCAGGGCCGACCTGCTCGGCGCCGCCGACCTCGTCCATCTGCTGGTGGACGTCGTGAGCAAGGGCGGCAACCTGCTCATCAACGTCGGCCCCGACGGTGAGGGGCGCATCCCCGAGATCCAGCAGGAGCCGCTGCGCGAGCTGGGCGGGTGGCTGGAGACGAACGGGGAGGCGATCTTCGGGACGCGCCCGTGGGAGCGCACGCGGGCGGTCACCGCCGACGCCCGCGAGGTCCGCTTCACCAGCAGGGACGAGCGCGTCTACGCCGTCGTGCTCGGCGACGTCGGCCCCGGCCCCGTCGTCGTCCGCGACCTGACGCTCCCGTCGGGCGCCCGCGTCGGGCTCCTCGGCGGGTCCGGCGACCTGGTGTGGACGCAGCGAGGCGCCGACGTGGAGATCGCGCTGCCGGGGCGGCCCGCGCCCGCCTACGCCCACACCCTGACGATCACCCGCTAGGCCGGGGCACCGAGCGGCTGAGAGCCAGCAACGCCGCCGGCAGCAGCACGCTCGCGAGCAGCGTGAGCGTCTGCGCGGCGGCGTCGCCCGGCGACAGGGCGTCCAGGTGGGTGGCGTGGAAGATCAGGTGGGGCAGCGCGAACGCCAGGTTGGCGAGCGGGGCGATCCGGACCAGCCACCGATCCATGGTGAGGGCCGCCGCGGCGAAGATCACCGCGGTCGTGAGGTGCATGCCTCCCTGGTCCCGCAGCAGATGCTCGTTGTACGGCGGGAGCGCGGCCACCCAGGCGTGCGCCGCCGCGGGGAAGCTGCCGAAGAAGTGCTCCGGCAGCAGCGTCTGCCAGAGGCCCACCAGGGTCTCGGCGACGGCGACCAGCGAGAGCCCGCCACGGAGCCAGGCCCGCGCGGTCATGACCGGGCCGCCGGGCGGCCGGCGAGGAACTCGGCGAAGGTCCGGCGGCCGACCCTCCGGTCCGGAGCCAGGTGGACCCCGCGCCGGAAGGCGTCCCCCGCTGGACCGGGCACGCGGACGGGCAGCACGGGACGGCGCAGGCCGTACGCCCGCAGGAAGGTCCGCGCCAGGCCGGTGAACGGCTGGACCTCCGGGCCGCCCAGGTCGGCCGCCCGCCCGGCCGGCTCCCCGAGGGCCAGCTCGGCCAGGCGGGCGGCCACCTCGGCGGAGTCGATCGGCTGGAAACCGGTTCCGGCGAGCACGGGAGCCACGGGCAGCCGGGTCAGCACCCGCAGCATGCGCACGATCTGCTCGTGGAACTGGGTGGCGCGGAGGATCGTGTGCGGCAGCCCGCAGCTCTCGATCAGCCGCTCGCAGGCGTACTTGGCGCGGTAGTAGCGCAAGGGGTGCCGGTCGACGCCGACGATGGAGACGTAGAGCAGGTGCGCGCCGGCGTCGGCCGCCGAGATGAGGGTGCGGGTGCGTGCGACGTCGTCGCCGCGCAGGCTGGAGGCGCAGTGGACGATCGTCCGCGCGCCGCGTGCCGCCACGGCCAGGCCGGCTCCCGTGTCCAGGTCGCCGACGAGCCGCCCGTTCCCCGGACGCCTGCTGAGGACCCGCACGTCGCGGGCGGCCAGCAGCGGCACGAGGTGACGTCCCAGGGCGCCGGTGCCGCCTGTGATGAGGATGGGATGGTTCATGCCCCTGATGACCGGACAGCCCACCCGGGACGTGACAGCTGCCTCGCCGCGAACGCCAGCTTGTCGGGATTGTGCACGCTCCGCACCGCCACGATCCGGCCGTGCGCGATCTCCAGCGTGGCGACGGCCCACAGCTCGCCGCCGCGGAACGCCACGACCGCGGCCTCGCCGTTCGCCTCTACCGCGGCGAGCCGTACGTCTGCGGCCCCGCCGTTCGCCTCCGTCGTGGCGAGCCACACGCCGGCGGCCTCGCCGTTCGCCTCCGTCGTGGCGGGCCACACGTCGGCGGGTTCATGGGTCGCCTCCGCGGTGACCAGCCGCACGTCCGGCGCCTTCGCCCGCAGGCCGAGGACGGCGCGCACCAGCTTCTCGCGGCCGACCAGGACCCGCCGGGCGGCGGTCGCCCTGCCCCCGCCGTCGGTCCACGTCACCACGTCTTCGGCCAGCACGCGGTGCAGGCCCTCCAGGTCGCCGTCGCGCACGGCGAGGAGGAAGCGCTCGACGATCGCGTGCTGACGTGCGGGGTCCACCTCGAACCGGCGGCGCGCGTCGCTCACCCGTCCTCTGGCCCTGCGGTGGAGCTGCCGGGAGTTCGCGACGGAGATGTCCATGATGTCGGCGATTGCCTGGTGGGAGTAGCCGAACGCCTCCCGGAGCACGAACACCGCCCGTTCGGCCGGCGTCAGCCGCTCCAGCAGGACGAGCAGGCCCATCGTGACGGACTCCCGCTGCTCGGCCGCCTCCAGCGGCCCGAGGAGGCCGCCGCTGTCGGTCAGCACCGGCTCGGGCAGCCACGGGCCCACGTACCTCTCGCGGCGCGCGCGGGCGGAGTCCAGCCGGTTCAGGCACAGGTTGGTCACCACCCTGCTCAGCCAGGCCCGGGGGACGGCCACGCCCTCGGCGTCCCGCCAGCGCAGGTACGCCTCCTGGACGACGTCCTCGGCCTCTCCCGCCTCTCCCATCAGCCGGTAGGCCAGACCGAACAGGGGCTGCCGGAACTGCTCGAACTCCTCGGCCGGGTCGCGTCCCACACCGTCAGAACTATCAGAGCGCGGGCCCTGCCACCGCCGCACCTCCAGCGGACCAGGGACGGCGCGCTCACCATCTGGTGATCACCCTGCTAGCCTCGCGTCGTACTTCTCGGCTCGACCTTCGGAGCTGCCGTGAGCGCAGAGGTGGACCCGCTCGTCACCGACCCGTCCAGCGACGCGATCCCGCCGGCGAGGACGCCCGCGGTCACCTTCCACAGCGGTGGCGCGACCCTGCTCGGCGTCCTGCACGTCCCGGCGGGACCGGGACCGCACCCGGTCGTCGTGCTGCTGCACGGCTTCCCCGGCAACGAGCGCAACTTCGACCTGGCGCAGGCGCTGCGCCGCGCCGGGTACGCGGCACTGGTGTTCCACTACCGCGGCTCGTGGGGAGTCGAGGGGGCGTGGTCGTGGGGCCACGTCCTTGAGGACGCCGCCGCCGTCGTGGCCGCCGTGCGGAGGCAGGGGTTCGTGGCGGCCCACCGGCTGGACCCGAGCCGGGTGGCCGTCGTCGGGCACAGCCTCGGCGGGTTCGCCGCGCTCATGACCGCCGCCGCCGACCCGTCGATCGTCGCGGTCGCCTCCGTGGCCGGGTTCGACATGGGGGCCGTCGCGGCCATCTGCCGGGCGGACCCGGACGTGCGCGCGTCCTACGTCGAGGCGTTCCAGGACGAGCTGCTCCCGCTCCGGGGCACCAGCGGCGAGCTGCTCGTCGCCGAGATGGAGGCGGGCGGGGAGGCGTGGCGGCTGGCGGGGCTCGCGCCTCGGCTCGCCGACCGTCCGGTGCTGCTGGTCGGCACCGGACGCGACGACGTCACCCCGGCGCCCGTGCACCACCAGCCGGTCGTCGACGCCTACCGGGCGCATCCGGTCCCGCTGCTCGAACAGCACGTCTTCCCGGCCGACCACGCCCTGTCCGACCACCGCGTAGCCCTCGCCCGCACACTCCTGGACTTCCTGGACCGGCACGTCCGCAAGGCGAACGGGTGAGTGCAGCCTGTCCGTGCTTCCTGGACGGCGCGGATGGTGGACGGGTGATGTGTGGCTTGTTCGTCCACCCCAAGGCCCTCGCCCGTACGGTGCTGGGCTTCCTGGACGGCGCGGATGGTGGACGGGTGATGTGTGGCTTGTGTAGCCTTTCAGGAGGTTTTCCTGGGGCTCGAGAGGCCAATGGACAGACTGCCTGACGAGGACTTGGCGCTGCTGCTGCTGATCCGATTCTTCGAGCGGAAGCTCCTCGCGCTCTTCGAGCGGGGCGAGCTCAACGGCACCACCCACACCTGCCTCGGGCAGGAGTACGTCCCCGTCTCTCTGCGCCCGCTGCTGCGCGACGGCGACTGGGTGTTCAGCAACCACCGGGGCCACGGCCACTACCTGGCCCGCTTCGAGGACCCCGAGGGGCTGCTCGCCGAGATCATGGGCAGGAAGGGCGCGGTCTGCGACGGCGTCGGCGGCAGCCAGCACCTGCGCCGCGAGCGCTACCTGTCGACCGGGGTGCAGGGACAGAGTCTGCCGGTGGCGGCCGGGGTCGCGTTACGCCTGAAGAGGCACGAACCGGGCGCGCTGGCCTGCGTCTACGTCGGCGACGGGACGTGGGGCGAGGGCGCGGTGTACGAGGCACTCAACCTGACGCAGCTCTGGCGGCTGCCGCTGCTGGTGGTGGTCGAGCACAACGGCATCGCCCAGTCCACGCCGACCGAGCTGCAGATGGCGGGGACGATCGAGGGCCGGGCGCGGGGGTTCGACATCCGGCACCACCGGCTGGACACGTCCGATATTTCGCGTATTCGGGCCGAGCTGGCGCCGCTGGTCGAGCGGACCCGCGCCGAGTCGTCGCCGCTGGTCGCCGAGTTCGCCACCCACCGGCTCGGCCCCCACAGCAAGGGCGACGACACACGGCCCCCCGACTTCCCTCGCCCCGACTGGTACGGCTCCTACCAGGCCGAACACCCCGAGCAGTCGGCCCGGCTGGAGGTGGAGGCCCGCGCCCGCGTCGACCGGATCGCCGACGAGGTGGCCGCCCGTCCCCCAGCGGTCTGGACGGCCGCGTGAGGGTAGCCGAGAACCTCAACCGGGCGCTGCACGGCCTCCTGGAAGACGACCAGGACGTGTACATCCTCGGCGAGGACCTTCTCGACCCGTACGGCGGCGCCTTCAAGATCACCAAAGGGCTGTCCACCCGCTTCCCTGACCGCGTCCTCACCACCCCGCTGAGCGAGGGCGCCATCGTCGGCGCCGCCTCGGGGCTCGCGCTGGCGGGCGACAAGGCGATCGTCGAGATCATGTTCGGCGACTTCGCCGCGCTCGCCTTCGACCAGATCGTGAACTTCGCCAGCAAGTCCGTGTCCATGTACGGCACCCGGGTGCCGATGCCGATGGTGATCCGCTGCCCGTCGGGCGGCAACCGCGGCTACGGCCCCACGCACAGCCAGAACCTGCAGAAGCACTTCATCGGCGTGCCCGGACTGTCGCTCTTCGAGATGTCGCCGTTCCACGACAACCGCGCCGTCCTCGACCGCATGCTGGCGCTCGGCGAGCCGTGCCTGCTCTTCGAGGACAAGGTCCTCTACACGCGCCAGATGTACCGCCCCGGCGAGGTGGACGACCTGTTCACCTGGCAGCTCGTCGACGACGTCGCCGTGGTGCGCCTCGACGGGACTGAAGGGCTGGACTACGCGCTGGTCGTCCCCGGCGGGCTGGCGCACCGCGCGATCGCCGCCATGCGGACGCTGCTGCTCGACCACGACCTGGCGGGCGTGCTGCTGGTCCCGTCGCGGCTGTACCCGTTCGACCCGGCCGCGCTGCTGCCCGCGCTCGGGCAGGCCCCCCTGGTCTGCGTGGCGGAGGACGGCAGCGCGGGCGGCACCTGGGGCGCCCACGTCGCCGCCGACCTGCACACCCGCCTGTGGGGGACGCTCCAGCGGCCGGTCAAGCTGGTCAGCGCGGCCGACAGCGTGATCCCGACGGCCGCCCACCTGGAGCGCGACGTGCTGGTGCAGGACAGCACGATCTGCCGGGCCGTACTGGAGGGCCTCGATGGCTGACGAGATCCGGGTGCCGAAGCTGAACAACAACGACGCGGCGTACACGCTGCTCGAATGGCTGGCGGCGGACGGCGCGCGGGTGCGCCGGGACGACGTGGTGGCGTCGCTGGAGACGTCCAAGGCGGTGGAGGAGCTGGTCAGCGAGCACGACGGCGTCCTCACGCACCTGCTGCCGGTGGGCGCCGAGTGCGTGCCGGGCGAGCTGATCGCCCGCGTCGGCCCCCGCCCCGAACCCGCGGACGCCCTCGCCCCCGACCCACCGGCCGACCCCCTCGCGCCGGGCACGCCCGCGCAGCTGATCACCGCTCCCGCCCAGGCGCTCATCGACGAGCTGGGCGTCGATCCCGCACGGGTGCGCGCCCTCGGCGTGAAGGTGGTGAGGCGCGCGGACGTCCTGCGGCTCGCCGCCCCCAGCCCGGACGTTCCCGCCCTGGGCTCGGACGGCCCCGCCACCGGGGAGAGGGCGCACCCGCTGGGCAACATGCAGCGGGCCGTCGGCAGGACGGTGACGCTGTCCCACCAGACCATCCCCGCCGGATACACCGCCATCAAGGTGGACGTCGGCCCGGCCATGGCGACGGCACGGGACCTGACCAGGCGGGTGCGCAAGCTCGTCGGCCTGCCCGACCTGCTCATCGCCGCCGTCGCCGGGCTGCACGAGAGCTTCCCCCTGTTCTTCGCCCGGCTCGTGGACGACAGGACCGCCGCCGTCCCCGACAGCCCGCACGTCGGCGTCACGATCGACCTCGGCACCGGGCTGTACGTCCCGGTCATCCGAGACGCCCGCGACAGGAGCGTGCCGGAGATCGCCGGACAGCTCGCCGAGTTCCGCAAGCTGGCCCAGCACGGCGGCTTCAGGGAGGAGCAGCTGGCGGGCGGCAACATCGTGGTCACCCTGCACCACGACGCCGACATCGTGATGGCCGTCCCGATCGTCTTCCCCGGCCAGGCGTGCGCGGTCGCGCTCACCTCGCCGCAGCCGGAGGGCGAGCGCACGGTGGCGGTCGTCGGGGTCGCCTACGACCACCGGCTGATCAACGGCAGGGACGCCGTCCTGTTCCTCCATGCGCTGAAGGAGTCCCTGGAGTCGCCGTCCGAGCTCCCGTAGGCGGGCGGGTCAGAGGCGTCGGCCGAGGGCCTGGAGGCCGACGAGGTCGTCGGGGGCGGCGTCGGCGCTGCCGTCCACCAGGGACGGCAGCCGCGACCGCAGCGCGACCAGCGCCAGCACGGCCATCGCCACCGCGAACAGCAGGTACATCAGCCCGACCCCGCGCCCGGCGCCGGTGCCGATGAGCGCGCCGACGGTCGGCGCGAGCGGGCCGTCCGGCGCGAGCAGCGGGTCGAAGACCGCCGCCCCGTACGGCGCCACCAGCCCGAACCCGAGCGGCAGCGTGGACCAGGCGATCAGCGTGTTCAGCGCGAACACCCGTCCGTGGAACCGCTGCGGCACCTTGACCTGCACGATCGTGGCGTAGACGCCGTTGAGCAGGGTCAGCCAGAGCGACATCCCGAAGGCGCCGATCCCGATCGTGACCAGGTCCGCGCGCACCCCGGTGACGAGGCAGAAGGCGGCCAGCGCGAGCGTGCACCAGAGCACCGCCCGCATCCGGCTCCTGGCGGGGCCGCCCCAGACCGTCATGGCCAGGCCGCCGAGCAGCACGCCGAGGCCCGACAGGAACGAGATCCGTCCGACGTCCGGGAGCGTGGCGAAGGACAGCACGAGCGGCGAGATCAGCAGGAACAGCGGCGACAGGAACACGTTCAGGACCGCGAAGAACAGCAGCATCCGCCGGAAGCCGAGGTTGCCCCACGAGTACCGGAACCCGGCGGCCATCTCCGCCAGGACCGGTTCCTTACGCCGCCACGCCATGGCCGCCGGGAACCGCACCAGCGACGTGACCGCGATCGCGAACACGTAGCTGGCGACGTCCAGCACCAGGATGCCCTCCAGCCCGATGACGGCCATCAGCCCGACGGCCGCCAGCGGGACGAGCAGCTGCGTCATCCCTCCGGCCATCTGCACGATCCCGTTGGCGTGCCCGAGGTACCGCTTGGGGACGAGCTGCGGCACCGCCGAACCGTACGCGAGCCGCTGGAAGGTGAGCGCGACGGACAGCAGGGCCAGCAGCGGGTAGATGTGCCACGTCTGCAGGTTGTGCGTCCACAGCAGCACGCCGAGCAGGAGCTGCGTGCCCAGGGCGGCGTAGTCGCCGGCGAGCATGACGGTCCGCCGGTCGCTCCGGTCGACCACGGCTCCCGCCAGCGGCGCGACCAGCATGCCCGGCACCAGCCCGACGACGGCGAGCAGGGCGAACTGGGCGAGCGACCCCGTGGTGAGGTAGATCCAGATCGGGATGGCGAACTCGGTCAGCGCCGAACCCGTGATCGACACGAGCTGGCCGCTCGCCACGGCCACGAACCGCCGCATACTCGGCCCCGCCCCCACGACCCCAGCCCGCCGCGCGCCCCGCCCTCCGGCCTGCCGCGCGCCCGGCCCTTCGGTCTGCTGCCCGTGCTCGGGCCGCTCTCCGGCCTGTTCGGCGCCCCTTGGCCCGCCCCCTTCTTCGGGACGCCGGACGGTCGGCTGGGCGGTCCCGTCGCGGGACACCTCTCTCAGGCGCCAGCTCGTCCCCCTGACCGCTGTGTCCGCGTCGAGGGAGAGGTGCGTCCGGGTGACGATCTCGGCCAGCTCCTCCGCCCGGTACTTCAGGAAGAAATGCCCGGCTTCGTCCAGCTCGACCACCGCAGCCCTGGGGCTGAGGAAGTGCCACTCCCGGTAGCGCTCCTCGAAGAACTCGGTCGCCGGATCGTGCTCGCCCGCCACGCTGATGATCGGCGCGCGCAGCGGCGCGACAGAGCTCTCGAACAGCCCGGTGAAGTACTCCTCGGCGGCCTCGCTGTCCCTGCGCATGTTCCTGATGATGTGCCGGGCCTGTCCGGGGTCGAGGTCGCTCATGTCGAGCCCCATCGACGTCAGCCAGTTGGCGTAGCTGCGGTCGCTCCGCAGGAACTCGCGCCTGGCCAGCCTGGACAGCGCCGCCAGCGCCCTGTTGCCCGGCCGGGCGAACGGGAAGATCGCCCCGATGTAGACGGCTTCGAGGTCCCGTCCCGCCTCCTCCAGCCGCCGGGCGATCTCCACGGTCAGCGCCGAGCCGACCCCGCAGTGCCCGTACAGCGCGACCGGCCCCGGCACCTTCTCCTGGATCTCGGCGACGCACCGGGCGGCGACCTCGTCCAGTGGCAGGCGGTCCTCGTCCATGCCGACGTCGTGCCCGGGAATGGCCACCGACCAGAGCGCGTGCGTCTCAGGCAGCCGGTCGGCCAGCGGCTGGTACACCACCGCCGACCCCCCGCCGTACGGGACGCACACGTACGTGAGCTCGGCGGGACGGGCACGGCGCGGCGTCAGCTCGTGCAGCAGACCACGGGACGCGGTGGCGGTGCCGTCGACCAGCGCGGCCAGCTCACGGATCGTCGGATGCTTGAACAGGTCGACCACCGCGATCGGCGAGGACCCCGGCGGCAGCTCCCTGCGCAACCTGGCCACCACCTTGATCGCGAGCAGCGAGTGCCCGCCGACGTCGAAGAAGTCGTCGTCGATCCCGAACCCGGCGCCGTCGAGCACGTCCGTCCAGACGGCGCTGACCACGCGCTCGGCCTCGGTGGCCGGCGGGACGCGCTCGGCGGCCGGCTCGGGCGTCGCGGTGGGGGCGGGGAGCCGGCGGCGGTCCACCTTGCCGTTGCCGGTCAGCGGCAGCCGGGGCAGGGCGACGAACCGGGTCGGGATCATGTACGCCGGGAGCGACTCGGCGAGGTGGGCGCGCAGCCGCACCGGGTCCGGCTCAGGCGTGACCACGTAGGCCACGAGCTGCGCCTGGTTGCCGGAGCCGTGGGTGGCCACCACGCACTCGGCCACGTCCGGGTGGCGGGAGAGGTGGGTCTCGATCTCGCCCAGCTCGATCCGGAAGCCGCGGATCTTGACCTGGGTGTCGGCCCGTCCGAGGAACTCGATGACGCCGTCAGGCGTGTAGCGGCCGAGGTCGCCCGTCCGGTAGAGGCGCTCGCCGGTGCTCGGGCGGACGACGAAGGCGGCGGACGTCCGCTCCGGGTCCCGCCAGTAGCCGGTGGCCACGCCCGCGCCGCCGATGTACAGCTCGCCGGGCACGCCGACCGGGACGTCGCACAGGGCGCGGTCCAGGACGTGGAAGGTCTGGTTGGCCAGCGGGCGTCCGTACGGGATGGACGTCCACGACGGGTCCACCTCGCCGATCGGGTACGAGATGGACCAGATCGAGCCCTCGGTGGCGCCGCCCAGGCTGATGACCTCGGCGTCGGGGGCCAGGGCGCGGATGCGGTCGGGGAGGGTGAGCGGGATCCAGTCGCCCGACAGCAGGACCAGGCGTAGCGAGCTCAGCTCGGCGCCCTCGTGCTCGGCGTGGTCCACCAGCAGCTCCATCAGAGCCGGGACGGAGTTCCACACCGTGATGCGCTCCTCGCCGACCAGGCGGGCCCAGGCGGCGGGGTCCTTGTCGCCCGCCGGTTCGCCGATGACGAGCGTGGCTCCGACGGCGAGCGCGCCGTAGACGTCGTACACGGACAGGTCGAAGCTGAGCGCCGACAGGGCGAGGAACCGGTCCGCGGGGCCGACCTGGAAGCGCTGGTTGAGGTCCCGCACGGTGTTCAGGGCGGCCCGATGCTCGATCATCACGCCCTTCGGGGTGCCGGTGGAGCCCGACGTGAAGATCACGTACGCCAGGTCATCGGGCGCCGCCGTGCGGTCAACAGCCGGAACTTCCGGTACGTCGTGCGCGACTTGACGGTCAGCCGCGGGCACCTCTGGCGCGTTGGGCGCGGCTGGGTGGTCAGCGGCGGGGATCTCTGGCGTGTCGGGTGCTTCGACTGCCAGCCGTGTCACGTCGTCCGGCCAGGACAGGTCCAGCCAGGGCTGCGTGACCGCGACCGCGCACCCGCCGCGTTCGATCAGCTCGAAGCGCCGCTGGTCGGGCAGGTCGGCGTCGATCGGCAGGTAGGCGGCGCCGGCCATGTTGATCCCCAGCACCGCGACGACCTGCTCCCACCCCCGCTCCATCACGACCGCGACCAGCTCCCCACGGCCTACTCCGGCCTCCACCAACTCGGCCGCCAACGCCCGCGCCCGCCGACCAAGCTCGGCGTAGCTGATCGCGCCACCGGGATGAACCACCGCGGCCGCACCCGCGCCGACGACGGCACTCGCGTCGGCCGCCTCGCCCGCGCTCGCTGTTCCAGCCGCGTCCGTTGGCCCGCCTGCGTTCGGTGTCCAGAGTTGGTCGTGCAGGAGGCCGGGGGTGCCCAGATCGGTGGTGGTGTCGTTCCAGCGTCGCCGGTCCGCCCGCTCGGACGGCGTCAGCAGGTCGAGGGCGGACACCGGTACCGATGGGTTCGCCGCCATGCCCTCCAGCAGCGTCCCCAGATGACCCGCCATGCGTTCGATCCGTGCGGCGGAGAACAGCGCCGTGTTGTAGACGAACAGGAACGACCCGTCGCCTTCGGTGTAGAGCTCCAGGTCGAAGCGGGTAGCCCAGACCCCCAGCTCGAACCCCTCAACCGTCAGCGCCGCCCGCTCCGGCTCGCCACCGTAGTTCTGCATCACGAACAGCACCTGGAACAGCGGCGACCGCGACACCTCCCGCGGCACGTTCAGCTCCGACACCAGCCGCTCGAACGGCAGTTCCTGGTGGGCGTAACCGTCCATGGCCGTGTCGCGCACCCGGCACAGCAACTCCGCGAACGACGGGTCGCCGGACAGGTCCACCCGCATCGCCAGCATGTTGACGAAGCACCCGACCAGGTTGTCCAGCTCGGGCAGCGACCGTCCGGCCACCGGGGAGCCCACCGCCACGTCGTCCTGGCCCGCGTAGCGCCCGAGCAGCACCGCGAAGGCCGCCAGCAGCACCATGTACGGTGTCGCGCCGTGCTCCCGTCCGAGCCGGTCGAGCCGCTCGACCAGCGCGGGGGCGATGGAGAAGGAGTGCGCCGCGCCCGCGTAGGTCAGCTCCGGCGGACGCGGCGCGTCGGTGGGCAACTCCAGCGGTTGCAACCCGGCCAGCCGCTCCCGCCAGTACGCCACGTCCCCGTCCACGCCGGGCCGGTCACGCTGCCAGGCGGCGAAGTCCCCGTATGTCACGGGCGACTCGGCCACCGGCTCCCCGGTCTCTTCGGTGCAGAACGCCAGCACCTCTCGCAGCAGCACGTTCGCGGACCAGCCGTCCGCCGCGATGTGGTGCACGGCGATGGCCAGAACGTGGTCGTCGGCCGCCAGCCGCACCAGCAGGGCCCTGATGACCGGGCCCGATGCCAGGTCGAACGGCTCGGCCAGGAACGGGTCGACCAGCGCGCGGGCCGCCTCCACCGTCTCCGCCTCGGCGGTGGTGAGCGGGACCGTGACCTCGTCCGCGACGAGCACGGACGGCTGGCCGTCCGCACCTGCCGGGAAGCGGGTGCGCAGCGGCTGGTGCCTGGCGGCGACCCGGTTGAGCGCGCCCGCGAGCGCCCCGGCCGCGAAGGGCCCGCGCAGCCGCCGCACGAACGGGATCGTGTACGCCACGTTCCCCGGCGCGTACTGCTCCATGAACCACAGCCGCTCCTGTGCGTACGACAGCGGCGGTGACTGGCCGGGAGGCAGCGCCGGGATCGTCGGCCTGCTGCTCCGGCGACGCAGCCGCTGGGTCAACAACGCCCGCTGGGCCTCGCTCAGGTCGGTCATGTGTCCTCCCCGTCCAGCAGGAGCATCGCCTGTTCGTCGGACAGCGCCGCCACCTCCGCCATCAGCGCCTGCTCGACGGCGAGCGCCAGCTCGGCGACCGTGCGGCGGGCGAACAGGGTGCGGATGGGCAGGTCCACCCCCGCGATGGCGCGCAGCCGGGCGGCCACCCTGATGGCGAGCAGGGAGTGCCCGCCGAGTGCGAAGAAGTCGTCGAACGCGCCGATCTTGTCGGCGTCGAGCACTTCGGCCCACACGTCGGCGACCAGTTCCTCCGCGTCGGAACGCGGCGGCGTGTCGTCCCTGCCGACGGCACGCCCCGGCGAGGGAAGCGCCGCCTTGTCGAGTTTGCCGTTCGGGGTGCGGGGCAGCGCGTCGAGCATCACCCAGTGGGTGGGAAGCAGGTACGGCGGCAGCACCCCGGCGACGTACTCGCCCAGGCTCGCGGGTGAGCCCGTCGGCTCCGCGGGGACGACGTAGGCCACCAGGTCGCCGTCCCGGACGAGTACGGCGGCTTGGCGGACGTCCGGGTGGGTGAGCAGGCAGTGCTCGACCTCGCCCGGCTCGACGCGGAAACCGCGCACCTTGACCTGGTCGTCGAGGCGGCCGAGGAACTCCAGTTGCCCGTCGGGACGGAGGCGGACCCGGTCGCCGGTCCGGAAGTGGCGGCCCGTCGGGAGGGTGACGAAGCGCTGCGCGGTCAGCTCCGGCAGGCCGAGGTAGCCGCGCGCCACGCCGGGGCCGCCGATGTGCAGCTCGCCGGGGGCGCCGGGAGGGGTGGGCGAGCCGTGCGCGTCCAGCACCTGGATCGTGGTGGCGGACACCGGGCGGCCGATGGGCGGGTGCGGGTCGGCGCCGGTCAGGTCGGCGGCGGTGGCGATGATCGTCGTCTCCGTGGGCCCGTACGTGTTGACCAGCCGGACCCGGCCACCGAACCGCTCCTGCCAGCGCGTCACCGCGGACGCCTGGACCTGCTCGCCCCCCAGGATCACCAGGCGGAGCCGCTCCGGCCAGGCGATCTCGTCGAGCAGGTCGACCAGGTGGTGGAAGTAGGCCGTCGGCAGGTCGAGGACGGTGATGTCGGGCCGGTGGGCGAGCAGGTCCGGCAGGGTGGCGCCGCCGTCGGGCAGCAGCACCACCGTGGCGCCCGCTGCCAGCGCCGGGTAGACCTCCTCGGCGTGGGTGTCGAAGCTGAGGGACGCGAGCTGGACGACCCGGTCACCGGGACGCAGGCCGTACTCGCGTCGCATCCATCGGACCCGCTCGGCGAGCCCGGCGTGCTCGATCGCGACCCCCTTCGGCGTGCCGGACGAGCCCGACGTGTAGATCACATACGCCAGCCCGCCGCCACCCGCCGTTGCCTGCCGGGTGTCGGTCTCGGCCTGGCGGATGGTGAGGTCGTCCGTGATGGTGAGGGAGGTGGCGGTGGCCATCAGGCGCAGCCGCTCCGGAGGGTAGGACGGGTCCAGGGGCAGGTAGGCGGCGCCGGTTCGCCAGATCGCCAGCATGGCCACGATCGCGTCGATCGAGCGGTTGACGCGCAGGCCGACGATGTCGCCGTCGCCCGCGCCGTGCCCGGCCAGCTCGCCCGCCAGCCGCGACACCCGCCGCTCCAGTTCGGCGTAGGTCACCGCCTGGTCGCCGCACGTCACGGCCGTCTCGCCTGGGTGGGCGGCCACCGCCTCCGCGATCAGGTCCGTGACGGTGCCGCCCGTGAAGCCGGCTGCGGGCTGGTCGGTCGGCGTGCGCTTCGGAGGGGCGGGCTGGTCGGTCGGTGTGCGGTTCGGCGCTGTGGGTTCGTCGGACGGTGGGTGGGTCGACCGTGCGAGGAGGGCCTCGTCGGACGGGGTGAGCACCGGCAGGGACGACAGGCGGGTGTGCTGGTTGGCCGGGTCGGACAGGCCCCGGAGGACGACCGCGTACCGGTCCGCCAGCCGGGCGATCGTCTCGGCGTCGAACAGCCCGGCGTCGTAGCCGAACGCCATCCGTAACCGCCCGGGCGACGCCCACGCCTCCACGACCAGGTCGAACTTGGCCTGGCGGTAGCCGTCGTCGAAGAACGACATCCGCAGCGGGCCCAGGTGGTCGCGTCCGCCGTCGGTGGCCTGGCCGTTCAGGGTGAGCATGGTCTGGAACATCGGCTTCCTGCTGATGTCCCGCTCGACGTCCAGCTCGGCCAGCAGCTGCTCGAACGGGACGTCCTGGTGCGCCATCGCGTCGAGCACGGTCCGGCGCGTCCTGGAGAGCAGCTCGTCCAGCGTCGGGTCGCCTGACAGGTCGCCGCGCAGCACCAGCGTGTTGCTCAGGTATCCGACGATCGGCTCCAGCTCCACCCGGTCGCGCCCGGCGGTGGGCGTGCCGACGAGCACGTCGTCCTGCCCGGTGTGCCTGGAGAGCAGGACCTGGTACGCCGCGAGCAGCACCATGAACGGCGTCACCCGCTGCCTGCGCGCGGTCGCCTCCAGCGCGGTCGCGAGGTCGTCGGGCACGTCCAGCAGGTGGAAGTCGCCCCGCGCCGGCCCGGGACGGTGCGGCCTGTCGGTACGCAGGTCCAGCGTGGGCGGGTCGGCGAGCCGGGCGCGCCAGTACTCCTGCGCGGCGCTCCGGTCCTGCTCCCGCTGCCACAGGGCGACGTCTCCGGGTTGGACGGGCAGCGGCGGCGGTTCCGCCGAGGTGTAGAGGGCGGCCAGGTCGTCCAGGAGGACGGTGATCGACCAGCCGTCCGCGACGATGTGGTGGAGCACCAGGCACAGCACGTGGTCGTCCGGGCCGAGCCGTATCAGCGTGATGCGCAGCGGCGGCGCGGCGCCGAGGTCGAGCGGCGCGTTGGTGCGGGCGGCGACGAGGGCGCGCGCCTCGGCCTCGTCGCGGGCGTCCAGCCGCTCGACCTCTGCGGGTGCGGGACGTTCGACGACGGCCACCGGCCGCCCGTCCACCTCGGGGAAGCGGGTGCGCAGCGACTCGTGCCTGGCGGTCAGCGCGGTGAGCGCCCGGTGCAGCGCCGCCACGTCGAGCGGGCCCTGAAGCCTGCGGACGACGTACATGTTGTACGAGGCGTCGTCCGGGTCGAGACGGTGCAGGAACCAGAGGCGTTCCTGCGCGGGGGAGAGCGGGGGAGGCGTCCCGGGGGGACGGGGGAGCAGGGGGCGGGCGGGCGCGACCGGCAGGTCCTCCAGCGTCGCGGCGAACCCGGCCACGGTCGGATGGCTGAAGAGCGTCCGCAGCGGCACCGACGTTCCCGCGGCCTCCAGCCTGGCGACGACCTGGGTGGCCAGCAGCGAGTGCCCGCCGAGCGCGAAGAAGTCGTCGTCCGCCCCGAGACCTCCGGCCCCGAGACTTCCGGACCCGAGGACGTCGGCGAAGATCCTCGCCACCTGGCGTTCCCTGGCGGTGCGCGGCGGACCTCCCCTGCCCGCCGCCGGGCGTTCGGGCGCGGGCAGCGACAGCCGGTCCACCTTGCCGTTCGGGGTCAGCGGCAGCGCGTCCAACGCCACCACCACCGAGGGCATCATGTACGCGGGCAGCCACCGGGCGGCCCGGTCGAGCAGGTCGGCGGGGTAGCCCGCAGGTCCGGACGCGCCTGGACGGGCGACCACGTAGGCCACCAGGTCGTCCCCGCGCACGACCACGGCGGCCCGCCGCACGTCGGGGTGGTCCTCCAGTGTGGCCTCGATCTCGCCCAGCTCGATGCGGTGGCCGCGCAGCTTGATCTGGCCGTCGCCGCGTCCCAGGAACTCGAGGGTGCCGTCGTGCAGCCAGCGGACCCGGTCGCCGGTCCGGTAGCCGTCGGCGAAGCGGTCCACGGGCCGTCCGGGCTCGCGCAGGTAGCCGAGCGCGACGCCCGCGCCGCCGATGACCAGCTCGCCCGGCACGCCGATCGGCGCGGGGGTGCCCCACCGGTCGAGGACGCGCAGGGTGGTGTTGGCGATCGGCCGCCCGATGCGGACGCGGTCCGGCGACTCGGGCACGTCCCAGGCGGTGGACCAGATCGTGGCCTCGGTCGGCCCGTACATGTTGAGCAGCCGGTCCGCCTGCCCGCGCAGCGTCCTGGCCAGCGTGAGCGGCAGCGCCTCACCACCGGCGAGGGCGACCAGCCCGGACGCGTCGAGGCCGCCGGACAGCAGCATGCTCCACCCCGACGGCGTGGCCTGGACGTGGGTGACGCCCGACCCGGAGATCAGCCTGGCCAGCGCGACCCCGTCCCGGACGGTCTCGTCGTCGGCCAGCACCAGCCGCCCGCCCGTCACCAGCGGCAGGTAGAGCTCCAGCCCGGCGATGTCGAACGAGAGCGACGTGCTGCCCAGCCAGACGTGCTCGGGGGACGAACCGAGCAGGTGCCCCATTCCGGCCAGCAGGTTGGCCAGCGCCGAGTGAGGCACCGCCACCCCCTTCGGCCTGCCGGTGGACCCGGAGGTGAACATCACGTACGCGGGCACCCCGGAAGCACCCGCGGGCTCCCCCGCCTGCGGGCAAGCGGCCTGCTCATCCCGTACGGGCGCGGTCCGCTCGACGCGTTCAGGGAGCGATGCGTCCCGCACAGGCGCGATGCCCGCGATGTGTTCGGGGAGCGGTGCGATCCGGTCGACGTGTTCGGGGAGCGGCGCGGACGCGGGCGCCAGCGCGACGTGCGCGCCCGCCTGCGCGAGCAGGACGGCGACACGGTCGGCGGGCAGCGACGGGTCTATCGGCACGTACGCGGCCCCGGCCAGCATGACGCCGAGTAGCGACGCAGGTAGTTCGGCCGAGCGGGGCAGGCACACCGCCACCACCGACCCGGCCGCGACGTCGCGGGCGCGCAGTTCCCCGGCGGTCCACCGCGCCCTCTCGGCCAGTTCGGCGTAGGACATCGCCCGACCGGCGCACTCCACCGCCACCGCGTCGGGCCGCAGCGCCGCCTGCCGCAGGAAGAGGTCCACGACGGTGCCGTCGGGCACGTCGAGCGCGGTCTCGTTCCACTTGCCGAGGACCAGCTCGCGCTCCTCGGACGGCAGCACGTCCAGCTCGGACAGCCGGGCGTCCGGGTTCGCGACGGCCGACGCCAGCAGCGTGCGGAACCGCGCCGCCAGCCGTTCCACGGTCGGCTGGTCGAACAGCTCGGCGCTGTAGAAGAAGGCCCCGTGCAGGCCGTCGCCGTCGGGCCACAGGTCCGCCCGCAGGTCCACCATCGCGGGCGGGGCGCCGTGCGGGAAGGGCCTGCTCTCCAGCCCGGCGAACGTCGCCGCCTCCCCGTACCCGACGGCGGCGTTGTGCAGCGCGAACATCGTCTGGAACAGCGGCGTCCGGCTCAGGTCGCGCTCGATGTCGAGCGCCGACAGCACCCGTTCGAGCGGCGCCTCCCCGTGCGCCATCGCCTCCAGCACGGTGCGGCGGGTCCGCCGCAGCAGCTCGGCGAACGGCGGGTCGCCGGACAGGTCGCCCCTGAGCACCAGCGTGGACGCGAACAGCCCGACCATCGGCTCCAGCTCCGGACGGTCGCGTCCGGCGGTGGGCACGCCGACCACGATGTCGTCCTGCTCGGTGTGCCGGGCGAGCAGGGCCTGGAAGGCGGCGAGCAGCACCATGAACAGGGTGCAGCGTTCCGCGCGGGTCAGCCTGCCCAGCTCGGCCACCAACGCGGCAGGGAGGTCGAAGCCGGCCTCGCCGCCGGTGCTGCCCCGCTGGGCCTGGCGCGGTCGGTCGGTCGGCAGGTCCAGCGGCGCGGCGCCGCCGAGCTTGCCCGTCCAGTAGCCGACGTCGGCCTCGGCGGCCCGCTGCGCGTCGGCGTGGTCGCCGTAGCGGGTGGTCAGCTCGGGCAGGTCGGGGGGCGTCCCGTCCCTGCGGGCGGCGTAGAACCTGGCCAGGTCGTCCATCAGGACGTTGAGCGACCAGCCGTCGGCGATGATGTGGTGCAGGACGACGCAGAGCACGTGGTCGTCGTCCGCCAGCCGCACGAGGGTCACCCGCAGCGGCGGCGCGGCGTCCAGTTCGAACGCGGTGTTGACACGCGCCTCCAGCAGCCGGGTCGCCGCCGCGAGCAGCCGCGAGCCGCCCTCCGGCACCCGCGCGGCGTCCTCGCGCGTGGGCGAGCCGCCTTCCGGCACCCGCGCGGCCTCCTCGCGCGTGGGCGAGTCGCCCTGCGGCCGCCGCGCCTCGTCCTCGGGCGGGCGCGGGGTGGCGTCCTGGGCGCTGAGGTCGATGTGTTCGATCGGCACGGGGCCCGGCGGGTCGATGACGGCGACGGGCCGCCCGTCGTGGTCGGGGAACCTGGTGCGCAGCGACTCGTGCCGCGCCACCACGTCCGCGAACGCGCCGGCCAGCGTCTCGGCGTCGAGCGGGCCGCGCAGCCGCCGCACCACGGCGACGCGGTAGGCCGGGTCGGCGGGGTCCAGCCTGTGCAGGAACCAGAGCCGCTCCTGGCCGAGGGAGATCATGCGCGCAGCTCGCTGATCGCCGCCGCCACCCCGGCGACCGTGGGATCGTCCAGGAACACGTCGAACGGCACCTCCACGCCGAGCCGTTTCCTGATCCTGGCGCTGATCTGGGTGATCGTCAGGGAGTGGCCGCCGAGGTCGTACAGGTCCTCGTCCGGCGCGAGGTCGTCGATCCGCAGGACCTCCATCCAGATCAGCCGGACCTGCTCGACCAGCTCCCCGTCGGCCTGGCCGGTTCCGGTTCTGGCGGGTTCGGGCGTCGCGGCCAGAGGCGCGGACGCGGCGGCGGGCAGCGGCAGGTCTTCGAGCCTGACGTCGGGGTCGGCGGCGACCGCGTCCAGGACGGTGCGCAGGTGCCGCCCGGTCAGCTCGACGTCCTCGCGGGCGATGATGTCGGGGTTGTGGTGCAGGGTGAGCCGGAGGCCGTCGTCACCGTCCACGGCCTGTAGGTGGAGGGCGCTCCTGACCATGTGGTTGGACATCGTCCACTCGGCCGACAGCTCCAGCCCGGGGAAGGTCAGGTCGGCCGCGCGCCGCCGGAAGCTGATCGACACCGGCGCGAGCGCCGCCCTCGGCCTGATGCCGCCCACGGCCCTGGCCACCGGCACCTCGCGGAAGCCGTTCAGTTCGCGCAGCTCGGCCCTGAGCCCGTGGGCCAGTTCGCGGAACGTGGTGCCGGGCGAGGGCGTCGAGTAGACGGGCAACTCGGTGGCGAACAGCCCGATGTGCTCGCTCGTCCCGGGCTGCCTGGTGGACATGGCCACGGCGACGGCGACCTCGGCGTTGCCGTACCGGAAGAGCAGGGCGTGCACGGCCGCCAGGAACAGCTCGAAACGCGTGAACTCGGACGTCGTGGCCGGTACGCCGGGCAGGTCGAGCGGCACGCTCTCGGCGCGTCCGGCCGACACCGGCGTCCGCGCCGCGCCGCCGATGACGACGGACGGCACCTCGCGCCAGCGCGCCCGCCAGTACGCCTCGGCCTGCGGCGGGACCTCGGTGGCGGCCCCGTACGGCATGGGCAGCGGCGGCAGCGGGCCGCCGGAGTAGGCGGACGCCAGGTCGCGCACCAGCAGGTCCTTCGACACGCCGTCGAACACCAGGTGGTGGCCCACGAACAGCAGCAGGTGCCGCGTCGGCGTCACCTCCGCCAGCGTGAACCTCGCCAGCGGGCCACGGCGCAGGTCGAAGGGGCGGGCTAGCTCCCGGCCGACGAGCGCCTCCGGGGCGGGCGCGGACACGGCCTCGACCGGTGGCCGGTCGGCGGCGGGCACCAGGTGCAGGTCGCCGTCGCGCTCCTCGAAGGCGCAGCCCAGCACCGGATGCCGGTCGACGACCGCCTCGCACGCCTTCAGCATCGCCTCCCGGTCCAGCGGGCCGTCGAACCACATGGCGAAGGGCATGTGGTAGGCCGTGCCGGTGTCGTACGTCGCCTCGGTGATCCACATCCCGTGCTGGGCCTGCGATGCCAGGACCATCTTCACTCCTCTGCCAGACGGCGCAGTTCCCGCTTGATGACTTTTCCGGCGGCGTTCCTCGGCAGGACGTCCAGGCTGAGCAGCGACGACGGCAGCTCGTGCGGCGCGAGCCGCGACCCGAGGAAGGCGCGCACGTCGGTGAGCGTCAGCGGCTCACGTGCCACCACCGCCGCCGCCACGGCCATGCCCATCACCGGGTGCGGCACGCCGAACACGGACGCGTCGGCCACGGCCGGGTGGTCGTGCAGCGCGGCCTCCACCTGGAGCGTCGAGACCTTGAAGGCGCCCGACTTGATCACGTCGCTCTCCCTGTCGACGAGGTACAGGTAGCCCTCGTCGTCGAGGTGGCCCAGGTCGCCCATGCGCACCCAGCCGTCCTGGAAGGCGTCCCCGGTGTGCTGCTCGCGGTAGTAGGCGCGGGGGTGGGCGGCGGCCCGCAGCCACACCTCGCCGGTCTGCCCCGGCTCGACCGGCTCGCCGTCGGCGTCCGCGATCCTGAGCCGGGAGCCTCCGGCCGCGCGGCCGAGCGAGCCGGGACGGTCCTGGTCGTAGAGCATGATGGTCTGGGCCGGGGCGGCCTCGGTCGAGGTGTAGTAGTTCGCCACCGTCGCGTTCGGGAACGCCGTCGACAGCTCGGCCGCGACAGCGGGCGGGAGCGCGGCGGCGGCCGAGCCGAGCAGCAGCACGCTCGACAGGTCGTGGCGGTCCTGGACCCGCGCGTTGAGCAGCTCGATGGCCATCGCGGGCACCACGAACACCGTGCCCGCCGCGTACGACTCGACGAGCGCGGCGAAGCGGGCCGGGGTGAACAGCGGCAGGGTGACGACGCTGGGGGCTGCGGTGAGCGCGTGCAGCAGCATCACCTGTCCGGCGTTCGTGCCGATGGGGAAGGCGTGCACCAGATGCCGGGAATGGGCGAACGGGCGGCGCTTGGGGTGCACGGGTGGGGAGGTCAGGTTGGCGTGCGTGGCGGCGACGCCCTTGTGGCGTCCCGTCGTGCCGGACGTGTAGAGGATCTGCGCGAGCGAGAGGGGATCCACCTCGGCAAGGGGGCCGACCTCGGACGCGGCCGGGGCCAGCTCCGGGAAGGCGACGGCGGTGGGTGGGGTCCGGAGCTGTCCGAGCGCCGTCGCGAGCGGCTCGTGGCCGCCGTGGACGACCGTCGCCGCCCCGCAGTGCTCGATCATGTACGCCAGCTCGGGCGGGGCCAGCCGGTCCGACAGCGGCACGGCCACGCCGCCCGCCTTGAGCACCGCCATCCAGCTCACCGCGTAGTCCAGCCAGTCGCGGCCGCCGAAGACCAGCGCCACCCGGTCGCCCCTGGCCGTCCCGCGCGCCAACAGGGCTTGGGCGGCGGTGGTCGAGCGCGCGTCCCAGTCGCCGAGTGTCAGGACGCCCGTTCCGGCGACGACGAGCGCCTCGTGGTCGGGGTCGGTGGCGGCTCGCGAGGTCAGGAGGTCGGGCACTGGAAGGGCCGACTGAACCACCCCCAGAATTATTTTCGGGATGCAGCAAGACCGTAGAAAAAAATGCGCAAATGCGTCAACCCCTTACCGATAGCCGCTTGCCGCAATCTGGCCCCGCATGACACACTCGCCCCGAAATTCCCTGACAAGGGAGGGTTCGCCAGGTGCTGATGGACGGGGAACTACGCGGACGGCTCGCCGACATGATCGCCAAGGCCACCGACGGCGCGGTCGATCCGGCCGAGGTGATGGCAGGGCAGGCCCGGTTGGGCGACCTCGGCGTCACCTCACTCGCCTACCTCAGGCTGATCGACTCGGTCGAGGCCGAGTTCGGGGTCGAGCTCGACCCGTCGGCGCTCGACAGCCTGGACGAGTTGGTGGACTACGTGCGACTCCATGGCTGACGCGCCGCTCACGTGGGGGCAGCAGGACATCTGGCGCGCGGTCGTGGCGGCCGAGCCGCAGGAGCGCTATCTCACCATCGGACGCGTCTTCGCCGCCCCCAAGCGGCCCGTCACCGTGGAGCGCGCCGTCCAGGCCCTCGACCGGCTCGTCGCCCGGCACGAGTCGCTCCGCACCCGGCTCACCGGCCCGCGTGACGCTCCCCGGCAGCGGGTCGCCGACGTCGCGCGGATCGAGGTCGAGGTGGTCGAGTCCGAGCCCGTCCAGCGGGTGTGCGACCGGCTGGCGGCCGAGCCGTTCGCCTACTGGGACGAGTGGCCGCTGCGGGTGGCCCTGGTGGTCGCCGGGGGATATGTCCGGCATATCGCCCTGGTCCTCTGTCATCTCGCCGCCGACGGGCACGCGGCCGACCTCATCGTCAAGGACTTCCGGCTGCTCCTGCTGAGGGACGCGCTGCCACCCGTCCAGAGCGACACCCCGCGACAGCTCGCCGCGTGGCAGCACTCGGCGGAGGGCAGGCGCGCGTCGAGCGACGCGATCGGCTTCTGGCTCGGCGAGTACGCCCGCATCGACCCCGTGCCGGACCCGTCGCTGCCGCCGCAGCGACCGCGTTTCCGCGAAGCCACGATGGGCTCCACCGCGCTCGCCGCCGCCACGCAGGCGGTCGCCACCCGCAACCGGGTCAGCTCCTCGACGGTGCTGCTGACCGCCGCGATCCGGCTGGCGGGCGGGCTCACCGGGCAGCGGACCTGCGGGATGCGGGTCATCGTCAACAACCGCTTCGCCGCCGGGCGACGGGACGTGGTGTCCACGATCTCCCAGGAAGGGCTGTTGGTCCTGGACCTCGGCGACGCCTCCACCGGCTTCGACGAGCTGGTGCGCCGGTGCTGGGGCGTGGCGATGCGCGCCTACCGGCAGGCGCAGTTCGACCCGTACGCGATGGAGGAGGCGGTCACCGCCGTGGGGCCCGGCATCAGGTCGTTCGGGTGCTTCAACGACCAGCGACTCGTGCAGGGTGACGGGCCGCCGGGCGCCGACGAGCACGACGTCCGGGCCGCGATGGACAAGACCGAGCTGGCCTGGACCGACGCCATGGACCGCAACATCTGCGACTTCCGCCTGCACATCGGCGGCGAGCCCGATCGCATGGACGTGTCGCTCTACGCCGACACCGCGCTGCTCGCCCCGCCGGACATCGAGCGCTACCTGATGGACCTGGAGTCGCTGGTCGTCGAGGCGGCCTTCCGGTGAGCCTGTACGCGGAGGCGACGTCGTGCGCGCAGGGCGAGGAGCTGCGCTTCCGGCTGCTCGGCGGTGCCGGCGGCCCGATCACGGTGGAGGACGTGCCGTCGGGCCGCGTCATCCTGGAGGACGTGGCCGACGGTCCCGTCTGGACGCTCAAGGTGGGCGAGGGCTGGCCCAGCTCCCTCTACCGGGCCATCTACAACAACGTTTCCGCATATTTCGTGGTACGTGGAAGCGTGCCCGGTTCGTCGGTGCTGGTGTCGATCCCGTTTCCCACGTGGGAGGCGTACAACCGGCCGGGCGTCCCCGGTGAGGGGCTCTACCAGTCGGAGCAGCCCGACCGCGCGGTCAAGGTCACCTTCGACCGTCCGGGGGCCGGGCCGCAGATCGAGGAGTGGGAGCTGGGCCTGCTGCGCTGGCTCGCCCCCGCCGGGTACACCGTCGACTACTGCTCGGGCCTGGACCTGCACGACGGCCTCGACCTCCTCAGCCGCTACCGTCTGCTGGTCGTCAACGGCCACGACGAGTACTGGTCGTGGGAGATGCGGGACGCGGTCGAGGAGTTCGCACGTCGCGGTGGGAACATCGCCATCTTCTCAGGCAACACCTGCTGGTGGCAGGTGCGGTTCGAGGACGACCTGCGCACCATGGTCTGCTACCGCGACGCCGTCTCCGACCCCCTCGCCGCCACCGACCCCGGCCGGGTCACCGTCGAATGGCCCAGCGAACCCGTCAACCGTCCCGAGAACACCCTCACCGGCGTCACCTTCAGGAACGGCGCGGGCTGCTGGGTCGACTCGCGGGTGATGGCGCACGAGTCCTACACCGCCCGCTTCGCCGACCACTGGGTGTTCGAAGGGACCGGGCTGGCCGACGGAGACACCTTCGGCAAGGGCGCGCTCGGCTACGAGACGGACGCCGCCGACCTCGAATGGGTCGACGGCGTTCCGAGGGCGACGGGCCGCGACGGCACACCGCCGTCGTTCGTCGTCCTCGCCACCGCCGACCTGAGCCACTGGCGCCGGTACGGCAGGGGCGGCGCGGCCACCATGGGCATCCACCGCCTCGGGGCGGGCACGGTCTTCAACGCGGCCACCATCAACTGGGGCAACACCCTCCACGACCCCGTCCTGGAGCGCATCACCCAAAACGTCCTCGACCGCCTCTCCCACCCGGCAGGCCCACACACCTGGGACCCCATCGGCCCCGCCCCCGCTGGAAGCGCCCCGCCTGCCCCAGGTATCGCCGCGTCCATCCATGGGGGTATCTCGCCCGTTTACGAGAGTGACGCGGCCGCTCACGGGCGCGTCCGGCCTGCCCACGGAGGCGCAGCGGGCGGTGTCGTCGCGCGCACCCTGGTCGCGTGCGACAACCGGCTCTTCGCCGCCTGCTCTGACGGGACGCTCGCCGTCCGCGACATCTGCGGGCAGAACCTGCCGTGGCGAGTGGTCGACGAGACCGACGTGATCGCTCTGGCCGCCCCCCGCGAGGCGCACGGCGGCCCGCCCGCCGGCCTGTACGGGGTCGCCCCCGACGGCGCCATCCGCTACCGCGACCCCGTCCTGGCCCAGTCCGCGTGGCAGGACGTCAGCCGGGCCCCCGACGGCGCCACCGGCCTGGCCGCCGTGGACGAGGGGCTGTTCGCCGTCACCTCG
Organism: Nonomuraea sp. NPDC000554; assembly: GCF_040300065.1. Classification (NCBI taxonomy): domain Bacteria; kingdom Bacillati; phylum Actinomycetota; class Actinomycetes; order Streptosporangiales; family Streptosporangiaceae; genus Nonomuraea; species Nonomuraea sp. NPDC000554. The sequence goes on along the minus strand of NZ_JBEPDC010000004.1, from coordinate 90,244 downwards.
GCGGGCGAGCTGTGGCATCTCCCGATCCGACGGCTCGACGCCCACGACTGGGCCCGAGCCGGCTCGGCGGCGGGCGCGACGAGCCTGACGGCGATGAACGGACGCCTGTTCGCCGTCTCCGGCGACCGGATCCTGACCAGGTCGGCCGAGCGGTACGAGACCTGCTGGGAGGACCTGGGCCCCGCTGAGGGCCGCACCGTCCTCGCCGCCGCCGCCGGACGCCTGATCGGCGCCAGGCCGGGCGGCGGCCTCTCCTGGCGGCCGGTGACTTGACCTGCTCTCCGCCCTAAAGGACGGAGATTCCCGTGCCGCTTACGCGGCAGCTCATGCCGCTTGCTCGGCCCGTGCTGTGGAACGGGGTGCGTAAGACAACAGGGGCCCACCTCTCGACGCGAGCCTGACAAACGCGGGGAGCAGGCCGGCCGCGAGCGAGGTGCTACTCGCAGGTGTTCTTGTCCGGGGAGCAGAGCTTGACCTCCGGGTAGCGCGGCGACGGCTCGTCCAGCAGGGTTTGCGGCTTGTTGCGCAGGTGCTGGTCGAAGAACGCGCGGACATACCTGCGGGTGATCTCCAAGGAGCGGACCCCCGGCACCTTGGCTCCCGCGTCGATGCCGAGTTGGTCCGCCAGCGGAACGATGTCGGTGAAGGACTCGTGCACGGCGCCGGTCAGCAGCAGCCAGCGCTTCCATCCGGTCAGGAGCTTCCAGTCGCGCTCCCAGGTGGCGGCCGCCGGGTTGCCGGACCCGGGAGTGTAGGTGGCGGGCTTGCCCAGGAACATGAACGGCCGCGACAGCTCGCCGTCGAGGATCCCAGGGGGCGTGGTGCCGTCGATGTCGATCCCGGCGCGGAGCCGGGAGTCCTTGACCATCGCGGCGATAGTGCTCGCGCCGCCTGCGGAGTGGCCCGCCATCGCGATTCTGGACGGGTTGATCAGCGAAGCGTCCTTCCACGTCGCGTGGGGCCCGATCAGCTGGTCGAGTACGTAGGAGACGTCGGCTGCCCGGCTCTTCGACAGCTTGGTGAAGAGCGATGGGTCGTGGTCGCCCTCGCAGGGGACACAGGTGGTGACCCGCCCGTCGGGGAAGGTGGTGGCGACGCTCTCGTACGTGTGATCGATCGCGGCCACCACGTACCCCCTGCTCGCCAGGTCCTCGGCGAGGGCGGTCAGTGTGCTGCGGGGCTTGCTGAAGCCGGGCGAGAGCACCACGAGGGGCAGGCCGTGCTTGCGCCCTGCGGGTTTCGCGTCGCTGTAGGCGTTGGTGCGCGTCTTGCTGAGCACGTCCAACGGCACGCTGGTTATCTTCGCGTCCTTGAGGAGGAGTTCCGACTCCTTCTGTGTCATGTACCGCGCCCGCCGACGGCCCTCTGACTTCGCCGGATACCACAGGGAGACCATCAGCTCCCTGGCCTCCACCGTGGGCACCCAGGGGTCGGGGCGAGAGGTGTCCTTCAGATACAGGGCCGTGGTGCCGACCGGATGGGTACCGGTCGGCCTGGGCAGATACGGCGTGCCGCTCAGCACACCCAAACCGGCGGCCGCGTCGCCCGCGAGCCCGGCCGGCGCAGCCGTGTCGGCCGAAGACCCGGCGGCCGACGCAGGCGCGGCGGAGGCGGCGACAGGCGCGGACGCGTACGCCGTGGAGGCGGGTGCGACACAGGCGAGCAGTCCGGCGACGACAGCCAGCCCGCTGCGGAGGATGGGATTCCGCGCCGTCGTGAGGGCGGCCAGGCTGGTGCGAAGGATGGGATTCCGCGCCGCGGGTCTTCCGCTGCCGGAGAACCCCGTCATGGCGTCGGCCGCGCCTCGCCCGGCTGCACGCTTCGGCTGGCCGGGCGCCGACGCCTCCGCGCCGTCGTGCCACTGGGCTGCGCTTTCCGGCTCGGTCACATGACCCATGGAATATCCGTCCTTCCGGTGGGGACGGCCGTCTCGGCGGCGAACTCCCGCGCGGGCGGCCTGATGGCAGGGACGAAGCTAGGCGCGGTCGAAGGCCACGCACATCGGCCGCCGCACCGATCTCGGATACCTCTCAGGGAGGACCCGGCCGCAGCGTCATCCCTGAGATGTACTCCTCAGGGCGAGAGCCCTGGTCACTGAGGCGGATGCGAGCCGGATCGGCCAGCCCGGACAATGTCCTGGTGGCAGCGGATGAACGACGGCTCTGGCGGCAGTACGTGCGAGATGTGCTGCGCCCAGAGGAGGAACCCGTCAGCCCGTCGCGCGGGGCGATCGTCGCCGACTCGCTGCTCGCGATCGTCCTGACCGTCGCCGCGGTGGTCGCGGCGGCGAGGCTCCCGGGTGGTGACAGTCTCGTCGGCGCGCAGCCTCACCTGGTCGAACCCTTGCAGCTCCGGCCCTCCCCGGGCGTCGTCGCGCCGCCTGAGCCGCCGCCTGTGCCGGCCCTGCCCTCGCCGCCGACGCCACCGCCCGACGGGACCTCCTTGCCGGTCCCCGTCGGCGTGAGCACCTACGATCCGCCCATGGTCCTGGTGGCGCTGACAGCGTTGCCGCTGGCGGCCCGGCGCCGCTACCCGCTCATCACCTTCTGGGCGGTGCTGGCCGCGGCGCTGGCCACCCGCGAGGGCGCGACCTGGATCACCGTCCTGACCTGCGCCGTCGCTGCCTACGGCGCCGTCGCCCACAGCCGCAACCGGGTGCCGGCGGTGGCGGGCCTCGTGCTCGCGGCCGTGCTGGCGGGTGCCGCGTTCCGGGACGTCGCCCCAGACCTGCCGGGCTGGTCGGCGCCGTTCGTCGTGCTGCTGGGTGCGGGGGTCTTCGCGAGCTTCATCCGTTTCTGGCAGCAGCAGCTCAGGAGCAGCCGGCATCGGCTCGCCGAACTGCGGCACGCCCAGGAGGACGCCACGCGCAGGGCCGTCGAGGTGGAGCGCGCCCGGATCGCCGGCGAGCTCCACGACGTGGTGACGCACAACGTCAGCGTGATGGTGATCCAGGCCGGCGCGGCGCGCAAGGTGATGGACGCGGAACCGGAGCAGTCGAAGCAGGCCCTGCTCGCGATCGAGGCGAGCGGCCGGGCCGCCTTGGCCGAGCTGCGGCACGTCATGGGCCTGCTCGCCGGCCCCGACGGCGAGCGCCCCGACGTCCCGGCCGACGGGCTCGAACCGCAGCCCGGGCTCGACCAGCTCGGCAACCTGGTCGAGCGGGTCCGCGCGGCCGGCACGCCGGTGAGCCTCACGGTGTCACTGCCGCCCGGCCCACTGCCTACCGGGGTCGAGCTGGCCGCCTACCGCGTCGTCCAGGAGGCCCTGACCAACACGATCAAGCACGCGTCCGGCGCGGAGGCGTCCGTCGTGATCGGCCACGACGACGGCTGGCTGGAGATCGAGGTCACCGACACCGGCGGCGAGCGGGCAGCGCCGTCGCGGGCCGGCACCGGCCACGGGCTGATCGGACTGCGCGAGCGGCTCGCCCTCTATGGCGGAACCCTGGACGCCGGCCCGAGAGCCGGCGGCGGATACCAGATCAGGGCCCGGCTCCCGTGGCGATCCGCGTGAGCCGGCCGCTGCGCGCCGTCATCGCCGACGACCAGGCGCTGGTACGCACCGGATTCCGGATGATCCTGGCAGCCGACGGCATCGAGGTGGCGGCCGAGGCGGCCAACGGAGCCGAGGCGGTCGCCGCCGTCCGGCGCACCAGGCCCGACGTCGTCCTCATGGACATCCGGATGCCGGAAATGGACGGCCTCGAAGCCACCCGGCGGATCCTGACCGGCGGCACGGACGAGACCCGCGTCCTCATCCTGACCACCTACGATCTCGACCAGTACGTCTACGCCGCCCTCGCCGCCGGCGCCAGCGGCTTCCTGCTCAAGGACGTCACCCCCGAGCACCTGGTGGCCGCGGTACGGCTGGTGCGCTCCGGCGACGCCCTGCTCGCGCCGACCATCACCCGCCGCCTGGTCGAGCGCTTCGCCCGTCGCGACGACGTGCAGGCCACCGTCCACCGCGACCTGTCCGGGCTGACGCCGCGCGAGCTGGAGGTGCTGCGCCTGCTGGCCACCGGCCTGAGCAACGCCGAACTCGCCGACCGGTTGACGCTCAGCATGACGACGGTGAAGACGCACGTCACGCGCATCCTGTCCAAGCTCGGCCTCCGCGACCGCGTCCAGGCCGTCGTGGTCGCGTACGAGACCGGGCTGGTCTCCCCGGGTGAGGGCAGCGGTCAAGGGAGGTCGCTCTCGTAGGCCAGCCACTGCGCGCAGGTGTGGAGCCCGTAGTCCAGCGTCACGCTCTGCCGCCAGCCCAGCTCGGCGGCGGCCCGCTCGACGCTGACCAGCGGCTTCGGCGGGCCGTCGGACGTCTCGACGTCCACCGGTCGCACCGCTCCTGACACCGCCTCGGCCAGCTCGCGCGTGCCCAGCCGTGCCGGGTTGGCGACGTTGAACACCCGCGACGCCGGGTTGCCCGCAAGCGCCGCCAGCACCGCCCGCGCAACGTCCTGGACGTGCACCAGCTGCGCGGGAGAGCCCGCGACGGGCGCGGGACGGTTGAGCGACGACCGCAGCACCAGCTCCGCGACCGCGCCCCGCTGCGGCATCCAGGGCCCGTAGGGCTCGCCCAGCCGCAGTACCACGGCGTTGGCCGCCGCCTCCTCCACCTGGAGAATGGCCCGCGCCAGCGGCCCGCTGTCGGCTGGAGTCTCCTCGGTGTGCTCTCCGTGCGGGTAGACGTGGCACGAGCTGAGCAGGACGCCGCCGCGCCCGTCGGCGAAGGCCGCGCGCGCCAGGCGCAGCTCCTCCTCCGGGTCGGCGTCCTCGTCCCAGCCGAGCGCGCAGACGTGCACCGCCACGGCGGCTTCCTCTGCTGGGCCGGCCGTGCGGAAGCCGTGGTCGGTGAGCGCGCCTTCCAGGTGGTCGCGGACGAACGTGGCCGCGCCCGTCAGGGTCACCACGGGGCGGTCGGCGAGGGCCGGAGGGCGGTGTTTCGGCCGGTCGGCGAGGCCCGCCTCCAGGCCCGCGCGGGCCACCTCGTGCAGCTCGGGCCCGAGCCGGGCGAGGTCGCGGGCCCCGAGCTCGTGGCAGAGCCCGCCGGGCCCCATCGTGGCGAGCGCCCGATCCAGCACCCGCGGGTCGACGTCGTCCGGGGCGGTTTGGGCGTGGACGATGCCCATCGTGTAGGCCGTGAGCCAGAGCGGCCAGTGCCGGGTCGCCGCTCCCGCCCGCAGCGACTCGGCGTCGATGCCGCGCCCCGCCAGGTAGTCCTCGCAGCGGACGTCCCGCCACCGCCCGGTCCCGGGGACGCGGACCGCGCACTGGGCCACCCCCCGCTTGAAGAACGGGATCACCGGCAGCTCCCCGAGCAGGCTCTCCGAGCTCTGGTCCGCCAGCGGGTCGTCGGCGAAGAAGCACGGCGAGCGGCGTAGCCCCTGGAAGTCGTTGTCCACCAGGCTCGCCAGGTCCTCGTGCTCGGCCAGGCTCGGCACGGCCACGTACACGGGCACCCCGGCCTGGCGCAGGTAGCGTCCCATGAGCACGTCGTCGGGCCAGGTGTCGCCCCGGTCGCGGGCCCATTCGACGTACCCGCCGGCGACCTGGCGGGGCAGCAGCAGCGCCGCCACCGGCGTGTACTCGCCGGCCCCCGGCACCCACCGCGCCCCGGCGAGCGCGCCCTGCCGGACGGCGGCGCCGTTGCGCGAGTTCCAGAAGGCGAACAGGGCGAGCGCGGCGTGCGGCATGGCGCGGGCGGCGCACTCGGCGCGTTCGAAGAACGTGGACGAGAGCGCCATGTCGTCGTGCAGCAGCAGGTGGTGCGTGGAGTCCTCGGGGACGCTGGACCAGGCGAGCAGCGAGGTGCGGAACGCTGACGGACGCCCTGTCGGGGCGGGGTCGGTGACGACGTCGAGGACGCCGCCGGCCAGCCGGGTGGCCGCCTCCCTGCGCCGGGGGTGCGCCATCACGGCCCCGGTCAGCTTCACGTTCCCAGGCATGCGCCTACCGAGAGCTCACCCGACTCCAGCAGGTCGAGGGCGTCGCGCCGGTCGCCGCCGTCCCACTGGACCTCGCGGACGACCAGCAGCCCCGAGCCGCACGCGACCAGCACTCCGGCGACGCCGGTGGACCAGACGGGGGCGAGCACGGTGCCGGGGGGCTCCTGGCCGCCGTACTCGATCAGGTCGGCGCTGTGCACGAACAGCCTGCGCCCGTCGACGGAGGTGAAGGCCCCCGGGTACGGCGCGGCCAGCGCGCGGACCCAGTCGTAGAGGTCGACGGCCGGCCTGGACCAGTCGATCAACCCGTCCTCTGGCCGGCGCTTGTCCCACCACGAGCCGCCCGGGGGCTGCGGTCGTGCCACCACCTGTCCCGCCAGCAGCAGCGGCACGTACTTTGCGAGCAGCTCGATGTTGATCTCGGTGACCTTGCGGTACACCTCGGTGACGTCGTCGCGGCGGCTGATCGTGAAGCCCCGCTGCGCGATGAGGTCTCCGGTGTCGGCGCCCTCGTCGAGGAAGAACAGGCTGACCGCGCTCGTGGTCAGTCGCTTGATGATGGTCCACGGCAGCGCGGCGCGTCCCCGGCCTTCGGGCAGGCGGGTGGGGTGCAGGCCGATCGAGCCGAGCGGGCAGGCCGACAGCAGCGGCTCGCGGACGAGCTGCGACCACCCGGCGATCACGAACAGGTCCATCTCCTTGACCAGCTCGTACGCCTCGCCGTCGTTGATGTCGGCGGTTTCGAGCAGCGGGATGCCGTGCTTCTCGGACGCCTCCCGCAGGGGCGCGTACCCGGAGCGGTGCTGCAGCTGCGGCGGGTAGCCGATCAGCAGCGACGGGGGAGTGCCCTGCGCGGCCAGCACGTCCACGGCGGGGGCGGCGAACTCCATCCCGGTGGCGAACGCGTACGTCTTCACAGGACCTCCCTCAGCACCCCGAACGCCTCGGCGTGTGTGACACCGATCTCCGCGCCGCGCAACGTGGCCAGCGCCGTCACCGACTCCTCGCTCCTGATGTGCGGGGAGGGCCGGTGCTGGCTCTTGTAGCCGCGCAGCGCCTCCAGCTTCCTGTCCAGGTGGGCGCTGATGTCGCAGTAGGCGGCCGAGCGCGGCATCGGCTCCGACGCCCACTGGATCTTCGACATCTCGTACATGTACACGCTCGGCACCAGCCACTTGCCGAACTGCTGCGCGATCGGCCGGGCCGCGGCGAATCCGGCCGCGAAGACCGCGCAGTGGTCCTGGTCGTAGTCGGCGAAGCTCGGCAGCAGCAGCAGGTCGGGACGCCGTTCGTTGAGCGCGCGTTCGAACAGGTCCACCAGGTCCTTGCGCGGCAGTGTGTCGAGCTGCTCGATCAGGCCCCGGTCGCCGTAGGCGATCTCGTAGCTGAAGCCGAGGGTGGCCCGCACGTCCTCGATCTCGTCCAGGCGCTGCTGGTAGGTGGTGGCGCCGTCGAGGCCGTAGTGGCGCATCCCGTCCACCGCGAGATACAGGACGTGCACCTCGGCTCCGGCCTCGACCTGTGCCGCGATCAGCCCGCCGCAGCCCAGGACCTCGTCGTCGGCGTGAGGAGAGATCACCAGCACACGGTCAAAGCGGCGCATTCACTGCCCTTCGGTCCTCGCGGGCGCGGTAGTAGTCGGCGGTGCTCAGGATCAGGTCGTCGAGCGCGATCCGCGGTTCCCAGCCGAGGCCGGTCGCGGTCCTGAGCGCCGGGATCTTGTGGAACGACTCGGCCTCGGCGTAGTGCGGGCCGTGTACGCTCCTGCCGTCGACGCCGACGATCGGGGACGCGCTGCCGAGCAGCTCCTTCACCCGCTTGGCCAGCTCCATGACGGTGATCGCGTTGGCCGGGTTGCCGACGTTGATGATGATGTCGTCGCCGTCCAGGGCCGCGTCCATGTAGCCGAGCAGGAACCCGGTCAGGTCGCTGGCCGCGATGAACGCCCTGACCTGCTCGCCGCCCGCGAACACGGTGATCGGCCGCTCCGCGAGGGCCTGCTGGACGAAGGTCGGCATGACGAACCCGCCCGCCCGCGACTGCCGCGCCCCGGCCACGTTGAACGGCCGGATGACGATGCCGCGCAGGCCGTGCCGGCGGCTGTTGGAGACCATCGCCTCGGCCAGGGTCTTGGCGATCGCGTACTCGATCCGGGTGTTGTACTGCGTCGGGACGACGATGTCGTCCTTCTCGTCCAGGACGCCGCTGCGCCCGTAGACCTCGGCGGAGCTGAACATGCACAGGGGCACGCCGGCGCTGATGCACGCCTCGATGACCGGCGCGGTGCTGCCGATGATGTCGTGGCCGAGCCTGCCCGTCCGGGACAGGATGCTGGCGGGGCCGACGTAGGAGGCGGCGTGGATGACGCGGTTCACGCCCGTGAAGTCGCCGCCTGCCGAAAGGTAGTCCTCGACACGCTGCCGGATGACCGTGCAGCGCGGGTCCGCGTCGTAGTCCTCGCCGTCGATGACCGCGCCCGCGTTGGAGTCGATGATTCGTACGTGGTGGCCCGCTTCGAGGTAAGCGTCCACCAGATGTGAGCCGATGAAACCGAGACCGCCCGTGACGACTATTTCGTCACTTGGAGCTCCCACGGGCCTGCCTTTCCCACGAAGCCGTGATTTCGGCAAACGGTCACACAGGGCTATGTAGCCCCTTAAGTCACCTATCGCGGATTAAAACAGTTTTCGTCTCTCATGTCACCCATAGCGACAACTTTTCACAGGTATGATCACCTTGATCGCCCCCGCGAGGAAAGGGACCCCTGTGGCCGAGAAGCCGGATCAGTGGACGAGCGCCATCGACACGACCAGGCCCAGCATCGCCAGGTCCTATGACGTCGTCCTCAGGGGCAAGGACAACTTCGAGGTCGATCGCGCGTTCGTCGGCGAGATCGTGAAGGTCGTCCCCGAGATCTTCGACGTGGCGGCGTACAACCGGCAGATCCTGGGCCGCGGCGTGCGGTTCCTGGTCGAGCAGGGCATCACCCAGTTCATCGACCTCGGTTCCGGGCTGCCGACCGTGGAGAACACGCACCAGGTCGCGCAGCGCGCGAACCCGGAGTCGCGTGTCGTCTACGTCGACAACGACCCGATGGTGCTGGCCCACGGCAGGGCGCTGCTGGCGGAGAACGACCGCACCTCGGTCGTCACCTCCGACCTGCGCGACCCGGCGGCGATCCTCGCCGACCCGGCGGTCAAGAAGCAGATCGACCTCGGACGTCCGGTCGGCGTGATGCTGGTCGGCATCCTGCACCACCTGCACGACGACGAGGACCCCCGGGGGATCGTCGAGGCCTACATGGCCGCGGTCCCGTCCGGCAGCTACCTGTTCATCACCCACTTCTGCGCCTCCAGCCAGGACTCACGCGACGCCGAGAAGAAGTTCCTCGCCCTCCTCGGCACCGGCCGGTTCCGCACCGTCGAGGAGATCACCGGCTTCTTCGACGGGTTCGAGCTGGTCGAGCCGGGTGTCGTCCCGCTGCCGCTGTGGCGTCCGGAGGGGTCCGTCCCGTCGGAGCTGTCCGTCGGGCAGCGGCTCATGTACGGCGGGATCGCGCGCAAGCCGTAGGCTCGGGCGGGCACGTCAGTTGTTCAGCCTGCCGCGCCTGATCTCCGTCTCCTTCTTCCTCAGCCGCTCCTCGGCCGCCCAGTGGCGCTCGGCGTTCTTGAGGTCGCTCTCCATGATGGCGTCGTTACCCAGCTCTTTTTCCAGGTCCGCGTGCCGTTTGACGCCGTCCGCGCGCAGCTCGTTCCGGAGCGCGTCCGACGCCACGCGCTCCTCGGCCGCCTCCTTCGCCTTGCCGGACGCCCGGCCGGACCAGCCCTTCCCCGGTGACATCAGCGCGACTCCGGCGCCGGGCTTCCGCCCGATCGGGACACGGGGGCCGCCGGCTCCGGCCAGCGCGTGGCCGGGGCTCCGCAGCTCCTGGAGGATGCGCTGGAGCGGCTCGGTGACGCGGCGTCTGACAACCGGGGCCAGCAGCGCGGTGGTGCCCTCGCGCAGCTCGTGCCGGATCTTCCCCATCATGTGCCGGGCGAGGAGCAGCTCGGCGGAGGCCCTGCCGGCGCCGAGCGGGCCGCCTGCCAGGAACGCCCTGCCGGCCTTCCAGGCGGCGTGGGCCGCCTGCGAGATCAGCGCCGCCTGCGCGATCCGTACCACCTCGGCGGTCAGGTCGAGCGCCATCGGGGCGGGACGCAGCGCGTCGGCGGCCTTGCTCAGGTGCCCGCCCGCCCGCTTCCAGTGGCCCGTCAGGGCGGTCCCGGACTCGCCCTGGTAGGCCTGCTCGGTCAGGCGCATCGTGGCGTCCGCCTCGGCGGCGACCGGGGCGGTTCCGGCGAGCACGGTCCGCACCGCGGCGGCGTCCAGGTGCATCTCGGACGTCCTGATGTTGGGGTATCGGACGCCGACGAGCTCGAAGGCCGCTTTCACCCCCAAGGGAAGGATCAGGTCCGCTTCGGAACTCATGGCGCTGACCCTAGCGAGATTATGATCACTTGTACCCTGAACGGGCGTTAGGTGGCTCTAGATCGATTTTCCGGTGTTCACGGTAGAATGACCGATTCACCGTGCCGAACTCTGGAGTCTGACATGTCCCCGAATCCCCCGCCCAACGCCGACCACGAACTCGTGGAGCGGACCCTGCGAGAGGCGCAGGAGGCGATGCGGAGGCTTCAGGAGGCGCAGGAGGCCGTCCTCCGGGTCACCGGCTCGGGCGAGAGCGCGGACGGCCTGGTCCATGCCACCTCCGACGGACGCGGCGGCATCACGGGACTCTCCCTCGACCCGCGCGCGAAGCGGCTCGGCGGCCAGGACCTCGGCAAGGAGGTGGTGACCGCGCTCCAGGCCGCCCAGCAGGACGCGGAACGCCAGACGGCGGCGATCGTGGGCGAGGCCCTCGACGACACCGCGGCCATGCCGGAGCCGCTGGACGAGACCCACGTCCGCGACCGGATCGAACAGGCGGCTCGCGAGCTCCTGGAGGGCTGACCGTTGTACGGCTCTTTCACGGACCCGGACGGCCACCGCGACCAGGATCGCGACCAGGACCTCGGCCAGGCGGAGAAGACGCTGGCGTGGATCGAGCAGGCACAGGATGAGCTCGACCGGATCACCGGCGTGGGCGAGGCGGCGTCCGGTCAGATCAGGGCGGTGGTCGCGGCCGACGGGAAGGTGCTGGACGTGACGTTCGCCCCTCAGGCCCTCCGCCTCGACAGCGGGACGCTGGCCGAGGAGACGCTCTCCGCCGTGCGGCAGGCCCAGTTCGACGCCGAGCGGCAGACCCACGACCTGATGGGCGAGGCGCTGGACGGCTTCGACCCCGTCGAGGCCCAGGCCCGCTTCGACCACGTGCTGAAGGCCCGCTGGCGCTGACCGCCCCGCGAAACGGGCCGCACCCTCACGCGAACGGGCAGTCCCGGAACGCGGAAATGGGCGGCCCCGAGGGGCCGCCCGTTCGGTGCCGGGGCGCGCCTCACACGCCCGCCGCGGCCGCCGCGCCGACCCGGCGCGGGTCGTAGACGGGACGGGTGAGCAGCGCCTGGGCGAGGCTGGCCCTCATCAGGGCCGTGCCGCGCACGACCGGCGGGAGGGTCAGCGCGAACAGCACGCCGATCGCGGTGTTGAAGATCACGAAGGTGGCGGGGTCGTGGCCGATGCCGAGCAGGGCGGGGACCCCGCCGTCGGAGACACCGGGGACCGCGGCGAGGATCCACCCGTAGAGGGGGAAGGTCAGCCCGGCGATCGCGCCGGCCCACCAGACGGCCGTGACCGCGAAGGAGGCCACGGCGAGCGGGAAGGCCACGACGGCGTAGATCAGGTCGATCCAGGACTGCCCGTTGGCCAACGGGTTCATCATGCGGCGGAACCAGCCGGCCCCGGCCGGGGCCTGGGGGTAGGCGGGGCGGGCGAGGGGACGGCCGAGCACCTCGGAGATCGTCGCGAGCTCGGCGTCGGCGAAGTTCCGGGCCATGGCGGCGGTCGCGGCGAGGATCGGCAGGCCGACGAACGCGACCGTGCTGCCGATCCCGGCCGAAACACCGGCCACGACCAGGGAGAACGAGAGGACGGCCGTCGGGAATCCGGCCATGTTGTAGCGGGTGTCGGTGGCGATGCGGTGCCGGAGGGTCGTCATACGGGAAACGCTACGGACCCGCGACCTCCCGATCGACCCGGCTCACAGGTGTACGGGGGTAGGGCCTGCCCTACCCCCGCGCTCCACTTGACGAGTCCCCACCGGGGCCGTTGACACACAAACCAACCAAGCGCATGCTTCATGCTGTGGCGGGGGCCACACCGCCCCGCAGCTCTTCCGTAGCGACGCACCGGCGCCAGGTGCCACCCCGGTTCTTCCTCCGACCGCCGCCCGCGAGGCCGTCCGCCCGTCGCGGCGCACGCACGTTGAAGGGATCGATGCACCATGCCCGTTTCGCCGGGACTTCCCCCGCAGCGCCCTGAAACTGCCCTGACCGCGGAGGGCCCTACCCGCCGCGCCCTGCTGCGCGGAGCCGCCGTCGCCGGCGGGGCCCTCGTGACCGGCGCGGTGCTGGGCCGCGCTCCCGCGTACGCCGACGACGAGTACGACGTGGTGGTGGTCGGCTGCGGGGCCGCGGGGATGACCGCCGCGCTGACGGCGGCCAAGCGGGGGCTGCGTACGGTGGTGGTCGAGAAGGCGCCGACGTTCGGCGGTTCGGCGGCCAGGTCCGGCGCGGGGATCTGGATCCCGTGCAACGAGGTGATCCTCGCCGCCGGAGTGCCGGACACCCCGGCCAAGGCCGCTACCTACCTCGCCGCCGTCGTCGGCGACACCGTGCCCGCGGAGCGGCAGCGGGCCTTCCTGACCAACGGCCCCGCCATGATCTCGTTCGTGATGCGGAACAGCCCGCTGCGGTTCCGGTGGATGGAGGGCTACTCCGACTACTACCCCGAGCTGCCCGGCGGGATGCCGAACGGCCGCTCCATCGAGCCCGACCAACTGGACGGCCACATCCTCGGCGCGGAGCTCGCCAACCTGAACCCGGCCTACATCCCCACCCCGAACGGCCTGGTCGTCTTCAGCGCCGACTACAAGTGGCTGACCATCAGCGCGGTCAACCCGAAGGGCCTGGAGGTCAGCGCCGCCTGCCTGGCGAGGGGCACCGCGGCGGCGCTCCGCGGTGAGAAGCCGCTCACCATGGGCCAGTCCCTGGCGGCCGGGCTCCGCGCCGGGCTGCTCGCGGCCGGCGTGCCGGTGTGGCTGAACACCCCGCTGGCCGACCTGCTCATCGAAGGCGGCCGCGTCACCGGCGTGGTCGTGTCGAGAAACGGCCAGCAGGTGCGGGTCAGGGCCCGCCGCGGGGTCGTCGTCGGCTCCGGCGGGTTCGAGCACAGCGCCGCCATGCGCGCGGAGTTCCAGCGGCAGCCCATCGGCACCGCCTGGACGGTCGGCGCCAGGGAGAACACCGGCGACGGCATCGAGGCGGGCGAACGGGCCGGGGCCGCGCTCGACCTGATGGACGACGCCTGGTGGGGGCCGGCGATCCCGCTGCCCGGCGAGGCGTACTTCTGCCTGGCCGAGCGGACCCTGCCCGGATGCATCCTGGTCAACGGCGGCGGCGCCCGCTTCGTCAACGAGGGGGCGCCCTACAGCGACGTCGTCCACGTCATGTACGACCGCAACACGCCGGACTCGCCGCACATCCCCGCCTGGCTGATCGTCGACCAGCAGTACCGCAACCGCTACCTGTTCAAGGACGTGCCCCCGCTGCTACCGCTGCCGGACGCCTGGTACCGGAGCGGCGCCGTCTTCCAGGCGGCGACGGTCGAGCAGCTGGCGCAGAAGATCGGCGTCCCGCCGTCGGCGCTGCGCGCCACGGTCACCCGGTTCAACGGCTTCGCGCTGACCGGCAAGGACGCCGACTTCCATCGCGGTGACAGCGTCTACGACCGCTACTACGCCGATCCGTACGTCAAGCCCAACCCCTGCCTCGCGCCTCTGTGGCTGCCGCCGTTCTACGCGTTCAAGATCGTCCCCGGCGACCTCGGCACCAAGGGCGGGATGCGTACGGACGCGCGCGCACGGGTGCTCCGGGCGGACGGCTCGGTCATCCCCGGCCTGTACGCGGCCGGCAACGCCAGCGGCGCCGTCATGGGGCACAGCTACGCCGGGGCCGGCTCGACCATCGGACCGGCCATGACCTTCGGCTACGTGGCCGCCAACGACCTCGCAGACTCGCCCGGAGCCTGAGCCTCGGCTCACTCGGCGCCTCGGTAGGTGTAGAGGTCGTCGAGGAACTTCCGCTTCAGCGCGGGGACGCGGTCGGTCGCGGCGAAGTAGGCGCGGGTCATGGCCAGCATGATCCGGCCGATGACCGGCTTGTGCATGGGTCCTTCGCCGCCCATGCGGTCCAGCGAGTCCCGCACCCGGGCGAAGCCGTACGGGATCATCTCCCCTTCGTACGCGGCGACGGCGTCGAGCACCGGTTTGCCGCTGGTCAGCTGCCGGCACAGGAGCATGGCGTCGCGCAGTGCGGTGTTGGCGCCGACGCCCTGCCCGGGGGTCATCGTGTGGATGGCGTCGCCCAGCAGCGTGACGGTGCTGCTCTGCCACGGCTCGATCGGGACGGAGGTGCGGATGTTGATCGGGAAGCAGCTGCCGAGGTCCGACAGGGTGAACAGGTTGCGCAGGTCGGGGTGCCAGTCCTCGGTCATGCTCAGGGCGAGGTCCACGAGGTCCTGGCCGCGCATCCGCATGACGTCGGCGGGGAACTTGTCGGCCGCCGCCGAGAAGCCCCAGTTGATGTAGTCGCGGGTGTTGTCGTACAGCAGGCCCGGCCAGTTCTCGATCAGCTCGGCGTCGTTGCCGCCGATCCCGTGCTTGACCGCCCCCTCGCGGTCCCACTTGAACTCCATCACGTGCCAGATGCAGAACTTCCCCTGCGGGGCGAAGAGCAGCGAGATGCCGTGGAACATCTCGGGGGTCAGCAGCGCCCTGGTCTCGTCGGTGACGGGCACCTTGGCGGAGATGGCGATGATGCCGGAGTCCTTGATCTGCGCGTGCGGCAGGTACTGGCGGCGGACGCGGGAGTTGGTCCCGTCGGCGGCGACCAGCAGGTCACCCGTGGCGGACGTCCCGTCGGCGAAGTGCGCGGTGACCGTGCCGTCGCCGTGCTGTTCGTAGCGGGTGAACTCCTTGTCGAAGTGGACGACGTCCTCCATGCCGGTCAGCAGGACCTGGCGCAGGGTCATGCGGGAGACCGAGCGCTCGCTGTTGACGGGGTCGTCGTCGGGCCTGAGCGGGAACGACGCGGTGGTCGCGCGCTTCTCCGTCAGGACGTTGAAGAACCTCGGGGCGCGGGCGCAGGTGGTGACGAACGTGTCGAAGAGCTCCGGGGGCAGGCACTCCTTGAGGGCGCGGTTGCCGGTGGGGTCGATGCCGACCCGGTAGCCGTTCAGGCCGTCGGAGCGCGTACGGTCGCGCTCGTAGACCGCCACCGAGACGCCCGCCTTCCTGAGGCCGTGGGCCAGGCAGAGGCCGCCGGTACCGGCGCCGATGATGATCACGTGCATGGGGGACTCCTTGACGCTGTCGGGACCCTGGAAGTTGTCTCGACAACCATGTATCTTGGTCTTCAAGACGTCTTTATCTTGAATCTCAAGAGGCTTGAATGTCAAGAGAAAACTTGGACGGACTGCGGGGCGCCGTGTCGAGGGAGATGCAGGAGATGCAGTCGGCCGTCGACGCCTACGACGAGGCGGTCGCCGGCGTCCTCGGTGTGAACCGCACCGACCTGCGCTGCCTGGAGATCCTCAGCAGGCAGGAGCCGGTCACCCCCAGCGTCCTGGGCCCGGCGCTCGGCCTGACCACCGGCAGCGTCACCGCGATGCTCGACCGGCTGGAGAAACTGCGCTATCTCACCCGCTCGCCCGACCCCTCCGACCGGCGCAAGGTGGTGGTCCGCATCACCGAGGAGGCGGGCAGGAAGGTCTGGGCCCTCTACGAGCCGTTCGTCACCGAGGGCGGCGCCCTTCTCGACGGGTTCGGCGCCGAGGAGCTGGAGCGCATGGCCGCCTTCCTGCGGCGCTCCCGCGAGCTGTACGAGCGGCAACTGGAGCGCGTCCGCGAACTGCCGACGGCCAGACGCCGGACCGGCCGCCCATAGGGCCCGGCTGCGATGCGCCGACGACCTCGCCGACTCGCCCGGAGCCTGAACGTGAAGCAGCGCTGAGCGTCCTGCGGACGCTCAGCGCTGAAGGGATCTACGCGCGCTCGGCGCAGAACGGGGCTACGGGCGGTCGCCGAGCCGGTCGGTCCAGCCCGTCTTCTCCAGGGCCACCTGCAGTTGCGGCTGCCCACCCTGCACGACCTCGTACTGCAGCAGCTCGGCCGTCCCCGCGTCGACGATCATCCGGAAGTCGGGCCCGTTGGTCCCCGACGTCGACAGGGCGACCCCCGTGCGTCCCATCGCGTCCGTGACCTCGCCCTGGGAGGTGATCCCTGGCTGGTCGGCCAGCACCTGGAACAGGGCGGACCGGGTGCCCGGCTTGATCGGCGCGGTCATCAGGTCGACGCCCGTCTGCCACAGGTATCCGGCCCTGTCGGTCCGCGCGCTGTTCGGGCTCTGCTTGAACAGCGCGTCCAGGCGGCTCTTGAGCGCGTCCTTGCTGGTGGGCAGGTCAGACAGGTTCTGGATGGTCAGACTGGGGTTGTCGATCGACAGGATCCGCTCGCCGCCGTCGTCGTACGTCCTGGGCTGCTCGTCCACCAGCGCGGGCGAGCCCGCCGCCTTCCAGGCCGCCTCGTCCTGCGGGGAGCCGAAGCTGATCCGCGTGTCCTGGTTCCGGGTGACGCGGCCGGCCTCGCCCTTCTTCATGGCCCGCCAGGACTCCCCGGTGTCGGTCGCGAACGCCAGATACGGCAGTTCGGCCTCCTTCAGCTTGTCGATCTTCCGCTTGACCTCCTCGCGGTAGGCCGTGAGCTGCTTGGGGTCGTCTTTCAGCTCCTTCTCCTTCTTCTCCTGCTCCGTGAGCAGGGGCTTGATGGCGGCCATGTACTCGCTGGGCACGTTGTGCACCTTCTGCAAGGTGCGCTCGCGGACGTACCAGTACTGACCGGACGTGGCCGGCTCGCGCATCGCGGTCGCGGCGGCCGCCAGCAGGAACGAGCGGGCGCTCACCGGCTTGGCGGCAACCGCAGTGTGCGCCGCGGGGGACGTGCCGGGCTGGGAGTCGCCGGACGTGACGATCACAGCGGCGGCGGCCAGCCCGGCGGCGGCCGTACCGGCGATCAGCAGAAGCGAGCGGGGCATGGTGAACCTCCTGGAAGGGCGCGAGGCCTGAGGGGTCTGGAAGACGCGGGCGAGGTCGGACGAGCGGCGCCGGCTGTGCGCCTCTTCTGTCAGCTCGTCCAGCGCTTCGGGCTTGAGCTGGGCGAACATGCGGTCGTTCATGTCATCCCTCCGTATGGGTGCTGCGGACGTCAGGTCTCAAGGAACCGGCCGCGGGCCGTACGCGGTCGCGGGCGTGCGCCGCCCTGGTCCAGGCGCAGCGCGTTGCCCAGCCGTTTGCGTGCGCGGTGCAGCCTGACGTTGTACGTCCGGACCGAACAGCCCATGACGGCGGCGGCCTGCTCGGGTGGCAGGCCGTACCAGGTGGCGAACACCATCGCCTCCACGTCCTGCTCCGAAAGCGCCGACAGCGCGGCCAGCGCGGTCTCCCTGTCCACGACGTGCTCGGCGACGTCCCAGCTGACCTCGTCCCGGGAGGTGGTCAGCGCCGCTATGCGGTCGACCAGGGCCTGCCGGCGGTGGCGGGAGTCGCGCTGCTTGGCCAGCAGGTTGCGCGCCACGCCGAGCAGCCACGGCAGCGGCGGCTCGGGTAACTCGTCCAGCCGTCGCCAGGCGACGAGGAAGGTCTCGCTCGACACGTCCTCCGCCGCGTCGCGCTCGGTCCGCAGCAGGGCGTAGCCGAGGACGCTCCGGTAGTGCCGGTCGTAGAGGGCGGTGAATCGTTCTTGAGGATCGTCCACGCCCAGTAGTCCCTCCAGCCGCCCCCGGATTACCGTGCCACACCCGACAATCCGGAAATCGCTGGTAGGGGAGGCGGCCTCGGCTCAGTCGGCCGCGCTGACGACCACGACCCGATCCGCCGCTGCGACACGTCCGCCGCCTGCGAAGATCTGCCTCTCCTTGACGAACGGCAGAGCCTGCTGGCTGCCTGAGATGCCTATCTTGAGGGGATAGAGGGAGAGAAGGCGGATATGACGGCTGAAGACTCCCGGTACCTGCCGATCGGGGAGCACGGGCTCATCGGTGACCTGCGGACCGTCGCGCTCGTGGGCACCAACGGCACGATCGACTGGTACTGCTGCCCGCGTTTCGACGCGCCGAGCGTGTTCGCCTCGATCCTGGACGCCGACCAGGGCGGGTCGTTCGAGCTGGCCGCCGACACGCCGGCGCGGACCAAGCAGTTCTACTTCCCCGACACCAACGTCCTCATCACCCGGTTCTTCGCCGACGACGGGGTGGGCGAGGTCCAGGACTTCATGCCCGTCGCGGACGGGTCACGCGAGGCCGACCGACACCGGCTGATCCGCCGGGTGGCGTGCGTCCGTGGCACGCTGCCGTTCCGCGTCCGGGTGGCGCCGCGCTTCGACTACGCGAGACAGCCGCACACCGTGCACAGCCAAGGAGGGCAGACGCTGTTCGAGTCGCCCTCCATGTCCCTGGCCCTGACGTCCACCGTCCCGCTCGACGGTGACGGGCGGGACGTGTGGGGGCGCTTCAAGCTCCACGAAGGCGAGTACGCGGTGTTCGCCCTCGACCGGGTCGGCGAGGGCCTCGCCATGCGGGGCTGCCCGATCCAGGAGGCCGAGGAGGAGTTCGCCGCCACCGTGCGGTTCTGGCGGCGCTGGCTGTCGGCGTCCAAGTACCGGGGCCGGTGGCGGGAGGTGGTGCACCGCTCCGCGCTCACGCTGAAGCTGCTCACCTACGCGCCGACCGGAGGGATCGTCGCCGCTCCCACCACCAGCCTGCCCGAGCAGATCCACGGCGGGCGCAACTGGGACTACCGCTACGTGTGGATCCGCGACGCCGCGTTCTGCGTGTACGCCCTTCTGCGGCTCGGATTCACCGAGGAGGCCGAGTCCTTCATGGGGTTCCTGTCCACACACGTCCCGCTGTGCAGCGACTGCCACACCGGCCCGCTGCAAATCATGTACGGCATCGACGGGCGCAGAGAACTGCCGGAACAGGAGCTGCACCACCTGGAGGGCTACCGGGGGTCGGCGCCGGTGCGTGTCGGCAACGCCGCCGCCAACCAGCTGCAACTGGACATCTACGGGGCGCTCATCGACTCCATCTACCTCTACGACAAGTGGGGGCAGCCGATCTCCAGCGACCGCTGGGACGAGCTGTGCACGCTGGTGGACTGGGTCTGCCAGAACTGGGACCAGCCCGACGAGGGCATCTGGGAGACGCGCGGCGGGCGCAAGAACTTCGTGTACTCGCGGCTGATGTGCTGGGTGGCCATCGAGCGCGCCATGCGGATGGCCAGCCACCGGGGGCTGCCCGCCGACACCCCGAACTGGCGGCGGGCCCGCGACGCGATCTACCGCGAGATCATGCGGCGAGGCTGGTCGAGCACGCTGAAGGCGTTCATCCAGCACTTCGACGACGACGTCCTGGACGCCTCGGTGCTGATGATGCCGCTGGCCAAGTTCGTCTCGCCCACCGACCCGAAGTGGCTGTCGACCCTGGAGGCGCTCGGCAGGGAACTCGTCTCCGACTCGCTCGTCTACCGCTACGACCCCGAAGCCAGCCCCGACGGCCTCCAGGGCGTCGAGGGTACGTTCTCGATCTGCTCGTTCTGGTACGTCGAAGCGCTGGCCCGCGCCGGCCGCCTCGACGACGCCCGCCTGGCCTTCGAGAAGATGCTCACCTACGCCAACCACCTGGGGCTGTACGCGGAGGAGATCGGGCACACCGGCGAGCAGCTCGGCAACTTCCCGCAGGCCATCACGCACCTCGCGCTCATCAGCGCCGCCTTCAACCTCGACCACGCCCTCGGTTAGTGGCCGTGGTGGTACTGGTGCATGACCGCGTGCCCCTTGCCACGGGAGATCAGCCAGCGGTTGACCGGCGTCGTGAGCAGGAACGCCACCAGCAGCGACCCGGCCAGCGAGACCCAGAACAGCCAGCTGGTCAGCCCCGCGTCCATGGCCCCGGGCACGGCGACCATCACCACGTTGTCGAGCACCTCCATCACCGCGATGGAGACGGTGTCGGCGGCCAGGGCGACCTTCAGCGCGGCGCGGAAGCCCAGCCCGGCGCGGAGCACGCCGCGCATCGTCAACGCGTAGCCGAACTCGAACGCCAGCGCCACTGACAGCACCACGGTGCCGGCGTTGTGCAGCCCGGTCGCGGTTCCGATGACCATGCCGAGCACCTCGCCGATGGCGCAGCCGGTCAGGCAGTGCAGCGTCGCCTGCGCCGCCATCGCCCACGTGGCGGGCGCAGGCGCGGCGTGTTCGTGCCCGCCCATAGCGGACGGGGAAGGGGTGGCGTGATGGTGTCCGCCGTGGTCCATGTCAACTCCTCGGTAGGTGCCGTGCGTGACATTACCACGGGGGGGTATATGGGCAAGCGGCCAGCTCAGGCCCGGATGCGCGGCTCCAGGGTGATCCGCTCGGCCACCGTCGCGCGGAAGTGCGGGCAGGTGGTGAAGTCCTCGTGGTCGCAGTCGAGCGCGCAGTCGATGAGCTCCAAGGAGGTTCGCAGCTCCGCGATGCGCCGGGCGAGGTCGTCGCGGTGACGGCGGAGGACCGTCCGCCGCGCGTCCGCCTCGGGGGTGGCGATCATCTCGCGGATGTCGTCCAGGCTGAAACCGGCCTCCTTGGCGCGCATGATCACCGCGATGCGGTAGAGGTCGTCGGGGCCGTACCGGCGGCGTTCGCCGCCGACGCGCGCGGGTGCGAGCAGGCCCATCGCCTCCCAGTGCCGCAGGACGTGGGTCGCCAGGCCGAACCGTTCCGCGACGGCGCCGATGCTCATGGTCGCGCTTGACTTCATGTCGACATTAAGTCGCATGCTGGCGCGCATGTCCAAAACACACCACATAGAACCGCTCATCCGGCTGCTGGACGTCGCCGACGCCCTGCCCGGGGTCGCCGAGCTGCGCGCTCGATCGTACGAACTGCTCGACCTCGCTGACGGCGCGGCCGTCGTGGACGTCGGCTGCGGCGCCGGCCGCGCCGTGGGCGAGCTCGCGGAGCGGGGGATGCGGGCGATCGGCGTGGACGTCAGCGAAGAGATGCTCGCGGTCGCGCGTCACCGCCGGCCGGACGCCGACTTCCGGCTCGGCGACGCCCTCGACCTGCCCGTCCAGGACGGAGAAGTCGCCGGGTACCGGGCCGACAAGGTCTTCCACGAGATCGCCGACGCGGCCAGGGCGCTGGACGAGGCCCGCCGGGTGCTCGCCCCCCGGCGGGCGCGTCGTGCTGATCGGGCAGGACTGGGACACCCTCGTCATCGACTCCGACGACCCCGCGCTCACCCGTGCCATCGTGCACGCCCGCGCCGACCAGGTGACCAGCCCCCGGGCCGCCCGCCGCTACCGCAACCTGCTGCTCGACGCCGGATTCGCGGACGTCCACCTCGACGTCCGCACCGGCGTCTTCACCGACGGGACGATGCTGCCCATGCTCACCGGCATCGCCGAGGCCGCCCGTGCCGCCGGAGCCATCACCGCCGAGCAGGAGGCGTCCTGGGTGGCAGAGCAGGCCCGACGGGCCGAGGCCGGGCGCATGTTCCTGGCCCTGCCGCTGTTCGTGGCCGCGGGACGCCGCCCGGCCTGACCGCCCGGACTGACCGGCCGCTGCCGTATGGCCGGTTGCCCAATGGCCGGTTGCCAAATCTGTGCATAGTCCCGCACGCCGACCAGGTGGCTCGCAGGCTCACGAACCACACTGGCGGCATGAACGAGCGTGACACGGCCGCGGCGCCGGAGCGGGTCGAGTACGCGGGCGCCGTGTACGGCTCGCTGCTGGCCGCCTCCGTGGTCGCGGGCACCGCGGAAGGCGGGCCGCCCTCGCCGGGGGACCTCGTGACCCTGCTGATCTGCACGGGCGTGGTGTTCTGGATGGCCCACGTGTACGCCCGGCTCGTCAGCAGCGGTTATCCGGCGCGCCCTCTCGCCTGGGACCACGTCCGGGTGGTCGCCCGGCGGGAATGGCCGCTGGCCCAGGCGTCGTTTCCCCCGGCCGTGGTCACCGCCTTCGTCTCCTCGCTGGGCGGGTCCCCCCAGATGGCGGTCTGGGCGGCGCTGTGCGTCTCGGTCGCCAGCCAGGTCGCCTGGGCCGTCGCGGCCGCGGTCAAGACCCGCTCCTCCACGAAGGTCGTGGTCGTCTCCGGGGTCGCCAACCTGCTGCTCGGGCTGGCCATCGTCGCCCTCAAGACCGCGGTCGCCAAGCACTGAACCAGGCGGGCACTGAACCAGGCAGGCAGTGAACGAGGCGGGCGCTGAATTCAGGTGGGCACTGACTCAGGCGAGCGCGGGCTCCTCGACGAGGGCGACGCGGACCGCCGACGGATCGCCGCCTGTCAGCGGGACCGCGAAGACGGCCGTCCCTCCGCGTGCCGCGTAGACGACGAACCGCAGGCCGTCCTCGTCCCAGGTGTCCTGGACGTCCGAGGAGAGCCGTGCGGACGCCGAGCAGTACGCGGGGCTGAGGTAGAGCAGGCGCAGCGACACCTCCAGGGGGACGCCCTGCGGCGAGGTGACGGCGAGCGGGTCGCGCAGCCGTACGAGCAGGCTGCGCAGGGGGACCAGCCAGTGGCGTTCCAGCTCCGGGGAGAGGCCGAGCAGGGCGACGGCCTCCACCGCTGCCAGCGCGGCGACAGGCCAGGTCAGCGGCTGGGGGCGGGCCCAGATCGCGGTGACGCCCATGGCGAGCAGCAGCCCCGCCCGGGTGAAGGCGCGCCAGTTCACGGGGACGGAGTGCGCGCCCAGGCAGCCGCACGACGAAGCCGGCGCCGCCAGGTGGGAGTAGGTGAGGTAGCCGAGGAATCCGGCGGAGAGCGCGGCGGCGGCCACGCCGTCCAGGGGTGAAGCGGGCGGCAGCAGCAACGCGGCGGCCACCGCCAGCTCCACCAGCGCGACGAGCCGGAGCACAGGGACCGCGCGCGCCGAGCCGACCAGCCGGGCGAGAGCGGTCTGCCCGGCTTGCGACCTCATCCGTCGGCTGAGCAGTTTCATCAGGGCCGCCCAGACGAGGAAGAGGGCGATCACGTACGGCTGGGGCGCGGCGATCCCTTGCATGTGTCGCTCCTAGTGGGGGGAGAAGACGGTGGCGATGTCGACCTCGTTGGTGTCCGGACGCCAGGCGCCCAGGATCTGCACGTGCTGGCCCACCCGCAGCAGCGACAGGTCGGCGGACGCCGGCGCGTCGGACCTGATGGCCACGGACTTGCCGGCCACCACGTGGCACAGGACGTCCTGGCCGTTGTGGTCGAGGTGGACCTTCTCGCTGGAGATGTTCTTGATGTGTCCCTTGATGTTGACGATGTTGAGCCACACCGACTCGGCGGCGAGCACCCCGTCGGCCATCAGGACGCCGCGGGCGTAGAGCCCGTCGCCGGGCTTGGCCTCGTCGAAGGAGACGGGGCCGAGCTTCCACAGGCTCGTGCCGTCGACCACCCTGATCTGGTGGATCACCATGTTCGAGCCCAGGACGAGGAGCGTGTTGTCCTTGATGGAGCGGATCCGGCCCTCGGCGAAGTTGGGGTCGGGAGCGCCGGGCTCGACGTCGGGGGCGGCGGCGCCGAAGGCCGCCTCAGGGCCGAGCGAGCCGAGCGCGGTGGCCGCGACGACGCCGGCGCCTCCTCCGAGCACGGCGGACTTGAGCAGTTGCCTTCTGCTTGTCATCGTCAGCCCCTAGGGAGTCGAGATCTCACACGGCCGCAGGCCGGAGGACAGGCTGGCGATCTTGCTGTACGCCGCCGGGGTGAGGTCGATCAGCCGGTTGCTGGCGCAGGTCGCGCCGCAGCAACTCCGCTCGCCGCAGAACAGGTCCGTCTGCGGGCCGCAGTCGGCGATGGCGGTGACGACGCTGCTGCCGCTGCACAGCGCCGTGATGCGGTGCTGGAAACCGCAGGTCCTGCGCGACAGCGACACCCCGCAGGTGTCGGGGTGGGTGATCGCCCAGCAGGCGTCGGACGTGTTGGGCCAGGCGTGCTGCATGTTCCCCGAGTTGCAGGTGCCGCAGGCTCCCTTGCCGGTGCTGCTGCACGGACCCCATGCCGCGCCGCAGCAGAACCAGGAGACTTCACCTTGGACGGGGCCGAGTAAGTCGACGGGGTCAGTGGGCTGGCTGCGCACCATGTGCGTCCTCCTTGGGGTGGGTTCTTCCGGGTCCCCCGATGGATGGTGCAGCGGTACTGAAGCTTTCTGACTTGATCCATGAATAACATGTAAAAAACTTTCGTCAATGCCCAATTCTTGCGCCGCAGTTCAGCGGCTTTCCGGCGCGCTCCCGCACGTCGGCGCGACGCCCGTGTCGCGGACGCCAGCGCGTAGGGAGGGGCATGGCTCACCGCGACAGGGGTCGTGGTGGAGGCGCCGCCGTCCTCTCCGAGGTCAGTCGAGGAAGGCCAGGTGGAGCGAGTCCAGGCGGTCGACGTCGGCGATCATGTCGATCGCGACGATCCTCCCGTCCGCGATCGTGAAGGCGAGGACGACGCGCGGCTTCCCGCCCGGGGCCCACACTGCTCCGGCGGCTCCGTTGACGAGGACGGGGCGGGCCGCCCTGGCACGTCCCGAGAAGGTGCCGGCCACCGCCGCCGCACCGCGGACCAGCGCCGACGCGCCCGCGGCCACGGCCGTGCCGTCGGCGCGGACCACGACGTCCGGGTCGAGCAGCGTGAGCAGCGCGTCGAAGTCGCCGCCCCGCGAGGCGGCGAGGAAGGCCTGGACGACCTCGCGCCGGCGGGCCGGATCGGTCTCCGGGGCCGCGGTCGCCCCCTGAACCCGGCGGCGTGCCCGGCTGGCCAGTTGCCGCGTCGCGGCTGGGGTGCGCTCGACGATGGGGGCGATCTCGTCGAACGGGACGGCGAACAGGTCGTGCAGCACGAACGCCAGCCGCTCGGCCGGGGTGAGCGTCTCCAGCACGACGAGCAGCGCCAGCGCGACCGAGTCGGCCGTCAGCGCTTCCTGCTCCGGGTCGCTTCCGCCGCCGCCGGGCACGTCCACGCCCTGGAGGTCCTCGCGGCGGGAGGTGCGCGAGCGCAGCATGTTCAGTGACACGCGGGCCACGATCGTGGTCAGCCAGCCGCCCAGGTTGTCGACGCCGTCGGCGCCGGAGCGGCTCACCCTGAGCCAGGCCTCCTGGACGGCGTCGTCGGCCTCGCTCAGCGAGCCCAGCATCCGGTACGCGACCGCACGCAGGTGGGACCGGTGCTCCTCGAACCGGTCGGCCAGGAATTCGTCTTGGGTCATCGGTCACATTCCTCCGTCGCGGTCTGTCATTGCAGTGACGGATGGACCCCGTTGACCCTGACAAACAGTACAAAGCGACACAAGGAGTATCCCATGGCCCACTCATCTACCGGTGCGATACCTCGCGGCCATCAAGGCCCTCTACGCCCGGCTCCTCGGCGTCGAGCCCTACTGTGTCGGCTTCAACGTCCAGGGGCGGCCACCGCCAGGGGATGAGCATCCGAGGCCCGCCCGGTGGCGAAGGGGTTCGGGTCGTGTGAGCGCTGTCACATGCGGATGCTGTCACGGATCGGCGGGCTCGCCGGTTCAAGTGGTGACTCGATGGGAGGAACCATGACACATCGCATTGTGGTGCTGGGTGCGGGATACGCGGGACTGGGCGCGGCCAAGCGCGCCGCCCGGCGGCTGCGCGGCACCGGCGCCCAGGTGACGCTGGTCAACGCGGCGGACCGGTTCGTGGAGCGGATCCGCCTTCACCAGCTCGCGACCGGCCAGAAGCTGCTCGACCTGCCCTTGACGGGCCTGCTGGACGGCACCGGCGTAGACCTCGTGGTCGCCCGCGTGACCGGCCTCGACCTGCCCGCCAGGGAGGTGCGGGTGGACGCCGCCCCGTACACCCTGGGCTACGACACGCTCGTGTACGCGCTGGGCAGCGGAGCGGACCTGGACACCGTCCCGGGAGTGCGGGAGCACGCGTTCTCCGTCGCCGCGGCCGGGGAGGCGGCGCGGCTTCGGTCCCAGTTGCCCGGACTCTCCTCGCTCACCGTGGTCGGAGGCGGGTTGACGGGGATCGAGACCGCCGCCGAACTCGCCGCGGCCCGTCCGGGACTGCGGGTCGAGCTGGTCACGGGCGACCGGATCGGTGCCGGGCTGTCGGAACGCGCACGCCGCCACCTCCACAGCGCGCTCGGAAGGATGGGCGTCGCCGTCCGCGAGCACGCCGTCATCAGCAAGGTCGGCCCCGACTCCCTGCAATGGGACGACGGCGGCGAGCTGCCCGCCGAGGCCGTGGTGTGGACGGCGGGCTTCCGCGTGCCCGGCCTGGCGGCCGCGTCCGGGCTGGCCACCGACGAGAGCGGCCGCATCCTCGTCGACCGGACGCTGCGTTCGGTCTCCCATCCCGAGGTGCTCGGCATCGGCGACGCCGCGCAGGTTCCCGACGACCTGTCGCGCATGTCGTGCCAGACCGCGCTGCCGATGGGCATGCACGCCGGCGTCGTGCTCGCGGACCTGGCCACGGGGCGCCCGCCGCGCCCGGTCCGGATCCGCTACGTCTGGCAGAACATCAGCCTGGGCCGCCTCGACGGCGTCACCCAGTTCACCCGTGCCGACGACAGCCCGCTCGGCGACGCCGTGCTCACCGGCCGGGCCTCGGCCCGCTTCAAGGAAGCCGTCTCGCGCGGCACGGTGGCCCTGATGCGCTACTCGGGCCTCCCCTCCGCTGCCCGCCGCTGACCCTCAGCCCGCCCTCCACCAACAGCGTCACCGATGCCCGGGCCGGGAGCTCGCCTGCCTGGGACTGCCCGTCGCGTTCCCGGCCCCGCTCACCAGGCGTAACGGAATACAACATTCCATGCGCAGCCTGCATCTAACAGTCAGATGATCACAGCGCGGGGGAGGGGCATCATGGCGGGCACGAAGATCGCACTGGCCGCGACCGGAGCGGTGGCGGTGGCTTCACTCGCGCTGAGCGGGGTCGCGCTGGTCGGCATGCTCCGCGCCACCGACGTGACCGTGGTGAAGGAGGTGCGGAACCTCTCCGGGAGAGAAGTCATGAACACGAACGTGGTTTGTGAAGAGGGGCGACGGGCCGTGGGCGGCAGCCACGCCGTCGACGGCGCCGTCGACTGGCAGAAGCCGGTGACCTTCCCCATCAGCCGTCCCGAGTCGACGAGCTCCGACCCTGGCGCGGCCCAGAACGCGTGGTGGTACCGCATCGTGAACCCCATGAACGAGCCCATCAAGGTCGAACTCTCCGTCTCCTGTGCTCCGATCCCCTGGAAAATCGGCTTTTGAGCTTCTCTCCGACCTGAGGCCGGAAACGCCGGGCGGCCTGTGCCTCGCCTCCCGTGATGGGCCGCTCTTGACGTGCTTCGGAGACGGCCGCGTATGGTCGTCGTATGAAGACATCTTCAGATGTCCAGGTGATGTCGATCGAGAGCTGCGCCGCGAAGGCGGTCGACGCCGAGCGGGTCGCGGCGGTCTGCTCGCGGATGCCGGCCGAGGCCGACCTGGTGGACACCGCCGACATCTTCGGCCTGCTCGCCGACCCGGGCCGGTTGCGGCTGCTCCTGGCCCTGCTGGAGGGCGAGCTCTGCGTCTGCGACCTCGCCGTGGTGAGCGGGCTGAGCGAGTCGTCGACCTCGCACGCGCTGCGACTGCTGCGGGCGCATCGGGTGGTCTCGGTGCGCAGGGCCGGGCGGATGGCGTACTACCGGCTCGACGACGCCCACGTGCGCATGTTGCTGGACCTCGCGGTGGCGCACACCGAGCACACGCAGGCCGTCCATCCTGAGCGGGATTTGTCTGGATCTTGACGTCGGACGGCTTCGTACGCACACTCTTATATGAATAGTTGTTCAGGTGTTGCGGGAAAGGAGACCGTAGTGGGTGGCGGGTCCGGTCACGGCCATGGGCAAGGGCACGGCCATGGGCACAGCGTCGGGGTGGACACCGACAGGCGGTACCTGGTCGGGGCGCTCGGCCTGATCGTCGGCTTCATGGCGGTCGAGGTGGTCATCGGGTTCATCGCCCGGTCCCTCGCGCTGATCTCCGACGCCGGCCACATGCTGACAGACGCGATCGCGATCCTGTTCGCGCTGATCGCGATGCGCATCGCCGCCCGTCCGCCCAAGGGCGGCTTCACCTACGGCCTGAAGCGGGCCGAGATCGTCTCGGCGCAGATCAACGGCATCACCCTGCTCCTGCTGAGCGTCTACTTCGTCTACGAGGCGGTCCGGCGTCTGATCGAGCCGCCGCACGTCGAGGGCCTGTACGTGGTGGTGACCGGGCTGGCGGGCATCGCGGTCAACGTCGCGGCCACCTGGCTGCTGAGCAAGGCCAACCGTTCCAGCCTGAACGTCGAAGGCGCCTTCCAGCACGTGCTCAACGACCTGTACGCCTTCATCGCCACCACCGTCGCGGGCCTGGTCATCTGGCTGACGGGGTGGTTCCAGGCGGACGCGATCGCCGCCATGGTGGTCGCGGCCCTGATGCTCAAGGCCGGCTGGGGCCTGGTCCGCGACGCCGGACGGGTCTTCATGGAGGCCGCCCCCGTCGGCATGAACCCGGCGGAGATCGGCACCAGGGCCGCAGCTCTCGAGCACGTGGTCGAGGTGCACGATCTCCACATCTGGGAGGTGACTTCGGGGTACGCCGCGATGTCCGCGCACATCCTGGTCTCACCCGGAGCCGACTGCCATGCCGTCCGGCTGGCCGCCGAGCGGATGCTGCACGACGAGTACGGGATCGAGCACACCACCCTCCAGGTCGACCACGCCGCCCCCGAGGTGATCCCGCTCGGACGGGACGAGGCGCACTGCGCGGACCCGCACGGCCCGGTGCACAGGAGCACGCCCACCGGCACGTAGCCCCCCGCGATCAGAGCAACGTGCTCCAGTACGACCAGAACCGGACGACGATCAACGTGATGATCGCCAGGAACCAGACCGTGAGCACCACGCTGTGGTACTGGACGAGGCTCCGGCCCGAGGCGGGGAGAGGCAGGGTGCCCCGGGCCAGGTTGTGCAGCGTGACGTAGCCGAAGACGGGGATGGTCACCGTCCAGACGATCATGCAGTACGGGCAGAGCGCCCCGATGACGTAGAGGCTCTGGTAGATCAGCCAGTGCACGAACACCACCCCGGCGGTGACCCCGGCCTGCAGGCCGAGCCAGAACCAGCGCGGGAACCCGGCTCGGGCCAGCAGGGCCGCCCCGACCGTCGTCACCACGGCGAAGGCGGCGATGCCCAGCAAGGGGTTCGGGAAGCCGAACACCTCCGCCTGCGCAGTGGTCATCACGGAGCCGCACGACAGCACCGGGTTGATGCTGCAACTGGGCACGTAGCCGGGGTTCTTCAGCAGCGCGATCTTCTCGACCGCGAGGACGAACGCCGCCGCCAGCCCGATCAGGCTGCCGACCAGCATCAACCGTGGCAGCAGCCGGGGAAAGCCGCGCTCGTCGACCGGTTCGGCCGCCGGCGCGGCGCTGTCAGCCGGCGAGCGCAGCATCGATGGCCACCTTGATGTCGTCGGTGGAGCGGGGCTGGATCTTCTTGCCGTTGAGGAAGAAGGTGGGGGTGCCCTCGACGCCGAGCGCCTTGCCGTCGGCGACGTCCTTGTTGATGCGGGTCAGGGTGGCGGGCGCCTGGTAGGCCTTCTCCCACGCGGCCATGTCCAGGCCGAGGCTCTGGGCGAAGGACCGGAACAGCTCGTCGGCCGGCGTCTTCTTCTCCGCCCAGCGCTTCTGCGACTGGTACATCCGCTGGTACATGGCCTCGAACTTGCCCTGCTGGGCGGAGGCCTCGACCGCGCGGGCGGCCCGTTCGGCGTTGAAGTGGCTGGCGATGGGGAAGTAGCGCGCCACGAAGGTGACCTTGCCGGTGTACTGCTCGCGCAGCTGCTCGATCACGGGGAAGGCCGCGCCGCAGGCCTCGCACTCGAAGTCGAGGAACTCCACGAGGGTGACCTTCCCGTCGGCGGCCGTCTGGAGGCGGTGGCTGTCGGGACGGACGATCTGGGCGCCGCCTTCGTCGGCGGTCGAGCCGACCTTGGCGACGACGAGCACGGCGGCGAGCACGACGACGAACGCCCCGATCGCCGACAGCGACAGGGCGATGCCGCGCCTGCGCTTGTCCTGGGCTTGGTCCTGGGCCTGCAAGGCCTCGATCTTGGCACGCCGGGCCTGGGCGCGCTGCTGTTGTTCCGACACGACCTCTCCTCGGTAGGGCGGCCCAAATTCTACACAGCGTAGAAGTTGGGCGCGTGGTCCTGCCGGGATCGCTGTGAACCGCTGTCAGCCGGGCCAGACGAGGCCGCACACCAGCGGGGCCGTCAGCACGGCGACCGGCCCGCTCATCAGCAGCCCCGAGGTGGAGTAGGCGGCCGCGGGCACCCATCGGGACGCCGCGACCGGCGCGCCCAGGAGCCGCTCCACGCGTTGCACCACCCCGGAGTCGGCCAGCCCCGGCGTCGCCGCCGACGGGCCGGACGACGGTGTGATCATGCGTACGATGGCGCTCGCCAGCACGCGGTCACCGTGGTCGCGGCGGGCCCGGTCGTCGGCGAGCATCTCCAGCAGGACGGGCACGGCCTGCCTCGCCGCCCGCGCGACGGGCAGCCACGGGAAGGCCCGCGCGAGGGCGACGAACGGCAGCAGGAGCAGGTCGTGCCGCCCATGCGCGTGCGCGCGCTCGTGCGCGAGGACCGCCGCCAGCTCCCGCCCGCTCAGCAGGTCGAGGGTGCCGCGGCTCAGCACGATCCGGGCCGCGGGGCCGGGGACACAGTAGGCCACCGGCTCCCGGCTCGGCAGCACGTAGGCGTCGTGCTCCGCCGCATGGTCGGCGAGGACGTCCACCAGAAGCCGCTGGCGCCGCTGCTCGGAGACGGTCGTCGCCGCGGTGCGGACGGTGTGGACCAGCAGCCAGGCGATGAGGCCGACCGACCAGGCCAACGCGGCGACGTGGGCGGGGCCGAGCCCGGCCAGCCCGCGCCCGTCGACGACCTGGTGCCCGAGCGTGTGCATGCCGTGCGGGAACGCCGCCGCCAGCGGCGTCGCGGCCGCGACCAGGCCGACGCCTGCCGCTCCGAGCCCGCCGGCCAGCCCGATCGCCTGCCACAGCGCCAGCGCGGCACGCGGATGGCGGCGGACCCATCGGGCCTCGGCCAGCCTGGCGGCCACCCGCCCGCCCAGCGCGACCGGCACCAGCGCGACGCCCGCGGCGATCAGCCAGGGCGTCACGGGCCGTCACCGCCGGGCGGCCGGTTCTCCAGCGCCGCCCGGAGCGCCGCGTGCACCTCGGGTGAGACCGTGCCCACGAACCGGTTGACCACCGCCTCGAGATCGCTCGCCTCGTCCAGGGCGGCCTGCATGGTCTCGGCCACGAAGGCGTCCTTGCCGTCGGTCGCCTTGTAGAGGTGGGCCCGCCCGACGCGCTCCCGCGACACCAGCCCCTTGCGCGTGAGCCGTACCAGGACGGTCAGCACGGTCGTCACCGCAGGCTGGGACGGCAGGCTGTCGGCCAGATCCTGGGCGAGCATCCCCGTGGGACGCTCCCACAGGGCCTCCATGATCGAACGTTCCAGACTGCCGAGCCGCACCCGTACCTCCTCGTGGACCTCGCTCCAGCTTAGGGCGCTGGCGGAGCCGTCCCACGGGACGATGTCCGGCATTTACGATGATGGCCGTTCGATATCGACCAGTTTGAGGAGAGCCAGTGGCAGCCGAGATCCTCCGCTCGCGCGAGGAGAGCGCCAGGGTCGTCCCTGTCGAGCTCTTCTTCGACCTCGTCTACGTCTTCGCCGTCACCCAGCTGTCGCACCTGCTCCTCAGCCACCTCAACGCGGTGGGGGCGGCGGAGACCCTGCTGCTCACGCTGGCCGTGTGGTGGGCGTGGATGTACACCACGTGGACCACCAACTACCTCGACCCCGACCACCCGGTGCTGCGGCTCACGCTGACCGGGCTGATGCTGGCCGGCCTGGTCATGTCGGCGGCGCTGCCGCAGGCGTTCGGCGAGCGGGCGCTGTGGTTCGCGGGCGCGTACGTCGCCATCCAGGTCGGACGGACGCTCATGGTCTCGCTCGCGGCCAGGGCTCATCCGGTCGGCCACACCTTCAGGCTCGTCCTGGTGTGGCACGTCGCGAGCGCGGCACTGTGGATCACCGGAGCCGTCCTCGGCGGGGCGGCTCAACTGGCGCTCTGGGTCGTGGCCCTCGTGGTGGAGTACGCCGCTCCCTGGGTCAGCTACCGGACGCCGTTCCTCGGAAAGTCGACCACGACCGACTGGGGCATCGACGGCGGTCACATGGCCGAGCGCTGCGAGCTCTTCGTGATCATCGCTCTGGGTGAGTCGGTGCTGGTCACCGGGCTGACACTGGCCGAGAACGAGCACCTGACGGCGGCCACGGTCGCCGCGTTCGTGGTGGCCTTCCTCGGCAGCGTGGCGATGTGGTGGGTCTACTTCGACCGCACCGCCGACGCCGCGGCGGAGGCGATCGCCGGGTCCGACGACCCCGGGCGGCTCGGCAGGTCGGCCTATACCTACATGCACCTTCCCATGGTCGCCGGCGTCATCGTCGCCGCGGTCGGCGACGAGCTGGCGATCGCGCACCCCCTCGGGGAGGTCTCGCTCGGCACCGCGCTGACCGTGCTCGGCGGGCCCGCTCTCTTCCTCACCGGACACGCGCTGTTCAAGCGGGCCGTGTTCGGCTACGTGCCGGTCAACAGGGTCGTCGCGATCGGGGTGCTGGCGGCGGCGGGGGTGCTCGTGGTGCTCATGCCCTCGGTGATGCCGCCGCTCGTGCTCGCCGGGCTGGCCACGCTGGTCGTCGGGGGTGTCGCGGCGTGGGAATCCGTCCTGGCCCGCCGGCTGTCGCCCTCCGCCGTGGGCGCGTGACGGGTCGGGTGGACGGCGCCGTACCGTCCTGGCGCGGTCGCGAAGTGGGCTAACCGCCGAACAAATCAGCACTTATCCCGCTATGGTGCTGTAGATCCACTCCCATGTGCCTCAGGAGCCACTCCTTCGATGCCGCGCGGCGAACCACTTCGTGAAGGCGACCCGCTGGCGGTGGGGCCGTACCGGCTCGTCGGGCGGTTGGGCGAGGGCGGACAGGGCGTCGTCTACCTCGGCCAGGCCCAGGACGGCAGCCCGGTCGCGGTCAAGGTGCTGCGCGACGAGCTGGCCGGCGACGACCGGTTCGCGAAGGAGATCGCCGCCGCGCGCCGGGTGGAGCCGTTCTGCATCGCCCAGGTGCTGGACGCGTCCCTGACGGGCAGGCCGTACATCGTCACCGAGTACGTCGAGGGCCCCTCACTCCAGCAGGCGGGGCGGCACGCCAACGCGGACCTGCAACGGCTCGCCGTCGCCACCGCCACCGCGCTGGCCGCCATCCACCAGGCGGGCGTGGTGCACCGGGACTTCAAACCGGCGAACGTCCTGCTCGGGCGGGGCGGGCCGCGCGTGATCGACTTCGGCATCGCCCGCACGACCGACGCCGCTGTCACGGTCACCAGCTCCGTCGTCGGCACCCCCGCGTACATGGCGCCCGAGCAGATCGCCGGGCAGCCGGTCGGGCCGCCCGCCGACGTGTTCGCCTGGGCGTCGGTCATCGTGTACGCGGCGACGGGGCAGCCGCCCTTCGGCAACGACACGGTCCCCGCGATCATCAACCGCATCCTGAACAACGAGCCCCAGCTCGGCGACGTGCCGCACCCGCTGCGCTCGGTCCTGTACAGCTGCCTGGCCAAGGACCCGCGCGCGCGTCCGGCCATGCGGGACGTGGTCCTGCGGCTGCTCGGCGGTCAGGAACCGCTGGGGCCGCCCGGGGTTCCGGCCCACGCACCAGGCCCCGCCCACACACCAGGCCCGGCCCACGCACCAGGCCCGGCCCACGCGCAGGGGCCGGGTTCCGCGCACGGGGCGGGTTCCGCGCATGGGGCGGGGGTCGGTGCGCAGGGGCGTACGCGTCCCAGCTCCCGCCGCCGGGTCAATGTGCCGCTGGTCGCCGGTGCCACCTCCGTCGTGGCGGCGGTGGCCCTGCTCGCCGGCGTCGGGTGGGTCGCGTCCACCACGACGCCCCTGACCGCCCTGCGCGCGCTCGGACTGGGCCCCCAGCCGATCGCCGGGCCCTCCACGGGCCTCGCAGTCCCGCCCAAGAGCACCACGAAGCGGCCGGAAACGCCCCCCAAATCGACGAAGAAGGCGACCCAGAAGCCAACGCAGAAACCCACCCAGAAACCGACCCAGCAGCCGACCAGGAAAACGGATCAGCCCAAGCCGAAGACCACACCCACGACCGCACGGCCGACCCCCACCCGGACCCGCACCAAGGCCCCCGTCTCCGGCGCCGGGCTGCGGCTCCTGTCCGTATACGTGCAGGGATGGCCGGAACGGGAGGGCTGCTGGAAGGAGAACGTGGCCATGGCCGCCAAGGTGAAGTCGGACTCGAAGGTGACCTTCGCCTACACCTTCATCGTGGACGGGAAGGCCGGCGGAAGCCGCACGTCCATCTCCACAGGCGACGCGTACGCCTTCGTGCCCTCGGCGGGATACCTGCTGAAGCCCGGCAGGCACACGGTGACCTTCCGGGTGACCTCGCCGGTCGTCAGGACCAAGTCCACCTCTTTCACCATCTGTCCTCTGGACCCGTAGCGGCCCCGCACCCGGACGACCCACGGGATCCGCGTGCTCGCCCCCCGTCCCCGTCGAGCGACGCGTCACGGTGAACGTCTGCGACTTCGACAAGTACGGCTGAGACTCGGGAAAGTCCCGACGGCGCCGCACCATGCCGGACCCATCAACCTGCCACCCGGTGCCTAAACCCGCGTACGCATACCCCAGAGGTGATTGAGCGGGTGGGCCGGCCTGCCTAGATTCCCCTCTGCAAGGGATGATCCAAGTCTGGCGGTCCTAACTCGTGAAGCGCACCCGTACCAATCTCACCCATCAAGCCCACTACGCGATCCGGCGCCCGTGGAGGATTCCGTCGCATCTGCGGCGGTTGACCCGCGACTCCTGGCTCCGCCTGCGGCACGCCGATCACGTCTCGTACTACCGGGCTGTCATGAAGTCCGACATCATCCGGGGCGCGGAGGGCGCGGTGGGCTCGCACAGCCACAAGCGCTGGCTGGCGCTCGGGCGCCTGCAGTTCGACTACATGGTCGAGCACGGGCTCAAGCCCGAGTTCCGGATGCTGGAGATCGGCTGCGGCAACCTGCGCGCCGGCCACCTGTTCATCGACTACCTGAACAGGGGCAACTACTACGGCATCGACATCTCGCCCGACATCCTCATCTCCGCGCTGGACAAGGTCGCCGAGCACGACCTGCAGGACAAGGTGCCGCACCTGACGTCGGTGCGCGACCTCCGGTTCGCGTTCCTGCCCGACGAGTACTTCGACGTGGTGCACGCGCACAGCGTCTTCTCCCACTCGCCGCTGTACGTGATCGAGGAGTGCTTCGCCAACGTCGGCCGGATCCTGAGGCGCGACGGGTGGTTCGACTTCACCTTCGGCCGCACCGACGGCAAGGAGCACCAGGTGCTGCGCGAGGACTTCTACTACCGCACCGAGACCCTCGTGGCCCTCGCCGACCGGCACCACCTGAACGCCACCTTCATGGACGACTGGGCGAACCTGCACAAGCAGTCGAAGATCCGCATCACCAGGAGGAGCTGACCCGGCACCTCACCAGCGGCCGGACGGGCTCGTCGTAGACGCGGCGAACCCGTGCCGGCTCACGTCCTGGTGACGAGGATCCCGTCGTCGTCGCTGAAGAGTTCGGCGCCGGGGGAGAAGGTGACGCCGCCGAACGTCACCGGGACGTCTCGCTCGCCCGTCCCCTCCTTGGCGCTCTTGCGCGGGTTGGAACCGAGGGCCTTGACGCCCAGGTCGAGCGCGCCCAGGGCGGCGACGTCGCGTACCGCGCCGTTGATGACCACCCCCGACCAGCCGCTGCCGACCGCGAGGCCCGCGATCATGTCGCCCATGAGAGCAGCGTGCAGGGAGCCGCCGCCGTCGACGACCAGCACCCGCCCCTCGCCCGGCTCGGACAGCGCGGCTTTGAGCAGGACGTTGTCCTCGTGGCAGCGGACGGTCGCGATGACGCCGTGGAAGGCGCGGCGCCCGCCGTACTGACGGAACTGCAGGTCGCAGGAGCCGAGCTCGTCGCCGCGCTCGTCGTAGAGGTCCGCGGTCGCGATGGTCATAGGGGCCCTTCCCGGAACGCAGGTGCCGGCGGGCGGCACAGGATCTCCATGGGGGACGGTAGCGCATAGTTGCCCGGATTCCGGCCGGATGTGGGGAATGCCCGCCAAGATGGACGGTGTGCCGGTTCCGACGGCCGGCTCGTGCCTGACGACGCGACCGGTGCTGCCCAAGGAGGCGAGCCGATGCAGTGGTGGCCCACGGGAACGCTGATGGCGGTCCTGGACGAACGCGCCCGGGCTGAGTTCCTGGCTCTGGGGGAGCCGCAGCGCTTCGACACGGGCGAGGTGATCATCCGTCAGGGCGACCCCAGCCCGGATCGCGTCTATCTCCTGCGCTCGGCCCGGACGGGAACCTGCGCGTGCGCGAAGGTGACCGCCAACCTCGGCACCGGGGTCGAGACGCTGCTCGGCATCCGGGTCAGCGGTGACCTGGTTGGGGAGATGGGCGTCCTGCGCGGGGTCGAACGCTCAGCCACGGTGACAGCGTGCTCGCCGACCGTGGCCTTCCGCATCGCCGGGAAGGCCTTCCTGGACTTCCTCGACCGCAACCCGCACATCGGCACGGCGGTCGCCGCCATGATCGCGGATCGGCTGCAGTGGGCCAACCAGCGGCGCCTCGACTTCGCCGCCTTCGACGTCCCGGTGCGGCTCGCGCGGGTCATCGGCGAGCTCGCCGGGCGGCATGGGATCGAGCGGGCCGACGGCACCGACCTCGGCGTCAGCCTCTCGCAGCAGGAGCTGGGGCGGCTGATCGGCGCGCGGGACGCCGCGGTCGGCAAGGCGATGCGCGCGCTCAGGGAGGGCGGCGTGCTGAGGACGAGCTATCGGAGGCTCGTCATCACAGACCCGGACCGGCTCCGCATCCTCCAGTCGGCCGACTGACCTGGACCTGGGCCGGCCTCAGCGTACGACCGCGATGAGCACGGTCCAGGCGAGGGCGGAGACCAGGGTCAGCCCCACCCAGGGGACGGCCTGCGCCACGTGCCGGTGCTTGCGCTCGGCGATCTCGCCGAGCAGCCGGGCCATGGCCCACGCCTCCGCCAACCGCTCCGCGTCGTCGTCCGCCGACGGCGCGGGGGCCGCGACGCCGGTGATGCCGTACCGGCTGGGACGGTCGGGCGCCTTCAGGGACGGCCGGATCGTCTGGAGCAGGTGATAGCCCGACACGAGCGAGCCGAGCAGGAACAGGCCGAGCAGGCAGTACCCGAGGAACGCGGCGAGCCCGCCGACCCCGGCGGCGACGCCCGCGGCCGTCTGGGCGGCCACGCCCGCCGCCGCTCCCGCGTGCAGCACGAGCAGGGCGTTCACCTTCCCCTCCGCGTGCTGGACGTAGTTCTGGAAACCGGTCACGATCGCGGCGGCGTCCGAGGCGCCGCCCTCGCCGCGCGGTCTTCTGCCCATCCACGGCTTCATTTCTCACCCTCCAGTTGGACTAGTCCAACTGGACAGGCTGCGCGTCCTCCGGAGTAGTTATAAATACCGTTTCACAACCAGAATGCAAGCTCATGGGCCTACAACCCGTATTAGTAGTGAATTTGGTACTGTTCCAACCTTCATACTGGTAGTGCCGGAAGCAAGGGCCGTGCCAGAAGGAGGCGGGTTCTAAGCAATGGAAACACGTGATTTCGGGCGAGCCCTTGTTGTATCGAGCGATCTCAGGGGATACGGGCGCGGCAACGACAAGCGCCACGAGACCATGCAGGCCGAGTTCGTCGCCCTCCATCAGCAGGCCGCCGAGGAAGCCGGTCTCAACCGTGACGCGTGGGTGCGCCAGCCGGGGGGTGACGGGGAACTCGCGGTGCTGCCCGCCGGGGAGCCTGAAGCGCTGGTCGTCGACCAGTACGTCAGGGCGCTCGACGAGCGGCTGCGGGGCCGCAACGGAGACCTGCCCGCCGAGGAGCGGCTTCGGCTTCGAATGGCCGCCGCCTTCGGCTCCGCGTACCCGGCTGCCAACGGGTACGCGGGGCAGGCCGTGGTCGAGGCGAGCCGCCTGCTCGCATGGCAGCCGCTCAAGCGGATCCTGGACGAGAAACCGGACGTCAATCTCGTTCTGATCCTTTCCCAGCGGGTCTTCGACGACACGGTACGACAGGGGCACACCTCCCACTCGACGCGGACATTTCTGGAGGTAAAGGTCCAGGAGAAGGAGTACGAGGCGCCCGCGTGGATCTGGGTGCCGGGTATGAATCCCGAAGAACTGGACTTTCTTCATAAATCCACAGATACCGGGGCGACGGTAAGTCCGGTGAATGGTCTGGTCGGCACGATTTCCCAGGACGCGGAGGTCATCACCAACCTCTACGGCCCGGTCGACGCTCGCCAGTCGGTGTTCGGCGTGAGCAGGAAGTGATAATGCCCGAAACGCCACAACCCGAAGAGCAGCCCCCCGACGAGGCAGCAACTCCTCAGGACGACCCCCAACCCGAGGAGGCCGAGCAAGGGGACGAGCCGCCCGGCGAGGAGAAGGACTTCGACGAGAAGGCGCTCGGCCAGAGCGCCACCGTCATCAACAACTTCTTCGACCAGGTCGACGGGTCGCATTCGATCTTCGGGATCGGCGCGCCCCGCTCCACCCGCTCCATGACGGGCACGCTCGACCTCGCCGACATCGAGCGCGCCCTCGGCTGCTTCGTCGCGCCGCAGGGCTTCGGGGAGGCCGTGCGGGTGCTGCGCGAACGCCGGGTGCTCGTCCTCGTCGGCCGTGAGGAGACCGGCAAGTGGACGGGCGCCGTCGCACTGTTGGACCGCGTGAGACAGACCACCGGACAGATCAGGGTCATCTCTCCGGCCCGACGGCTCGACGAGCTGGCCGCGAAGACGCCCTTCAAAAAGGGCTGGGGCCACCTCGTCCACGGCTGGATCGCCGACGACGGCGCGCAGGACCTGCAACGCTTCGAGTTCGACACGCTCAGCCGCAAGCTGGAGCAGGCCGAGGCCCACCTGGTGATCACGCTCAACGGCGACAGGGCGCGAGCCGGCCTGGAAGGCGTCCATATCTCCTGGCAGACGCCGGACCCGCTGGAACTGTTCGACGCCCACCTCGGTGACACGGCCATCACCGACGAGATCGCCGAGGTCCGCAGGCGCGCGGGCGAGCTGCGGTCACCCCGCCGGATCGCGGCGCTGGCCAGGCAGATCGCCGGAGGCGAGCGGTCGCCGTCCGAGGTGCTCGCCGACCTGTCGGGCAGCGAGGTGGTCACGTGGTTCGACGGCAAGCCCAAGCGCTCCGAGGTGCTCGTGGTCGCCGCCCTGGCCTTCGCGTACGGCGTGCCGGAGCGCGTGTTCGAGCGCCTGCTCGTCGAGCTCGAACAGGTGGCGGACGAGGTCAAGCTGCGCGGGAGGGAACCGGAGAAGCGCGCCGACGACGACGACCTTCCCCAGCACAGGGCGCTGTGGGGTGGCGACCACCCGCTGATCACCGTCGAACGGTCCACCGGCCAGACGGTCGGCGAGCGCCGGATCGTCTTCCGCGGCTCCCAGCAACGGGAGCAGGTCATCAACGAGCTGATGGACCGCTACGGCTACGACCTCTGGGAGCCGCTCCGCCTGTGGATCCGTGACCTCGCTGACGACCTGCCCGCGGTCCAGACGCAGGTGGCGGCGGGACTCTCCCTGCTGGCCGCCGCGAACCCGCAGGAGGTCAGGGAGTCGTTCCTCGAACCGTGGGCGGCGGGCGGGTGGGCCGAGCGGCTCACCGCGTCCATGCTGCTGTCGATGATGTGCGCGGACGACGCGCTCGCGCCGCTCGCCCTCAGCACCGCGCTGTGCTGGGTCGTCGACGCCGGGCAGGCGCCCGCCATGACCGCCGCGCTGGCGTTCGCCGGCGGCCTGTCGATTCGCTACCCGGCTGACAGCGTCGACTGGCTGTGGTTCCTGTCGCAGCGCGCCACCCGCATCCGGGACGTCGCGCGACGCGCCCTCGTCCTGCTCTTCCAGGGCGCCGCCGAGCGGGACGAAGGCGTCCTGCCGGTGCTGCGGCTGCTCGCCCGGCACGTCGACCTGGACCTGCGCGGCGACTTCGAACCCGGTCGCGCGCGCACGGCCCTCGAAGCGGTGCTGGCCGTCCTCGCCTGCGGCCGACTCGAAGCCGGCGACGAGCCGCTGGCCGCGTGGCTGCTGCTCTCCGAGCCGGACAGCGCCCGGCCGCTCGGCGTCCTGTGGGCCTGGACCCTGCACAGCGCCCACCACCGGGGGGCCGCGATCCGGGCCCTCTACTCCACCCTGCGAGCTCTGGAAGGCCGGGAAGGCGCGGTGCCGGCCGCCGGCGCGCTGGGCGAGGCCGTGTGGTCGGCCCTGCCTGCCGACGCCGCGAGGCTGGTCAAACGGGCGATCGAGGGAGCCGGAGCCGCACACGAGAACCGCCAGGGTTCCCGGCGAACCCGGGAACTCGTCCTGGCCATGCTCAGGGCCGGCGCGGGCGGTCCTCGTTCCGACATCAGACGCCAAGGAGGCAGCAGCGCCGATGGCCAGTACGTATCCGATCATTGACGAGCAACCCCTGAAGCCGGCGCATCGGCGCCTCGGGCTCTTCGCCCGCAGGGACCCTCGCGAGCTGCCCGGGACGCCTGCGGGGGCCGTCCTGGTGTTCGAGGTGCACGGCGGCTACCACGCGTTCACCGAGCGCCGGCACCTGAAGGGCTCCGAGGACGCGGTCGTCGAGGCGGTATCGGTGGCCGTCGTCGACGTCCGGAGCCGCACGGTGCCCGTCGAGGTCCTCATCCCCTCTGGCGACCTCGGCTACCGGTTCGTCGTCAGGTCGAACTTCAAGTGCCGGGTGACCAACCCGGAGGCGGTCGTGGCCGCGCACGTCCGGGACGTCGCCGAGAACCTGGCCAACCACCTGCGCACGGACGCGCAGCTCATGCGGCTCGGCCTGACGAGGCCGATCGAGCAGACGAACGTCCTCGCGCCCGAGGTCGCCGCCAGGGTGCAGGCGTACCTCGAGTTCCAGCCGCCGGAGATCGACGGCGTGGACGTGGTGCTGACGAACGTCGAGCTGCTCATGCCCGACGACGTCGTCGTCCACGGCCAGGGGTTGAAGAAGCTCCAGTGGGCGCGAGAGAGCAAGGAACTGCTGTGGGCCATCGAGAACCGTGACGTGGCGCGGATCGAGGAGATCTTCCAGCGCGGGGTGGAGGCGGTCACGGCCCTGGGTGTCAGCCGGGACCAGGTGCTGATGAACGACGCCGTCGGCGTCGTCCATCAGGCCCAGGAACAGCGGATGAAGCACCTGTCCGGCCTGATGAGCCAACTCCCGGAGGGCTCACTGGACTTCCTCCCCATCGACTCCCACAAGCTCATCAACCGGATCATGCAGTCGGTGGCCGGCGTCGAGCCGTACGTCGAAGTGCCCGCGCCGGACGAGCTGCCGGTGCTCACCGAGGGAAAGCACGCGCGTGCGGAGGACGGCCCGCGGTCCATCGGGCTGGAGGATTTGGATGACTGAGCCGTCACAGCCGGGCGCGTCGCCGCGCTGGGCGTCGCTGCTCAGACGGCTGTTGCGGCGCGCCGACCCGGGGCGCCGGCTGAGGGTGCTGGCCGGCGTCGACGAGCGCGTCCTGGCGCAGGTGCCGCTGGAGCGCACCCGCTACACCGGCCTGGGCGGCGTGGTGCTGGGGACGGCCGCGATGGCGGGCATGTCCATGTGGTTCGCGCTCAGCCAGGTGCTCGGCGGCGCCCACCCGGCCATGCTCGTGCCGGTGCTGATCTGGGCCCTGATCGTGCTCAATCTCGACCGGTGGCTGGTCTCCACGGTCACGGGCATGTGGCAGCGCCGGCTCCTCATGCTGATCCCCCGGCTGCTCGTCGCCGTCGTGCTCGGCGCCATCATCGCCGAGCCCATCGTGCTGCGGGTGTTCGAGACGGCGGTCGTCCAGCACGTCAAGGACCAGCGTTCGGACGCGCGCGACAAGCTCAAGGCCCGGCTGGTGGAGTGCAACCCGCGGCCGCCCGCCACCCCGAAGCGGCAGGACTGCGGCGACAGCCGCCTGCTCGCCGCCACGACCGAGGCGAACGCGGCCGAGCTCGCCAACCTGCAGAAGGACGCCGCGGCGCTGCAGAAGCAGATCGACGCGGCGAACCGGCGCCACAACAAGCTCGTCGACCAGACGAGCGGCGAATGCGCGGGAGACAAGGGGCGCGGGCTGAGCGGCAGGGAAGGAGAGGGACCGCGCTGCCGCCGGCTGCAGGAGGAGGCGCGGCGGGTCTTCGCCAGCAGCCGCATCGCCGGGAACACGGCACGGCTGGAGGCGCTGACGGAGCGGATCTCGCAGCTCCGCGGGCCGCTCGCCGTCAAGGAGGCGGCCTACCAGAAGGAGCTCGATGCCAGGATCCAGGAGCGGGTCGCGCAGCTGCCCGCGCCGAACGACCCGGTCGGGCTGCTCGAACGGATGAAGGCCCTGCACGAGCTGACAACGGACAACACCTACCTGGCGACGGCGAGCTGGTTGTTCCGGCTGTTCCTGATCATGGTCGACTGCCTTCCCGTGCTCGTCAAGCTCATGGGCGGAACGACCGTGTACGACCGGATGGTCGGCGAGGAGAACCGCCGCCGGGAGGCGATCCACACCAGCCGGGTCCGCTTCGAGGCGGACGAGGAGATCGGCGAGCTCGAACTGAACGCCTACGCGCGGACGGAGGGGCGTCGCAAGCGCCGCCAGGACATCGACGTGGACCGCAAGGCGACGGACGTCGCCGCACGCAAGCGGATCGAGGAGATGATCGACACGCGGACCCGGGAGCTGCGGCGGGGGACGCCAGGGGAGCAGCGCAACGGAGTTCATCCGCGGCTCGATCCGTTCAGGGGCGGTTGACGCCTGGCTGTCGGTGAGGTGAACTCGACATACCGCAGTACCGCCGCGAAGCGCGGGTGCTGCGGTATTCGAGTTTCTCGGCCCGGAATTCAGATCGGCGAATTCCCGGCTGCCGGATTCTGCGGGAAAGCCCCTTTATCGGCCATGGCAAAGCCTGCTGTCAAGAGCGGGCGGCGCCGGTCCGCGGACGTGACAGAACCCTTTGCACAGTCGTGCGGATCATGTTAGATGGAGGTGCTAGCTGTCCCATGGCCGTCGCGACCACGTGTCCGAGCGCTCGCGCTGAGCGTTGACGACACGGTATTCGATCATGCTCCGGCAGAGAGGACCGGGCTCGGTGACGCTGATACTTGATGGCATCTGCGTTCGGTGGCGCGGAGAGATCTGGCTCGACGACATCAGCCTCGAATTATCGAGCGGAATGACGACGCTCATCGGGCCGATGGCGGCAGGAAAGACGACGCTAATGCGCGTCGCCGCCGGGCTGCTACCGCCCGCCGGCGGACGCGTCGTGGTCAACGGAAAAGACGTCACGGCCATTTCGGTACGAAAGCGGTCCGTCGCCTTCGTCTATCAGCAATTCATCAACTATCCGTCCCTCACGGTCTACGAGAACATCGCGTCCCCGCTGCGCCTGGCGTCCTCCTTCCCGAAGGACGGGATCGACCGGCGGGTGCGCGAGGTCGCCGAGCTCATGCGCATCGGCGAACTGCTCGACCGCAGGCCCGCCGAGCTGTCCGGAGGCCAGCAACAACGCACCGCCATCGCCAGGGCGCTGGCCCGGCCGGTGGACGTGCTGCTGCTCGACGAGCCGCTCGCGAACCTCGACTACAAGCTCAGGGAGCAGTTGCGGGCCGACCTGAAGAGCATGTTCCGCGACTCGCCCGGCGTCGTCCTCTACTCCACCGCCGACCCGGCCGAGGCGCTGACCTTCGCGGCGCCGACGGTGGTGCTGAGCGAGGGCCGGGTCGAGCAGGTCGGCGACGTCGCGGAGATGTACCACCAGCCGCCGACGCTCACGGTCGCCGCGACCCTCAGCGACCCGCCGCTGAACCTGCTGCCGGGCGTGGTCCGCGACGGCCGGATCGAGTGCCTCGGCGTCTCGTTCCCGGCCCCGGGCGCGCACGCCTCCGGCGAGGGGCGGCCGGTCGTCCTGGCGGTGCGCCCGCACCAGGTGTCCATCGAACGCCGGCCGGGCGCGCTGGAGTTCCCGGCGGA
This sequence comes from Nonomuraea sp. NPDC000554, assembly GCF_040300065.1. Lineage (NCBI taxonomy): Bacteria > Bacillati > Actinomycetota > Actinomycetes > Streptosporangiales > Streptosporangiaceae > Nonomuraea > Nonomuraea sp. NPDC000554. Next base: position 45,878 of record NZ_JBEPDC010000004.1, on the reverse strand, counting down.
GATCCGGCTCGCGGAGGTGACGGGGAGCGCCACCTTCGTCCATCTCCTGGTGGCGGGCCAGCGGCACCTCGTCGCGGAGCTGTCGGGAACGCAGCTCTTCGATCCGGGGGAGCCGGCGGTGGCCTCCGTCGACCCGGCCGACATCTTCGTGTTCGACGAGATCGGCGGGCGGCTGCTCGCCACGTCGGCGGCGGAGGTCGATCTGCATGGCTGACGTCCGTCTGGAGGGCGTCGGGCACAGCTACGACGGCGGCCGCACCTGGGCGCTCAAGCCGATGACCTGGACGTGGCGCAGCGGCCGGGCCTACGCCCTGCTCGGCCCGAGCGGCTGCGGCAAGACCACGCTGCTGAACATCATCTCGGGCCTGCTCACCCCCACCGAAGGGCGGATCTGGCTCGACGACCGCGAGGTCACCGCGGTCCCGACCGCGGCGCGCAACATCGCGCAGGTCTTCCAGTTCCCGGTGCTCTACGAGGAGATGTCGGTGTACGACAACCTCGCCTTCCCGCTGCGCAACCGCAGGTATCCCAAGGCGGAGATCGACCAGCGGGTGCGCAGGGTGTCGCGGTTGCTGGGCCTGGACGACCACCTCGGCCGCAGGTCACGGCGGCTTGACCCGGGACGGCAGCAGATCGTCAGCCTGGGCCGCGGGCTCGTCCGTTCCGACGTCGCGGCCGTCCTGCTCGATGAGCCGCTCACCGTCGTGGACCCGGCCCTGAAGTGGACGTTGCGCAGCAAGCTGAAGGAGATCCACCGCGACACCGGGCACACCCTCATCTACGTCACCCACGACCAGACGGAGGCGCTGACCTTCGCCGACGAGGTGGTCGTCCTCAAGGACGGGGCGATCGTGCAGGCGGGCGAGCCGGCCGAGCTGTTCCTGTCGCCCGCGCACGAGTTCGTCGGCCACTTCATCGGCTCGCCCGGCATGAACGTGTTACCCGCCGAGATCGCCGCCGACGGGGTGGTGCGGGTCGGGCAGGCGGCCGTCGGGCGCGCCGTGGGCGACCTGCCGCCGGGGCCCGTGCGCGTCGGCGTCCGTCCCGAGTTCGTGACGGTCGGCGGCGGGCGGGCGACGCCGGGCCTGAGCACCGAGGTGACCGGGATGGACCGGATGGGGGCCTACAACCTCGTGCACGCCCGACCGGACGGTCACGCCCTCGTCGCCAAGGTCGACGCCGCCTCGTCGTACGCGCCGGGCGCCGTGGAGTTCTTCCGGTTCGCCACCGATCGAGCGTTCCTGTTCCGCGACGCGGTCAGGTGCGGGTCGCTCGCTCCCCTGGAAGGAGGTGGCGCAGCGTGACCGTCACCAGGATCGAGGAGCCCGTCGCGGACGCCGCCGCGCCCCCCGAGACGTCCGACAAGCAGCCGGACGTCAAGCCGAAGAACAACCGGGCCTGGCTGCTCGTCCTGCCGGTTGTCGTGTCCGTCGCGTTCACGGCGGTGATCCCGCTGATGACGGTCGTCAACTTCTCCGTTCAGGACATCTTCAGCCCGAGCGACCGGATCTTCGTCGGGCTGGAGTGGTTCCGTTCCGTCTCCCGCGACCCCGAGGTCAGGTCCGCCTTCCTGCGGACCCTGATGTTCTCCGCCCAGGTGCTGCTGGTGGAGATCCCGCTCGGGGTGGCGATCGCGGTGTCGATGCCGCGCCGCGGGGTGTGGGTGTCGGCGGCGCTGGTCGTCGTCGCGCTGCCGCTGCTCATCCCGTGGAACGTGGTCGGCACCATCTGGCAGATCTTCGCCCGCGCCGACATCGGGCTGGGCGGCTGGACGGTCAACAACGTGCTGGGCGTGGACTTCAACTACACCCTGGACTCCACCGACGCCTGGATCACGGTCCTGGTCATGGACGTCTGGCACTGGACCCCGCTGGTGGCGCTGCTGGCCTACGCGGGCCTGCGGTCGATCCCCGACCCCTACTTCCAGGCCGCGCAGATCGACGGCGCGTCGGGCTGGGCGACCTTCCGCCACATCCAGCTGCCGCGGCTGCGCGGGGTGCTGACCATCGCGATCCTCCTCCGGTTCATGGACAGCTTCATGATCTACACCGAGCCGTTCGTGGTGACCGGAGGCGGGCCGGGAAACGCCACCTCGTTCCTCAGCATCCTGCTGTCGAAGATCGCCGTCGGCCAGTTCGACCTGGGGCCGGCGGGCGCGTTCTCGCTGCTCTACTTCCTCATCGTGCAGATCGTCTCGTACGTCTTCTTCACCGTGCTGACGAGGAGCGGGAGGTGAATCCGGTGGCTGGCAGACGGCGCGGAGCTCGGCTTCCGTGGGCGCGCACGGTGTTCTGGCTGTACGCGGCCACGCTCATGCTTCCGCTGCTGTGGATGCTGGGCATGTCCATCAGGCCCAACGAGGACATCCTCGGCAGTTTCTCGCTGCTCCCGCAGCGGGTGACGTTCGACAACTACCGGACGTTCTTCACGGACTCCGCGTGGTACTCGAGCTATCTCAACTCCATCGTGTACACGTCCATCAACGCGGTGCTGTCGCTGGTGGTGGCGCTGCCCGCCGCGTACGCCTTCTCCCGGTTCCGGTTCGCCGGCGACAGGCACCTGTTCTTCTGGCTGCTCACAAACCGCATGGCGCCGCCCGCGGTCTTCCTGCTGCCGTTCTTCCAGATCTACCAGAGCGTGGGGCTGTTCGACACCCACCTCGGCGTCGCCATCGCGCACATGCTGTTCAACGTCCCGCTGGCCGTGTGGATCCTGGAAGGGTTCATGTCGGGCATACCCCGCGAGATCGACGAGACGGCGGCGATCGACGGGTACTCGCTGCCGCGGTTCTTCGTCCGGATCTTCCTGCCGATGATCCGCTCCGCGATCGGGGTGACCGCCTTCTTCTGCTTCATGTTCAGCTGGGTCGAGCTGCTCATCGCCCGGACCATCACCTCGGTCAACGCCAAACCGATCGCTGCCACCATGACCAGGACCGTGAGCGCGGCGGGCGTCGACTGGGGGCTGCTCGCGACGGCCGGCGTGCTGACGATCATTCCCGGAGCGATCGTCATCTGGTTCGTCCGCAACTACATCGCCAAAGGCTTCGCGCTCGGGAGGGTCTGACCATGCTCGAGTGGATGGTGTGGACTCCGCCCACGGCCTTCGTGTTCATCGGCCTGGGACTCCTGCTCTGCGGGATGGCGGTGTGGGCCAGGCTCTCGCCGCCGGTCGCGCGGCGCGGCTTCCTGCGCATCGAGACCGACCGGGGAGACCGGTTGTACATCGGCCTGATCAGCGCCGCCGTCGTGCTGGCCGGCTGGATCGCCGTCACCGACCTGTCGATGTGGCTCGCGCTGGCGTGCGCGCTGCTCGTGGCGTCGGTGATCGGGAAATGGGGATGACAGAGGAGGAGTCAGGCCATGCTCGACTATCGAAGATGCAGGCCCGCGGCGGTTGGTCTGGCGGTGCTCGTCCTGCTGGTGGCGGGCTGCACGGGAAACGGCGACGACAGCCGCAAGAGCGACTTCAAGGAGGCCGACGGGAAGGCGGCGGCCCAGCGATGGGTGGCCTCCGAGTTCACGCCGAGCACCCTGTCGAAGGAGCAGCAACTCGCGGAGCTCGACTGGTTCATCAAGGCGGCCGCGCCGTACCGGGGCATGGACATCAACGTCGTCTCCGAGACGATCACCACGCACCAGTACGAGTCGCAGAAGCTCGCCAAGGCGTTCACCGAGATCACCGGGATCAAGGTCAAGCACGACCTGATCCAGGAAGGTGACGTCATCGAGAAGCTCCAGACCCAGATCCAGGGCAACCAGAACATCTACGACGCCTACGTCAACGACTCCGACCTCATCGGCACCCACTCCCGCGGCGACTACGTCTTCCCGCTCTCCGACTACATGGCCGGAGAGGGCAAGGCGGTCACGTCCCCCACCCTCGACCTCAACGACTTCATCGGCACCAGCTTCACGACCGGCCCGGACAAGAAGCTGTACCAGCTCCCCGACCAGCAGTTCGCGAACCTCTACTGGTTCCGCTACGACTGGTTCACCGACCCGGCCATCAAGAAGCAGTTCAAGAGCGCGTACGGCTACGACCTGGGCGTCCCGGTCAACTGGGCCGCGTACGAGGACATCGCCGACTTCTTCACCAACAAGGTGAACGGCAACGGCACCATCGACGGCAAGAAGGTCTACGGCCACATGGACTACGGCCGCAAGGACCCGTCCCTGGGCTGGCGCTTCACCGACGCGTGGCTGTCCATGGCCGGCAACGGCGACCCCGGCATCCCCAACGGCCTGCCGGTGGACGACTGGGGCATCAGGGTGGAGAACTGCCGCCCCGTCGGGTCGTCGGTGACCCGTGGCGGCGACACCAACGGCCCCGCCGCGGTGTACGCCCTGAACAAGTACGTCGAGTGGCTGAAGAAGTACGCGCCCAAGGAAGCGGCCGGGATGAACTTCAGCGAGTCCGGCCCGGTGCCCGCGCAGGGCCACATTGCGCAGCAGGTCTTCTGGTACACCGGGTTCACCGCCGACATGACCAAGGAAGGGCTGCCGGTCGTCAACGCCGACGGCACGCCGAAGTGGCGGATGGCGCCGAGCCCCCACGGCGTCTACTGGAAGAACGGCAACAAGCTCGGCTACCAGGACGCCGGTTCCTGGACCCTGCTGAAGAACACCCCCAAGGACCGCAGGGCCGCCGCCTGGTTGTACGCGCAGTTCGTCACGTCCAAGACGGTTTCGCTGAAGAAGTCGATCACTGGGTTGACCTTCATCCGCGACTCCGACATCAGGAGCGACTACTTCGCCAAGAACGCCCGCAAGTACGGCGGCCTGATCGAGTTCTACCGGTCGCCCGCCCGCAAGCAGTGGACCCCGACCGGGACGAACGTCCCCGACTACCCCAAGCTCGCCCAGCTGTGGTGGCAGAACGTCGCCACCGCCGTCACGGGAGAGACGACGGCCCAGCAGTCGATGGACAACCTCGCCAAGCAGCAGGACGACATCCTCGCCCGGCTGGAACGCCGCGGCTACGGCGGGAACTGCGCGCCGAAGCTGAACCCCGAACGCGACGCCCAGTACTGGCTGGACCAGCCCGGCGCCCCGGTGCCGAAGCTCGCGGACGAGCGAGGCAAGCCCGAGACCCTCGACTACGACAAGCTCCTCGCCCAGTGGGGCTGACCCGCTGAACACCTGCGGCCCAGCCCGATCCAGGCTGGGCCGTCTCGTGTGTTCGGCGGGCCGCCGGGCGTGCGCGGGCCTAGCCTGTGCACGTCCAGTTCCGGCAGAGAGGTCGTCATGAAGCACATCGAGGTGGAGCAGAAGTACGCACTCGCCGACCGGAGCCGCCTGAAGTCCGCGCTGGAGGCGCTCGGCGCGCAGCCCCGTCCGGCCGTCCGCCAGGTCGACACGTACTACAACGGCGCCGAGCGGGACTTCCTCGCCTCCGAGGTCGTCTCGGAGTGGCTTCGCCTCCGCCAGTCGGGCCAGGGAGACTCGATCAACTTCAAGCGGTGGCACCCGCTCGACGCCGTCCGCAAGTCCCACGCCGACGAGTACGAGAGCGGCGTCGCGGACATCGAGGCGATGCGCCTGATGCTGGACGCGCTCGGTCACACCGTCATGGTCGTCGTGGCCAAGACGCGGGAGGAGTGGACCGTCCCCGGCACGGTCGAGGTCGCCTTCGACACCGTCGAAGGAGCCGGGCAGTTCGTCGAGTTCGAGTTCAAGGGCGACGCCGTCGACGCCGACGACGCCAACGCCCAGCTCGACGCCTTCGTCACCGCGCTCGGCGTCGAACTCGGGGAGCGCGTCCACCGCGGATACCCGCACATGCTGCTCGGCCGCGACCACTGACCTTCGTCAGGGGTTCTGGAAGGCGACCCCCGGGTTGGCCGGTGCCGGTCCGTCGAGCAACGGCTGCTTCTCGCCCTTCAGGTGCAGGTCGAAGAAGGCGCCGACGTAGGCGCGGGTGAGCTCCAGCGCGCGTTGCGCGGAGAGCTCGCCGGGGCTGGACACGCCCAGCTGCTTCCGCAGGAGGGACAGGTCGGTGAAGCTGTCATGGACGGCCCCGGCCAAGGTCAGCCAGCGCTTCCAGCCGTCCAGGCGCGCCCAGTCGCGATCCCAGGTGTGATCCTTGCCGGGGCTGTGGTCGGACTGGCTGCCGAGCAGCAGGAAGGGGCGCTTGCCGAGGCCGGTGGCGGGAACCGGCGCGTGGAAGGTGCCGTCCAGGTTCGCCCCGGCTCGTACCCGCTTGTCGGCGGCCATCGTCGCGGCGCCGGCCTCGCCGCCGATGGAGTGCCCGGCCATGCCGATCCGCTTGGGGGCGATCATGCGGGCGTGCCGCCACGCCGGATGGCGACCGGTCAGCTGATCGATCACGAAGGAGACGTCCTTGGTCCGGCTCCTGGTGATGGCCCCCAGCCCGCCTTCGGGCGGCTTGGGCTGGTCGCAGATGGGAGCGCAGGTGAGCATGCGCCCGTCGGGGAAGGACGTCCCGGAGGACTCGTAGGTGTGGTCGACCAGCGCGACGACGTAGTCGCGGCTGGCCAGGTCCTCGGCGAGGCCGGTCAGGCTGGCCCGCGGCAGCCCGAGGCCGGGCGAGAGCACCACCAGCGGGAAGCGTCCGCCTATCGGGCGGGCGTTGGTGTGCGCGTAGGTGCGGGTGCCGCTGACCGTCTCGGCCGGGACGTCGGCGCCCTGAGCCTTCCTCTGCAGCAGCGACCGGGCCTCCTCGACGGTCATGTAGGGGGCGGGGCCGCCGGTCCCGGATCGGGCGGGGTAGTACATCGACACCATCAGCTGCCGCGCGCCCGCCTCTGGCACCCACGGGTCCTTGCGGTGCTTGTCCACGAGGTGCAGGATGTCGCGACCGACCGCGTGCGGCCCCGTCGGGCGGGGCAGCCGCAACTGGACGCCGGACACGGTCGAGGCGGCAGCGGGGGAGGCCGCCCGCGTGGCGCCTGCCGTCACGGTTACGGTGAGGCCCGCCAGCAGCGGAGCGGCCAGCAGCCGCGCCAGGCGGGCCCGGCCGCGCCTGCCTGTCAGCGCCTGGCGGGCAGAGGTTTCTCGTCTCATCGGCTTCCTTTCTCTGGGGGACGTCGGCGGGAGTGCCGCGTCCCGCGTTCACACGTCGCGGCGGTACAGGACGATCAGGGTGAGCAGGGCCCCGGCGAGTGGCCAGAGCGCGAACACGATCCACGAGCCGGTGACCGTGGGCAGGGCGGGATCGACGCGGGGGTGCGTCAGCGACAGGCAGTTACGCCACACGTAGAACGGGAACAGGGCGTACAGCTCGTTCGCCCACTGGTGGACGGTCGGCTTGAAGGCGGTCGGCAGGACGACCAGCACGGCGATGACCGTGACGATGGTGGCCGCGGTGTGCCGCAGCAGCGCGCCGATGCCCATGCCGACGAGCGCCGACACGGGTGCGAGCAGCGCGTTCGCGGTGAGGGCGCGCAGGACGCCCGGGTCGCCGATCGAGACGCCGGCGTCGCGGCCTGACAGGATGGCCTGGCTCACGCCGAACGTGGCCACCGCGATGACCGCGCCGGTGGCGAGCATGACGCCCGCCACGACGCACACCTTGGCGACCACGACGCGGTGCCGGGCCGGGACGGCGGCGAACGTCGTGCGGATCAGGCCGCTCGCGTACTCGCCGGCGATCGCCAGGGCGCCCACGCTGCCCGCGCCCATCACGAGGAAGGCGGCCGTCAGACCGCTGAGGGCGTCGGTCATCGGGTTGTACATGGCCTTCTCCCTCGGGGGGAAGGTCGGCCAGCTGTTGTAGGTGTCGATGCTCTTCTGCGCGGCGAGCCCGATCATGACCAGCGTGCCGACCCCGAGCAGCCAGGCGGTCGAGCGCAACGACCACAACTTGATCCACTCGGCGGCGAGGAGGTCGCGGAACCGGGCGTGCGGCGTGGCGGTGAGGGCGGTCATCGGCGAGCCTCCGCGAGGTGGTCGGCCTGATCGTCGGCCCGGTAGTCGGCGCTGTCGGCGGTGAGTTCCATGAACGCCTCCTCCAGCGACGCGGTGCGCGGGGCGAGCTCGTGCAGCATGATCCGCCGCTCGTGGGCGAGCGCGCCGATGCGGGCCGCGCTCAGCCCGGTCACCGTGAGCGCGTCACTGCCGTCCGGACGTACGGACGCGCCCGCCAGGGTCAGCACGGACGCCAGCTCGGCGGTGTCGGGAGTGCGGACCGTGACGCGGGCGCGGGCGCCGCGGGCCGCGAACTCGGCGACGCTCTCGTCCGCGATGAGCTCGCCGCGGCCGATGACGACGAGGCGATCGGCGGTGTTCTCCATCTCGCTCATCAGATGGCTGGAGACCAGCACCGTCCTGCCCTCGGCGGCCAGCCGCTGGAACAGGCCGCGCACCCAGCGCACGCCTTCGGGGTCCAGGCCGTTGACCGGCTCGTCGAACAGCAGCACGGGCGGGTCGCCCAGCAGGGCGGTCGCGATGCCGAGCCGCTGGCGCATGCCGAGTGAGAACCCGCCGACGCGGCGCCGTGCCACGCCGGCCAGCCCGACCTCCCGCAGGACCTCGTCCACCCGGCGGCGGGGCAGGCCGTTGCTCCGCGCCAACGCGGTCAGATGCGCCGCGGCGCTGCGGCCGCCGTGCACGTCGTCGGCGTCGAGCAGCGCGCCGACGTGGCGCAGCCCGGCACTGCGGCGCCTGAACGGCTGCCCGTCGACGGTGGCGCACCCGCTGGTGGGCTCGTTCAGGCCGAGGATCATGCGCAGCGTGGTGCTCTTGCCGGCGCCGTTCGGGCCGAGGAACCCCGTGACGTGCCCGGGTCGCACCGTGAACGTCAGGTCGTTCACGGCCAGGACGTCGCCGTAGCGCTTGGTCAGTCCGTTGACTTCGATCACCCGGCCAACGATTTCGCAGGCCAGGCCCGTCCGGCATCTGGCTGTCGGCCGGATTCCGAGGCCCGGGGGTGGCCTGCGGGCGTACGCCTGTGGGCCGATGCCCGGCGGGGAAACGGCTGGCTACCATCGACCCGTGCACGAGAACACGCCCCGGCCTCCCCTGCTGCAACGGCTGCCGCCGGGCGCGTGGACGGTGCTCACGTGGTGCGCCGTGGCCGGGTTCGCGCTGGTGCTGTACGCCACGATGGCGCACGGTCCGGCGCCGGTCCGGCCGCATGCGCGCCCTCCCCTGGAGGGCATGGCGCGCGCGGTGGTGGCCGTCGCGATGGCGGCGCCTCTCGGGTGGGCGCGGCTGTGGCCGTCGCCGGTTCTGGCGGTGCTGCTGGCCGAAGTGGCCGCGGTCATCGTGCTGCGAGGGAGCGCCGAGCAGATCTGGCCGGTCTACCTGGCGGCGGACGTCCTGGTCTGCTTCGTCACGGCCACGCGGTCCCGCCGCGCCGGCATCGTCGCGGCGGCCGTCACGCTGGCCGTCCAGGAGACGGCCGGGCAGGTGGGCCTCTACCTCAGCGGGGGCAACGCGCTGGCTCCGGGGTTCATCGCCCTGGCGGTCCTGCTCGGCCTGACCGTCCTGGTCGCCTGGATGGCCGGGACGTCGATCCGCCAGCGGCGCGAGTACGACGAGGCCCTGCGCGCGCAGGCGGCCGTCCAGGCGGTCACGGCCGAGCGGCTGCGCATCGCCCGCGAACTGCACGACATGGTCGCCCACAGCATCGGCATCATCGCGATCCAGGCTGGCGCGGGCCGCCGGGTGATCGACGCCCAACCGGCGCAGGCGCGCGACGCGCTCAGCGCCATCGAGTCCACCAGCCGGGAGACGCTCAAGGGGCTGCGGCAGGTGCTCGGGGTGCTCCGCCAGACCGAATCCGGGCCGGTGGAGCCGGGGCTGGCCGGCCTCGACCGGCTGGCCGCGACGACGACGGCCGCCGGTGTCCGCGTTGACGTGCGCCGACGGGGAGAACGGTGCTCGCTGCCCGCCGCCATCGACCAGTCCGCCTTCCGCATCATCCAGGAGTCGGTGACCAACGTGGTGCGCCACGCGGGCACCCGCCACTGCCAGGTGTCGCTCGACTACCGAGCCGACGAACTACGCATCGAGGTCCTCGACGACGGGCGAGGTGGTACCGCAGAGGGGGCAGGGCGCGGCGGAACCGCAGAAGGGGTCGGGCGCGGCGGTGGCGGTGGTGCGGATGGGGGCGGGTACGGCATTTCCGGCATGCGGGAACGGGTCGCCCTGCTGGACGGCGACTTCACCGCTGGGCCGCGGCCCGAAGGCGGCTTCCGCGTCGCCGCGCGGCTGCCGGTGCCGGCGGAGGCACGATGACCGTCCGCGTCGTCCTCGCCGACGACCAGCCGCTGGTACGCGCCGGGCTGCGCATGGTCATCGCCGGCAGCCCGGACGTCGACGTCGTCGGCGAGGCCGGAACCGGCACCCAGGCGATCCAGCTGGCCAGAGAGCTCCGCCCCGACGTGGTGCTGATGGACATCCGCATGCCCGGCATGGACGGCATCGAGGCCACCCAGGTGATCACAGCCGGCTCCCCGGCGGCCCGCGTCGTCATCCTCACCACCTTCGACGACGACGACAACGTCTACGCCGCACTGCGCGCCGGCGCGAGCGGGTTCCTCGTCAAGGACATGGCGCTCGACGACATCCTCGCGGCCGTCCACGTGGTCGCCGCCGGTGACGCCCTGATCGCGCCGAGCGTCACCCGCCGCCTCATCGAGGAGTTCGCCGGCCGTCCCGAGCCCGTCCCGCAGCGGCGGGAGCTCGCCGGCGTCACCGGACGGGAACGCGAGGTGCTGACCCTCGTCGGGCGCGGCCTGTCCAACGGCGAGATCGCGGCCCAGCTGCACATCAGCGCGGGCACCGCCAAGGCGCACGTGGGGAGCCTGCTCACCAAGCTCGGCGCCCGCGACCGGGTCCAGCTCGTCATCGTCGCCTACGAGTCGGGCCTGGTGTCCCCGTCCCGCTGACGGATCGTCGGGTGCACACCTCACGCCCCCGCGCGCGCGGTGCGGCCACTGCTTGGGAACTTGCCGATGACCAGCTTCTGGGGGAGCACGTTATGGGTCTCGAACGCCCGGAAACAGGCGATCAGCCTGGTCGCGGCGGGGGCGGGCCGGGAGACTCCGGATGGCCCACGTCGGGTGCGGGCTCGGAAGGCTGCTCGGGGTTGGCGGGGAGGCGCTGGGCGGCGGCGAGGCCGATCAGGGCGAAGGCGGCCAGGGCGATCATCGCGAGGGCGTAGGACCGGTTTCCCGTGGCCAGATTGGAGACGAGAATCGTCCCGGCGATCGCCGTGCCGAACGACGAGCCGAGATTGGAGATGCTGCGCGACAGCCCGGATATCTCGCCCTGCAGTTTCTCGGGGAAGCTCGACTGCACGATGTTGACCGAGGGGGTCAGCATCACTCCCAGGCCCAGGCCGATCAGCAACAGCCCGGGGGTGAAGGCGACGACCCTCGACGACGCCTTGACCAGGGCGAGCAGCACTCCGATCCCGGCCAGGGTCACGATGAAGCCCCCCAGGATCAGGGTTTTCTGGGAACGCCTCTTGGCGAGTCGTCCCGCGGCCAGCGACGACACCAGGACGCCGACGGTCGCCGCGGTGAAGATGAGCCCCGTCTCGATCGCGTTGTATCCGCGAGCGGTCTGGAGGAAGACGGCGACGACGAACGACGTCCCCATGAGCAGCAGCCACTGGATGTTCTGAGTGACCAGGCCCAGGTTGGACGTGCGGTTCCTGAACAGTCCGGTCGACAGCAGCGGCTCCTTCCCCGCGCGCTCCCGGGCGCGGATGTACAGGAGGAACCAGACCAGGAAAATGGCTCCGATCGCGAGGAACGCCGCCATCAGGACGGCGTGGTGACCGGCCTGCAGGATCCCGAAGACCACGCAGAACATGCCGACCGCCGACAGGATCGCCCCGACCGTGTCGAAGGGCCGCGTCGGATCCGGTGGCACGGGATCGACGAGCCGACGGCTGAGAAAGATGATCGTCGCGACGATCACGGCCTGGAAGACGAACGCGGCCCGCCAGCTGATCGCCGTCGTGATCAGGCCCCCGAGCAGCGGGCCCGCCGCGGCGCCGACGCCTCCCATCCCGCTGATCATGCCGAAGGCGCGGGCGCGCGACGGGAGATCGCTGAACGCCATCGTCGTGAGGATGTAGACGGGCGGAATCAGCAGCGCCGTGCCCACGCCCTCCAGCACCGAGTTGCCGAGGATCAGCACTCCTAGACCGGGTGAAACCGTGCTGACCAGGGCGCCGATTCCGTACAGCGTGAGGCCTGCCAGAAAGCACCGCTTGCGACCCCATCGGTCGGTCAGCTTGCTGCCGGGAATCATGAGGATCGCCATGATCAGCAAGAACAGGGTGATCGTGATCTGCACGCCCTTCACGGTCGTGTCCAGGTCTCTGCTGATGTCGTTGATCATCACGTTCATGTTCGAGCCCGCGAAGCTGCAGATGAACTGGGCAAGGGCGAGCGGCGCCAGGAGTCTCCGTGACGCGGCGGCCGAGCCTGTGGTTGTCGGAGTGCTGGTCATCTGCCCGGCCTACCTTCCGGCGCGGTCGAGCTCCTCGTCGAGGGCGAGGGCCGCGCCGATGAGCGCCAGGTGGGTGAAAGCCTGCGGGAAGTTGCCGAGCTGCTCACCCGACGGGCCGATCTCCTCGGCGAACAGGCCGACGTGGTTGGCGTAGGTGAGCATCTTGTCGAAGGCGTACCGGGCCTGGTGCAGCCGTCCGGCGCGGGCCAGGGCCTCGACGTAGAAGAAGCTGCACAGGTTGAAGGTGCCCTCGGAGCCGCGGAGCCCGTCCGGAGAGGCGGTGGGGTTGTAGCGGTAGACGAGGCTGTCGCTGACCAGCTCCCGGTCCATGGCGTCGAGGGTGCTCAGCCAGGCGGGGTCCCGCGGGGCGACGAACCCGACGCGGGGCATGAGCAGGAGCGAGGCGTCCAGGACGTCGGTGTCGTAGTGCTGGACGAACGCCTCCTGCTTCGGGTTCCAGCCGCGCTCGATGATCTGGTTGAAGACGGCGTCGCGGGCTCCCATCCAGCGGGCGTGGTCGGCGGGGCGCGAGTACGCGGTGGCCATGCGGATGCCGCGGTCGAAGGCGACCCAGGTCATCAGGCGGCTGTAGGTGAAGTCCTGGCGTCCGCCGCGGGTCTCCCAGACGCCCTCGTCGGGACGGTCCCAGCTGCCCGCCAGCCAGTCGAGGACGCCGGCGAAGGACTGCCAGCCACGGACGCCCCCGATGTCCTGGGCCTGGGCCAGGGCGTCGGCGGCCTCGCCGTAGATGTCGAGCTGGATCTGGTCGGCGGCGGCGTTGCCGACCCGGACCGGCGCGGACTTCTGGTATCCCTCCAGGTGGTCGAGGACCTCCTCGGTCAGGTGGGGGTCTCCGTCGACCCGGTACATGATCTGCAGCGGCTCGCCCGACTCGCTGCTGCCGGCGTCGAGGCGATCGCGCAGCCAGAGCCGGAAGGCCTGGGCCTCCTCGACGAAGCCGAGGTCGATCAGGACCCTCACGGACAGGGAGGCGTCGCGGATCCACGTGTATCGGTAGTCCCAGTTGCGCTCGCCGCCGATCTGCTCGGGCAGGCCCATGGTGGCGGCGGCGATCGGCGCGCCGGTGGGCGCGTACGTGAGCAGTTTGAGGGTGATCGCGGAGCGGTGCACCATCTCGTACCAGCGGCCGCGGTAGCTGGACGTTCGCACCCAGTTGTGCCAGAAGGAGCGGCAGGCTTCGATGCTGTCGCGCACCTCGTCGCGGGTCAGCGGGCGGGTGCTGTGGTGGTCGCTGATGTCGCTGGTCAGCGTGACGGCGGCTACCTCGCCGGCCTGGAGGGTGAAGCGGGCGGTGACGTCGCCACCGTCCGGATGCAGGGTGAGCGGGGCGCTGGCCTGCACATGGAGGTCCGTGCCGGGGCCGTGGAAGAGGGCTGATCCGTCGTCGAGGAGGGTGAGGGTGTGCGGCGCCCGTCCGTAGTCGAAACGGGGACGGCAGACGAGGGTGAAGGGCAGGCTGCCGCGGACCACGCGGGCGACCCGCACCAGGCGATGCCGGCTGGAGGGCGTGGCGGAGGGGGCCGGCTCCATGAAGTCGGCGACCTCACCCACCCCGCCCGGAGCCATGAACCGGGTGACGAGGACGGCGGTGTCAGCCAGGTAGAGCTGCCGGATGGTCGCTCCGGCGGTGCCGTCCAGGTCGGCGGCCAACCGGCAGTATCCGCCGCGCTCGCTGTCGAGGATGGAGGCGAAGAGGCTCGGAGAGTCGAACCGGGGCGTGCACCACCAGTCGATCGTGCCCGTGTCGGAGACGAGTGCGGCCGTCTGAAGGTCCCCGACCATGCCGTGGTCCGCGATCTGCGGGTAGTCGTACATGGCTTCCTCCGTCGTCTGTCGGACACACCGAACGTCAGTCGCCGGGAGGCTATGTACCACGCTAACCCTTGGTGTGCCGCTAAATCACCTATGTGGTATTTCGCGCGCTTCGCTGGATCTGGCCCGGACATGAGCGCCACCGGCCCCAGGCCACGCCACCGGCCGGGGTTCGCGGCCCGCTCTTGGGCCGTGCTTTGGGGGGCGTATGCGAACTATGGCCCAAAAGATGACGCACGTTCACCAGGGGATTCGGGACCCGTCCCGAGAACCCGACGCGACACTGCTCCTGACTTCGCTGAGAGGACCTCGCTGAGAGGACCCTGTTGAGAGGACACGGAGAAGACGTGCCAGGTGAACCAGGCAAGAGGGTGTCTCTGGTGGGCGCGGTGGCCCTGTGCGCGCTGCTCACCGGCTGCGGTTCCGGGACTGAGGGGACGGCCGCCCCGAAGACGGCTCCAGCCGCGGTCTCTCCAGAGGCGACGCCCTCACCGTCGGAGACTTCCTCTCCGCGGGCGACGCCCTCACCGTCGGTGACCGCTTCTCCGCAGGCGACGCACCTGCCGCGAGCGAAGGACGGCGGGAGGCTCCGGGCGTGCCGCGACGCGACCTGCGAGGTCCTCGTCTCCGACGGGCAGAGCATCACGCTGGACGGCACGTGGGGCCTGGCGCCGGTCGAGGTCACCGTCGAGGACGGATCGGTCACCTTCAACAGCGTCACCGGCAGCGGTATGCGGCTGACCCTGTCAGAGCAGACACCGGACCAAGGAGGGCCCAGCTCCATCGACGACATCACCTTCGAAGTGGTGGCAGTCCAGGGGAGGAAGGCCGTCATCAAGATCGGCCACTAGGCACACGTGATCCATCACAGCGATTCCAGGCCGCGCATCGCGATGTCCACGGCCCGCCGGGTCGAGGCCAGATAGTCCTGCTCCGACTCGCCGTACGTCTCCAGGCTGGCCATCCCGGCCGCCTGCACCGCGCCCATGAACGCGCCGGTCGCCGACGCGGCGCTGATGGGGTCCAGCCTGTCGGGGAAGGCCTCCAGCAACGCGCCGGTGATCCGGCGCTGCGCGTCGAACGTTATGAGCAAGGCCTTGGCCTGCACCGCGGGAACGGTCGCGAGCAACCTCTGGTAGACCTCCGCCAGCTCCGGGTCCTCGGCCCCCGGCCCTTGGCGGAAGTAGTCGGCGATGACCCGGTCGTAGGTCCTGCGCAGCACCTGCGGCACCGTGTCGTCCGGCGCGCGGTCGGCGATCACCTCCAGCGCCAGCCCGTAGTACTGCTCGACCTCGGCGAACAGCACGTCCTCCTTGCTCGGGAAGTAGTTGAAGAACGTCTTGGTGGACACGTCCGCCGCGGCGGCGATCTGCGCGCCGGTGGTCTCCTCGTAGCCCTGCTCGGCGAACAGCCGGACGGCCGCGCGGATGAGCAGTTGCCTGGTCTGCCGCTTCTTGCGTTCGCGCCGTGTCTCCTCCATAGGGTGTGACCTTACACCAGAATATTTTTACACGGTTGTAAGTTTGCACCGAGTGGTGATATCCAAGAGCCATGACCCAAGGAGCCTTACTTCCTCGCCTGGCACCCGCCATCTGGCTGCTCTTCCTGGCACCGCTGACGGGCGAATACCTGATGGGCAACATGCCGATCACCGACCTCGGCAACCTGCTCGCCCTGATCCCCCTGTACGGCTGCGGCGCCCTCCTCATCCGCGAGTTCGCCCGCCGCACCGGACGCGGCTGGCCCACCATGATGATCTTCGCGCTGGCCTACGGCATGATCGAGGAGGCCTTCGTCACCCAGACACTCTGGAACCCGAACTGGTCCGGCTTCCGTATCCTCGACTACGGCTTCATCCCCGCGCTCGGCCTGGCCGGGCCGTGGACGATGTTCATGGTGGGCGTACACACGGTGTTCAGCATCAGCGTCCCGATCGCGGTCGCGGAGACCCTCGCCGGCTCGCGGCGCACCGCACCGTGGCTGGGCAAGATCGGCTTCACGGTCACAAGCGTGCTGTACGGGGTCATGGTCCTGGGCGGCGCCATCTCCGCCATCGTCCTCACCGACTTCGCCTCCGCGCCCCAGCTCATCGGCGCCGGAGTCGCCATCGCCGCGATCATCGTCGTCGGCCTCCGCCTCCCCAGGCGCAGCACCGACGCCACTCCCCTGCCCGGCCGCGCCCCCGGCCCGTGGGTCGCCGGCACCTTCGCCCTGATCGCCGGCACCGTCTTCGTCCTGCTGTACGCGGTCGACCCCACTGGCCTGTCGCCCTGGCTGGGGGAGGCGATCCCCCTCCCGGCGTGGCTCAGCGTGCTCCTCTATCTGGCGCTGTTCGTCACCGCCGCCACCGTGCTGGTCCGCTGGTCACGCCGCGCCGGCTGGTCGCAGGCCCACCGGCTGGCGCTCGCCGGCGGCGCCATGCTGACCTTCGCCTGGCACTCCTTCCCGTGGAGAGCCATCCCGCTCCCTGGAAACCCGCCGCCCAGCCTTCCGGTAGACCTGGCCAGCAACGCCATCTTCACCGTAGGCGCGGTGGTCCTGCTGGTGGTCGCGGCCCTGCGGCTCCGTCGAGCATCGGTCAGCGGTACGGCGGGCGTTCAGCGGCCATGAGAGCCACGCCGGCCGCAGTGACTAGCTGGGGAGTTCGACGGCGGGCGGCGCGAGCGCTCCGGGCGGGACCGTCCCGCTGACGGTGGTCCCCGCGCCGGGCACGCCGTTGACCGTGAGGGCCCCGCCGATTCCGGCGAAGTACTCCTTCATCGCGCTCAGTCCCCGACCGGTCGTTCCTGAGGGGAAGCCGCGTCCGTCATCGCTGACCGTCAGCCGCAGGCCGCTCTCTCCCACCGTGACGGCGATCGCGACCGTACGGGCACGGCTGTGCCGCTCGATGTTGGCCAGTGCCTCGGACACCGTCGCGTCCAGGCTGCGGGCGACGAGGTCGGGAAGCTCGCCCCTGGGTAGGGCCCACACCTCCACGACAATCCCCGCACGCGCTGACCACTGCGCCAATCGGCGCTCCAGTCTCTGCTGCAGAGTCTCGGCCTCCAGCAGACGAAGATCGTCGTGCAACTGCTGTCCTCCCCGGTCCCCCCGCCAGCGTCTCGCCGCCCGCGGACGAGAGGTGAGCATGTCAGGACGAACCGTCAATATGCTTACAAGTCACTGTCCTATCCCTCCGATTCGATGCGCGTGAACCAGCAAAGGTTGCAACATCCCGTCCAGACCGGCCGATCCGCCGGCACAGCGTTTCTCAGCGGACGGCACGCCGATCAGCTCTCAGACACTGCGCGCGCGAGCGGGTCAGCCCTTGAGGCCGCTGGAGAAGCCCTTGATCACGTAGCGCTGGAGCAGCAGGAAGGCGAGGACGATCGGCAGCGACCCGAGCACCAGCCCGGCGAAGACGAGGCCGTGGTCGGAGACGTACTGGCCGACGAAGGCGAAGACGCTGACCGGGATCGTCTCGTACCCGGACCCGCCCAGGTAGAGCAGGGGCGTGAAGAAGTCGTTCCAGATGAACACGGCGTTGAGGATCAGGACCGTGCCGGTGATCGGCCGCAGCAGCGGGAAGACGACCTTGGTGAAGGCGACGAGGTGGGAGGCGCCGTCGATCTGCGCGGCGCTGGCGTACTCGCGGGGCAGCGCGCGGATGAACCCGGTGTAGAGGAAGACGGTGAACGGCAGCTGGATCCCCGTGTAGAAGATGATCATTCCGGCGTGGGAGCCGATCAGGCCGAGGTCGGTCACCAGCTGGTAGAGCGGGATCATGCCGAGCTGGAAGGGCAGCACGATGCCGAGCAGGAACAGCACGTAGAGCCCGTAGCCGAGCCGGCTCTTGGCCCTGGCCAGGTAGTAGGCCGCGAAGGAGCCGAGGGCGATCAGCGCGACGAGGCTGACCACGGTGATCACCGTGCTGTTCACCAGCGACGGCCCGAGCGACGCGGCAGTCCACGCCTTGGCGTAGTTGTCGAGCGAGGGCGGCGCCGGCAGCGCGAGCGGGGTCTGCGAGATCTGCGCCGGGTCCTTCAGCGAGAGCGTGATCAGCGCGTATACCGGGAAGAGGAACGCCACGGCGACCGCGATCATGACGATCTCCAGCAGGAACGTCCGTTTCACTGGGCGACCTCCCGCCTGCGGAGATAGTAGACCTGCACGAGCGACACCGCCGCCACGAACAGGGCGAGCACCAGCGCGATGGCCGTGCTGTAACCGAACTTGCCGAACACGAACGCCTGCTTGTACAGCACGGTCGAGAGGGTCTCGGTGGCGTAGCCGGGGCCGCCGTTGGTCGCCGCGAAGACCTGGTCGAACAGCTTGAGCCCGCCGATCGTGGAGAGCATCAGGTTGATCGTCAGGGCCGGGGCGAGCAGCGGCCAGGTGACGTACCTGAAGCGCTGCAACGTTCCCGCGCCGTCGATCATCGCGGCCTCGTGCAGTTCGCGCGGCACGCCCTCCAGGCCCGCCAGGAAGATGACCATGGAGTAGCCGGCGTACTGCCAGACCACCATGCCCGCGATCGACCACAGGGCGACCGAGGGGTTGCCGAGCCAGTCGACGTTCAGCCCGAGCAGCCCGTTGAGCCCCGCGGACGGGTCGGGGGTGTAGACGTACTTCCACAGGAAGGCGACCATGACGGGGCTGACGACGACGGGCGCGAAGAAGACGGCCCGCAGCACCGCCCTGCTCTTCAGCCTGGCGTGCACGCCGAGCGCGAGCAGCAGCCCCACGCCGTTCTGCACGACGACGATCGCCACGGTCAGCAGCAGCGTGTTGCCGATCGAGCCCATCGCCTGCTCGTCGTCGAGGAGCGCGGCCAGGTTCGACAGGCCGACGAAGGACCTGTCCTCGCCGATGCCGCTCCAGTCGGTGAACGCGTACAGCATGCCGGCGACGCTCGGGTAGAGCACGACCGCCGCGTAGACCAGCAGGGCGGGAAGCGCGAAGAGCCATGAGGGCGACAGCGAGCTGAATCGCCTCAAGGTGGTGGATGCGGTCACTTGGCGTAGGCCTCGTCCATCTTCTTCAGGGCCTCGTCCACCTTGATCTTGCCGGCGAGCAGCTCCTGGACGACGGCGAAGTGGACCGGCTGCACCTCGGCGTTCGGCCAGCGCTGGTCCATGAACGGCACCGCCCGGTCCTTGGTGAACGGCAGGAACGACTGCACCGCGGGGTCGATGGTGGAGGCGCTGTCCTGGGTGAGCGGGATGGCCGAGATCGCCTTGGCCCAGCGGTTGATGTTCTCCTGCTTGCCCAGGAAGTCGATGAACGCCTTGGCCTCGCCCACGTTCCTGCCCTTGGCGCCGGCCCCGAGGCCGACCACCACCCCGGCGGGGATCCAGACCTGGTCGGCGCTGTCGGCGCCGGGCACGGGGAACATCGACAGGTCGTCGGGGCTGGACGCCGCCTTGCGGAAGTCCGGCAGGACCGCCGACACCTGGATCGCCATGGCCGCCTTCCCGGTGGCCACCATGGAGGTCTGCTGCTCGAACGTGGTGCCGTTCGGGTTGTCGTTGAAGAAGCCGCGCTTCTGCAGTTCCAGGTACATCTCCATGGCCTGCCGCCAGCCCGACTGGGCGAAGCTCGCCTGCCCGGCGAGCTGCTTGTCGTCGAAGGACGGGTCCTTGGCGTAGACGGTGGAGGGCACGAGCGCGTACGTGATGAGCTGGGTGACCCACGGGGTCTGCGCGCCCAGCGCGATCGGTGTGACACCGGCCTTCTTCAGCTTGTCGCAGAGCGCCAGGAACTCGGTCCAGGTGGTCGGCGGCGCGTCGACGCCCGCCTTCTCGAACGCCTTCTTGTTGTAGACGGCGCCGATGACCGACGAGCCCGCCGAGTAGATGTAGGTCTTGCCCTCGGACTGGAAGGCCGGCTTGAAACCGGTCGGGATCGTCTTCGTCCACGCCTGGTCGGAGAGGTCGGCGAGCAGCCCGGCCTTGGCGATCTGGTTCATCGACATGGCGCTGCCGTTGCCCGGGTAGACCACGTGCAGGTCGGGCGCGTTGCCCGCGCCGAGCTGGGTGCGCACGGAGGTCTGCACCTGGTCGGTCGGCGCGAAGCTGGTGTTGACCGTGACGCCCGGCTTGACCTGCTTGTAGGCGGCCACGATCTCGTCCATCGGCGTCTTCTGGTCGGCCACGCCCACGAACCTCAGCTCGGTCGCGGACGCCTGCCCCTGCGCGGTGGTGGACGACGGCTTGGTGGAACACGCGGTGGCCGCGGCGGCCGCGGCGAGTCCGCCCATCATGCGGAAGAACTGGACACGGCTCATCTTGGCGTCGCGCAGGTCAGACATGGGCTGTCTCCTTGGTGAGGCTCCAACGGGCGGCGGGGAATGCGAACGTTTTAATCAGGGACGGGCGGAAGCCGGTCGGACAGTCGTCAGGGAGAGCGGCGCGGCGAGAGTCGGGGGATGTCAGCACAGCGGTGCCTCTTGGGGGTACGTTAAATCTAACGTTGAAACGTGTGAAGTTGTGAATGTTGCGTGGAGACTATGAGCCGCTCCCTGGGGTGTCAAGGGTGTGAGAGATTATGAGCGTTCACAGACGGTGCGCCGTCATCGATGCATGGGAGTGCCGCAGGTGAAGTCGCGTCCGCGCGCGGCCAGTGGAGCCACCAGGCGCCAGGCGATGGCCGAGCACGTCCTGCGGCAGGGCTCCGTCTCGATGGCCGAGCTCGCCGAGACGTTCGGTGTGAGCGTGATGACCGTCCACCGCGACCTGGACCAGCTGGAGAGCCAGGGCATGGTGCGCAAGTACCGCGGCGGGGCCAGCGCGCAGGCGTCCAGCATCTTCGAGAGCAACATCGCCTACCGCAAGACCGCCCAGACCGCGGAGAAGGAGGCGATCGCCCGGCACGTGGTGAGCCTGATCGAGCCGGGCAGCTCGGTCATCCTCGACGACTCCACGACCGCGCTCGCCGTCGCGCATCACCTCGGCGAGGTGGCGCCGCTGACCGTGGTGACCAACTTCCTGGAGGCGATCAAGCTGCTCGCCCCGATGCCGGGCATCCGGCTGATGGCGCTCGGCGGCGAGTACTACCCCACGCACGACTCGTTCCTCGGGGTCGCCTGCGTCGACGCGGTCGAGGCGATGAACACCGACACGGTGGTGGTCTCCACCTCGGCGATCTCCGACCGGCACGCCTTCCACCAGGAGCAGGAGATCGTGCTGGTGAAGCGGGCCATGCTGGCCGCGGGCACGCGCTGCATCCTCGCGGTCGACCACACCAAGCTCGACCGGGTCGCCCTGCACAGGGTCGCACCGCTCGACGCCTTCGACGTCATCGTGGTCGACTCGCACGCCTCGTCCGAGGCGATCCAGCGGCTGCGCGACCGGCACCACCACGTCGACGTCGCCGAGGTGGGCGAAGCCTAGACCGGCCGGCGCCGGGAGTCGGCTCCGGCTGTCTCCTGCGGGGCCGGCGCGGTGAAGCGGTAGTCGCCCGAGGCCAGCTCCACGGCCAGGACGCCCTGCCCGTCGCCGATGACCCGCACGCCGTCGGCCGCCGTCACCGGACCGTCGCCCTCGCGTACGGCGGCGCCGTCGGCGGCCGGGAGGTGCAGGACGGCCGTCGCGCCCGGAGGCACGGACACGTCCACCCGGACGTCGCCCTCCCCGAGCCGCCACCCGGAGGCGACCCGGCCGTAGGGCGTCTCCTGGTACGCCCGCGCCCAGCTCAGCCGCCCGCCGACGGCCGGGCGCAGCAGCAGGCGGCGGTAGGCGACCGAGCCGGGTTCCTGGTCGATGCCGGCGACCCGCCCGTAGAGCCAGTCGCCGACCGAGCCGAGGGCGTAGTGGTTGAAGGAGTTCATGGCGGCGGACTGGAACCCGCGCTCCTCGGTCCAGCCGTCCCAGCGCTCCCAGATGGTGGTGGCGCCGTGCCGGATCGAGTAGCACCACGACGGGAACCCGTCCTGGTGCAGCAGCGCGTAGGCGAGGTCCGCGCGGCCGTGCTCGGTGAGCACCGGGCACAGCAGCGAGACGCCGACGAAGCCGGTCGTCAGGTGCCGCCCGCGGGCCTCCACGTCCGCCGCCAGGTGCTCGACGGCGGCGGGGACGAGCTGCTCCGGCAGCAGGTCGAAGGCCAGGGCCAGCAGGTAGGCGGTCTGCGTGCCACCGGCGACGCGGCCGTCCGGTTCGACGAACGCCGCGACGAACGCCTCCCGGATCGAGCGGTGCAGCTCCTCGTACGCGGTCGCGTCGTCCTTGCGGCCGAGCACGCCCGCGGCCAGGCCGGTCAGCTGGGCGCTGCGGGCGAAGTAGGCGGTGGCGAGCAGGTCCCTGGGCGTCTCCACGCCCACCTGCAGCCAGTCGCCGTAGTGCTTGCCGACCCTCGCCCGCCAGACCAGGTCCGGATTGTGCCGCCTGATGTGCTCCACCCAGGCGGCCATCGCCTCGTAGGACCGTTCGAGCACGCGGACGTCCCCGTACAGCCGGTACAGCTGCCAGGGGATGATGACCCCCGCGTCGCCCCAGGCCGGCGCGCCCTGGTTCGTCACGCACACCTGCGGAGCCACGTCCGGGAAGGCCCCTTCGGCGTCCTGGCCGCTCACGACGTCGCGCATCCAGCGGGCGAAGAACGCCGACACGTCGGCGTTGCGCGCGGCGGTCGGCAGGAAGACCTGGGCGTCGGCGAGCCAGCCGAGCCGCTCGTCCCGTTGAGGGCAGTCGGTGGGCACCGAGACGAAGTTGCCCCGTTGGCCCCACTGGATGTTCGACTGCAGGCGGGTCACCATCTCGTCGGAGCAGTGGAACTCGCCCGCGGGCGGGGTGGCGCTCTGCAGCACCCGGCCGGTCACGTCCTCGGGCAGGAGCGGCCCTGGATGGCCCGACACCTCCACGTACCGGAACCCGTGGACGGAGAAGCGCGGCTCGAACACCTCGACCGGCCCGCCGGCCGACACGTACTGGTCGGTGGCCTCGGCGGTGCGCAGGTTGGCGAGGTACAGCTCCCCGCCGTCCAGCATCTCCGCGTGCCGCAGCCGGAGGCGGGCGCCCCGCTCGGCCCCGCGGACGGTCAGCCTGACCCGTCCCACCATGTTCTGGCCGAGGTCCACGATGTGGCGGCCGTCGCCGCGCGGCTCGACCGACACGGCGGGCAGCTCCGCCACCACGCGCACGGGCTGGTCCGCGGTGGCCGTAAGCGACGTGACGTCGCCGTCTAGGACGGCGGCAGGCGCCCAGCCCCGGTCGTCGAAGCCGGGCGCGTTCCAGCCGGGAACGTCCTCGCGGGCGTCGACCAGCTCGCCCATGAGCAGGTCGCTGTAGACGATCGGTCCCCGTCCCGTCCGCCACGTTCCGTCGGTGGTCACCAGGCGCCGGGAGCCGTCGGCGAAGTCGACGGCCAGCTGCGCGATGAACTGCGGGGCGGGCCCGTAGTGCAGCGCCTGGTGCCGGACGTCGAAGCCCACGTAGCCGCTCCACCAGCCGTCGGCCAGGACGGCGCCGATGACGTTCTCGCCCTCGCGGAGCAGGCCGGTGACGTCGTGGACCTGGTACTGGACGCGCTCGCGGTAGTCGGTCCAGCCGGGGGCCAGCTCGTCGTCGCCGACCCGGTGGCCGTTGACCGACAGCTCGTACAGGCCGCGCGCGCTCACGTAGACCCGGGCGCGCACGGGGCGGCCGTCGAGCCGGAAGGCGCGGCGCAGGTGCGGGCAGGGACGCAGCGGGCGGGTCCGGTCGGTGCGGTCGTCGTCGCGCGGCGGATCGGCGACCGGCTCGCACGCGGGATCGAGGCCGATCCAGGCGGCCAGCCAGTCGTCGGTGTGCAGCAGGCCCGTCTCGAACCAGGACGTCGCCTCGCCCGCCTGGGAGCCGTCCGCGTCCCACACCGAGACCCGCCAGTGGTAGCGGGTGCCCGACTGCAGGGGCGGGCCGTCGTAGCGCACGTGCGGGAGCTCGGGCTGCCGCACGCCGCTGTCCCACAGCAGCCGGGCGGGGTCGTCCAGGTCTTCGGGACGTGCCGCCACCCGCAGCCGGTAGGCCGTCGGCGCGTCGCCCCGGCGGGACGAGGAGAGCTTCCAGGACAGACGCGGTCGGCGCTCGTCGATCCCGAGGGGCTGTTCCAGGAGTTCGCAGGTGAGACCGTACGGAGTCAGGCTGGACACGATCATCCTTTCGGGCCGCCCGTGTGCGGGGCTACGGAGGGAATCATCCGAGCCCACTCGGCCCAACAGATAGCACTAAATACGCTTAAGTCGGACAAAATTGACCTCATGTGGACCACTAGGGCTGCGGCGTGACGGGGACTCCGCTGGGGTCGTCCCGCGGGCTGCTCTACTTCGCCGACGGCTCGCCCGCCTACGCCCGGCGTTACCCGCACGAAGGCGAGGAGCCCGTGCACACGCACAGCTTCGTCGAGATCGCCGTCGTCGTCGCCGGCTCCGCCGTGCATCACTCCCTGTCGGGACGGCGGAGACTACAGGTAGGGGACGTCGTCCTGCTGCGTCCGGGAGTGTGGCACGGGTACGAGGAGTGCGCGGGGCTCGTCCTCTACAACTGCTGCGTCGGCACCGACCTGCTCCGCAACGAACTCTCCTGGACGCGCGAGGACCCGCAGCTCGGCTACCTCCTCTGGACCGGGCCTCACTCGTTGCAGCGCCGCGGCCTGCTGACCACTCACTTGGACGATGGTGAGCTGGCCAGGTGCGTCGGCTACCTGGAGGCGCTCGACCGGTTGCGCGCCCGCCACCTCGACAAGCACCGTGCCGACGTCATCGGCTGGCTCTCCCTCTTCCTCGGCCAGCTCTCCCGCACCGCCACCGCCGGGCAGGACGAGGTGGCGAACGGCACGGTGACCCACCCGACGGTCATGCGGGTGATGGCCATGCTGGAAGGCGACCCCGCCCACGACTGGACGCTCGCCGAACTCGCCAGAGTTGTCGCGCTCAGCCCTGCCTACCTGGTGCGGCTGTTCAAGTCGGCGACCGGGCTGCCCCCGATGGCCTACCTCGCCCGGTTGCGCGTCGAAACCGCGTCCGACCTGCTGCTGCGCACCGACGATCCCGTCACGGCGATCGCCCGCGCGGTGGGCTGGCCCGACCAGAGCTACTTCGCCCGCCGCTTCAAGAGCTACTTCGGCCTCAGCGCCACCGTCTACCGCAACCGCTTCCGCACCTAGCGCCGCGCAGCGTCGACCCGGGCATGCCGCGCCCGCATGCCGCGCCCGCATGCCGCGCCCGCAGGTCTCGCCTAGAAGCGGCCGACACAAACGTAAAAAGGACTCGCCGCCTTTCTCGGGCGAAATGGCTTTCGGCCTCCGCGTCTCTGACGAAAAGATTGCGAGCTGAACTATTCGGCATGACTATGATCAAGAAACATGTCAAGATTTCGAATGAGTCGGCAGGTCGTCGCCGGGCTTGTCGCGGGGGTGGCGCTGCTGGGATTCGCCGTCGAGCCGGCGCGGGCCGAGCCGTCCGGCAGCGCCGGCGAGGTCGCCCACTTCTTACAGCGCACCATGGACGGGCTTACCTTCGAGAACGTCCTCGACCTGGCGCCGCCGGGGTCGTCGCAGGCGCGCTCGCTCGCCGCTTCGGTCGACAAGGAAGCGAAGACGGCGAACGACTACGCGCGGCTACTCGCGGGGGTGGACCCCAAACCGATCGTCCAGCAACCGCAGCTTGATGTGACGGTGCTGGAACTGGATCGGTACGGGCGGCCCATCTCCTCAGGCACAGTGCTGATGAGCCCGCAGTATCCGCATGGGGTCGTCGTGCCGGTGGATCGCGACTTCCACACCACCCAGGTGCGGTGGCGGCAGTGGGACGACGCCGGCTGGTACGCCAACCAGGGCAAGGGCACCATCGACGTGGTTCCCGGCCGGGAGAACGCGCCCATCGACTTCATGTCGCCGTATCCGGCGTCCGTCCTGAAGCTGATGGTCAATTTCGGGGTGCTGCGGCTGGTGGACAAGGGCCAGATCAAGCTGGACGACACCTACGACTACCAGCCCACGGCGGTCAGCTCGTTGTGCGGCGGCGCGTCCAGCAACACCATCCGGGCCTACATGGAAGCCTCGATCACCTCGTCGTCCAACAGCGCGTCCTGCGCCCTGGTCAAGCTGCTGCACGATCGCGGCGCCATCGACGAACTCAACCAGACGTTCCAGGACCTGGGGCTTGAGACGTTGCAAGTGAAGGGCACCAATCCCGCCAACGGCGGACGCTGGTCCAATCCGGTCACGATGAGTTCGCTGGACACGGCCAAGCTGCTCGCACTGGTCAACGGGATGCCGGGAAGGGCGTGGTCCGCTCCCGATGGCACGCCGGTGACCAAGGCGGTGCTGAGCCCCGCCTCCCGTCAGGTGTTCAAGAGCCTGCTCGGCGAGCAGGGGTTCAACGACATGCTCTCCACCACCAACCGGTGCGGCAGCGACTACCCGGCGGCAGGCATTCCGCAGCGCGTCGCGTCCCGCTGGATCGGGGACGACGGCGCGGTGACCGTCGCCGGTAACAAGTTCGGCCAGGACGTGCGCCCGTGCAACGAAAGTGCCCAGGTCACCTTCGCGCACAAGACCGGATGGGTCGGCAATTCCGGCGCGGACGCGGGCATCGTCAGGTCGCTGCCCGGCAAGGCGGGCCGCCACTACATCGTCGTCGCGTTCACCAACCTCGGCACCCAGTACGTCGACGCGAACCGGCCGGCCACGAAGCCCGGTGTCTACCCGGTCGCCTACACCGAGAAGCTGGCGAAGCTGGGACACGCGATCGACCAGTACGAGGCGGGCAGGACCACCAGGTGACCGCCGGTCAGTAGTGCTTCTTGAGCGGGGCCCAGGCGCGGGCCCCGCCTGTGAGCTGGGTCAGCGTTCGCCGGGTCGCTCGGCGGGCTCCTCGGCGGGCTCCTCGGTGGGCAGGGTGCGCCGTTCGGCGCGGCGGTTGGCGTACAGGCTGGTGAGCGTGACGGTGATCAGCACCGCGATGATCACTCCGAGCGAGACGAGGGTGGGGATCTGCGGGACCCACGCCCAGACGCCGTGCGCCCAGTGCAGGATGAGCTTGACGCCGATGAAGGCCAGGATGACGGCGAGCCCGTGGTTGAGATGTCCCAGCTTGGTCAGTGCGCCCTGCAGCACGAAGTACAGCGCGCGCAGGCCCAGCAGGGCGAAGGCGTTGGTGGCGAAGACGAGGAACGGATCTTCGGTCACTCCGTAGACCGCGGGGACCGAGTCGACGGCGAAGACGATGTCGGTGGCGAAGACGGCCACCACGGCCAGGGCCAGCGGGGTGACGGCCAGAGCGCCCTGCTCGCGCACGATCAGGCGCGCGCCACGGTAGCCGTCGGTAACCGGGATCAGCCGCCGCAGCAGCCGGACCGAGCGCATGGTGGAGATGTCGACCTCCTGGTCGTGGCCGCCCAGCGCGTCCTTCAGCACCTTGCCGGCGGTGACGATCAGGACCGCGCCGAACAGCAGGAACGCCCAGGTGCCGCTGCTCAGCGCGGCGGCGCCGAGCGCGATGAAGATCGCGCGCAGGACGAGGGCGCCGATGATGCCGTACAGCAGAACCTGCCGGGCCAGCGCGGCCGGAACCGCGAACGCCGACAGCAGCAGCATGAACACGAACAGGTTGTCGACCGACAGCGACTTCTCCACCACGAAACCGGTGAAGAACTCCGTCGCCACGGTGGACCCGAACGCGCTCCACAGCCAGGCGCCGAACCCCACAGGCAGCAGCAGGTAGAAGACCGACCAGCTCACTGCCTCGCGCATGCGCACCTCGTGCGGTCGCCGCGTCAGCAGCAGGTCCAGCGCCAGCAGCGCCACCAGTACGGCCACGGTGGCCGCCCATAGTGTCGGCGAGGCGATGGACGTGGTTGCGGAAAGCTGTGTCGCCGCAGGCATGGAACCTCCTCGAACGCGCTCAACTCGTTCGAGGTCTCCTTCACCCGCTGGACGCGGGCGGCCGTCCGAGGACACATCGAGATGTCCGTATTGACCGGAGCGACGCTTTGGGAAGTACTCCCCTCTGCGGTTCAGGCTAGGTCACCACGGGGGTGCCGTTCAAATCCACACCAGCCCGTGGACCTTACGCCGTGGTCCCGAAGAGGAGCCTTGCCGGGCCGTGACGTTCCCAGGCCGGGTATGCGTACCGACCGTCCAAATACACTTGTCCGCCGCTCCGGTCCGGCATTACCGTGCCGCAGTGGATCTCTTCTCACGCTCTTGGACGGCGTTGCGCACGGCGGTCGCCGAACTCCCGGACGAGGACTTCGAGCGGCCCTCCGGCTGTACCGGCTGGCTCGTGCGAGACCTGGTGTGCCACCTGGTCATCGACGCCCAGGACGTCCTGATCACCCTGGTCACGCCCGCCGAAACCGAACCGACCCGCGACGCGGTCACCTACTGGGAGGTCGCCGAAACGCCGCCGACCGGCGACGACCCGCTCGACGCGCTGATCCCCAGGCTGGCCGCCGCCTACGGCGAGCCGCGGTGGCTCAAGTTCCACCTCGACGACGTCGGTTCCGCCGCGGGCCGCGCCGCCGAACTCGCCGATCCCGCCGTCCGCGTCAGCACCCGCGACGAGGTGCTGACCGTCGGTGACTACCTGTCCGTGTACGTGCTCGAATGGACCTTGCACCACCTCGACCTGATCGCGCATCTGCCGTCGGCCGCCGAGCCGCCCGCCGAGACCCTCGCGGCGGCACGCGCGTCGCTGGAGAAGATCGCCGGGGCCCCGTTTCCCACCTCGTTCTCCGACAAGGACGCGCTGCTGATCGGCACCGGACGTCGCACGCCGACCGACGCGGAGAAGGCCGCACTGGGCGACCTGGCGGCAAAGCTCCCGCTCATCCTCGGCTGAGCAGCCCATCGTGGATGATCCCGACGAGGTGAGGCAGGGGTTAAGCCTCCCTCACTTCCATAAGGACCTAAGCCGAAGTGCGGCGGGGGATGCGGAGACGCGGGGACAGCCCGTGATGACGTGCGGAAACGGCGCTACACCACGTCGAACTCGTTCCCCTCGGGATCCACCATCGCCACCGCATAGTGATCAACCCCGGGCTGCGACAGCACCCGTACAACGGACGCCCCCGCCTGGACTAGCCGCTCCACCTCGGCATCCACCCGCGCTTTCCGGGTCTCCAGCGGTACGTCCTCCCGCTTGCCGCCCACCTTCACATCCAGGTGGAACCGGTTCTTGACCGCCTTGCCCTCAGGCACCTGCTGAAACCAGATCCTCGGCCCGTACCCCTCGGGATCGACGATGCTGTCGCTGCCGTCCCCCTCGCCCAGCTCGTCCTCCGGCACTCCGAGACTGCGCCAGTAATCCCGCCACGTGTCGAATCCACCCGGCGGCGGCTCCACCGTGTACCGCAGCGCGCCCGCCCAGAACCGGGCCATCCGCTCGGGTGCCGCACAGTCAATGACCAGCTGATAGGAAACCATGGCAGCCATCCTGTCGAACCCATCCGACAATTGTTGGCTCACGGCCCGGACGGCTCACGGCCCGGACGGCTCACGGCCCGGACGGCTCACGGCCCGGACGGGTCACGGCTCGGACGGCTCCTGGGCCAGTCAGTCGGTTGGCCACCAACCCGGCGATCTTCAAACAACCTCACGCGCGGAAAACGGGGCTAGCCGAGGAGGAGCCTCGCCGGGCCTGACAGGCCGGTGACGCGCTGGCCAGGGAAGACGAAGTGGGTGGGGCTGGTCGCGTCCAGGTAGGGCGCGAGGGTGCCGTACACCTCGACCTCGACGACGTTCTCGCCGGGCCGCAGCGCCGCGCCGACGTCGAACCGGTACGGCGAGCACACCCTGACGCCGCAGGGCACGCCGTTGACCCGCACCCCCGCCGTACCACGCACCCGTCCGAGGTCCAGCAGACCGCTTCCTGGGCGTTCGCCGGGGTCCGGGAGGCTGCTTCCTGGGCGTTCGCCGGGGTCCGGGAGGCTGCTTTCCGGACGTTCGCTGAGGTGCACGATCCTGCGATAGCGGACGCCGCCGCTGTACTCCGGCAGCCCCGACCGCTCCCAGTCACCCAGCTCGATCGGGCCCGGACCGGTCTCGAACTCGATCGGCCCGGTGAGGATGGCACCGCCGCTGTGCCCCGCCTCGGTCTCCACCCGAAGCACCGCCTCCCAGGGGCCGGCCCGCCCGTCGAGGGGGACGCGCAGGAGCCCGGAGCCCTCCGCCAGAGCCGTCCCGTCTGCCAGCAACCTGGCCGTCCCGCGCAGGGGCACCCGAAGGGCGGTCGCGCCGGGCGGAACCTCGAACCGCAGCCACTCGACCCGCCCTGCCGTCCCCTCCTCAGCCAGCACGATAGGCAGCACCACGGAGCCGGTCGGTCCGCCTTCTCGCAGGGTGCCGGGTGAGGTGGTGCTGGTCGGTTCGTCTCCTGGTGGGGCGGTGGCGGTCGGTGTGGATTCCGGCAGCGTGGTCGGTGACAGCCAAGAGGTGTCGGGCAGGGGGTGCGGGCGGCGCGGCAGGTGGAGGGCGGCGGGGTCGTGGTGCTGCGTCCTGCGCACCTCTGCCGGGACGCGCTCGCCGTCACGAACCGCCCACCAACCGGGGCCGGAGGTGACGCAGCCGTCGACCAGGACCGGTTCGGCGGCGTCCGCCACCTGGACGGTCACCTCGTTCTCGCCGGGACGCAGCACCCCGGCCAGGTCGTAGCGGCGCACCCGGGGTTTGCGCTGGTCGGCGTACGGGTCGAAGCCGCCCTGCCGTCCCAGGTCCACGCCGTTGACCGCCACCTGGTACGCCGTCGTCGAGGCGACCTGGAGCACCGTGCCCTTCGGCGTGAACGTGGCGCTCAGCTCGGCCGTTCCCGCCGGGGCGGTGGTCGGCTCGGCCGTTCCCGCCGGGGTGGTGGTCAGGTCGGTCGGTTCTGCGGGGGCGGCGATCCATTCCGGGCGTAGGTACCGTCCGGGGTCTGTCACGACGGCGACGTGGGCGCGCAGCCGGCCGTCCGTCTCGGGCGCCAGGCGGAGCTCCAGCAGGTACGTGCCGGGACGGAGGGGGCGGCGTGCCAGCGCCAGGTAGCCCCGGTCGTCCAGCTCGACCTCGCGTCCGTCCACCCGCACCGTCTTGGCCGCCGCGGCGCCGACCGCGAGGAACCCTTCGTCGGGGACGGTCAGCGCGGCTCTGAACCACGCGGCCTGCCCCGCGCGGACCTGGCCGAAGTCGAGGAACTCCTCGGGCACGTGCCCCTTGGGGCCGAGGAACAGGCGGTGGATCGGGTCCTTGCGGATGCCGCGCGAGGTGGAGAACACCGCGGGCCGCCACGCACCCGCGCCCGTTGGGCCTTCACCCGCGCGCACCGGGCCTTCGCCTGGGGTGACGCGCCAGGTGCCATGGGGGCCGAATGTCGCGTGTGCGGGCTGCCATTGCGGGTGGCCGTCCACGCGGTGCTGGACCTCCCAGCGCTGGAGCACCGGCCCGGAGTGGCCGAGGTCGCCCCAGGTGTCGTCCAGAGTGGGGATCAGTTCCATGTCCCAGCCGGTGCTGAGGCCGAGCTCCCGGGTCGGCGGGGACGGCGGACTCGCGGGGGGCGTCTGCTCGCCCGTGAAGACGAGCAGGGCGGCGGGGCCCGCGTCGAACGGTACGACGACCTCGGTGTACTCGCCGTCCACCGTGGACGCCAGGGCACGGACGCCGCCACCGAACGGGTCCACCAGCAGCGGGCTTCCCGCGACGCCGCGCACCCTTACCGGCATCTCGGCGGCGTACCGGGCGGGGTCGAAGTCGATGGTGGCCGAGTCCCAGCCCTGGTCGGCGCCGCGTTCGTCCGGACGTTCCACCGATACGCGGCTCGCGGTGGGGAAGGCGGCCTGGAGGTAGACGAGGGTGGCCCCGTCGACCTCCCGTACCAGCGGGGGGACGGGCGCCTCGACCCGGCGCAGCGGCGACAGGAGCGGGCCGAGGTCCGCTGGAGTCGCGGCGAAGCGGACGTGCTCGCGCAGCGGCCCCTCGGGGAGCGCGCCGACGGCGACGACCAGCCCGCCCGCGGCGGCGAACTCTGCGAGCGCCCGCTCGGTCGCCGGGTCGAGCGTCGTACACGCAGGCAACACGATCGCGGCATAGGACTCTCCGGCGACCTCCAGCCGTGCCAGGGCCCCGAGCGCGTGCGCGGCCTGCCTGCTTGTGACAGAGGCGTCCGTGGTTTCCGGGCGCGCCTGAACGTCGGAGGCGTCCGTGGATTCCGTGCGCGCCCGGATGTCGTTCGCGGTCGGACCGCTGGCGCCGGCCTCCTGCCGGGGGTCCCCGACAACGGGCGGGGAGGGCCGGACGGTGGCGCGTTGGATGGAGTCGTCGTCGATGACGTCGGCGTCGAGGCCGAGGAGGTCCAGGGTGCCGGGGATCATGCGGAACCATGCCATCTCGCCCACGATCTCCCGGTAGACCTGCTGCGCCCGCGAAGCCTCCTCGTCCACGCCGTCGAGCCGGGTGCCGGACTGGACGGTCGCCGTGGGTATGAGGACCGCGATGTCGCAGTCGTGGCGTCCCAGCGAGAGCGCCGCGCACAGGCGGGTGACGGCGTCGGCGAAGACGCGGTGGTGCCGCCAGTACGGCTGACGCCAGTCCGTGGACGGCGGCGCCCACTCCCACCACCCGGCCTTGGTCGTGTAGTACACGGCGTGCGGGTTGTACAGGGTGGCTCCGGCGCGCAGCCAGGGGAGCAGCCAGTCGAACGTCTCCTCCAGCGTGCCGCCCCATCCGCTGGAGTGGAACGCCTCGATCCAGGTGCGCGGTCTGTCGTACAGGTGGGCGAGCGAGGAGTGCACGCGGGCGTCGCCGTGGTGGTCGGAGCCGGGCGCGCTGAACCAGCGGTGGGTGCGCGCGTAGTCGGCGTACAGCTGGACGCCTTCGACCGGGTGCCCGGCGCGGGCCGGGTCCTGCTGGTCGCAGCCGCTGAGGAGGCCGTGGCGGTCGTGCCACGCGGCGAGCGGCCGGAAGAACGCCTCCTCCGCGAGCTCGGCCCGGGTGCGCTGGTAGTCGCGGCGGACACGGCCCGCCTCGCCGCCGTCCCGCCACAGCAGCGGCAGGTGGGGGACGAGGTCGTAGCCGCGGCGCCGCTCGAACTCCGCGGCGAAGCCGGCCGACCAGGTGGGGATCGTGGGCAGCTCGTCCTGGAAGGAGCCGGCGATGACGCCGCCGAGCCGGTGCCCGAGCCTGCGTTCGAACTCGCCGTGGACGCGGTCGATCAGCGCCGCGCACGCCTCGGCGGACAGGTAGTCGAAGCCGCGGGTGGTCACCGACCCGTCGGGGGCCAGCCACCGGCCGGCGAAGCGGGGCTCCTCGTCGACGAGGCGGGCCTGGATGTCGGCGCCCGAGAAGCCGAGCTGGTCGTAGAACCACAGGGAGATCCCGAGCTCCTCGGCGTCGGCGCACACCTGCTCCAGCAGGGCCCACCAGGCTTCGGAGAAGAACGGCGGGTCGTCGGCGTCGGAGCCGAACATCGGCCCCGACGGCGCCAGGTTGAGGATCACCAGGTTCCACACGCCGCCCTCGGCGAACCGTTCGAGCTGCCAGCGCAGCCGGTCGCGCCGCAGCGGCTCGCCGCTCCACCACCAGATGGCCGCGGGGGAGTGCGTGTGGGGCGGTTCGCGCAGGATCTCGGCGAGTTCCGGCGGCAGGGGCATGACGGCTCCAGTAGGGGTGATGACCTCCGCCGTGGCGGGATGGCAGGGGTCCGGAGGGGGAGCGTGTCGTTGACGCGGCCTTCACATTGGCATGTGATCCTCACGCTGTCCAGCGTTAAGAATCCCGGCGCAAAACCTCCCATGCAGGGGTGCACAGCAAGCGACTTCCGCCGTCATACGGGTGATCCTCCCGGTCAGAGCTAGACGCTGAGCGTGTTATCATGCCTGTTACTTTCACATCAAGTTTGCTAAGTTCCGTGACAAGGGCTTCGGGATCACTCCCACGGGGGCGTGACGGCCTGACCTGGGCGGATGGCTGGTCTGCGGTCGCCGGGGCCGCCGGCGCGGGACGCGCGGGGGAATCGGTCCGGGCGTAATCTGGATTATGTCGGCTCAGTCCTGACGACCTGGTGACCCGAGGGCTGAGCGGGTGGAGCATCCATGACTGAGGTGGCATCGAACAGCGCTAGGACGTGCAGACTGCCCGCCGAGCTGACCAGCTTCGTGGGGCGTCGGCACGAAACAGCCGAGGTCAAGCGGTTGCTGGCCGATTCCAGGCTGGTGACGCTCGTCGGCGTGGGGGGCGTCGGCAAGACCCGGCTGGCCCTGCGCGTCGCGGTCGACCTGCGGCGCGCGTTCCGCGACGGCGTGTGGCTGGTCGAGCTCGCGGCCCTGGAGAACCCCGAGCTGCTTCCCCAGGTGGTGGCCGAAACTCTGGACATGCATGATCGCTCCGCACGGCCCACCATGGAGGTTCTCACCGACCACCTGCGCGACAAGCAGCTGCTCCTGGTCCTCGACAACTGCGAGCACCTGCTCGACGCGTGCGCCGTCCTGGCGGAGATACTGGTCCGCGCCGCGCCCGAGCTCCGGATCCTGACGACCAGCCGGCAGGCGCTCGGCGTGCCGGGCGAGCAGACGATGCCCGTGCCCACACTGCCGATGCCGGACCGCGAGAGCGCCATGCTCTCCACCGATGCGCTCGCGCAACTGGACGCGGTACGACTGCTCGCCGAGCGCGCCAAGGCCGTGCTGCCCGGCTTCGCCGTCACCGACGCCAACAGGGAGACCGTGGCGCGGCTCTGCCGGGGCCTCGACGGCATCCCGCTCGCGATCGAGCTGGCGGCCGTCCGGTTGCGGGCCATCTCCGTCGACCAGCTGCTGACCCGGCTGGAGGACCGGTTCCGGCTGCTCACGGTGGGGTCACGGGCCGCGCTGCCCCGCCAGCAGACGCTGCGGGCGCTGATCGACTGGAGCTACACCCTGTGCACCGAGCACGAGCGCCTGCTCTGGGAGCGGCTGTCCGTGTTCTCCGGCGGTCTGGACCTGGAAGCGGCCGAGCAGGTGTGCGCCGGCGACGGCATCACCCCCGAGGAGATCGCCGGCCTGGTGATCGGCTTGGTGGACAAGTCCGTCCTCGTCCGGGAAGAGCATGACTCGTCGGTGCGGTACCGGCTGATGGAGACCATCCGCCAGTACGGACGCGACCGGCTGCGCGAGTCCGGCAGGGAGACCGAGGTGCGGCGCCGGCACCGCGACTGGTGCAAGGACCTCGTGCTCCGCGCGCAGCACGGCTGGTACGGGCCCGACCAGGTGGCCTGGTTCGCGCGGCTGCGCGCCGAGCACGGCAACCTCCGCACGGCCCTGGACTTCTGCCTGTCCACCCCCGGCGAGATCGAGCCCGGCCTGGTCATCGCGACGGCGCTGCGGTACTACTGGATCGCCGCCGGCTCCCTGCACGAGGGACGCAACCGGCTCGGCCACCTGCTCGCCATCGACGCCGAGCCGACCCTCACCCGCGCCAGGGCCCTGTGCCTCAACGCGCGGCTCGCCGTCCTGCAGAGCGACTTCGCGGTGGCGGCGGCCATGCTGGACGAGAGCCGCGAGCTGGGCCGCAGGTTCGACGACCCGGCGGTCATGGCGGGAGCCGCGTACGTGTCCGGCCTCGCGGCCCTGGTCAGGCGGGACCTCACAGGTTCGCTGACCCTCCTCGGCGAGGCGCTCGAGGGTCACCGCCGGACCGACGACCCGATGGGCATCGTGAACTCGCTGATCTACCTCGCCACCGCGCACTCGCTCCTCGGCAACTCCGAGGAGGCCGTCGCGCTGTTCGAGGAGTGCCTGACCATCTGCGAGGCGCAACGCGAGCACTGGTTCAGGTCGTACGCGCTGTGGATGTTCGGCATCGAGGTGTGGAGGCAGGGCGACACGCGGCGAGGCGTCGAGATGGAGCGGCAGGCCATGCGGCTCAAGGAGCCCTTCGACGACCGCCTGGGCCAGGCCCTGTGCACCGAGGCGCTGGCCTGGATGGCCGCCGGAAGTGGCGACTGCGAGCGCGCCGCCGTCCTGTTGGGAGCCCTGCGGGAGATCTGGCGCTCCTTCGGCGGCCCGCTGTTCGGCTACCTCGGCGGGTACCACGACGAGTGCGAGACGGCGGCACGGGAGATGCTCGGCGACAGGAAGTTCGAGGCCTCCATCCAGCGGGGCACCGGGCTCAGCCACGAGGAGGCGTTCGAGTGCGCCATGGTCGACAGGATGTCGGATCAGCGGCGCTCGCGGGAGCCCTCGCAGCTGACCCGCAGGGAGCTGGAGATCGCCAGGCTCGTCGCCCAGGGGATGAGCAACAAGGAGATCGCGGCCGCGCTGGTGATCGCCCAGCGGACCGCCGAGGGGCACGTCGAGCACATCCTGTCCAAGCTCGGGTTCAACTCGCGCGTCCAGATCGCCGCCTGGGTCAGCGGCCAGGACTAGCACCGGTGGCCCTCCCCGTGGGTATGGCGGCCAGGCTGCGCGGAACCCCGCCCCCGAGTTGATCGTTTAGGCGTGCGGCTGACACAACAACCTTCGACAGGGAGAACAAGCCGTGGTCTTCAAACGGATGCTGGGTGCTTTCGGCGTCGGCGCCCCCTCGGTGGACACCGTCCTGGCCACCTCGCGGATCCAGCCGGGCGGGCTGCTGTCCGGCGAGGTCCGGCTCTCCGGCGGGGACTTCGACGCCGAGATCGAGCACATCACCCTCGGCCTGGTCGCACGGGTGGAGATCGAGCACGGCGACGGCGAGCACGGCGGGCTCGGCGAGTTCTCCCGCGTCCAGGTCTCCGGCCCGTTCACGCTGCGCAAGGGCGAGAACCGCACCGTCGACTTCCAGGTACCGGTGCCGTGGGAGACGCCGATCAGCGAGATCGGCGGCCGGCCGCTGGCGGGCATGGCGCTGGGCGTCCGCACCGAGCTGGCCATCGCCAAGGCCGTCGACAAGGGCGATCTCGACATGGTCGCGGTCGAGCCGCTGCCGTCGCAGCTGCGCATCCTGGACGCGTTCCTGCAGCTCGGCTTCCACTTCAAGTCCGCCGACCTGGAGGCCGGGCACCTGTACGGGGTTCACCAGGAGCTGCCGTTCTACCAGGAGATCGAGTTCTACCCGCCCAGCCGGCACGCCGGGGTCGTGGGCGAGGTCGAGCTCACCTTCGTGGCGAGCCCGTCGGGCCTGGAGGTCGTCCTGGAGGCCGACAAGCGCGCGGGCCGCTACTCCTCCGGCGACGCCATCGGCCGCTTCCACGTCAGCCACGAGGACGCCCTGCGCACCGACTGGCCCAGCGAGATCGACCGGTGGCTGGCCGGGCTGAGCCAGTACGCCCACGGCGGCTACGGCCACCCCGGATACGGCCACGGCGACCACCACGGCGACCACCACGGCGACCACCACGGCGACCACCACGGCGACTACGGCCACCACGAGCCGCACTACGAGCAGCACCGCAGCGGACCTGGCTGGGGGACGGTGGCCGCGGCCGGCGCCGCCGGCGTGGTGGGCGGTCTCGTGGCGGGCGAGATCGTCGAGGAGATCTTCGAAGGCGACGAGGACGAGGGCGGAGACAGCGACTGGTAGCCCGCAGGGGCCTGTGAGTCGGCAGCCCGTCACCGGTTCGGTGGCGGGCTGTTTCACGTGCCTCCGTCGCCCCGGGGGTCGGCCTCGCCGCTTCACTCTCCGTGAGTGATCGACACATCGTATTGACGTTTTCTTGACGCCCTCACCAGGCAAAACGCCCCTTTGCCGTGAGTAGTGTGCAATCCGGCTTTACGTGCTCTTGATGTGGGGGTGGCCGGAATGGTGCTGGCGGAGCGGCCAGGGCCGACGGAAAGGACGCTGCGATCGTGGCTGTTGGAGGGCCTGCAGACCGACCGTAAGCAGATCGAGCACGGCCCGCACGTGAAGCACCCATGGTGGCGGGTGATGTGCCTGACCGGTGTGGACTACTTCTCCACGCTGGGCTACCAGCCGGGGATCGCCGCGCTGGCGGCCGGGCTGCTGTCGCCGCTGGCCACGCTGCTCCTGGTGGCGCTGACGTTGCTGGGGGCGCTGCCGGTCTACCGGCGGGTGGCCGCGGAGAGCCCGTACGGGCAGGGCTCGATCGCGATGCTGGAGAAGCTCGCGCCGCAGTGGTGGGGCAAGTTCTTCGTGCTGGCCCTGCTCGGGTTCGCGGCCACCGACTTCGTCATCACGATGACGCTGTCGGCGGCCGACGCGACCGCGCACATCCTGGAGAACCCGTTCGTCCCCGATTTCCTGCAGGGGCAGCGGGTGCTGGTCACGCTCGTCCTGCTCGCGCTGCTCGGCGGGGTGTTCCTGATGGGGTTCACCGAGGCGATCGGCATCGCGGTCGTGCTCGTCTTCGTCTACCTCGGGCTGAACGCGGTGGTCGTGGCCGCCGCGATCGTCCACCTGCTGGAAGCCCCCCACCTGGTCGTCGACTGGAAACAGGCG
Organism: Nonomuraea sp. NPDC000554; assembly: GCF_040300065.1. NCBI lineage: Bacteria > Bacillati > Actinomycetota > Actinomycetes > Streptosporangiales > Streptosporangiaceae > Nonomuraea > Nonomuraea sp. NPDC000554. The sequence continues at coordinate 7,278 of NZ_JBEPDC010000004.1, read as the reverse complement.
CTGACCGTGAACTACAGCAGCCCGCTGGCGATGATCGGGCTGTCGCTCCTCGTGATGCCCAAGCTCGCGCTGGGCATGTCCGGGTTCGAGACCGGCGTGGCGGTGATGCCGGTGGTCAAGGGCGACGTCCAGCAGCGGATCCAGGGCACGAGACGGCTGCTCACCACGGCCGCGGTGATCATGAGCGTCTTTCTGATCTTCACCAGCTTCCTGACCACCGTGCTCATCCCCCACCAGGAGTTCCTGGAGGACGGCAAGGCCAACGGGCGCGCCCTGGCCTACCTGGCCCACGGCTACCTCGGCGACTGGTTCGGCACGGCCTACGACGTCAGCACGATCGCGATCCTCTGGTTCGCCGGTGCCTCGGCGATGGCGGGGCTGATCAACCTGGTGCCGCGCTACCTGCCCCGGTACGGCATGGCGCCGGAGTGGACAGGCGCGGTGCGCCCGCTCGTGCTGGTCTTCTCGGTCATCGGGTTCGCCATCACGATCATCTTCGACGCGGACGTGGACGCGCAGGGCGGCGCGTACGCCACCGGTGTGCTGGTGCTGATGCTGTCGGCGGCGGTCGCGGTGACGCTGTCGGCGTACCGGAAGCGTCAGCGCGGGGCGACGGCCGGGTTCGGCCTGATCGCGGCGGTCCTGGCGTACACGCTGGTGGACAACGTCTTCGAGCGTCCCGACGGGGTCAAGATCGCCTCGTTCTTCATCGCGGCCATCATCGTCACGTCGCTGATCTCACGGGCGACCCGCTCGACGGAGTTGCGCGTCACCGAGGTACGTCTTGATCCGCTGGCGGAGGAGTTCGTCAACGGGGCGGCCGGCGAGATCCACCTGATCGCCAACGAGCCGCACGAGCGCGACCAGCGCGAGTACAACGACAAGCTGCGCGAGCAGTGGATCAACCATCGGCTGCGCAGCTCCGAGCCGGTCATGTTCGTCGAGGTCTCCGTGCCCGACGCCTCGGAGTTCGAGACCGAGCTGCACGTCATGGGCGAGGAGCGGTACGGGCACAAGATCCTGCGCATCGAGAGCTCGGCCGTGCCGAACTCGCTCGCGGCGCTGCTGCTCTACCTGCGCGACCGCACCGGTCGCCCGCCGCACATCTACTTCCACTGGGCCGAGGGCAACCCGATCGTGGCCATGCTGCGCTACCTCGTCTTCGGTGGCGGCGACGTGCCTCCTCTCACCCGCGAGGTGCTCCGCAAGGCGGAGCCCGACCTCGAGCGCAGGCCGCACGTCCACGTCGGGTGAGGCTCGCTAGTCGGTGAAGCGCAGGTCCTCGCGGTCCAGGACGCGTTGGAGCCGACGGCGGGTGCGCTCGCCGATCTCGCCCTCGGCGTACATCCGTGCCAGGGCCTCGCGTTGCGTCCTCAGCACGTCCCGGCGGATCTGGTTGTACGGGTCGGCTCGGTCGTGCGGCTCCCCGTCACGCTCCTGCTCCAGCTCCAGGCGGGTCTGGAGGGAGTGGTGCACGCGTTCGAGCACGATGGGGGATGCGGCTTCGACGTCGGCCAGTTCGTCGAGGTAGGCCACCGCGTGCTCGGCGAGCCGTCGCCGCCCGAACGCGTACTCGGCCCGGGAGTCTCCGTCCGGAACGGCCAGGCCGGACAGGCGGACCAGCGGTGCCAGGGTGAACCCCTGCACCACCAGGGAGATGACGATGACCCCGGTGGCCAGCACCATGAGCAGCCCACGATGGGGGAGCGGCTGCCCGGCCGCGTCGGTGAGCGGGATCGACAGCGTAGCCGCCAGCGGCACCACGCCGCGTGCTCCGGCCCACGACACCACCACGGGCACCTGCCAGGACGGCCGCCGCCGGCCGCCCCGCCACTGTGCGATGACCGAGAGCGGGAACATCCAGGCGATGCGGCGCCGACGGCGATGCGGAACAGGATGAGGCTGGTGGCGTCGTTGAAGAGGCTCTCGGCCTGCACCAGGGTCTGCAGCCGAGGCGGCAGGGCGAGCCTGCGGCCGAGCGCGGTTACGGCGACCGGGTCGGTGCTCGCCAGCACCGCGCCGAGCACGAAGCCCAGAGCGAGGGGGAGTGGCGTCAGCAGACTGACGACCAACCCCACGGCAGCGGCTGAGACCATGACGAGCCCGACGGCCAGGAGGGACACCGGTCGCCCCACCTGCTTGAGCTCGTGCCAGGACAGTTCCTCGCCAGCCGCGTAGATCAGCGGGGGGAGTACCACGAGGCTGACGATCTCGGGGGTGACGTGGATGCCCGTCGCGAACGGGAACAGACCGACCAGCACCCCGGCGACGACCAGGAGGGAGGGCGCGGGCACGCTGACGCGGTCGGCGAAGGTGGCGACCACCGTGGCCAGCGCCACAAGGAACAGCACGACCTGCACGCTCTGCATCGGAGTCTCCTTGATCAGCTGTGAGCACACATGCCGACCAGACTTCCCGACGCACCGGACAATACGGTACAGGACGGTTCGTAAACCCTCATGTGCATTTTGCCCGTCAAGAACGTGCAAGGGTTCGGGGCATTCGCGTAGTGGCTTCGTCAGGAAGATCACGGCCGGTGCCGTGATGGGGCAGAGTCGATGGACAAATGCGCAAAAAGGGGATTTGTTCATGGAGCAGGACCAGTACGGCTGGCCGCCCTTCCCGGTGCCCGAGCCCGCGAGCCCGTACGAGATCGAGATCGAGCGCGACCGGCTCCGCGAGATCAGGTCCGGGCTCGCGGACGCGGCCGCGCCGCTCGACGACGCGCTCGCTGCCCTCGTCGGCCTGACCGTGGCGGAGTCGGCGTTCACCTCCTTCACCTACTCACTGGCCCTCGCCTACAACGAGGTCGAGGCGTGCACCGCCCAGGAGCTCAGGCACAAGGCTGAGGACACGGTCCAGGTGCACGACGGGCTCGGCGCGTCCCTCGCCACCTGGGTGGCCGCGGAGCACGCCAGCACGCTGAGAACGGTGTGACGCTCGACGGCGGAGCCCGGCTGGCGAAGCTGAGCCTCGAGGTCGGGGCGGGTGCGGCGCTGACGCTGTCGGCGCTGGGCGTGCCCCTTGGCTGGCCGTTCGTCGGCAGGATGTACATCCACCAGTACGACCCCAAGGCGTTCTTCGACGCCGCCGGAACCTGGCTCAAGATCGCGGACGACGTGGGCGAGGCCAGGCGTCGCATCGGGGAACTCGTCGGCGGGGTCTCCGGAAAGGGCTGGCGGAGCGAGGACGGCAGGGCCTTCCAGCACCGGATGGACCGCTATCTCGGGGACCTGGCGAGCATCCATATCCGGGCCCGCGTCACCGCCGCCGTGCTCTACGTGGTGGCTGCCGCCCTGCTCGCGATGGTCATGTTCCAGTGGCTGGTGGCCACGGCGATGGCGGCCATCGCCGCCTGGGTGCTCCTCGCGGCCGTCACCCCCATCAGCCTCGTGGGCGCCCGCGTCCTGGCGCACAACGTGCTGGCGGACATGTACGCCGTCTACCAGATGGTGGAGTCCGGGGTGGACACCGTGCTCCACGTCGCCGCCGGGGCGCTGGGCGTCACGATCGCGGGAGACATCCTGGTCGAGGCGATCGACGGGGGCTTCAGCACGGTAGGCGACCTCGCCGCGGGCACCCTCGCGCAGGGCCCCCTTCTCGTCTGGGGCTCCGCGAACCGGTTCGAGCGTGACCTGACCGCCCAGGGCCTGGGCGGTGAGATGCCGCTGCGCGCGGGCTTCGCGCAGGCGGCGGGTGCCAAGGCCGTCAACGACGTCGCGAGCGGCCGGCAGACCGTGACGGGCCGGTACGTCCCCGAACAGGATGACGACGGCTCCTATGCCTTTCCGTGGGAGTGAGATGAACGAGTTCAAGCAGATTCTCGGGTTGGACCCGGACAAGCTGGCCGCCGATGCGGACCGCCTCTTTGCCCGCATGCGTGACCTGCGTGCCGAGGAGGTCACCGTCGAGGTCGAGTCGCCCGACAGGCGCGTCACGGTGCGGTATTCGGGCCTGTCGGGCGTCCAGGGCCTCGACCTCGACCCCCGGGCACTGCGGATGAGCGCGGCCGAGTTGGCCGAGACCATCCTCAGCCTCATCCACCGGGCCAGGGACGAGGCCGAGGCGCGGCAGCGCGAGAGCGCGGCCGCCGTCTTGGACGCGGGCAACGCGCTGATCGCCGAGCGGCAGGACATCGCGGACCGGCTCCGCCAGGCAGGCGGAACGCTCCAGGAGAACCTGCGCGACGCCGCCGAGCTCATCGCGAGGCTGCACGGTTCCATGCGCCGCTGAGCTGCTGCGATCTCTGTGTGTAGGGATCGTGTCAACAATCCGCCTCATGGCGTATGAAAGCCGTCAAGAAGTGCAAAATCCCCCAAATTCCGGGCTTTGCTTTCCTTGTGACCACCTGTCCCGGTGGTCCTTTCCGGAACTGAGGAGTGGGGATGGCAGACGTCATCTTCGTCGCCCTGACGATCGCGGTCTTCGTGATCCTCGGGCTGGTCGTCAACGCGGTGGAACGGCTGTGAGTGCCGTCAACGCCGTCGGTCTCGCCGTGGTCGTCGGCTTGGTGATCTTCATCGTCGTGGCCCTGCTCTTCCCGGAGCGCTTCTGATGCCCCCGGCCCTGGCCGGGATCCTGTTCATGGGATCCCTCGTCGTCGCCCTGGCCCTGTGCTACCGGCCGCTGGGCGACTACATGTACCGCGTCTACACCGGCACCTGGCACAGCGCCGTCGAGCGGGTGATCTACCGGCTGCTCGGCGTCAAACCCGACACCGAGCAGCGCTGGGGCGTCTACGCGCGCGGCGTGCTGGCGTTCTCGGTGCTGTCGATCCTGTTCCTGTACGGCCTGCAACGGATCCAGGACCACCTGTTCCTGAGCCTCGGCATGAAGCCCGTCGAGCCCGCGCTGGCCTGGAACACCGCCGTCAGCTTCGTCACCAACACCAACTGGCAGGCGTACTCGGGTGAGTCCGCCATGGGGCACGTGGTGCAGACCGCGGGCCTGGCCGTGCAGAACTTCGTGTCGGCGGCCGTCGGCATGTCGGTGGCCATGGCGCTGGTGCGCGGCTTCGCCCGCAAGAAGTCCGACACCCTGGGCAACTTCTGGGTCGACCTGGTCCGCGGCACGCTCCGCATCCTGCTGCCGATCGCGTTCGTCGGCGCGCTCCTGCTGGTGGCCGGCGGTGCCATCCAGAACTTCGGCGACCACTTCACCTGGGCCACGCTGACCGGCGGCGAGCAGACGTTCACCCCGGCCGCCGCGGCCAGCCAGGAGGCCATCAAGGACCTGGGCACCAACGGCGGCGGCATCTTCAACGCCAACTCCGCCCACCCGTTCGAGAACCCGACGTCCTGGACCAACTGGCTGACCATCTTCCTGCTGCTGGTGATCGCGTTCTGCATGCCGCGCACGTTCGGCCGGATGGTCGGCGACAACCGCCAGGGGTACGCGATCGTCTCGGTCATGGCGATCATCGCCCTCATCAGCCTCGGCGTGACGAACTGGTCGGAGCTGAACGCGAACGGCACCGTGCCACAGGCCATCGGCCAGGCCATGGAGGGCAGGGAGGCCCGCTTCGGGGTGTCGAACTCCGGCACGTTCGCCACCGCCACCACGTTGACGTCCACAGGCGCCGTCGACTCCTTCCATGACTCCTACACGGCCATCGGCGGCGGCATGCTGATCTTCAACATGCTGCTCGGCGAGGTCGCGCCGGGCGGCGTCGGCGCGGGTCTGTACGGCATGCTGATCCTGGCCGTGATCACGGTGTTCGTGGCGGGCCTGATGGTCGGTCGCACGCCGGAGTACCTGGGCAAGAAGATCGGCTCCCGCGAGATCAAGCTGGCCTCGCTGTACTTCCTGGTCACCCCGATGCTGGTGCTGGTCGGCACCGCCGTGGCGATGGCCACGCAGGCGGGCCGCTCGGCGATCCTGAACGCCGGGCCGCACGGGCTGTCGGAGATCCTCTACGCCTACACGAGCGCGTCGAACAACAACGGCTCCGCGTTCGCGGGTGTCAGCGTGAACACCCCCTTCCACAACACCACGCTCGGCCTGTGCATGGCGTTCGGCCGGTTCCTGCCGATCGTGCTCGTCCTGGCGCTGGCCGGGTCGCTGGCCCGGCAGTCGCCGGTTCCGGTCTCCGCGGGCACGCTGCCCACCCACCGACCGCAGTTCGTCGGCATGGTCGTCGGCGTGACGCTCATCCTGGTCGCCCTGACGTTCCTCCCGGCGCTCGCGCTCGGCCCTCTCGCAGAAGGACTGCTCTGACATGTCATCCCCAGTGCTCGAAGCGCCGGGCAGGGCGTCCGCGCCGAAGAACGGCAGGGTCGGCGGCGGCCTGCTCGACCCCAGGCAGATGGTCAGGTCGCTGCCGGACGCGCTGAAGAAGCTGAACCCGGTCACGCTGTGGCGCAACCCGGTCATGTTCATCGTGGAGGTCGGCGCGGTCTTCACCACCGTCCTCGCGATTCTGCAGCCGTCGTTCTTCGCCTGGACCATCGTGGTGTGGCTGTGGCTGACCGTGGTCTTCGCCAACCTGGCCGAGGCGGTGGCCGAGGGACGCGGCAAGGCGCAGGCCGCCACGCTGCGCAAGGCCAAGACCGACACCCAGGCCAGGCGACTGAAGAACCGGGACAAGCCCGACGCGTGGGACCTGGTCGGCGCGCCCGAACTGCGGCAGGGCGACTACGTGATCGTCGAAGCAGGGGAGATCATCCCCGGCGACGGTGACGTGGTGGAGGGCATCGCCTCCGTGGACGAGTCGGCCATCACGGGCGAGTCCGCGCCGGTGATCCGCGAGTCCGGCGGCGACCGGTCCGCGGTGACCGGCGGCACCAAGGTGCTGTCGGACCGGATCATCGTCCAGATCACCCAGAAGCCCGGCGAGAGCTTCATCGACCGGATGATCGCCCTGGTCGAGGGTGCCAACCGGCAGAAGACGCCGAACGAGATCGCGCTCAACATCCTGCTCGCCGCGCTGACGATCATCTTCCTGGTCGCCACCGCGACGATGCAGCCGCTGGCGATCTTCTCCAAGTCGATCAATCCGGGCGTGCCGGACTCGATCGCGCTCACCTCCGACGGCGTCACCGGGATCGTGCTGGTCTCGCTGATCGTCTGCCTGATCCCGACCACGATCGGCGCGCTGCTGTCGGCCATCGGCATCGCCGGGATGGACCGGCTCGTCCAGCGCAACGTCCTGGCCATGTCGGGGCGGGCAGTGGAGGCGGCAGGCGACGTGTCCACGCTGCTGCTGGACAAGACCGGCACCATCACGCTGGGCAACCGGCAGGCGTCGGAGTTCGTCCCGGTCGACGGCGTCACCGAGGA
>NZ_JBEPDC010000003.1:429344-503525 GCF_040300065.1 Nonomuraea sp. NPDC000554 | reverse complement strand
AGACGCTCGACTGGGATACCCCAGCCGAGCGTCTCACTATGCTGCTCGCAGCCAGTAATTGATCACTGTGTTGCGACGACCCCTCGAATCCGCGAACGAGCGGCGGGGGCCTTTGGTTGCCCGGAACGGACGGGTCAGTGCCGCCTGTGACCGCGTCCGCGGTCATGGTTCTGGTTGCCGTTGTCGTTCATGTTGAACATGGCGAACGGGTCGTTGGGGTCAGGGGGGCCGCCCTGGTCGTCCTTCTTCTTCTCGGGCTTCTTCGGGGCGCAGCCGTCGCCGCAGCCGCCGAAGCGGGAGCTGTCGACCGGGGTGAACGACGCCGGCTCCACCCCCTTGAGCGCCTGCAGCATGGACGCCTTCCAGATGGGCCCGGAGATCGAGGCGCCGTACACGTAGGAGTAGTACCGCCCGCCGATGGTGACGCCCATCAGCCGGTGGTCGAACGCGCCGCGCGGGTCGCCGAGGCTGACGGCGCTGGACAGGTTCGGGGTGTAGCCGGCGAACCAGGCGGCGGTGTAGCCGTCGGTGGTGCCGGTCTTGCCGGCGGCGTCCCTGCCGATGCCGCCGACCTCGCGCATGGTGCCCTTGGTGAACACGCCCGACAGGATGCCGCTGACCGCGTCGGCGACCTCCTCCTCCATGACCTGCGAGCACTTCGGCTTGTACTGGGTGGTCTTGCCGTCGCGGGCGGTGATCTGGGTGATCACCAGCGGCTTGCAGTACTTGCCGCGGGAGGCGAAGACGGCGTAGGAGTTGGCGACGGTGACCGGGTCGACCTCGTTGATGCCGAGCGTGAACGTCTCGTACTCGCCCAGCTTGGCGCCGTCGGCCCGCTTGAGCCCGAGGCGCTTGGCCATCTTGACGACCTTGCAGAGCCCGACGCGCTCCTCCAGCTTGAGGAAGAACGTGTTGACGGAGCCCCAGGTGCCGGTCTGCAGCGTCTTGAACCCCTCGCTGCTCTCGCTGGAGTTGCTCACCGTGTGCGACGGGTCGCCGACGCGCTCGTTCTTGCAGTTCCTGAAGGAGCCGTAGCCGGGCGCCTGGTAGGTGGCGGGCGACGGGAAGCCGTCGTTGTACTTCAGCCCCTCTTCCAGCGCCGTGGCCAGCGTGTACGGCTTGGCCGTCGAGCCCTGCTGGAAGCCGCCGCCTCCGCCGTGCCTGCCGTCGGCGACGACGTTGTAGCTGATCTGGTTCTTCTTCTTGTTGCTGCCGAACTCGCGGGACGCGGCCATCGCCTTGATCTCGCCGGTGCCCGGCACGATCATCGCCTGGGAGGCGACGGGCTTGTCCTTGGAGCTGACGTACTTCTTGATCGCCTTCTCGGACGCTTCCTGCATCTTCGGGTCGATCGTCGTCTTGATGGTCAGCCCGCCCCGCTGGAGCAGCTTCAGGCGTTCCTGTGCGGTCTTGCCGAACTCCTCGTTGTTCAGGATCTCGTTCTGGACGTACAGGCAGAAGTACGGGTACTTGCTGACCTCACAGCCGCCGGGCACCTTGGTGTCCTTGAAGCCGAGCTTCTTGGCCTTGGCCTCGGTGGCCTGCTGCGGAGTGATCTTTTGGAGCTGAGCCATCCGGTCGAGCACGACGTTGCGCCGGGTCAGCAGCGCGTCCCTGGACTTCTTGCTGACGTTCGGGTCGGTCCTGTTCGGGTTCTGCACGGCGCCCGCCAGCGTGGCCGCCTCGACCAGGTTGAGCTCGGACGCGGGCTTGCCGAAGAAGCGCTTGGACGCGGCCTGGATGCCGTGCGCGCCCGCACCGAAGTAGGCGATGTTGAGGTACTTCTCCAGGATCTGGTTCTTGGAGTACTTCTTCTCGATCGCCATCGCGTAACGCAGCTCGTTGAGCTTGCGTGACAGGGTCGGGGCGATGGCCGCGGCCTGCTCCTCTGGGGTCTCGGCAGCGTTGAGCAGCACCTGCTTGACGTACTGCTGGGTGATGGACGAGCCGCCCTGCGTGACGCCGCCGCTGGTGAAGTTCTTGGCCATGGCGCGCACGGTGCCCTCGACGTCGATCGGGCCGTGCTGGTAGAAGCGGAAGTCCTCGATCGAGATCAGCGCCGTCTGCATGATGGGGGCGACCTTGTCGAGGGTCACCGACTGGCGGTTCTCGAAGAAGAACTGGGCGATCTGCTTGCCGTTCCCGTCCTGCAGGACGGTGCGCTCGGGTAGCGGAGGCTCGTCGAGGTCCTCCGGCTTGAGATTGATCTCTTCCATCGCGGTCTTGGCGGTGACACCCGCGCCGCCCACGGCGGGCAACGCGATGGCCGCCGTCAGCACGCCGGCAGCGGCGCCGGCGACGATGAGCCGCACGACGCTCACGACCGGCGAGGAACGATCTTTACCCTGAGCTTGCACAGAACCAAGAGTACGTCGAAAGAGTGACCTTATCGGTAGGCAGGCACCATTTCGCCTTGACTGGCGGGGGTGACTAGTCATTCCCGGTCAAGAGCCCGCCGAGAAATTGGTCCTCTGGGGTCTGTCGGCCCGAACGGGTAGTTGCGTACGTTCTCCTCTGCGGCAACTGAATACGGAGGCTCGGCGCCCGCGCCCGTCGGCCCCAAATGACGACTGACCACCTAAGGGGAGTGGGGTCGAAAAATGTGGATCACGGATTGGACCTCCCGTGCCGCCTGTCGAGGTGCGGACCCGGACGCTCTGTTCGTCCAGGGGGCCGCGCAGAACAGGGCGAAGCTGATCTGCCGAGGATGCCCGGTCCGTACCGAATGCCTCGCCGATGCGCTGGACAACCGCATCGAGTTCGGCGTATGGGGCGGCATGACGGAACGGGAACGCCGGGCTCTGCTACGGCGGCGGCCAGATGTGGACTCGTGGCGTGAGCTACTCGAGTCCGCCAAGGAAGAGTACGAACGAACCAACGAGCTGATCGCGGGCTGACCAGGTCCCGACACGTACGGCCGGCGATGTCGCCGGCCGTACTGTCATGCGCTCGACAGGAGCTCTCCGATCCTGCGGAGCCCCGTCAGGTCGTGGACGTCCTCCGACATGGCCCGCACCCGGGTGACCGGGACAGTGGGGTGAGCTGAGAGGAAGTGCTCCTGCTCGCGGTGCTCGCGGGCGGCGAGCTGCATCCTGCCGGTGTGCAGCCGCAGCACGGCGGCGGTCAGCTCGTGCTCGCCCCGCGACTCCAGGTCCTCGGCCGCGGCGGCGCTGCGGGCGGCTGAGAGCGCCGGCGCGGGCGACTCGTGCACCCGGTTGACCACCAGCCCGGCCAGTGGCATGCGCTCCTCGGCGAGCCGCTCGACGAAGTAGGACGCCTCGCGCATCGCGTCGCGCTCGGGCGCGGCCACCACCACGAAGGCCGTGCCCGGCGCCTGCAGCAGCTGGTACGTCATCTCGGCGCGCTGCCTGAACCCGCCGAACACCGCGTCGAGCGCCGACACGAACGTCTGCAGATCCTTGATCACCTGTGCGCCCAGCAGCTTGGTCATCGCGCCCGCAACGAGCCCGAACCCGGCGTTGAGCAGCCGGAACGCGCTCCGTCCTCCTGCCTTGGCGGGGGCGGTGAGCAGGCGGATGAACCGGCCGTCGAGGAAGCGTCCGAGGCGTTCTGGGGCGTCCAGGAAGTCGAGGGCGGAGCGCGACGGCGGGGTGTCGACGATGATCAGGTCCCACTCGTCGGAGCGGCGCAGCTGGCCCAGCTTCTCCATCGCCATGTACTCCTGCGTGCCGGCGAAGCTGGACGACAGCGACTGGTAGAAGGGGTTCGACAGGATCTGGCGGGCCCGCTCCGGGTCGGCGTGCGCTTCGATGATCTCGTCGAAGGTCCGCTTCATGTCGAGCATCATCGCGAACAGCTGCCCGCCGTTCCCGTTCACGTTGTCGCTGACCAGCCGGGGCGTGTTGTCGAGCTCGGTGAGCCCCATCGACTGGGCCAGGCGGCGGGCCGGGTCGACGGTGAGGACGACCGCGCACCTGCCGCGCTCGGCGGCGCGCAGCCCCAGCGCGGCGGCGGTGGTGGTCTTGCCGACGCCGCCGGCGCCGCAGCACACGACGATCCTGGTGCCGGGGTCATCCAGGATCGCGTCGATGTCGAGGACGACGGGCTTCTTCACGCTGCTCCCTGGTTGCGGATGCTCTCTGCCAGTTCGTACAGCCCTGCGAGGTCGACGCCGTCGGACAGGAGCGGCAGTTCGTAGCGGGGCAGCGACGCCGCCTCCAGCGACTCGCGCTCCGCGCGTTCGAGCGCGGTGCGGTGCGCGTGCTCGACGACCTCCTCCGCCAGCGCCTCTGCCGCCGCGGACGCGTCGTCGTTGTCGGCCAGCCCGGCGGCCTTGAGGCCGAGAGCGAGCTCACCGACGTCGAATCGGCCCTTGACAGCCGTGTCAAGTACGGCCTGGGGGAGGAGTGATTCGCGCACCATATTGATGAAAATCCCGCCAGGAGGCAGCCCGGCCGAACGCAATTCGGCGACGCCGTCGAGCGTCTCCTGGACCGGCATCTCCTCCAGCATGGTCACGAAGTGCACTGCTGTTTCCGGAGATTTCACCACGCCGTTGACCAACTCGGAGTGATTCTTGATCGGGCCGACCTTGGCCAGCCCGGCCACCTCCTGGGTGACGTTCAGGAAACGCGTGATGCGGCCGGTCGGCGGCGCGTCGAGCACCACCGCGTCGTAGACGCGCTTGCCGTTCCTGCCACGCCTGCGCACCGCCTCGGTGGTCTTCCCGGTGACGAGCACGTCGCGAAAGCCGGGGGCGACGGTGGTGGCGAAGTCGACGATGCCCATCTTGGTCAGCGCGCGACCCGCCCGGCGCATCCCGTAGAACATCTCCATGTACTCGAGCATGGCCTCTTCGGGATCGATGGCCAGCGCGTACACGTCGCCGCCGTCGAGGGCCACGGCGATGCGGCGCTCCTCGTACGGCAGCGGTGGCCTGTCGAAGATCTGCGCGATGCCCTGCCGGCCCTCGACCTCGACGAGGAGTACCTTGCGGCCGCCCGAGGCGAGCGCCAGAGCGAGGGCGGCGGCGACCGTCGTCTTGCCGGTGCCGCCCTTGCCGGTGACGACGTGGAGTCGCACGCCGTCCCAATCCGTGTCCCGAGAGTCCACGTTTCGAGGCTACCGAACGGTCATTTGCCGTCAGCCGACAACCACCCTTTGAGATTGCTCACACTACGGTGCGCCGCGTTCAGCGGTGCACCACAGGCTGCGGGTCTCAGGGCCTACGCTGGCCCTCATGAAGAAATGGGAGTATCTCACGGCCCCCGTGCTGATCCACAACACCAAGATGATCCTCGACAACTTCGGTGCTGACGGCTGGGAGCTGGTCCAGATCCTGCAGGGTGCCACGCCCGAGCAGCTTGTCGCCTACTTCAAGAGGGAGAAGCAGTGACCCCCGACGAGAAGCTCGCGGAGCTCGACCTGACCCTGCCCGAGGTGGTCGCGCCGCTCGCGGCCTACGTGCCGGCGGTCCGCACCGGCGACCTCGTCTACACCTCGGGTCAGGTGCCGATGGTCGAGGGCAAGCTGGCGCAGTCCGGCAAGCTCGGCGCGGACGTGAGCCTGGAGGAGGGCGCCGCGCTGGCCCGGATCTGCGCGCTGAACGCGCTGGCGGCGCTGAAGTCCGAGGTCGGCGACCTGGCCCGGGTCAAGCGCATCGTCAAGGTCGTGGTCTTCGTGGCCAGCGACCCGGCCTTCGTCCAGCAGCCGCAGGTCGCCAACGGCGCCAGCGAGCTGCTCGCCGACGTGCTGGGCGACGCGGGCAAGCACGCGCGCAGCGCGGTCGGCGTGGCGGCCCTTCCGCTGGACGCTCCGGTGGAAGTGGAGCTGATCGCGGAGGTCTCCTGAGAGTCCGGATATGTCACCATGACCGAGTGATGTTCTAGAAGGAGGTCATGTGGCTGGTCTTCCGCTCCCAGAAGAACTCGTCGAACGCGCGCGGGACGTCCTCTCCGGACGCGTCGAGCCGGTCCCCGCGCGGGACGCCGCCACGGTGGTGATCCTGCGCGGGGGGCGCCGGGGCCCCGAGGTGTACCTGCTCAGGCGGAAAGCCACGATGGCCTTCGCGGCCGGCGCGTACGTCTTCCCCGGCGGCTCGGTCGATCCGCGCGACACCGACCAGGCCGTGGCCTGGGCCGGGCCGTCCCCGCAGGAGTGGGGCGAGGTCTTCGGCGCCGAGGAGAGGGTCGCGCGGGGGCTGGTCTGCGCCGCCGTGCGCGAGACGTTCGAGGAGACGGGCGTCCTCGTGGCGGGGCCGGGCCCCGGCTCGGTCGTGGCCGACACCACCGGCGACGACTGGGAGGCCGACCGCCTCGCGCTCATCGACAGGAGCCTGTCCTTCGCCGACTTCCTCGCCAGGCGCGGCCTGGTGCTCCGCTCCGACCTGCTCAAGCCCTGGGCCCACTGGATCACCCCGGAGATCGAGCCGCTGCGCTTCGACACCCGCTTCTTCGTCGCCGTGCTGCCCGAGGGCCAGCGCACCCGCGACGTCGGCGGCGAGGCCGACCAGGTGACCTGGAAGCGTCCGGTGTCGGCGATCGACCTGGCACGCCGGAAGGCGATCTTCCTGATGCCGCCGACCCACCAGACTCTGACCGAGCTGTCTGACTTCGACACCGTCGAGGCCGTGCTGGCGGCTCCACGGGAGATCGTCACGATCCTCCCGAGGGCCGTGGAGATCGACGGCCAGATGCGGCTGATGACGGCATGAGCGGCCTGCACATCCCCCTCGACACGCCCGACGGCTCCCGTACGGAACACACCGAGAACCTGCTCGCGCCCAACCCGTCGCCCATGACCCTCGACGGCACCAACACCTGGGTCATCGGCGGGCCGGACGAGGTGGTCGTCGTCGACCCGGGGCCCGACGACGAGGCGCACCTGCGCCGGGTGCGGGAGCACCTGGGCGAGCGCAGGGTCGGCGAGATCCTCCTCACCCACGGGCACCCCGATCACAGCGGCGGCGCCAAGCGCTTCGCGGCTCTGGTCGACGCGCCGGTGCGGGCCCTCGACCCGCGCCACAGGCTCGGAGACGAGGGGCTCGCCGACGGCGACGTGGTCACCGCCGGAGGCGTGGAGATCCACGTGTACGGCACGCCGGGGCACTCGTTCGACTCGCTCTGCTTCTGGCTGCCGTCGGACCGGGCGATGCTGACCGGCGACACCGTGCTCGGCAGGGGCACCACGATCATCGCCGACGACGGCGGCCTGGCCGACTACCTGCGCAGCCTCGACCGGCTCAGGGCGGTGGCGGAGAGCCTGGAGGCGCGGGCGCTGCTGCCGGGCCACGGCCCGGTGCTCCCCGACCCGATCGGGGCGCTCGACGGCTACATCGCGCACAGACGGCAGCGGCTCGACCAGATCAGGGCGGCGCTGGCGCAAGGAGCGCGAACCCCGCGAGAGATCGTCCGCGTCGTCTACGCGGACGTGGACGAGGCACTCTGGCCCGCCGCCGAGATGTCGGTGCGGGCGCAGCTCGACTACCTGGAGCGGTTGTAGAGCCGGTCGATGTCGAGGATGACCACGGCCTTGGCCTCGATGCGCAGCCAGCCGCGCTGGGCGAAGTCGGCCAGGGCCTTGTTCACCGTCTCGCGCGAGGCGCCGACGAGCTGGGCCAGCTCCTCCTGGGTGAGGTCGTGGTGGACGCGAAGGCCGTCCTCGGTCTTGGCGCCGAACCGCTCGGCGAGGTCGAGGAGCTGCTTGGCGACCCGTCCGGGCACGTCGGTGAAGACCAGGTCGGCGAGCACGTCGTTGGTGCGGCGGAGCCGCTGCGCGAGCGCCCGCAGCAGGTGGAGCGCCACCTCGGGGCGGCCGGTCAGCCACGGGCGCAGGTCGTCGTGGCCCAGCCCGGCCAGCCGCACGTCGGTCAGCGCCGTGGCCGTGGCCGTGCGCGGCCTGGGGTCGAACAGGGACAGCTCGCCGAACATCTCGCTCGGGCCGAGCACGCTGAGCAGGTTCTCCCTGCCGTCGGGTGAGGTGCGCGAAAGCTTGATCTTGCCTTCGAGCACGACGTAGAGCCGGTCGCCTGTCTCGTTCTCGTGGAAGAGCGTCTGCCCCTTGGACAGCTGCACCTCGGTGATGCTCGTGCGCAGCGCGGCTGCGCTCTCGCGGTCGAGCGCGGCGAACAGGGGGGCCTTGCCCAGCACGTCATCGGTGTTCACTGTGCCTCCTTGCCTGCCATTGTGACGCACCCCACTGCATAGGTCCCAAGTGGCCCTTGCGCATAGGCTAAGGGGATGCCAACTGAGTCCCGGCTCGCCCTGGTGCGTCGTGCCCGCCGGATGAATCGGATCCTGGCGGAAACCTACCCTGACGCGCACTGCGAGCTCGACTTCGGTAACCCGCTCGAGCTGCTGGTCGCGACGATCCTCTCGGCGCAGTGTACGGACAAACGCGTCAACCTCGTCACTCCCACCCTATTCGCGAAATACCCGTCGGTAGTCGACTATGCGGCGGCGAATCCCGCGGACGTCGAGGAGATCATCCGCTCCACCGGTTTCTTCCGGGCCAAGACCAACAGCATCATCGGCATGGCCCAGGCCGTCCGCGACCGCCACGGGGGCGTGGTGCCGAAGAGACTGAAGGACCTGGTCGAGCTGCCCGGCGTGGGCCGCAAGACGGCCAACGTGGTGCTCGGCAACGCCTTCGGCGTCCCGGGCCTGACCGTCGACACCCACTTCCAGCGGCTCGTCCGCCGCTTCGGCTGGACCGACGAGACCGACCCGGTCAAGATCGAGCACATCGTGGGCGAGCTGATCCCCAAACGCGAGTGGACCGTCTTCTCCCACCGGGTGATCTGGCACGGCCGCCGCATCTGCAACGCGCGCAGGCCCGCCTGCGGCGCCTGCCCGCTCGCCGCGCTGTGCCCCTCGTACGGCACCGGCCCCACGGACGCCGACGAGGCCGCCAAGCTCGTCAAGTCCGGCCCGTTCTCATAGCCGGGGAAGTCTCCGGATGCCCCGCGTGTTGGAGGATGCGTGACCGAAGTCCCCCGCTGGCTAGAGAATCTGGCTTCGCAGGCCATACACACCGTTGTCCCCGCGGGTCTGCGACCGCCCGCGCAAGGCGGACGCCAGGCGGCGGTGCTGCTGCTGTTCGGAGAGGGGCCGCTCGGGCCCGACGTGCTGCTGATCCAGCGCAGCACCCGCGGGCGCAGGCACGCGGGGCAGCCCGCGTTCCCCGGCGGCGGCGTCGATCCCGGCGACGGCGGGCCGGTGCAGGCGGCGCTGCGCGAGGCGCAGGAGGAGACCGGGCTCGACCCCACTGGCGTGACCGTGCTGTGCACCATGCCCGAGCTCTACGTCTGGCACAGCCACAACCGGGTCGTCCCGGTCGTCGGCTGGTGGCGCATGCCGTCCGCGGTGCACGCGGCCTCACCCGACGAGGTCGACTCCGTGGAGCGGGTCCCGATCGCCGAGCTGGTCGACCCGGTCAACCGGCTCAACCTGCGCCACCCCAGCGGCTTCGCCGGGCCCGCCTTCCAGGTGCGCGGCATGCTGGTGTGGGGGTTCACCGCGATGGTGCTGGACTCCGTGCTGCGCTCGGGCGGCCTGGATCGGCCCTGGAACCTCGAGCGGATCGAGGACCTTCCGCCCGACGTGCTAAACCTTTCTGGCCGTGGTTAGCGCCACGCCGAGGGAGGCCCATCCGGCCACGTCCGCGTCGCTGTCGGAGGCGAGCCTGCGCAGCGTGGCCAGCCCGGCCGGGTCGGGCGGGCTGCCCAGCACGTGCTGGAGCGCGTAGGCCGCGCCGTAGCGCACCCTGGCGTCCTCGTGCCCGGCCAGGTCGATCACGGACGGCAGTGAGCGCGGATCGGCCAGGTGGCCGAAGGCGATCAGCACCGAGTAGAGCACCATCGCGTCGCTCTCGCTGGCCGCGAGGTAGCGCAGCACCGGCAGCGTGCGGTCGACGAACATCCCGAGCATGCCCAGGATGTCCACGCCCAGCAGACGTTCCCCGACGCTCTCCGCGGCGCACAGGCGACGGGCCTCGATGAACGACTCCAGATCGCCCCGCCTCTGCAGCACGGAGATCGCGTGCCAGCGGACCGGCCCGTCAGGATCGGGATCGCCGAGAGCAGCCTCGATGAGTTCGCGGACTGTTCCCCCGATCGGCGACATGCCAGTCAAGGTAGCCACCCGGTGACGCCGTACTGGCGCAAGACGTGCACACTTGACCCTCTTGCTGGTTACCTTTGAAGCGTGCGCGGTGATCTGCTTGACCTCATATTGATCGGCCTCGTGATCGCCTTCGGCGTCTCGGGCTACCGGCAGGGCTTCATCATCGGCGTCATGAGTTTCGTCGGATTCGTCGGCGGAGCCGTGCTCGGCGTCTTCATCGCGCCCCCCATCTCCAAGGCCGTCGTCGACGGCGACACCCCGCAGGCGCTGCTCGCCATCGTGATCGTCTTCCTGGCCGCCACGATCGGGCAGTTCGCGTCCTCCACGATCGGCGCCGTCGTGCGCAGCCACGTCACCTGGGAGCCCGCCAAGGTGGCCGACGCCGTCGGCGGCACGTTCGCCAGCGCGCTGTCGGTGCTCGTGATCGCCTGGCTGATCGGGTCGCTGGTCGTCTCGACCTCCTTCGCGCCGCTGGTCGAGCAGGTCAAGGGCTCCATGTTGCTGACCACCGTCGACGAGGCGATCCCGCAGTCGGCGCGGAACTGGCAGCAGCCGTTCAAGAAGTTCATCGACCGCTCGGAGTTCCCGCCCGTCTTCGACGCCATCGGCGCCGGGGAGCTCGTGGACGTACCGCCCGCGCCGCGCGGCATCCTCCAGGGCGCCCGGCTCAAGCGGGCGCAGAAGGCCATCGTCAAGGTGCAGGGCAACGCCGAGAGCTGCAACAAGCACATCGAGGGCACCGGCTTCGTCTACGCCGAAGACCGGATCATGACCAACGCGCACGTGGTCGCGGGAGTGACCCGCGACCTGCAGGTCATCGACCTCGACAACAACCGTCACGCCGCCACCGTCGTGCGCTACAACCCCGAGCGCGACATCGCCATCCTGTACGTCCCGGGCCTCGGCCTGCCCCAGCTCACCTTCGACAACACCGCGGAGAAGGGCGACAACGCGATCATCGCCGGGTTCCCCAAGGGGCAGGGGTTCACCCCCGAGCCGGCGCGCATCCGCAGCCAGCTCAAGGCCGAGGGGCCCGACATCTACCGCAGCTCCAACGTCACCCGGCAGGTCTACGCGATCCGCGGCAAGGTGCTGCCCGGCAACTCGGGCGGCCCGCTGCTCACCGTCGACGGACGGGTCTACGGCGTGATCTTCGCCGCCGCGGTCAGCCAGGAGGAGACCGGGTACGTGCTGACCGCCGACGAGGTCAGACCCGACGCCGACCAGGGCCGGACCGACACCACCCCGGCCAGCACCCAGGGGTGCGACTAGCCCGGCAGCGCGTCCAGGATCAGCGTGATCGCCTGCTCGGGGTCGCTGTCGGCGCCCAGCCCCGAGGCCGCCCTGCCCACCGGGCCGTACGGGCCGTCGCCCGGCACCCGGGCCGCGCCCCGGCCGAGCAGGGTCAGCGCGCCGCGTCCGTTGCCGCGTTGCAGGTGGGTGAGGCCGACACAGATCTGCGCGAGGCCCTGCCACAGCTCGCGCTCCTCCTCGGGGGCGCACTTCCAGCGGCCCTCGAACACCTCGTGCGCGTTGAACGGCAGCCCCTCGCTCAGGAACCGCCGGGCGTCGGCCAGCGCCCGCTCCGAGGTGGGCGCGTAGTCGTCGGGAACCCGCTCCACGCCCTGCGCGCCGTGGGGGAGCGGCCTGCCGTACGCGTCGCGCGGCCTGGCGCTGCGCGGACGGCCCTCGGGGTCACGGTCTCTCATCGGTCAGGCTCCGGATCCGACAGCCAGCCGAGCAACTCCGCGTCGAACTCCACGGGCGTCTCCTCGTGCGGGAAGTGCCCGGCCCCCTCGAACAGCCGCCACCGGTACGGCGCGGCGACGTACCTGCCGGACCCCTGCGCGGTGCGCGGCAGGATCCAGGGGTCGAGCGCGCCGTGCAGCTGCAGCGTGGGCACCTCGATCTCGGTGCGCATCGTCCGGGCGTAACGCAGGCCGTCGGGCCGGAACTGGGAGCGGCCGAACCAGCGGTGGTACTCCAGCGCGGAGTGGGCCACGGCCGGGATCATGAACGCCTCCCGGTACGTCCGCGCCGTCTCCTTGTCGGGCCACTCCGGGCCCGACCACTCGTCCAGCAGCCTGCCCACCATCGCGCCGCCGTCGCGGACCAGCCTGCGCTCGGGCAGGATCGGCAGCTGGAAGCCGAACCCGTGACCGCTCGCCCTGAGCTGGCCGAACGTCAGCAGCGAGCTGCGCAGCCGCAGCGGATGCGGAGCCGACACGGTGACCAGCCGCGTCACGCACTTGCTGTCGAGCACCGCCATCGTCCAGGCGAGCAGCCCGCCCCAGTCGTGGCCGACCACCACCGCCCCGGTCTCGCCCAGCGCGCGGATCAGGCCCGTCGCGTCGCCCGCCAGCGTCGGCAGGTCGTAGCCGCGCGGCGGCTTGTCGCTGCCGCCGTACCCGCGCAGGTCCACCGCGACCGCGCGGTAGCCCGCGGCGGCCAGCGACTCCAGCTGGCGCCGCCAGCACCACCAGAACTGCGGGAACCCGTGCAGCAGCAGCACCAGCGGGCCCTGGCCCGCCTCGACGACGTGGAAGCGGGTGCCGCCCGCGTGCACCGCGCGGTGCCGCCACGGGCCCTCGATCTGGACGACCGTCTCGTCAGGTGCCATCGCGGCTCACCGGCTCCCGATGCGCCCCCAGCTCGCCCGCCGTCGGCCGGTCGCCGTCAGGCGTGGCGATCTCCTTCAGGCCCTTGATCGACCTCGCCGTACGCTTCATCCCGGCCAGCCCCTTCAGCCTGCGGACCCCGACGAACACCAGCAGCCCGGCCACCAGCAGGTAGAAGACCGTCACGATGAGGAAGGCCGCCCAGTTCGGCAGCCACTGGGCCAGCGCGTAGGCGATCGTGAACGAGGCCAGGATCAGGCACAGGTGCGCCATGAACGCGGCGGCGGCGAACAGGCCGCCCGCCGTGCCGACCCGCTTGGCGTCGAATCTGAACTCGGCCTTGGCCAGCTCGATCTCCGAGCGGACCAGGGTCGAGATGTGGTCGCTCGCCTGGGCGACGAGCGAGCCCAGGGATTCTTCCTCGGGAGTCTGCGGCATGAACGTCTCCTATCGGGGCCTGGTGGCCCTGTCAAACATCATCCTGCGCAATGCGACGCTTGCGTACCCGTATGTGCAGGAGTACCGCTGCCAAGACCGACGCGACCAGGCTCGCCACGAGGATCCCCACCGTGATGGCCTCGACGCGCTCCTGATCGGCGCTGTAGGCCAGGTTGCCGATCAACAGTGACACCGTGAACCCGATCCCGGCCAGCAGCGACACCGCCGCCATGTCCCGCCAGTGCAGCTCCTCCGAGAGACGGGCCAGGCCCAGCCGCACCGACAGCCAGGCGCCGCCGAACACGCCGAGGAACTTGCCGAGCACGAGCCCCGTCACCACTCCCAGAACTACCCGATCAGAGAAGATAGCGCCGAGGCTGGACCCGTCCAGCTTCACCCCTGCGGAAAGGAACGCGAACACCGGCACCGCCAGGCCCGCCGAGACCGGCCTGAGGTGGTGGTCCGCGGCCTCCGAAGGGGAGCGCCGCTCCTCGCCCGCGGGCCGGACCCTGGTGAGCAGGCCGAGCGCCACGCCCGCCACCGTGGCGTGCACGCCGCTGAGCTCCACCAGGTACCAGGCGCCCACCGCGAGCGGCACCAGCAGCCACAGGGCGGTGACGTGCCTGCGCTGCAGGTAGCCGTACGCCCCGATGAGGGCCGCGCCGCCCAGCAGGGCCGCGACGTCGAGGTGCTCGGTGTAGAAGAGGGCGATGATCGTGATCGCGCCGAGGTCGTCCACCACCGCGCAGGTGAGCAGGAACGCGCGCAGCGCGGCGGGCATCGCGCTGGCGGTCACGGCCAGCACGGCCAGGGCGAAGGCGATGTCGGTGGCCGTCGGGATCGCCCATCCGCGCCCCGCGTCCTCCGCGCCCCACGACACCAGGACGTAGACGACCGCCGGGACGACCATGCCCGACAGGGAGGCGACGATGGGCAGCGCGGCCTTGCGCAGGTGCGCCAGCTCGCCGTGGACGAACTCCTCCTTGACCTCCAGCCCCGCCACGAAGAAGAAGATCGTCAGCAGGCCGTTCTGGGCCCATCTGAACAGCTCCATGTCCAGGTGCAGCCACTCCGGGCCGATCCTGGTCTCGCGCAGCGCGGTGTAACCGGCGAGGTCGACGTTGGCCCAGACGAGGGCGGCTCCCGTGGCGGCCAGCATGACGACGCCGCCGATCGTCTCCGTCCGCAGGGCTTCTGCCAGTGTGGCGGCGTAGCGGGCGGTAGGCCGGAAAGGCCACATGTCAGCGGCTCTGCGCAACAATGCTCCCTAGGTGGCTGACGGAGGGAAACGCTTCCCCTCCCGCCGACCCGACTTCCCGGCACACCAGCCCCAACTCTACCCAAACTGCCCGCCCGGAGCCGTCCTTGTCGATCCACATCACCCGCTGACCGACCCCGCCCGGAGCGCGTCCAGCCACCGTGTGGCCTGGCTCGCCTCCGGCCCCGACGGCGTCCCGTGGGATCCGCCTTCCTGTTCACCAGCGACCTGGCCGGCCCGTGGCCAGGTGGATGAAGGCTGCTCATCCGGCAGGCCCGTGAGCGCCACCCGGGCTGCCGGCCGACACGTGCGGGCTGTCAACGACTCGCTCGACCTGTAGCCGCATGCCCCCAGGGGACATGCGGCCACATCGGCCGCGCTCAGTCCTCCGACTTGGCAGCGGGGAGCTTCTCCGAGATCAGGTTCATCACCGTGCTGTCGGCCAGCGTGGTGACGTCGCCGATGCTGCGGTTCTCCGCGACGTCACGGAGGAGACGCCGCATGATCTTGCCGGAGCGGGTCTTCGGCAGCTCGGGGACCACCAGGATCTGGCGCGGCTTGGCGATCGGCCCGAGCGTCTTGGCGACGTGGGTGCGCAGCTCGGAGCCGATGTCCTCGCTCTCTTCCGCGCTGCCGCGCAGGATGACGAACGACACGATGGCCTGGCCCGTCACCGGGTCGGTGGCGCCCACGACCGCGGCCTCGGCGACCTTGGGGTGGCTGACCAGCGCGCTCTCCACCTCGGTGGTGGAGATGTTGTGGCCCGAGACGAGCATGACGTCGTCGACGCGGCCGAGCAGCCACAGGTCGCCGTCCTCGTCCCTCTTGGCGCCGTCGCCGGGGAAGTACATGCCCTCGAAGCGCGACCAGTACGTGTCGATGTAACGCTGGTCGTCACCCCAGATCGTGCGCAGCATGGACGGCCACGGCTCGCGCACGGCCAGGAAGCCGCCGCCTCCGTTGGGAACGCTGTTGCCCAGGTCGTCGACCACGTCGGCGCTGATGCCCGGCAGGGGACGCATGGCCGCGCCCGGCTTGGCCGCGGTGACGCCGGGCAGCGGGCTGATCATGATGGCGCCGGTCTCGGTCTGCCACCAGGTGTCGACGACGGGGCAGCGGTTCTGGCCGATGTGCTCGCGGTACCAGACGTACGCCTCGGGGTTGATGGGCTCACCCACGGAGCCGAGCACGCGCAGGCTGGACATGTCGTACTTGGCGGGGATGTCGTCGCCCCACTTCATGAACGTCCGGATCGCCGTCGGAGCGGTGTACAGGATCGTGATCTTGTACTTCTGCACGATCTCCCAGAACCGGCCCCGGTGCGGGGTGTCGGGAGTGCCCTCGTAGATCACGCTCGTCGCGCCGTTGGCCAGCGGGCCGTACACGATGTACGAGTGCCCGGTGACCCAGCCGATGTCGGCCGTGCACCAGTAGATGTCGGACTCCGGCTTCAGGTCGAAGACCGCGTGGTGCGTCCAGGCCGTCTGGGTCAGGTAGCCGCCCGTCGTGTGCAGGATGCCCTTCGGCTTACCGGTGGTGCCGCTGGTGTAGAGGATGTACAGCGGGTCCTCGGCGTCATGCGGCACCGGCGTGTGCTGGTCGCTCTGACGGTCGACCAGGTCGTGCCACCAGACGTCCTTGTCGCCGGCGGCCACGTCCTGGCCGGTACGACGGACGACCAGAACATGCTCCACCTGCGGGCACTCGGCGACCGCCTCGTCCACCGTCGGCTTCAGCGCCGACGGCGCCCCGCGCCGGTAGCCTCCGTCGGCCGTGATGACCAGCTTGGCGTCGGCGTCGTCGATCCGGCTCTTCAACGCGCTGGCCGAGAACCCGCCGAACACCACCGAGTGAATCGCCCCGATACGAGCACAGGCGAGCATCGCGATCGGCAGCTCCGGGATCATCGGCATGTAGATCGCCACCCGGTCGCCCTTGCTCACACCCAGCTCCTGCAGGGCGTTGGCGGCCTTGCTGACCTCCCGCTGGAGGTCGGCGTAGGTCAAGGTACGCGCGTCGCCCTCGGGCTCGCCCTCCCAGTGGTAGGCGACCTTGTCGCCACGTCCCGCCTCGACGTGCCGGTCGACACAGTTGTAGGCGACGTTGAGCTCGCCCCCCACGAACCATTTGGCGAACGGGGCATTCCACTCCAACGTGGTGTCCCACCGCTTGGCCCAGGTCAGACGGTCGGCAGCACGCTCCCAGAAGGCGAGCCGGTCAGCCGCCGCCTCGTCGTACGCGGCGGCGGTCACGTTCGCGGCCGCTGCCAGATCGGCCGGCGGTGCGAACCGGCGGTTCTCCTGCAGCAGGTTGGACAGCGCCTGGGACTCGGTGCCAGGGGTCTCCGGGGCCACTTCGTGCTCCTTCTATGGCCAGGTTGGATAGGTCGTGTCCCACTTCACCAGGTCACGGTGTCCCCACACAAGAGGTCTAGACAGGTCTGTACCGTGGGTGTTCGCGGGGCTCCGCTTATCAGATCGCATGACAACCGCTATTGAATTGTTGTCATCCTGAAATCTGAAAACGTGGAACGAGCCAAATGGGGCCCTTGCGAACCCGCCTGGCGTCGCATTATGGGCCCCCTCGCAGCCGGGCCCGTCGCGCGCCGTCGTTCCCCTTTTCCCGCCCCGGCCGAGCGTCCCGTCCCACGTGCTGCCGACCGCCTCGCGACCGCTCTCCGTGACCTGCGCCGCTCGTACGCGAGCCGCTGACGCTCGTGAGTTGCTCGGCCGGGCCGCCCCCAGGTGACCGCTGCGGGTGACCAGGGTCACTCGCGCACGAACGCCCACGTGCCCCGAATGCTCACGCAAATCGCCCCCACCCCTCACATGACCACACCCCCGCCGTTCACAACTGCACCCCCGCCCCTCACGCGACTGCATCCCCGCCGCATCCCCCGCCGTCCACACGACTGCACCCTGCCCCCAACACGACTGCACCTCCGGGCCCCGCCCCCAAAAACCAACACGACCGAACCCCTGCACCCCCACCCCCCACGCACTCATCGAGCCAAGCCATTCCCGTCTGCCCTCCGAGCCCCTCGCTGGCTCGCGGTCCACAGGCTGGCGGTCCAAGGCCTTGCAACCGCTGCCTTGCAGTCCGCTGACCTCGCGGTTCGGTGGCTCGCGGTCCGGCCTGTCGGGAACTGGACGGCCCCACCTGGGCAGCGGTACGCCGATCCACGTCCTGGCTTTCGGGCAGGCGGGCAGACCAACGCCTGCGCACCGCGCGAAGACCAGGGCCGGCGCTCGACACCGCGAGAGATGCCGACCCGCCAGCAGCACCCACAGGCCAACAGATGGGAATCGCCCACCTCGAACGCAGAGACGACCTCCACCGCAGGTAGAGTCGAGTGTTTGTGAGTGACCCATTGGCCGTCCTCGGGCAACTTCCCGGCGTCCCCGAGGCGGTGGAGGAGGCGCGGCAGGCTGTCGACAGGCTGTACCGCCACCGCGTCCTGCGTCGCGCCAGCCCTGCGGTTTCCACCGAGTCGTCGCTGCGCGGCGCGCGCGCCTCGGCGTCCCTTGAGGGAGTGGACGTCTCCCTCGACGCCCTACGCCGGGACGAAGTCCACGATCCCCTCGTTCAAGGAGCTCTGCGGGCATCTGCCGAGATGGGACGCCTGGGCGCAACCTGGCGCAAGGCCCCTCGCCAGGTGCTCGCCCGGCTGCACACCGTCGCCGCCGCCGGACTGGCTGATCAGGCGGACGTCGGACGTCCCCGTTCCGGCGATGCGACTGCCGACCCGCTCGACCTGGGGCCCGCTCCCGGCGCCGCCGAGGCCGCCGCCCGGATGGAGAACCTGCTCGACCTGATGGGCAGCCCGACGAAGGCCCCGGCGATCGTGCTGGCCGCCGTCGTCCATGCCGAGCTCGCCGTGCTCCGCCCGTTCGGGACGGCCGACGGGATCGTCGCCCGCTCTGCGGAGCGGCTCACCCTGGTCGAGTACGGGCTGGACCCCAAGTCGCTGGCTGTCGTCGAGGTAGGACATCTGGAACTTCCGTATGCCGACGCACTCCGCGCCTACCTGACTGGAACGCCCGAAGGGGTCGCGGAGTGGATACGACACTGCGCTGCGGCGGTAAGCCTCGGCGTCCGCGAGACCACCGCGATCTGCGAAGCCCTCCAACGCGGCTGACAGAAAGCCAGCGGCCGACAGCCTGCCCACACGACTCAACGCCGCACAACCAACCCCCAGGACGCGCGCCGGACAGTGCTTTCCAGCGCACGTACGCCGGGTCGCCCCCAGTGCGACTAACGCAGCTCAAGAAGAGCTGCAGCACTCAAGGCGACCCGGACGGCAATCGACGACCCGGGCGGCTACGGGGACCCGCTCCGGGGACGCCCTTCACCCAAACCCGCCAAACCGCTGTTCCGAGACGTCGAAACACCGCTCGGCATGCAGCGCCTCCGCCAAGCCGACACACTTCAACACCGCCCCAACGACCTGCGCTCCTGGCTCACCCCTACCAACCACCAACCACCAACCACCAACCACCAACCACCAACCACCAACGGGGCTTCACCCCGAAGAAGACACTCCACCCTGGACTACCTCAGCCCCATCGACTACGAGCAGCGTTCCCTCGGTAAGGTCCTGCTCGCTGCATGACTACCGGTGTCCACACTTCGGGGTGAAGCCCCAACCACCGGCCATACCACCCCGGCTCATCCGCCCTCGGCCATCCCGGGCTCATCTGCCACGGCTGATCCGCCACGGGCTCATCCGCCCCCGGCGCATCTGCCACGACGACATCCGCCGCGGCCATCGGCGCTCATCCGTCACCAGCCGTCCTGGCTCATCCGCCCCTGGCTCATCCGCCCCTGGCTCGTCCGTCACAGGTTGGGCCTTGCCGTCGCGGGCTCATTGCCACACGCTCACACGCTCACCTGCCACCTGGCTCGCCGGGCCACCTGCCACCGGCCACCTGGCTCGCCGGGCCACCTGCCACCGGCCACCTGGCTCGCCGGGCCACCTGCCTGGCTCACCGGCCACCGGCCGTCAACGACCGGCCGTCAACGACCGGCCGTCCACAACCGGCCGTCCACAATGCGGGCCGTCCAGGACCGGACCATCCACCACCAACGTCACTCCGCCGATCCACGTCCAGCCTCCGGATGGGCGCAGTCACCCCTGCGCAACACACGAAGGCATCCTGGGAAGCGGCGATCTATGCAGCTCAAGGCCGCGTGCGCCACTGATGGCAACCCGGACGACCCCAGGGACCTGTACAGCTCAAAGGGGACCTGCGCCTGTGATGGCGATCTGGGCGGTGGCAAAGGAGACCTGCGCTGGTCAAGGCCGGTCGGACAGCTGTGGCGACCTACGCACACAAGATCACTTGGGAGCCTGAGATGCCCCGAGTTGACCCCGCGGTGAGTTTAGGTGCCTTCGCGAGCCCTGCCGGGCCTGAGCGGCCCATGCGACTCGGAGTGCTTCTACGGCCTGGCCTGGAGGTTTCGGCTCACATAGCTGACGGCGTCTCGTGTGAGACGCCGTCTGCCGGTGCGTCACACCGGGTTACCAAGCGTGCACCTCTATTCGTCGGACCGGGTCAAGCCCGTCTCGACGCGCCTCCCGCGGCTGGTCGCGCGTGGGTGCCCGGCTGACGCACCCGGACAAGTCGTCCGTAACCCCTTTGTACGTCGGATCCACCCTGATGGGAACCCCTGATAGCAAGACCTTTACCCGGGTCCCGCGATCGGGCCGGGGCATATCGTCACGTCTCGCCCTTCGGCTCGGTTATCAATCTGTGACGATCACGCAGAGTGATCGGCTTTATGTGATCGTTATCGGTGCAGCGAAAAAACTTGGCGAAAATGCGAGATTGCTCCTCGACGAAACTCGAGTTGATCGGGCAGCATACGGGGGTATCACCAGAAACTGGAGTGACTGTGCATGGGATCGCTTTGCAACTCTCTTGCCAGGCCCTGGTGAAGTGATGAAAGCTTTCTTCTGAAACGGGACCGGCTCTACCCCCCCGGAGCCGGACCGATCAGGCGACCCCCGCTCTCCCCCCCGGCGGGGGTCGCCCCTTTTCCTGTCTCTCGCCCACCACCCGCCAGGCGGACCCGCCGTCGAGGTCTCGGCCGGAAAGCTGGGCCCGCACGTTGTCTCGCCCGAAAGCGGGCCCCGCTCGTTGCACCACCACCAGCCGAGCCGCCGACCGTCAGCCGAGCCGCCCGCAGAGCCGCCGACCGTCAGCCGAGCCGCAGGCCCGGTACGGGATGCCCACTTCGGCGATCTTCCGCTTGGCGCGGGTCAGCCGCTGCGCCACGGTCGGTTCAGGCGCCACGAACGCCGCGGCGATCTGCCCGCTGCTCAACCCGCACACCACCCGCAACGTCAGCGCGATCTGCGCGGCGCGCGACACTGTCGGATGACAGCATGAAGATCAGCCGCAGCCGGTCATCCGGCGCCGACGGGGCCGGCCAGGTCAACTGGGCCAGCTTGGTCCGGTAGTTCGACTCCCGCCGCAGCACGTCCAGCCCCCGCCGCCGGGCCGCAGCGAACAGCCAGGCATCCGGCCGGTCCGAGACGCCCTCGACGGGCCAGCGCAGCAGCGCCGTCTCGACCGAGTCCTGCGGCAGGTCCTCGGCAGCCGAGAAGTCTCCCAACAGCGACACCAGGGACGCGGCCAGCTGGCCCGCGTGCTGGCACACCACGTCTGTCAGTGTCTCGCGGCTCACGTGTTCGCCCTTGGGGTCGGTGGTGAGATGGGGCGGGATTTCGCGGTCGGGTGGCCGGCCCGGGTGTGCGCGCACCACGGGCGCTTTGGGCAGGCCACCATGGCGTTCGCTGAACCTAGGTCACAGTGGGTGTCTGGCGTGTGTCGGAAAGGGTTGAATGCTGGGCCTTTGCGGCCTGTAGGTCGTCGACGGCTGGTTGCTTTGCAGCTGTTGGGAGGGTTGGCTTCCCTGTTGGTGTTGATATTGATGGACTTGGGCGATCTACACTCCGAGGGCGTGACTGAATCCCAGCGCGGTGGCCGCTTCTACGACGTGCCCGAGGTTCGGCAGCAGTATCTCTGTCGCCGGCACGGTGGGGTGACGAGCCCGAATCACGTGATGGAGGAGCCGGCGCTGCTGGAGGAGCTGGGTCCTTGTGTCGGTCTGAGAGTTCTTGATCTTGGTTGTGGTGATGCCGCCATCGGCAGGATCCTGCTGGACGCCGGCTGTCGGGGCTATCTGGGGCTGGACGGATCGGTTGCCATGGTCGAGGAGGCCAGGGCGATGCTGCGTGCGACCTCTGGTCGGGTCGAACGCATGGACATGGAGGAGTTCGCCGTCGCGCGGAACTCGGTCGATCGGGAGGCATTGCCCGCTGCGCCTGGCCCGTTGGACACAGAGATGATCTTCAGTGCTTCGGGTTCGTTCGATCCAAAGATGATCTTTGCTGCGTCGGGCGCGTTCGACCTGGTTGTTTCTCGTCTGGCTCTGCACTATGTGGATGACGTCGAGGCGGTGCTCGCGGCCTGCCATGCCTGTCTCGCGCCGGGTGGGCGAGTGGTGTTCACGGTCGTTCACCCCGTCCTGACCTCGCACGACGCCGGGACGCAGGCCGCACGTACCGACTGGGTTGTCGATGACTACTTCGTCCAGGGGCCGCGACAGCGGAACTGGCTCGGCGGGACTGTCACCTGGTTCCACCGGACGATCGAGGACTACGTGCGTGTGCTGCGGAACACTGGTTTCAGCCTCACTTCCCTTCGTGAGTGTGCTCCCCGAGAAGACCGGTTCAAGGGGGACCTGACCGAACTGGAGCGCCGTCGTCGGGTGCCGCTCTTCCTGCTGGTGGCCGGAACGCGCACCTGACGGACCTGGTGTCACCGGATCCAGCTACTCGCCGATCTCGGATGGGCTTGACTGCGACGGGCCTGCGCGCGATCTTCCCGTGAGGGTTCGGGTGCCCACCGCCGGCAGCGTGATCGGTAGCGAGGTCTGCACGTCGGCGATTTCGTCAGTGATCGTGCACCGTTCGAGATTGACGCCGTTCCTTGCGGCAAGGTCTGCTGCTCTGAGACAGGCGCTGTCCGGGGCGGTGACAGCGAGCCTGGCTGCCGCCAAGGCGCTCAGATCGGCGGCGTCGTTCACCCGATGGCGGGCGACACGAACTGATCCGACCGTGGTGAAGGCCATGGCGACTGCCGTCAAGAGCCCCATGAGCGCCACGCCCCAGAGCGTCGCGGAACCGCGATCTCCGCGCTGAGCAGGCATGTTCCTCCGATCCGTGGGATGAGTAGCTGAGTTCGGGTCTCGTTGTGTGAGCCGGGACTTGTCTCACTTGATGGCTGAGACCGAGCTTTGCGAGCTGGGCTGAGGCAGATTTCGCGAGTCTGGGCGAGCTTCACGATCCGTTCGAGGGGCCCGCGCCGAGCCAAGCCGAGGAGCCGATTCGAGAGGTCCACGAGCTGAGCCGGGGAGTCGATTCGAGAGGCCCACGAGCTGAGCCGAGGCAACCGAGTTGATGAGCTGAGCCGAGCCGAGGAGTCGAGCCGAGGGTCCACGAGGCGAGCTGGTCAGAGTGGGAGTGGTGCGTTGAAGGGAACTAAACCATGTTGTCTCCGGACTGGTGTGGGTTGAGGTCGCTGTTGTGCTGCATCCGGTCGCACGGTCTGCCGTGCTGCGTCCTGTCAGGGCTGACGCTCGGTCACCATCGGGGTGTTGTTGAGGAGGTTGGGCCCGGTCTGATCGCAGTCTGTGGATCCAGGCTGCGATCAGACTGGACTGGAGTTGATCTGATTGGCCCTTGAAGCATCACTTTGGTGAGGTCTCATCACTGCGGTGCTGAGGTGTCATGCTCCGTGTCGGCGGTGGCGGAGGCTGTTACCCGTACGGCAGGGAGAGAGGCTCCCCACGCTGGGCGGACATCCAGAGAGATTTCGACTGTGGTGGTGTCTGGGTTTCGGCTCACGTCTACATGCGCTTCTGGGCGGGTGGCGGAGCGGACCAGGGCGCGTACCTGGTCTAGTGGCTCTCCTCTGGCTGCGGCCCGTGCCGCTGTGCGGGCTGCGTCGACGCATTCGAGTTGCGCCCCGACGGCCTGGATCGCCCACAGCGCTGCGGCTAGGACGACCATGAGCGCGGGCAGCATCGCGGCGGTTTCCGCTGTTATCGAACCTCGTGATGGCGACTGCTTCGTGGTTCTGGCGGGTGTTGTCGGGCTTGGGTTCATCGGAGGGCGTCGTTGGGTGGTGACTCGGCTGGGTCGGGTTCGGCAGGCGGAGGTCCGGCTCGAGGTTCGGCTGGTTCAGGTTCAGCGGGTCGAGGCTTGGCTGGTTCAGGTTTAGCGGGTGGACGTTTGGCTGGCCTAGGTTCGGCAGATTGACGTTCAGGGGGTGGACGTCCCGTGGTCGGTGGCATGGGGTGTCGGCTCATCCAGTGGTTTTGAGGGCTTGGTCGATGAGCTTTGTGAGCATCTCCGATACTTCTGGGCTGCTGACGACCTTGAAGAGCAGCGCTGCGAACGCGCAGGCGGCGATCGTGCCGACTGCGTACTCGGCTGTGGACATGCCGCGGTCACGAAGTGGCCCTGTGGTGAGAGCTCGTCTCGTCGACCACCAGTGGCGGGTCTGTGGAGCTGCCGCTTTGGCGGTTGGCGTGGTTTCCGTAGGGGTGTCTTCGGTTACGGGATCGTGCATCGTTCCTCCAGAGGGTGTGGCCGGCATTGCCCCGGCGTTGGGTCCAAGGGTTGCTCAGGTGGCCATATGAGCATCGAGCCGAACGGGGTTCTGTGGAGAACGTAGGCCTGTCCACAGTCAGGGGGTTGACCTGAGGCTTTACGGCTACGCCGCGCCGCCTTGCGACAGTTGGCCCGCGGCTGGCCCATGGCTTCCGTTTTCGCAGGTCAGAGCGCTATCTGTGATCGTTTGTGCGGATAGGGCGGCTTCGGTCTTCGCGTTCGCCGCGTCCTCCCCGCCGTCGATCCAGTGTGCGTAGGTGCTCAGCAGGGTTCGGATGGAGTGTCCGAGCCGCCGCGCGACCTCTGCCACGTCTACGCCCGCCTGAATGAGCGTGGAGGCGTTTGCGTGCCGCAGGTCATAGGGACGCCCGGCGACCTCAGAGGCGCACTCAGAGGCGTTCAGGACGGCCTTACGAGCCCGCCTCCAGATCGAGCGGTACACATCGCCCCGCACGATTGCCTTGTCGGTCCGTCGTAGGAATTACGACAGAGGGTGTCGTGATTTGTTGGGAGCATGGCTTAGCGATCATCGGGCACGCCGATCGGTCGCACTCTATGGATGGAGCGTTCAAGTGGGGTCTCAGGTCAACCCTTGCATCACGTTCAACGGCAACGCGCGGCAGGCGCTGGAGTTCTACCAGGAGGTCTTCGGTGGCGAGTTGGAGGTGGGAACGGTCGCGGACTTCGGCTCACCAGACTCAGCCAGCGCTGACAAGGTCATGCACGCCCGGTTGGAGACCCCCGCTGGCTACACGCTGATGGCATGGGACTTTCCGGATGACAGGCCCGGCCACCCGCCCTACCAGCCAGGGAACAATGTTGCGGTATTCATCGGTGGCGACGATGACGACCTCCGCGACTACTTCGAGAAGCTGTCCGTCGGCGGCACCGTAACGTTGCCTCTGGAAGCACAGGTGTGGGGCGACGTGGCGGGCTCGCTCGTAGACCAATTCGGGATCAGCTGGATGTTCAACATCACAGCCCGACGGCGCTGATCAACCACCGAGTTGGCGCGTTGAACGATGACGCGCTGAGCACCAGGCTGCACCGAAATGGGCGGCACCCCGTGCGATGTTCCAGGACACCAGAAGTCGCCCTTGAAACCAAGCTGCAGTATTCCATGATCAAACGCCAAGTCTCCTGAGACATTCCGCCTTCACTCGCCAACTGAGTGAGACACCTTTCGTATCTCTTCGTCTCACCTAGTTGGCGAGTCCCAGGTCAGCAGCACGCTCACACGCCAACTTGTTTGAGATCGGACAACAGACGGGACGAGCGCGACCCACCCGCCCACCCAAGGTCAAGACGCCTCTGCCGCGCCCCCGCGCGGACGCTTCACGTCAGCGGACCCGGCACGCGTGATCACCTCTGCGGTCTTCCCCTGACCCGCAGGAAGGCCGACCGGGGACGGCACTATCGGGGGACGCCGTCCCCGCATGGCTGGATTCCCCGCACGCCGCCGCGCGCAGACCCCGCGCCAGCCTGTGTGATGAGTTTCCCTACCAGATCAAGCCGTCCGGCCCCGGCCGGACGGACACCCCTTCCCGCGGAAATGATCATGAGCGCGGGATCGACGGCCCAGCCGCAAGCGGCCACCCGCCGCAGCCCGGCATCACGCGCCACCCGGGGGCGAAAGACGGGGGACTGCGCGCGGCGCTCCGCGCCGTGCTCGCCCCGCCCCGCCCCCGGATGGCAGCGATCGCCGCACCACCGCACGCCCCACCCGGCACGTCCACCATCCCGCCGCCACGACACCCCCGCGTCGAGACGTACCCACCCCCCCGGGTGCTAGCCAGCCGCACCGGGGGGTTCTCCTACGGGTCGCGCCTACCCAGACGTGCGATCGGCCCTGCCGCTACGCCACCGGCCTCCACCGCTACACGGCCCCTACGGGGTGCTTCGCATGGACGCCGGCCCGCTCCACTCACGACACATACGCCAGCTGCGCCCACGTACAGAACCCGAGCTTGCCGAGGTCATGGTTCGTGCCCCCGACCCTCACGACAGGGCCGCCGCATGCAGGGGCGGCGAAGCTGGTCTCACCGCTACACCAAGAGCACGCTGAACTCGGTGGGCGGGCACGGACCCCTATGTATTGCGGAGGAAGAAGCTGAAATTTACCTGGTCCCAGATTATGCGATCGTACACCCGGGCATCACTATCCCGCAGCCGGAATGGCTCGAATCCATCAGAGGCGCCATCCTTCTTTCCCGGCATGCCCTGGGTCCCAAATTCTTACTCATGATCAACGCATTCGGAAGGATCAGTCATGAAAGAACTGATGCAGCGTCGCAATGAAGTACTAGCACGAGTGAATGAAATCCGGGAATCGAAAGTCAAGCCAGAGAGGAACACGGAAAGCCTTGATCGAGAACTGGCCGGTCTCTACCCGACGCTTCCGCTCAAATGGCTAACCTCATCCCTCTTCGCTACCGGCGCGGCCTTTGTCGGCTTCCTGTACAACACCGGTTTCAGCTGCTACGTAAACTCGGACGGCGACGACAAGTGGCTCTTCGCGGCGAAGAGCACCATCGATGGGGCCGTACGCTGGACGCTGTACAAAGACTCCGTCGGGAACCTCGTGATCAATGCAACGATCGGAGGAGCTACCTTCTATTTCAACTGGCGAAACACAACGGGCGCCTGCAAACTATACGACAGCTACGATAAGATGACCGCACAAACATGGGTAAAGAGCGGGGTCTTCGACGGCGACACGTTCCAGGTGCAGAATTCCTCCAACAGGCAGCTCATTGGGACCTGGTCCAATTCCGACAACGAGCTGTACAACAGAACAAACATCGTTCGCCGCGAGTTCGGATTTCAATTCATTGACGAATCGGCATTTTCCGAGGACGACAAGCTGATCTATAGCGCATACCTGAAGGAATCCGGCAGAATTCACTGACGTAATCTTTTAGAGGCCGACGTTGCGCATGGCGGTTTCGCGCCAGCGGTCCGCAGCCCGGATGCACCTGAGTATGACCAGCGACCGCCAGGATGTCCTCAGGAGACGATCGGGCTGCGGCGTTCGATGGCGGTGACATCGCGCCAAACGCCGTGATGGCGGCCTATACGTTCGCGAGTACCGATCACCCGGAATCCGGCGCGGGCGTGCAGGCCGAGACTTGTGGTGTTCTCGGGGAAGATCCCTGACTGGATCGTCCAGATCCCGGCCTGCTCGGTCGAGGCGATCAGAGCTTGCAGCAGGGCGAGGCCGACGCCCAGCTTTCGAGCATTGGGGTGGACGTAGACGGAGTGCTCCACCACGCCTGCGTAGACGCAGCGGTCGGAGACGGCGCCCCGTGGGGGTGCCTGGGAGTTGAGGATGCCGAGGGCGGGGCCGGTGGTCGCCTGGGGATGGGCGATTACGGCAGGGTGATGGTCGAGGCTAGGCCTGCGACTACGGGGACGATGCCGAGCAGGACGAATGCCGGAAGGAAGCACAGGCCCAGTGGTGCCACCGCTTTGACGCCGACGCTTCTGGCTGAGGCGATCGAGGCCGCTCTGGCGGACTCACGGGCGTCGTCGGCCAGGCGGGACAGTATGTCCGCGACGGGAGCGCCTGTTTGGGCTGCTCTACTCATCGCTCGCGACAGTTGACCCGTCGCCGGATTCCTCGCGAGGAAGGCCCACGTGGGTTCCGGGTCGGCGCCGAGGCGTAGTTGGGCGCTCACCCACGACAGGCGTTCGCCGAGTGGTCCTCCGATCGCTGTTGCGGCGATGTCGGTGGCCGAGCTGACGGGCCTTCCGGCGATCAGGCAGGCGGCCATGAGGTCGGCTGCGAACGGCAGGTCGGCGGCGATCTGTTCGCGGTCTCGGGAGAGGGCAGGGTCCTCCCGTCTGTGCAGGACCACGCCGACGAGGGTGGCGACGATGACGCCGACCACGAGTCCGGTGCCATCGCCGACCAGGAGACCGATGACGAGCCCGGTGCAGGCGGAGGTGGCGATTGTGCGGCGGTCGAGTCGTCGCCGTGGCGCGCCGGGCGTGGTGAGCCAGCTTGGCGTTGTGGGGTGGTCGGGCGAGCTGGAATTGCCCGTGTGGACCAGGGGCGCAGTTCCGGGGCGCGTTGGCGGGTACGGCGATCTGGGATGAACGGGTGGAGCCCCAGGGGGACTTGGCGAGCCGGAGGGCGGTTGCGGGCCGGTCCAGCTTCGGATGGATGGCTCTTGGGTGTCGGAAGGAGGGGTGGCACCGGTGGTCCTGAGACGTGTCAGGCGTTCCGCGGGGGTGGCCGGAGATATCCACAGCCAGGTGGCTAGGGCGGTGGCGAAGGCGCACAGAAATCCGAACATGGTGGAGATCTCCTTGGCTCTGTGAGCGGGGCGGGCGGGTTGTGAGAGCGGCCGGCTCCGGAGAGATTCGCGTGCGGGTGTGGGCTTGGGGCTGGTCTGTGGCGGTTGGGGTGTGGCGGGAGTGAAGGGGGTGGCCTGATGGTCAGGGGCCCTCGGCGCGTTGGGCCATCTTGTGTGTCCACCAGAGGCCGCAGGCGTCCAGGGTGATGCCGGCGATGAGGCAGCCGAGGCCCGGGAGGGTGCCGAGCAGGAAGCCCACGGGGTGCATGCCCAGGGCTCCGGCCATGAGGAGGCCGAGGGCCGGGAGGGCGGCCAGCATTCTGGCTGTGGTGCGGGGGCCCGCGAGTTGAGCTGCTACGTCCTGGCGGTGGGTCTGGGTGGTGCGGAGCGTGCCGGCCACCCGTTCCACCAGCGCGGACAGGCCGGCGCCTACCGTCACGCTGACTTCCCAGCAGGCAGCCAGGCGGCGCAGGCCTTCGCCGCCTTGCGCGGGTGCCAGGGCGAGCAGAGCCGCTGACACGTCGCCGCCGTCTCGTGCCGCCGCGATGAGCGGACGGAGTGCTTCGGAGGTGGGGAAGTCCACGGCTGCCACTGCCCTGGCCATGGCCTCTCCAGGGGTGCGCCCAGCGGTCAGCTCTGCCGACAGTGCTTGGCAGAGCTCTATCGACGCCCGGCGCCATGCGTCGGCGAGGCGGGTGCGGCTCGGACGGATCAGCAGCCGTCGCATCGACTGCCAGTCGAAGGTCTTCTCGGGGGAGAGGAGCCTCATCAGGCGCGTGGTCGCGGGGTCGGGCCCTGTCCACAGCCAAACGGCCAGGGCTGTGGAAAACGTGGCCAGCAGTGCTGCCGTCATGATGATGTCCGCTTCGCCAGGAGCTCGTAGCCGGGGCCGATAGCCGAGCGGCCTGCCTGGTCGAAGGTGAGAGCGGGGACGGTTTGGACGTACCCTTGCGCGGTTCTGGAGAACAGGGAGACCTCCGAGATGCGCCGACGGCCGTCGGCGCGGTCGCGTGTGAGGTGGATGACCACGTCCAGGGCGGCGGCGAGCTGGCTGTGGACGGCGTCCCTGCTCAGCCCCGCCGCGCAGCCCAGCGCCTCGAGCCTGGGCGGTACATCGGCCGCCGTGTTCGCGTGCAAGGTGCCGCAGCCGCCCTCGTGGCCGGTGTTGAGGGCGGCCAGCAGGTCCACCACCTCGGCTCCTCGGACCTCGCCGACCACCACGCGATCGGGACGCATCCGCAGCGCCTGCCGGACCAGGTCGCGCAGCCCCACGCCGCCCGCGCCCTCCAGGTTGGCCGGTCTCGACTCGAGGCGGACCACGTGCGGGTGGAGCGGGCGAAGCTCGGCTGAGTCCTCCACCAGGAGGAGGCGCTCGCCGGGGTCGGCGAGTGACAGCAACGCGGCGAGGACGGTCGTCTTGCCGGTGCCTGTGCCGCCGGTCACCAGGAACGCCAGCCTGGCCGTCACCATCGCCGTCAACAGCGGAACCGCTGGAGGCAGGATCGTGCCCGCCGCCACCAGATCCGTCAGGGTGAAGGTGCGGCGTGGCGGGAGCCGGAGCGACACGCAGGTGCCGCCCGAGGCGATCGGCGGCAGGACGGCGTGCAGGCGGACGCCTCCCGCGAGCCGGGCGTCCACGTACGGTGAGGCGTCGTCGAGACGTCTTCCGGCGCTGGCCGCCAGGCGTTGGGCCAGTTTGCGTACCGCCGTTTCGTCGGGGAAGGTCACCGGCGCGCGTCGCAGCCCGCGGCCGTCGTCGATCCAGACCTCGCGGGGGCCGTTGACGAGGACGTCCGTTACGTCGGGCCGCGCCAGCAGCGGCTCCAGCGGGCCCGCTCCGATCAGGTCCGCGCAGAGCGCCCGGGCGACCGCGAGGATCTCGGCGTCGCCGTACACCGATCGTTCGGCGCGTAGCGCGACGGCCACCTGCGCGGCGCTGGGCTCCACGCCGGCCCGCGCCAGGCGCACCCGTACCGCCTCCACCAGCTCGGGGGAGACTGTCGCGTTCATGGGGCCGCTCGGATCAGCCGGATACGTGTCGCGTCGGGGAGCTGAGGTGATGTACCTGCGGGCGTGGGCCATGACAGGGCGTTCGCTGCCGTGGGCCCTCGCGGATGCAGGCGCGGGTGCGGAGCTGGTGGTGTGTGCGGTTGGTAGCAGGCGCTGGTGTGGGGTTGGTGGTGTTCATCGAGGCTCCTCGAGCGTGGAAACCCCGTTTTCAGGCGGGGGAGGCAACGCTGCGCAGTGCCGCAGCATTCGGTACTGCGTGCGACGGTGGCGATAGCCAAGCTGCCGAAGGAATGGTCTTCGGTGTCCTCGCCGCCGTGCCGGCGGAGAGCTGAAACGCCTGTGGAGCCGGTGTGAGACCTCAAGGTGGCGAGTTCCTCTCTGGCGGGCGGTCGGCGGTGAGGCAGGAAGGCTCACGGGTGGCTGTGGGAACCCCCTCGTTCAGGAGGGGAGTAGGTCGCGGAGCAGGGATGTGCAGAGGGCGCCGAGGGCGGTGCGGGGGCCGAGTTTGGGGAGTTCGCCGCGGTTGAGCGTGGCTGTGAGGCGTGATTGGTCGGGGAGGTGGCCTGCTGGGGGAATGCCGAGCGCGGAGGCGGCCACATCCTCCTGGAGGACGCCGGGGCGTAGGACGGCGCGGACGTCGGACGTGTGGTGGTTCAGCTCCGTCAGGACCTGGGAGGCGGCCAGCACGCCGCGGACGTCTGCCGTCGCCACCAGGAGCGTTGTGGTCGACCTGCTCAAGGCCTCTGCCGCGGCGGCGTCGAGGTGCCGTGGCAGGTCGACCACCACCAGGTCGAAGCCGCGGTGGCCTGCCTCCAGGACCGAGCGCATCGCCTGGGCGGGTATGGGACGCACCTCGCCGCGATGGAACGAGAGCACCGACAGTTCGCCGAAGGACGGTAGGGCGCGGTGGAGGGCCGTGGAACTGACCCGGCCTTCGCGGGCCACGAGGTCTCGCCAGCGCGCTCCCGCGGCCTCCTCGTGGCCGAGTAGCGCGTCGATGCCGCCACCCAGCGGATCGGCGTCGATCAGCAGCGTGCGGAGGCCGTCGCCGGACGCGCGTAGGGCCAGGCACGCCGACAGGACGCTCGCGCCTGCCCCGCCTCGTCCGCCGACGACGCAGATGATCGCGCCGGAGCGCGGCTCTGGCTCCATCGCGTCGGCGAACTCCTCCACCAGGCGGCGCTCGCCGCCCGGCAGGTCGACCACGGCCTGCGCGCCCACGGCGACGCAGCGCCGCCAGGTGTCGGGCTCCGGGGTGCGGGTCACCAGCAGGACCCGGTCTCGCGCGGGCGGCGAGAAGGTGGCCACCTCGTCGGCCAGGTCGCCGCCGACCACCACCATGGGGGCGAGGTTCCAGAACGGGCGGGCGTGGGCGGGGGTGTGGGCCACGTCGAGGTGGGCCCCGGCCGCTGCGGCGATGCGGACGAGGTCGTCGAGCAGTTCGTGGTCGTCGGTGATGACCAGCGGCCGGTTCATCAGGGTGCCTCCCTTGGTTTCGGGAGGTCAGCCTGATCCGCGTGGGCGTGGTCGCGACGTGCCGAATCAGATTCTGTGGATGGAGCTCCGCCTCGACTCTCAGCCTGTGGACGGAGCACATTCGCCCACGGGCTGTCGATGGACGGTCGAGTCGCACGCGGGCAGGCTGGGGGGTGGCGGTCGCGCGGTACGCGGGCAGGCTGGGGGACGGCGGTCGCGCGGTACGCGGGGAGGCTGGGGGGTGGCGGTCGCGCGGTACGCGGGGAGGCAGGGGGACGGCGGTCGCGCGGTACGCGAGACGGCTCGCAGGGTGGGATGGCGGATGAGCTCTACGCCCCGGGAAGTTGACAGGGAAGGAGGGGCTTAGCTCTCAAAATGGGTCAAAATGCAAATCTCGCCAATAAGTGAACCCTGTGACCTATGAGGCAATGTCGCAATCGAATCACGACTTCTTAGACGGAGTGTCCAAGAGTTAGTTATCTCACATAAGGTCGCGCTTACCCTCGCTCCATGCCGTCCGCGACAGAGTTCTTGGGCCGCCGAGAAGGAGTCGCCAAGGCCCGGGGCGTAACGCACTTCCGGTTATCACCGCGATGGAGGGAAGCGTCGTGACGGTGGTTGGCAGAGTGGTGGCCGCGACGGCGATCGTGGCGACGTCCGTGGCGCTCGCCGGGCCCGCGTGGGCGGCGGACACCTCCGGACAGATCACCTCCCCCTCCGACGGCGAGGTCGTGTCCACCGGGTCCGTGCAGATCTCCGCGCGTACCGGGATCATGCAGCTCACCATGGGCCTGTACGTGGAAGGCCCCTCGACCGCGAAGCAGAAGATCGCCGGAGGCGGCGCCAACCAGACGCTGTCGGGCACGTTCGACGCGGGCGACGCCCCCAACGGGACCTTCACCGTCACCCTCAAAGGCGAGCTCACCAGCTCCACCTACGACACCAGGTCGTTCAAGCTCAGACGTCCCGCCTCGCCGCCGAGCGGCGTGTCGGCGACGCTGCGGGGCGCGGAGAAGGTCGAGGTGACCTGGAGCAAGGGCGCCGAGCCCGACCTCCAGTCGTACGAGGTGTCCACCAGCCAGTCGGGGATCGTGGGCAGGATGCCTGTCGACAGCGCCTGCTCGGGTTCGTCCTGCAAGGCGGTGCTCGCCGTGCCCGCCAGGGCGGCCGGCCAGCGGGTGGGGTTCACGGTCAAGGCGTTCAGGGGCGACGGCGACGGCGGTTCGATCGAGTCGGGCAGCTCCGGCGCCGCGTACGTGACGGTCCCCGCCCCGCCGACGGCCACGCCGAAGAAGACCGCCGCCGACACCCGGCGGACGCCGAAGAAGGGCGTCGAGACCCTGCCGACGCTGAAGAGGCGGACCCAGCCGACGGTCACGCCCACCCACAAGCGGGCGACAACTACCAAACTGCCCGCGATGCCCGATACCGATCCGAAGGGCAACCTGCCGATCCCGACCGCAGGCCCCACGACCGACGGCGTAACGCCCGAAGGGGCGAAGGAGCAGGTGACGTCGCAGGCGCAGGCGTCGGCGTCGCCGCTGGGCAACGTGGGACAGTACGGCGTCTACATCGCGGGCGGGCTCCTGTTGCTGCTCCTGGCCGCGCACGCCGGCGCGTGGGCCCGCAGGCGGTCGCTGGCGGCCGCCTCGGGAGGCCCGGCGCCAGCCCCCGCGCCCGCGGCGGCGCAGCAGCAGGGCGGCGACAGCGTCCCGCCGACCGCGACGGCGCCGCGCCGTCCCGCGGTGGTCCTGGCGGTCGCCAGGACCCGGCCGAAGGCCGAGCAACCGGAGGCGGGTCCCGAGCGTCCGCGCCACCTCGGCCAGGACGCCGGACACGCCCCCAAGGAGCCTGTCCGGATCGCGCTGCCGAGTTCTTCGGTGACCGTGCTGGCCGAGCCGTCCGTCACCCCGCCGGCCGTGCGCATCGAGGACCGCTGGGACGACTATCTCCCGCCCTCGCCCAGGGCGATGGAGGACAGCGGCTTCTGGGAGCGTCCGCTGCCGGGCGAGGCGGAGTTCTGGGCCGCGGACGACGAGGAGAACGCCGTCGCGGGCCGCCTTCATCGCGGCGGTGACAGCTAGACCTGTCCGAATCGCTGGGTCAGGCGTCGAGAAGGATGTCAAGAAGGCGGATGGCGCCGCGCTTGTCCAGGGGCTCGTTGCCGTTGCCGCACTTCGGTGACTGGATGCACGACGGGCAGCCGCGCTCGCACTCGCACGACGCGATGGCCTCCCGGGTGGCCGTCAGCCAGTCGGACGCCCTGGCGTAGCCGCGTTCCGCGAAGCCCGCGCCGCCCTCGTGGCCGTCGTACACGAACACGGTGAGCAGGCCCGTGTCGGCGTGCAGCTCGGTGGAGACGCCGCCGATGTCCCATCTGTCGCAGGTGGCGAAGAGCGGGAGCAGGCCGATCGAGGCGTGCTCGGCGGCGTGCGCGGCCCCGCCGAGGTCGAAGCCCTCCTCGGCCAGGGCGGCCACCTGGGAGGCCGGCAGGGTCCACCAGACGGCTCGGGTGCGCAGGGTGCGCGGGGGCAGGTCCAGCGGCTCGTCGCCGAGCATCTCGCCCGACTGGACGCGCCGCTTGAGGTACGAGACCACCTGCCGGGTGACCTCGACCTCGCCGAAGTGCAGCCTGCCGGGGCCCAGGTCGTGCGACCTCGACGAGGCGAGGACCGAGATGTCCGTCACGTCCCTGGCGAAGGTCGTGTAGTCGGGATCGGCGTTCGACACCAGGGCGACCCCGGCGTCCAGGTCGAGCGTTTCGACCAGGAACGTCTCGCCCTGGTGCAGGTAGACCGCGCCGGTGTGGACGGTGGTGTGCGCGGACGGCTCGTCGACGCTGCCCAGGAGGCGGCCGGTGCCGGACTCGACCACCTGGATCGGCGCTCCGCCGCCGCCCCTGATGTCGGCGAGGTCGGTCGCGCGTTCGCGCCTCGTCCAGAACCAGCCCGCGGGACGTCTGCGCAGCAGCCCGTCGGACACGAGGGCGTCGAGGACGGTCGCGGCGGTGTCGCCGAACACCGGCAGGTCGGCCTCCGTCAGGGGGATCTCGGCGGCGGCCGCGCACAGGTGGGGGCCGAGGACGTACGGGTTGTCGGGGTCCAGCACGATCGCCTCGACCGGTCGGCCGAACAGGGCCTGGGGGTGGTGGACGAGGTACGTGTCGAGGGGGTCGTCCCTCGCGATGAGGACGGCGAGCGCGTCCTGGCCCGCACGTCCCGCGCGGCCCGCCTGCTGCCAGAGGGAGGCGCGGGTGCCCGGCCAGCCGGCGATGAGGACGGCGTCGAGGCCGGAGACGTCCACGCCGAGCTCGAGGGCGTTCGTGGTGGCCAGGCCCATCAGGGCGCCCGACCGCAGGGCCTTCTCCAGGAGGCGCCGGTCTTCCGCCAGGTATCCGGCCCGGTAGGCGGCGATCTTCCCGGGGAGGTCGGCGAGCGCGTCGGGCTGCTCCGCGACGGGTTCGGGCGGGGTGGGCGCGGGGACGGCGTGGCGGAGGGAGTGGGCGACGTCGGCGAGCTTGGCGCGGGCGGTGAGCGCCACCGTCTCCGCGCCGCGCCTGCTGCGGACGAACGCGAGGGTGCGGACGTCCGCCAGGACGAGGTCCGCCAGCAGGTCGGCCGTCTCGGCCGTGGCCGTGCGGCGGACCGGAGCCCCTCCCTCGCCCCGGAGTTCCGTCAGGGGCGGCTCCCAGAGCGCGATGGTGGTAGCACCCTTGGGGGACGCGTCGGAGGTCACCTCGTCCATCTCAAGGCCCGTCAGGCGCATCGCGAAGGCGCCGGGCTCGCTGGCCGTGGCGGAAGCCAGGAGGAACGCCGGCTGCGAGCCGTACTTGGCGCAGACCCGGCGCAGGCGGCGCAGGATCTGGGCGACGTGCGAGCCGAACACGCCCCGGTAGCCGTGGCACTCGTCGACCACCACGAGCCGGAGGCGGCGGAAGAAGGACGACCACTGGGAGTGCCGGGGCAGGACACTCCGATGCAGCATGTCGGGATTTGTCAGTACGTAGTTGGCGTGCTGGCGGACCCAGGTGCGCTCCTCGAACGGCGTGTCACCGTCGAAGGAGGCCGCCCGGACCTGCGTGATGCGCAGCTCGCGCAGCCCCCGGAGCTGGTCGGCTGCCAGGGCCTTGGTCGGCGTGAGGTAGAGGACCGTGCCTCCGTCGAGGCAGGACGCGACGGCGGGGGTCAGGTACGCGAGCGACTTGCCCGACGCCGTTCCCGTGGAGATGATCACGTTTCGGCCACGATGCGCCAGGTCGGCGGCTTCGTACTGGTGTGGCCACAATCCCGTGACGCCCCGGTTCGCCAAGCGCGTAACGAGCACTTCCGGCGCCCATTTCGGCCATCGCACTTGACCTGCCTGACGTGCTGGAACATGCTCCACATGAGTGACACGCTCATGACGTGCCGGAACGCCGAGCAGACGGTCGAGGAGTGGACCTGCTCGGTGTGGGGAGGTAGCGGAAGAAGTCACTGTTTCCAGTCTGGCATCCGTGGGCAAAGTCGCCGGGAATCGTGATTTCGTATAGACACAAGCCAGACGCGTGGTTGAATGCCGCGCGTCAGGGTCGGACGGTCTGGAGCCAGGCTCCAGACTGCCAGGCCCGCAAGGGTACTTTCGCAGGCGAGGCGCTGGAGGATCTGTGGATCTGAAGTTGGATCACCACAACGAGGACCGACTCACCATCGTCGAGGTCGAGGGTGAGATCGATGTCTACACGGCGCCGAGATTGCGTGAGCTCCTCATCGACCTGGTGAACAAGGGCAACTTCCACCTTCTCGTGAACATGGAGAAGGTCGACTTCCTCGACTCGACGGGTCTTGGCGTCCTGGTCGGGGGGCTCAAGCGAGTTCGGGCGCACGACGGCTCCCTGGAGCTCGTCTGCACGCAGGAGCGCATCCTGAAGATCTTCCGGATCACCGGCCTGACCAAGGTCTTCGGGATCTACGCTTCGGTCGACGAGGCCAAGGAAGCTCACGGCAAAGACAAGTAGTCATGGCTACCGTCGAGCTGACGTTCAGCGCACTCCCCGCGCACG
The DNA here is from genome assembly GCF_040300065.1 of Nonomuraea sp. NPDC000554. NCBI lineage: Bacteria > Bacillati > Actinomycetota > Actinomycetes > Streptosporangiales > Streptosporangiaceae > Nonomuraea > Nonomuraea sp. NPDC000554. The sequence goes on along the minus strand of NZ_JBEPDC010000003.1, from coordinate 466,625 downwards.
TGCGGACCGCACGGCTGGTCGCCACGGCGATCGCCAGGCGCACCGGCGTGGAGGAGTCGCTCCTGGACGAAGTCCGGCTCGCCGTGGGTGAGGCGTGTTCCCGGGCGGTCGAGGCGCACCGCGCCCACTGCCCGGGCGAGCCCATCCGCATCGAGCTTCGCGACGACTCGGGGCGGTTCGAGGTCACGGTCACCGACCAGGCCCCCAGTGATGAGATCAAACAGGAACAACCGCTCGACCTTGGCATGCTCTCCGACTCGTTCATGTCGGGCTTCGGCATCGCGGTCATCGCGGGCCTGGCGGACGACGTCGAAGTCTTCCCCAGCCCCAAGGGCATGCGTATCCGGATGAGCTGGCCCGCCGCGCCCAACGGGCACGCGTAGCACCTCCCCCCTTCCGGCCCGCGGTGGTCGGCCGTGGCCTCCCTGCCACATCCACGCCCGAAACTCCCCGAGTTTCGGGCGTGTCCTTTCCTGGGGTTGTCAGGGCCGTATACCGATGGATATTTGCCATCTCACTTCCCAAATCGCCTTCCTGACAGGGGATTACTGGACGGGCGCATAATTAGCCGCCCTTATAGCCTTCATATCCGCTCAGGTGCTGCGTAGACTCCCGGCACCGGCCAAGGTGATCCGGCGCGACTGCGGACTCAACCGGAAGCGGCACCCACAACCCGGATGGTGCCGCACCCGCCCAGCCGTAGATCGCAGCACCACCCGGGCAGGACGACCGGTCTTGCCGAGGAGAACGATGATCAGGCACGTGCTGGCCGCCGAGCCAGCGTCCAATCTGGCCCTGAGCGGAAACAATCTCACCATCGTGATCGTGGTCGCCGCGGTCGCACTGATCGCCCTTGCCGTCGCCGGCGGCTTGGTGCGCGAAGTGCTGTCCGCCGATCAAGGCACGGAGCGCATGCAGAACATCGCCCGTGCCGTCCAAGAGGGGGCCGCCGCCTACCTGACGCGGCAGTTCCGCACGCTGGCGATCTTCGTCGTCGTGATTCCTTTCCTCCTGTTCCTGCTACCGGGCGAGACCGATGTGCGCATCGGCCGCTCGATCTTCTTCGTGGTCGGGGCGGTGTTCTCCGCGTTGACCGGATTCATGGGCATGTGGCTGGCCGTGCGCGGAAACGTGCGCGTCGCCGCCGCGGCCCGCGACTCCGGCGAGAAGCGGGCCATGCGCATCGCCTTCCGCACGGGCGGCGTGGCCGGGATGTTCACCGTCGGCCTCGGCCTGTTGGGCGCGGCGGTCGTCGTCTTCGTCTACCAGGGTGACGCGCCCGGCGTGCTCGAAGGGTTCGGCTTCGGCGCGGCGCTGCTCGCGATGTTCATGCGAGTCGGCGGCGGCATCTTCACCAAGGCCGCCGACGTCGGCGCCGACCTGGTCGGCAAGGTCGAGCAGGGCATCCCCGAGGACGACCCGCGCAACGCGGCGACCATCGCCGACAACGTGGGCGACAACGTCGGCGACTGCGCCGGCATGGCGGCCGACCTGTTCGAGTCGTACGCGGTCATGCTGGTCGCCAGCCTGATCCTGGGCAAGGTGGCGTTCGGCGAGCAGGGCTTGATCTTCCCGCTGATCGTCCCGATGATCGGCGTGCTCACCGCGATCATCGGCATCTTCGTCACCGGCATGCGCGACCGCGACCGCAGCGGGATGGCCGCCATCAACCGCAGCTTCTTCCTGTCGGCCGCGATCTCCGCGGTCCTGGTCGCGGCGGCGGCGTTCTGGTACCTGCCCAGCAGCTTCTCCGCGCTGACCGGCTCGGTCGTGCAGTCCGACGCCAACCCGCGGCTCATCGCCATCGGCGCGGTGCTCATCGGGCTGGTCCTGGCCAGCGCCATCCAGCTGCTGACCGGCTACTTCACCGAGACGAACAGGCGGCCGGTCCGCGAGATCGGCGAGAGCTCCGCCACCGGCCCGGCGACCGTCATCCTGGCGGGCATCAGCGTCGGCCTGGAGTCGGCCGTCTACTCGGCGCTGATCATCGGCGGCGCGGTCTACGGCGCGTTCCTGCTGGGCTTCGGGAACGTGACGATCGCGCTGTTCGCTGTCGCGCTGGCGGGCACCGGCCTGCTGACCACGGTCGGCGTCATCGTGTCCATGGACACCTTCGGCCCGGTCTCCGACAACGCGCAGGGCATCGCCGAGATGTCCGGCGACGTGGAGGGCGAGGGCGCCCGCGTCCTCACCAGCCTGGACGCGGTCGGCAACACCACCAAGGCGATCACCAAGGGCATCGCGATCGCCACCGCCGTGCTCGCCGCGACCGCGCTGTTCGGCGCGTTCCGCACGGCCGTGGAGACGCAGCTGGCGCAGGCCACCCAACCGGTCAAGGAGGCGCTGGGCGCCTTCCAGCGGTTCAGCCTCAGCATCGACCAGCCCAACGTGCTGGTCGGACTGATCATCGGCGCGGCGGTCGTGTTCCTGTTCTCCGGCCTGGCGATCATGGCCGTCGGACGGGCCGCGATGCGCGTCGTCTTCGAGGTCCGCGACCAGTTCCGCAACAAGCCCGGCATCATGGACGGCTCGGAGACGCCCGAGTACGGCCGCGTCGTCGACATCTGCACCCGCGACTCGCTCCGCGAGCTGGCCACGCCCGGCCTGCTGGCGGTCATGACGCCGATCGCGGTCGGCTTCGCACTCGGCTACGCGCCGCTGGGCGCGTTCCTGGCGGGCGCCATCGCCTGCGGCACGCTCATGGCCGTCTTCCTGGCCAACTCGGGCGGCGCCTGGGACAACGCCAAGAAGCTGGTCGAGGACGGTCACCACGGCGGCAAGGGCTCCGAGGCCCACGCGGCCACGGTCATCGGCGACACGGTCGGCGACCCGTTCAAGGACACCGCCGGCCCCGCCATCAACCCGCTCATCAAGGTGATGAACCTGGTGGCGCTGCTGGTGGCCCCCGCCGTCGTCCTCTACGCGGGCAACCCGGCGCTGCGCGTCGGCGTCACGGTCGTCGCGGTGGCGGTCGTCGTCGGCGCGATCATCGTCTCCAAGCGCCGCTCCGTCACCACGGAGCCGGCCAGCAACAACAACCGGGAACACCAGCCGGTAGGCAGCTGACCCGACCCGGAACGCCCGCCTCTCCCGCGCCGGGGAGGCGGGCGTTCCGTTGCGCGGGCGAGGTCGGGATGGGGGACCTCCAGGAGGCGGTGGGAGACTTGGCGAATGGACGACAAGCAGCCCAACGGCGGAAAGGCGCTGGCCTTCATCCTGCTCGCGATGGTGGTGATCCTGGCCGTGATCGCCGGGCTGGCGATATGGGCGTCGAGAGGAGCGTGACCCGGTGCCGACGCTGATCGTGCTCAGGCACGCCAAGGCCGCCCACCTGCCGGGCCTGGCGGACCGCGACCGACCGCTGACCGGCAGGGGAGAGCGCGACGCCAGGCGGGCCGGCGACGAGATCAGGGCCATGGGGCTGAGGCCCGACGCCGTGCTCTGCTCGCCGTCGGTGCGTACCCGCCGCACCGCCGAGCTGGCCTTCCCCGGGGCCGAGGTCAGCTACGAGCGCGACATCTACCTGGCCCACCCCGAGGACCTGCTCGAGCTCGTGCAGCGGATCGAGCCGGAGCTGGAGACCGTGGTGCTGTGCGGGCACAACCCGGGCGTGCACGAGCTGGCGATGAGCCTGGCCGGGGGCGAGTACGAGTTCAGGCCGGGCTCCTTCGCGGTGATCCGCACCCCGTCTGCCTGGGTAGACCTGTGGCCAGGGGAGGGAGACCTGGTGAGGCGCTGGGATCCCAAGGAGCACTGACCAGGGGCGAGCGATCATGCGGGGGGCCGCGCGAGCACTGCGCAAGGGCTTCTCGCTGCCCGCGCGGCCGCCGTGGGGGTACGGGCTGCTGTGCGGGTCGGTCATCTCGGCGCCGCTGTTCGTCGGGACGCTCGCGGGCTGGCCGAACACCGGCGCGTTCGTCGCGCTCGGCGCCTACCTGGCCGCGTTCGGCGACAACTACGGCAAGCCGTACGCCAGGCGGGCCAGGACTCTGGCCGTCAAGATCGTCCTCATCTCGGCGGGCTGCTGGCTGGGGCTGCTCGTCGGGCCGTACCCGGGGCTGGCCGTGGTGGTGGTCGGGCTGCTGGCGGCCGTGGCGGGGAGGTTCCGGCTGGTCGGGACGCCGCCCGTGCTCGCCACCGTCGTCGGCGTCTACCTCGCGGTTCCCGCCGGCTTCCGCCTGCCGGGCGAGATGGCGGCCGGCGGGGTCCTGTACGCGGCGGCGGCGCTGGCCCTGTGGCCGGTACGGCGGCTGCACCCGCTGAAGGACGCGTTCAACGCGGCGACCGACACCCTGGCCGCCCTGCTCGACGGGATCGCGGAGCCCGAGGAGCGGTGGGGGGAGCTCAGGGACCGGGCGTCGAAGGCGCTCGACGCCGCGGGCACGGCCTCGGCGTCGTTCCACAGTGACGAGGACAGCGACCGTTCGGCCGATGCCTACGTCCAGCTCCTCGTCCGGATATTTCATGAAACGGTGGCTCTGCGGGGGCTGCGGGTCCAGGCGACCGACGACCGGGAGCAGATCGACGAGGTCGTGGCGGCGCTGTCGCGGGCGCTGCGCGAGAGCGCCGCAGGCAGCGCCGCGAGCGTCCCGGCCGCGCTGGCGGCGACGGCCGCGTTCGCCGAGCGGAGCGCCGGGCTGCGGGCGCTCGGCAGGACCGACCCCGCGTCGCTGCGCAGGGTCGCGCTGCTCGGCCAGGTGCGGCGCTGTTTCGACCGCATCGTGGTGGCCGTGCGCACGGTCGGCCTGCTCGCCTCCGACGGGGTGCAGGCCCCGGCCAGGCTGCCCCGCCTCACCTGGCCCCCGACGGCCGGTCGCGAGCAGCCCAGGCACGGCTGGACGCCCCAGACAGGCCGCCAGGAGCCGGAGCACGCGGGACGGCTCGGCCTGGCGGTGGCCGTCGCGATGGCGCTGATGCTCGGCCTGCACGAGCACTACGGCAAGTGGTTCGTCTTCACCGTGCTGCTGGGTCTGCGCTCCACCTACGGCGACACGGTGTACCGGGTGGTGCTGCGGGTGACGGGCACCGTGCTGGGGGCGGTGGTGGCCGCGGTCATCCTCGTGGCGGTGCCCGGGGCGTACATGATCGCGATCACCGTCCTGGTCTTCGCCACGTTCGGCTACGCGCTGCGGGAGGTGAGCTTCGCCTATTGGTCGGTCTTCGCGACGCCGCTGGCCATGATGCTCACCGACTACTCCACCAGGCTCGACTGGCGGGCCGCCGGGTTCCGGATCCTGCTGACCATGGGAGGCGGCGTGCTCGCCCTGGTCGCGGCCCGGGTGCTCTGGCCGCACGGCCAGTCGAGCAGGCTGCGCGGGCTGACCGCGGACCTGCTGCGCGAGCACGCCCTGCTGGTGCGGGCGCTGGCCGAGCGGGACCTCGGCGGCATCCCCGGCCGCGCCGACGCGGCGGGCCAGGCGGCCGAGCGGCTCGGCGGCGCGCTCGACAAGCTGGAGAAGGAGCCGGGCGGCCGGGCGCCGCAGGAGCTGCGCGAGGCGGTGACGCTGGCGAGGAAGCTGCGCGACGACGCGATCCTGCTGGCGGCCGTGCTGCGCGGCTCAGCGGAGGGCTCCGACGCCACCGCGGCGGTGCTCGACGCAGTGGGCGACCGGCTGGCCGCCGTGGCGGAGGCGGTGGGCGACGACAAGCCGCCCCCGCACCTGGACGCGTTCGAGGCCGGGCTGGCCGAGCTGGCAGGCGAGGTCAGCTCGCTGATGCAGGAGGCGGCGGCGGGTGAGTCGTCGGCGGTACGTCGCGAGCTGCGCCACGCGGTCGCCGCGCACCCGGCGCTCAAGTCGCTCTGCGCCGACGCCCTCGACCTGGCCAGGCTGGTCACGACGTGAGGGCGCCGTCCTCCGCGTCGGCGGCCTCGACCTCGTCCCGCGAGATGCCGAGCAGGTAGAGGATCGCGTCGAGGTACGGCGTGTTCACGGCGGTGTCGGCGGCCTGCCGGACGACCGGCTTGGCGTTGAACGCGATGCCGAGCCCGGCGGCGGCGATCATGTCCAGGTCGTTGGCGCCGTCGCCGATCGCCACCGTCTGGCTGATCGGCAGGCCGGCCTCCTTGGCGAAGCGCTCCAGCGCGCGCGCCTTCCCCGGACGGTCGACGATCTCGCCGACGACCTTGCCCGTCAGCCTGCCGTCGACGACCTCCAGGACGTTGGCCGCCGAGTAGTCGATGCCGAGGTCTTCCACCAGGGTGTCGGTGATCTGGGTGAAGCCGCCGCTGACGATCGCGAACCGGTAGTCGAGCCGCTTGAGCGTGCGCACCAGGGTCCGGGCGCCGGGCGTGAGCACGACCTCCTGGCGGACCCGTTCGAAGACCTCCGCGGGCAGCCCTTCGAGCAGCGCGACCCTGCGGCGCAGCGACTCGGCGAAGTCCAGCTCTCCGCGCATCGCCTCCTCGGTGACCTTGGCGACCTCCTCCAGGCAGCCCGCGTGCGCCGCCAGCAGCTCGATGACCTCGCCCTGGATCAGGGTCGAGTCGACGTCCATGACGATCAGCCGCTTGGCCCGCCGCGACAGGCCGGTGCGCTGGACGGCCACGTCCACCTGCTGCAGGGCGGCCTCGGCGGCCAGCTCGATGCGGAGCGCGTCGGGGTTGGCGCCGGAGACCGACAGCTCGATGCAGGTGACCGGCCACTGGGCGAGCCGCTCGATGCGGTCGATGTTGGCCCCGGCGGCGGCGATGCGCCCGGAGATGCCGGCGATGGCGGCGGGGGCGAGCGTCGTGCCGAGCACGCTGACCGAGAGCCTGCCGCGGCGGCGCGCCTCCTTGGCCTGCGAGCCGGTGGAGAGCTCGACCTCCATGCCGAGGTCTTCCGCGACCCCCTCGACGGCGGTCCACATGGCGCCGAGCGTGCTGCCTGTGCCGGTGGAGGGGCCGCCGGCGTAGGCCACGAGCACGCCGAGCGTGAGCCTGCCACGGATGACGACCTGCTCGATGTCGGCCACGGTCACCGGGAACCCGGAGAGCACCGAGAAGAGCCTGGAGGTGACGCCGGGACGGTCAGGCCCGGTGAGAGTGATCAGGAGGGTGCGCTGGTCCACATTCAGCCACGGTACTGCTCCTGCTCCACTACTCGTGCGGCAGGCTCACCATTCGGACATCAGTATCAGATGGGTATCTCCAAACTCGTGCCACAGGTACCTCTCCTGTAGCGCGGCCTCGTAGGCGCGCGCGAGCGGTTCCCGGCCGGCCAGCGCGGTCAGCATCATCAGGTGGCTGGAGCGCGGCTCGTGCAGCCCGGTGATCAGCCCCGTGACGGCCCTGACGCCGGTCTCCGGCGTGACGACGTGCCTGGTCCAGCCCGCGGAGGCGGTCACCAGGCCGTCGGTGCCCACAGCCGTCTCCAGCGCGCGCACCACGGTCGTGCCCGCGGCCACCACCCGGCCGCCGCCCTCCCTGACCAGGTTGACCTGCCTGGCCGTGTGCTCGGGCACCTCGTACCGCTCGGCGTAGGGCGGTTCGTCCTTCTCGGCGGACGCCACGCCGGTGTGCAGGGTGATCGGGGCGATCCCGACGCCGCGCGACACCAGCGCCGTGACCAGGTCGGCGCTGAAGGGACGTCCAGCGCTGGGCATCTCCGCGCTGCCCGGCACGGTCGCGAACACCGTCTGGTAGGACTCGATCGGCCAGTCGCGGCTGACGTAGGAGTAGCGGATCGGCATCCCGTACGCCCGCAGGTACGCCTCCACGTCCCGGTCGAGCGCGGCCCGCCACAGGCGTGGGGTCTCGCGTCCGAGCAGCCTGAGCGTGGCCCGTCCGGGAAGGGGCAGCCACTCGCCGGGCTCGCCTCCCTGGTACGGCTCCGACGCCGTCGCCGTGCGGCGGCGCAGCTCGACCAGCCACGTGCCGTCCTCACGCGCGGTCGAGAAGTGCACGGCGAGCCGGTCCAGCCGGACGGCGGCGGGCAGCGTCGCCGAGTTGTTGACCACGACCAGGTCGCCGGGCGCGAGCCGGTCGGGCAGGTCGGTGAAGCGGTGGTGTTCGGGCGGCAGGCCGCCGCGCGAGACCAGCATCCGGACTCCGTCGCGGTCCAGCCCTCTCGCCTCTGGAGGTTCGTGCGCGGAGAGCGCGTCCGGCAGCGCGAAGTCGAGGGCCGCGGTCATTGCAGGCTCACCCTGCCACCGGCCGGACGGGCCTTGACCAGGTCGTGCAGCGCGGACGCGACCTTCGCCGGGTCGGCGGCCGCGGCGGCGTCCTCGGCGCCGACCGCGTCGGCCAGCATGCGGGTGTTCATCTCGCCCGGGTCGACCCACCAGACCGCCAGCTCCGGCTCCTCGGCCGACAGCACGTTGGACAGCTGCTCCAGCGCCGCCTTGGTCGCGCCGTAGCCGCCCCAGCCCTCGTACGCGCCCGTGGCGGCGTCGGAGGTGACGTTCACGATCGCCCCCCGGCGGGCGCGCAGCGCGGGCAGCGTCGCCTGGATGAGCGCCAGCGGAGCCGTCACGTTGGTCTCCAGCAGCACCCTGAACGCCTCCAGCGGGTAGCCCGCGATCGGCGGCAGCGGGGTCACGCCCAGGTCGCCGGCGTTGTTGACCAGCAGGTCCAGCTCGGGGACCGCGGCGGCCAGCCGCTGGACGTGGGCGGCCTCCGTCACGTCGCCGGGGATCGCGGTGGCGCCCAGCTCGTCGGCGACCCGCTCCAGGTCGGCCGCGCCGCGCGCGGTGAGCACGAGATTCCAGCCCGCACCCGCCAGCGACCTCGCGAGAGCGAGGCCGAGACCGCGGGAGGCGCCGGTGATGAGTGCGGTGTTCGTCATGCCACGACGGTAGGAACGAGCGCCCTGTCGCGGCATCGGGCTGAGGGCCTGCCCGATCCTGGGCTTTCGTCCTAGGACCCTAGAGTGGGTGCCGTGACGTCCGACCGAGACGAGATCCTGCAGGCGGTGAGCTCCGCCGTGCTCGCGGTCACCCGCCACCTGTCGGTGCGCGAGGTGCTGCAGGTCATCGTCCGCTCCGCGCAGCGGCTGCTCGACGCGCGCTACGCCGCGCTCGGCGTGCCCGACGACGACGGGTCGTTCGCCGAGTTCGTCGCCGAGGGCCTCACCGACAAGCAGTGGGACGCGATCGGGCCGCTGCCGAGACAGCATGGCATGCTCGGCGCGATGCTCCGCGACGGGGCCCCTGCCAGGCTGCCCGACCTGCGCAGCGACCCCAGGTTCGAGTGGTGGCCCAAGGCGCACCCGGTGATGAAGGACTTCCTCGGAGTCCCGATCCGCGACGGCGAGCAGGTGATCGGCATCATCTTCCTGGCCAACAAGCGCACCGCGGGCGGCTTCACCGAGGCCGACCAGGAGCTGCTCACCCTGTTCGCCGCGCACGCCGCGATCGCGCTCACCAACGCCCGGCTGTACGAGCGGGGCCGCGAGCTGGCCATGCTGGAGGAGCGCAACCGGATGGCGCGGGAGCTGCACGACGCCGTCACCCAGAAGCTCTTCTCACTCAGGCTCACCGCGCAGGCCGCCGCGACCATGCTGCACAGCGCCCCCGACAAGGCCGCCGCCGAGCTGGAACGGGTGCAGCGGCTGGCGGGCGAGGCGCTGGCCGAGCTGCGCGCGGTGATCGTCGAGTTGCGTCCCGCCGAGCTCGACAGGCACGGCCTGGCCGAGACGTTGCGCAAGCATGTGCGCATGCTGGACCGGCTGCACCCGTCCGACGTCACGTTCGAGTGCGACGAGCTGCCGCCGCTCGATCCGGAGGTCGAGGTGGCCCTGCTGCGTGTCGCGCAGGAGGCGCTGCACAACGCGTTCAGGCACGCGGGCGCCGCGCGGATCTCGGTGCGGCTCGCCCGCGAGGGCGGCAGGCTGGCGCTGTCGGTACGCGACGACGGCGCCGGTTTCGTCCGCGACGCGACGCGCGGCCTGGGGCTGGAGTCGATGCGAGACAGGGCGGAGTCGGTCGGCGGCGTGCTGACCGTCGACTCGGCCGCAGGCGACGGGACCACGGTCCGGGTGGAGGTGGGTGTGTGATCCGGGTGCTGATCGCTGACGATCATCCGGTGGTGCGGCAGGGCCTGCGGACCTTTCTCGACCTGCAGGACGACATCACGATCGTCGGCGAGGCGGCCGACGGGGCGCAGGCCGTCGAGCTGGTCGGGCAGCTGTCGCCGGACGTGTTGCTGCTCGACCTGAAGATGCCGGTGCTCGACGGGCTCGGTGCGCTGGCGAAGCTCGCCGGCACGTCCACCCGGGTGGTGGTGCTGACCTCGGTGAGCGACAGGACCGACGTGGGGCCGGCGATGCGGGCGGGCGCGGCGGGGTTCCTCTACAAGGACGTCGATCCGCTGGCGCTGGCGCAGGCCGTGCGGGCCGTCCACGGGGGGCAGGTGCTGCTGGCGCCGGAGGCGGCGGAGGCGATGCTGGCGGGCGCGAGCGGCTCCCCGTCCGCGCCGGTGCCGTTGACCGAGCGGGAACGCGAGGTGCTGGCGCTGATCGCGGCCGGACGGTCCAACAGGGAGATCGCCAGGAGCCTGGCCGTGGCCGAGAAGACGGTCAAGACGCACGTCTCGAACGTGCTGATGAAGCTCGGAGTCCAGGACCGCACGCAGGCCGCCCTCTACGCGGTCCGCCACGGCCTCGCCTGAACACCCCACGTCTCCCGGACCTTGCCCGCGAGCTGCCGGTAAACGCGCCAACTGCGCCACGCGGTTCCGCACCTGGGCGGCTACTGGTTTCTGAGGGGTTCGAAGATGGCGTGGTGCGCCGCCACCAGCGCTCGCCGCACCGCGCGGTCGAGCTCGCGCAGGGCGGCCCCCCGGGTGGCGATCTGCCCCGAGGTGAGGCCCCGCTCGTCGGCCACCCGCAGCACCGCGGCCAGCCTCGCCGCCAGGGCCGACAGCCGGTGCGCCCGCCCCGGGTAGCCGGGCGCCAGCTCGCCGCCGGCGCGTCCGAGCTGGTCGGGACGGTCCTGCGCGGGGCCGTCCACGTCCGTCAGGGCCTCGGTCGCGGACCGGATCGCCGCCGACAGCTCCTGCTCGGCCTCCGCCATGGACGGCAGGTCATGGCGCGCGGGACGGGACTCGTGCACCGCCAGCCGCACCCCCACGTAGGACGAGCCGCGCAGGTCGGGCGCGGGCACCAGGCCGAGGCACCGCTCGGACAGCACGGCGACGACGGCTTCTCCCGCGTCGATGGCGGCCGAGTTGAACTCCGGCGGGCCGGACAGCCCGAGCGGGTCGCCGGGCGCCGGAAGCGCGAGCCTGAGCTCCGTGAGCCCGTCGGACCGCAGGTCGGCGAGGTAGCCGCGGAGCGACACCGCACCGACGACGGCCGGTCCGCCAACGGTTTCCGCGTGATCGACTGCCTCGTCCAGACCGACGTGACCGGCGAGCCAGGCGTTCCCCCAGGCGACCAGCGTGGGGCAGAAAGGCGATTCAGGGCGCACCGGTCCACGATAAGCGCTCGCCCTGCAATAGGTTTGTCCCCGAGCGTTACCCCCACGGAGAGGACCTGGGATGGGTGGTCAGGTGCTGCGGCTCCAGGACGTGGCTGTCAGGCGCGACGGAACGGCCCTGCTACGTGCCATCGACTGGACGGTCAACGAGGACGAGCGCTGGGTCGTCATCGGTCCGAACGGCGCAGGAAAGACCACGTTGCTGCAGGTCGCCGCCACGTTGCTGTATCCGAGCGAGGGGGTCGTGGAGGTGCTCGGCGAACGGCTCGGCCAGGCCGACGTCTTCGACCTGCGCCCCCGCATCGGGCTGGCCAGCGCCGCGCTCGCCGAGCGGATCCCGCCGGAGGAGAAGGTCATCGACCTGGTGCTGACCGCGTCCTACGCGATCATGGGCCGCTGGACCGAGGAGTACGACTCCAACGACGTCACCAGGGCCGTCGAGCTGATCGACATGATGGGCGCCGCCCATCTGATCCGCCGCCGCTTCGGGACCCTGTCCGAGGGCGAGCGCAAGCGGGTGCAGATCGCCCGCGCGCTCATGCCCGACCCTGAGATGCTGCTCCTGGACGAGCCCGCGGCAGGGCTCGACCTCGGCGGCCGCGAGGACCTCGTGCGGCGGCTGTCGCTGCTGGCCGGCGACTACCGCTCGCCCACGCTGGTGCTGGTGACGCACCACGTGGAGGAGGTGCCCAGCGGGTTCACCCACGGTCTGCTGCTGCGTCACGGCTCGGTCGTCGCGCAGGGGCCGCTGGAGCACGTGATGACGGCCGACAACCTGACCCGCACCTTCGGCGTGCCGCTCTCGCTGGAGCGCAGCGCGCAGGGCCGTTGGTACGCCCGGGCCCACTAGATCGGTCTTACACCTAAAAAGGCCGCCAAAAGCTCATAGGATCTACGAAGTCGCACATCTCGACTTCGGAGCGTCGCCATGTCCACGGAACAGCTCATCGTCGCCATCGTCGTGGTCGCGGCGGTGGGCTTCGGAGTGGCGCGTACCATCCGCATCATCCCCCAGGCGACGGCCGCGATCGTCGAGCGGCTCGGCCGATACCACCGCACGCTCAAGCCCGGTCTGAATCTCGTGGTGCCGTTCATCGACCGGATCAAGGACATGATCGACCTGCGCGAACAGGTCGTCTCCTTCCCGCCGCAACCCGTGATCACCTCCGACAACCTGGTGGTCTCGATCGACACGGTCATCTACTTCCAGGTCACCAACCCGAAGGCGGCCACGTACGAGATCGCCAACTTCCTGGTCGGCGTCGAGCAGCTCACGGTCACCACGCTCCGCAACGTGGTCGGCGGCATGGACCTGGAACGCACGCTGACCTCGCGCGAGGACATCAACACCGAGCTCCGTGGCGTCCTGGACGACGCGACGGGCAAGTGGGGCATCCGGGTCAACAGGGTGGAGCTCAAGGCCATCGACCCGCCGGTCTCGATCCAGGACTCGATGGAGAAGCAGATGCGCGCCGACCGCGACAAGCGCGCCGCCGTCCTGACCGCGGAGGGACAGCGGCAGGCCGCCATCCTCGCGGCGGAGGGCGAGAAGCAGGCGGCGGTCCTGCGCGCCCGCGGCGAGGCGGAGGCGGCGGTCCTGCGCGCCCAGGCCGACGCGGAGGCGCAGGCCATGCGCGCCAAGGGGCAGGCGGACGCGATCGGCATGGTCTTCAAGGCCATCCACGAGGGCAACCCGGACCAGCGCCTGCTCGCGTACCAGTACCTGCAGACGCTCCCCGAGATCGCCAAGGGGGACGCGAACAAGGTGTGGATCGTCCCCTCGGAGATGGGCAAGGCGCTGGAGAGCCTCGGCAGCCTCTTCAGCCCGCCGAAGGACCCCGAGCGCTGACACGCCCCCCGCCGCCGCGCCCCTCCGCACGGACGCGTACACCCAACCCCTCTGCACGAACCCGCACACCCGACCCCTCCGTGCGAACTCTTGCAGGGGCCCGCGCGCCCGACTGCTCCGCGCCAACCCCCGCTGCCGAGAAGAGCTGGAGACGCGTCTAGGCTCGTCGGGTGACGGTCTGGGAAGTGGTCGCGGTCTGTGCGGCCGGAATGGCGGCTGGCGCGATCAACGCGATCGTCGGTTCGGGTTCGCTGATCACCTTTCCCACGCTGGTGGCCGTCGGGATCGACCCCGTCGTGGCGAACGTGTCCAACAACATCGGGCTGGTCCCCGGGTCCTTCGCGGGCGCGTACGGGTACCGCGCCGAGCTCAAGGGCCAGCGCGAGCGGCTGGTACGGCTCGGCATGGCCTCGGCGCTCGGGTCGGTGATCGGGGGAGTCCTCCTGCTCTACCTCGATCCGAGCGTGTTCAAGGTCGTGGTGCCGGTGCTCATCGCCGTGGCCTGCGTCCTGGTGGTGGTGCAGCCGAAGCTCAACGGGTGGCTGTCGGCGCGGCGGGAGCACGCGCACCCGCACGGGGGCGTGGAGCTGTGGCTGGGTGTGCTGGCGGCGGGCGTCTACGGCGGGTACTTCGGGGCCGCCCAGGGCGTGCTGCTGATCGGCCTGCTCGGCAGCTTCCTGGACGAGGACCTGCAGCGGGTGAACGCGGCGAAGAACGTGCTCTCCCTCATCGTGAACGGCTGCGCCGCCGTGCTGTTCATCGTCGTCGCCCGGGTCGACTGGTGGGCGGTGCTGGCCGTGGCAGTGGGGTCCATGGTGGGCGGGTTCGTGGGGGCGCGGATCGGGCGGCGGATCCCCGCGCCGGTGCTTCGGGGGATCATCGTGTGCGTCGGCGTGGTGGCAATTGTCAAACTGATGTACGGATAAATACCAGGCTTCGTGGGTATAAATCCGTACATGAAGGGTGATCGGGTGGAGATCGTCATCGATGTGGGCGGCAGCCCGCGTACCTACGAGGTCAACGCCACCCGTGCGGGGCGCCGGGTGGAGGTGACCACGCGGCGGGGGCTGGTCGAGGTCAGCGAGGTGACCCGCAGCGGCACGGCGGTCCGCACCGCGCGGTTCATGTCCAGCCGCATCCTCGCCCTGGTCGAGCACCCCGCCGACGAAGCCTGACGCTGCCTCGTCGCCGAAGACCGGCGTCGCCTCGCCGTTGATCGGTGGCGGTGGTTCGCCGACAGGGCGGTCGTGCTCGGTCGAGGAGGCGGCGGCGTGGTCAGCGGAAGTCGGCCGCGTGGTCCTCGGCCCACTGACGGAACGTCAGGGGCGGCCTGCCGAGCAGTCTCTCCACCGTGTCCGTGACCTTCTCGGGGGACGTCACGAAGCTCTCCCACCCCGTGAGCGCCCCGTCCACGAACGTGGCGTCGCCCCAGGCCGCCAGCAAGTGCTCGCGGGCGACGTCCCGTGGCAGGTCCTCCCAGCGCACCTCGCGTCCGACCGTCTCGCCGATGACGCGCGCCTGCTCCTCCTGCGTCAGCCGCCCAGGCCCGCTGAGGACGTACTTCGCCCCGTTGTGTCCCGCCGAGGTGAGGACGTGGACCGCCACCGCCGCGATGTCCCGCTCGTGGATCAGCGCCCGGGACGCCTGCCCGAACGGCCAGCGGACCACGCCCTGACGGATCTGCTCCGCCCAGCCCAGCGTGTTGGCGGCGAAGCCTACGGGACGCAGGAACGTCCAGGTGATCCCGGAGCGCCTGATCAGCCGCTCGACCTCCTGGTGGAACAGGGTGGGTTCCTCGCCGTCCGCCAGGTCCGTCACGTCGGCCGACAGGTAGACGACGCGGCGGGCGTGCTTGGCGATCGCCTCGACCACCGGGGCGGCGGTCTCGGCCGAGTAGCCCGGCCACACCAGGAAGACGCTCTCCACGTCGGCCAGCGCGGGCTCCAGGGTCTCCGGCACTGTCAGGTCGCCGCGGACGGCCTCCACGCGCTCGGGCAGCCTCGCCCTGCTCGGGTCACGCACCAGCGCGCGGACGTCCAGGCCCGCTCCGGCCAGTTCGGAGACGACGTGCTTGCCCACATTGCCGGTCGCGCCGGTCACCAGAATCTTGCTCATGGCTCCAGACCGTAGAACCTGAACCAAAGTTCAGGTCAACCGCACACTTCGGGGGAGGTGGTCCCTGCGTGCGCTCGTGAGCGGGAGTGGGCCACGTGGGCGCTGATGGGGAACTCGGGCAGGCGTGCGCCGATGCGGGGCAGGGCGTGGGGCGAGGTCAGGTGACGCTGGGGCGGACCTGGATGGTGCCGTCACGCTGGATGCGGGTCTCGAAGATCGGGGCCGGCGCGGTGGCGGGCCCGTGCTTGACCGTGCCGTCCTCCAGCCGGAACGTGCTGCCGTGCCACGGGCACACCACGCACGCCTCGCCCTTCTCCACGACCAGCCTGCCCTGGTGCAGCGGTCCGGCCAGGTGCGGGCAGCGGTCGGCGAGCACGGTGACGCCCTCGCCGTTGCGCAGCACGAACAGCTGGATGTAGCCGAGCCGCCGCGCGACCGGCCTGCCCTCCGGCAGGTCCTTGAGCAGGCAGAGGTCGTGCCACCCGAGCGGCACCAGGTGGGACACCTGTGGCGCGTGGTTGGCCCCCGCGGCGAGCCGGTAGGCCATGTGCCCGCCCAGGTACGCGCCCATGCTCCCCACACCGAGCCCGACGTACGAGAGCATCCGGCCGCCGCGCTCGCGCCCGCGTAGCCGTGCCGCCAGCGAGGCGCTGAACAGCCCGAGCGCGGTCACGTTCGACAGCAGGTGGACGAAGCCGACCCGCTGCTGCTCCCGGTGCAGCGACGACCAGTCGGTCAGCCCGGCGGCGGCGGTGGGCAGCCCGCAGCCGATGCCGCTGGCCAGGAGCAGCCGTGTCGCCCTCGGGTCGGCCCTGGCGACGTCCAGGACGACGGCCGACAGCCAGCAGCCGAGGCTCATCGTCGCGAGCGGCGGGTGCAGGGGCTTGCCGATGGGCACGCCGTGCAGCACGTCCCGCAGCGTTCCGGGACGGATCAGGGTGCGGACGGCCTTGGCCAGCACCCGGATCGGTGTGTCCATGGCCTTGGACTTCTCGAGCCGGTCAGCCAGACCGACCGGCCCCACGAAACGCCGCAACTGCCGACGTCTCGCTCGAACTGACTCTTTCACGACAAGTCCCCTACCCCAGGCAGGAGGGCATCACTCGGACAGGTGTCCTCTGGCGACGGAGAGTTCGACCAGCTCCAGGGCGTACGCCCCAAGCGACGGCGAGCCTTCCTCGATCAGCCGGACCTTCTCTTTGACCTGCGCGGCCGTCACCTTGAACAGCGGCCAGGTGCCGCCCTCGGTGTGGTGGTTGGCCAAAATCGGGGCGAACCGGTCGAGCGCCCTGGCGAAGCGGGCCTCGCGGGTCTCGCGGGCCTCGAACTCGTCCCAGAGCTCCCGCATCCGCTCGCCCTGCTCGCCGGGGAGCAGGGCGAAGATCCGGTCGGCGGCCGCCCGCTCCGCCTCCGCCTGGGCGGCCACGGCGGCTTGGTCGTAGACGAACGTGTCGCCCGCGTCGATCTCCACCAGGTCGTGCACGAGCAGCATGGCTACCACCCGCTGGATGTCGGTGCCGGGTGGCGCGTGCTCGCCGAGCACCATGGCCAGCATGCCTACGTACCAGGAGTGCTCTGCGTCGTTCTCCCGCCGCGAGCCGTCCATGAGCAGGTTGCGGCGGACGACCCGCTTCAACTTGTCGATCTCGACGGCGAAGGCGATCTGGGCGTTCAGGCGGTCCTCTTCTGGCGCGATAGTCACGCGCGACACCCTAATGTGCCGTGATCACAGCAGTTGGCAAAATCGTGACCGGAACGCCGTTGAACACCGCATTCCCGGATGGAACGTCGATAGCGGACTCGTCGGTCAGCGCGTTCGCGCTCACCCCGGCGTGCTCGGCGGCGACCGACTGCGTGCTCCCCGCGTGCCCCCACCCGTGCGGCAGGCTCACCACGCCCGGCATGATCGTGTCGGTCGGTTCGAGCGGCACCGTCAGCTCGCCCTTGGCCGACCGCACCACGGCCTCGCCGTCGAGCCCCAGCCGCGCCACGTCGGCCGGGTTGATCTGCAGCGTGCACGTGTTGCTGCCGCCGACCAGCGGGCCCACGTTGTGCAGCCAGCTGTTGTTCGAGCGCAGGTGCCGCCGTCCGATCAGGACGAGCCCGGGCGGCTCCTCCTCCAGCCTGCCCCGCAGCCGCTGCACGTCCTCGAGGAGCAGCGGCGGCGCCAGCTCGATCAGGCCCGAGGCCGTCTTCAGCACCTCGGGAAGCCGGGGCTCCAGCGGGCCGAGGTCGAGGCCGTGCGGGTGGTCGAGCAGCTTGCGCAGCGACAGCTCGCCCCTGACCGCCCACTCGCCGTACGGGCCGAGCCGCAGCATCAGGTCGAGCCTGCGTTCCGCCCCCGTCCCGCCCTCCAGGGACGCGCGCAGCTCCGCCGGGTCGCGCCCCTCGACGCCGGAACCGGGCAGGTCCACGGCCTTGCGCAGCATCTGGTCGATGACGAACTCGTCCAGGTCGCCTTCCAGGCCGGACGCGATCATCGCCAGCCTGGCCAGGATCTGCGCCTCCGACGGCCGCCCGTCCAGCGGCAGCAGCGGCGGCGAGTACCGCGCGTAGTTGCGGACCGCGAATCCGAGCAGCGCGAAGTCGAAGTGCCCCGACTGCAGGACGCGCGGCGGTGGCAGGATGACGTGCGCGTGCCTGGTCGTCTCGTTCAGGTACGGGTCCACGCTGACCATGAAGTCGAGTTGGGCGAAGGCCCGGTCGAGGCGGTCGCCGTGGGGCGCGGACAGCACCGGGTTGCCCGCCACCGTCAGCAGGAACCTGATCTGGCCGTCGCCGGGAGTCTCGATCTCGTCCGCGAGGGTCGCCACGGGCAGCTCGCCGTTGGCCTCCGGCAGGCCCCTGACGCGGCTCGTCCACCGGCCCACCGCGTACGTCCTGCGCCCGGCGCCGAACTCGGTGGCCGCCTTGGGGAACATCGCGCCGCCCGGCCTGTCGAGGTTGCCGGTGAGCACGTTCAGCACGTCCACCAGCCACTGGGCCAGGGTGCCGAACTCGGCGGTGCAGGTGCCGATCCTGGCGTAGACGGCCGCGGTCCTGGCGGCGGCCAGCTCCCTGGCCAGCCGGACGATCACCTCCGCGGGGACGCCCGTGCGGCGCGCGACCACGTCGGGCGGGAAGTGCTTGGCCGCCTCGCGGACCTCGTCCAGGCCGTTGACCTCGTGCGAGACCCTGGTCAGGTCTTCGGCGAAGAGCGTGTGGACCAGGCCGAAGAGCAGGTACGCGTCGGTGCCCGGACGGACGAAGACGTGCTCGTCGGCCAGCGCCGCGGTTCTGGTGCGCCGCGGATCGACCACCACCAGCCTGCCGCCGCGCGCCC
Source organism: Nonomuraea sp. NPDC000554 (assembly GCF_040300065.1). Classification (NCBI taxonomy): domain Bacteria; kingdom Bacillati; phylum Actinomycetota; class Actinomycetes; order Streptosporangiales; family Streptosporangiaceae; genus Nonomuraea; species Nonomuraea sp. NPDC000554. The sequence continues at coordinate 447,942 of NZ_JBEPDC010000003.1, read as the reverse complement.
TGAGCGCTTTCAACCTGCCGGGGAAGTCGGGCGCGGTGCACAGGGAGCCGTTGGACTCCAGCGGGTTCGCCCCCAGCATCAGCAGGTAGTCGGTCCTGTCGAGGTCCGGCACGGCGATGGTGAGCGGGTGGCCGAACATCAGGCCGCTGGCCACATGCTTGGGCATCTGGTCGGCCGTGCTGGCGGAGAAGACGTTGCGGGTGCCGAGCGCCTTGATCAGCGGCGTGGCATAGAGGGCTCCGGCCATGCTGTGGGCGCTCGGGTTGCCGAGGTAGATGCCGGCCGACTGGCGTCCGTGCCGCTCGGAGACCTGGTCGAGGCCGCGTTTGACGGCGGCGAAGGCCTCGTCCCAGGTCGCCTCGCGCCACAGCTCGCCGTCCCTGATCAGCGGCTTGCGGAGCCGGTCGGGGTCCTCGTCCAGGCGGCCGAGGCTGGCGCCTTTCGGGCAGATGAAGCCCTTGCTGAACGGATCGTCCTTGTCGCCGCGGACGCTCGTGACGTGGCCGCCGTCGTCGAGGGTCAGGGTCAGGCCGCAGACGGCTTCGCACAAGGGGCAGGTGCGGTGAACAGTCGACATATCACGACTCCTGAGTTCGTCAGCTGAACTCATCTTGGCCCGCGTGTCGCGCATGGGGAAGCCCCGGAGCCCCCGCGGTCTCCGGGGCTTGACTGTGGGGCTCAGCCGACCTGCGGCAGAACCAGGCGCCTGCGCATATCGGACGGCTCGTCGGGTCTCATCGACACCCATGCGCGGCGGCCGTAGAGGTGGTCGAGACCGGGTGAGGTGGCGCCGGGGACCTCGTCGCGCCTGACGATCTCCAGCACGACCAGGTGCGCCCTGGCGCGGTGCCGGTAGACGTTGACGTTCCTGGCCCAGCAGGCCGCCGCGATCTCCTCCGCGTACGCCTCGAACTCCTCGGCGCAGATCCCGGCCCTGGTCAGGACCAGCGCCTTCTCTCCGGTGGTCGTGGGCGTGATCCAGAGCACCAGCGGGATGCGCCCCGCCCTGGTGTGCATGGTGGTCTCCAGGCAGACCCTCTGCAGCCGGTGCCTCGACACCACGCACCAGAAGTGAGCCACCGCCCAGTTGCGTCCGGCCCTGGTCGCGGCGGGCACCGAGATCGCGCTCGTCAGCGCGACGAACGGGACCCACCTGCCCTGCTGCGTGGCCCCCAGCAGGGTCAGCGTGACCAGGCCGGCGGCCAGGACCAGCAGCAGTTCGGTCCTGAGCCGCCAGAGCCTCGTCAGCACCCCCGAGCCGCCGGCGGCGGGAAGGTCCTCGTTGGCCGGGTAGATCTGGTTGCGCGGATTCCTCGGCATCTCAGGACACCTCCTCCTGCACGAGTGGTGCGATCCTGAGCTGGTCGAAGCGGTGGTCGCGGTAGCACCGGGAGCCGAAGCCCGTCCGGGTCACGGTCCAGCCTCGCCGGTAGGCGAACTCGTCCGGCTCCATGCAGATCTCGCGGTCGGCCAAGGCGACGAGTTCCCGGATCCGGGACTTGATTCGGCTGAGCCCCTTGGTACCTTGTGAGTACATAGAAGAGCCCCTTTCGCGGCATTCTCGAGGTGGCTTCTTTCGCCGGACCGAGAGCCGATGGCTCGCGTCGTCGCAGGGTGGCAGCCCATATGCGGTGACCGGGCAGTCGGCGCCGGTCCGGCTTTTACGTGCTCGAATGAGCGGCTGTTGTCGCGGCGTTCGATCAGGCGGCCGTGTGGTCCGTTCGGCAAGCGGCCTCCCTGGGGCGAAGTTTCGTTTCCGGGACGGCGACGCTGCCGAGGGGGCGGCCCGCCGGGCCGCTCGCGATCAGGTGTGGAAGACCCGGTGTGCACGGCCGTTTCGTCATCTCGGCCTCCTTCGGATCCCCCTTGGAACGATCGTCCCCCTGGGTGATGGAAGCTGCAATACTTTCAGCAAGAGAAGATTTCGGTTTCTTCGCATCTTGCCGAATAATTTGTGGTGCAAGTTGCACGAGAACTGTCAGCCGGGCCGCTGGGGGAGCAGTAGTTAGGGGACCCTTGCATTCCCTGCGTGAGCCGCTAGAAAAGAAAAAGCTGCGGTTGTTCCTACGGTGCGCTCGCCGAAGCCTTCTGGCAAGGTCGGGTGGCAGTGCCGATGCAAGTTGCAGTGTAAGATTGAGCGAACGGCCCAAGAAGCCGGGCTCCAAACGATCCTTTCCGGCTACGCCTTCATGCCCGACAAGGAGAGTGGACGGTGCCATCGCAGCAGGGCAGCCCTACTGTTCGCAGGCTCAGGCTGGGCCAGGAGCTGCGTCTGCTCCGCGAACGCAGGAAGCTGACAGGAGCCAGGGCGGCCGGGGAACTCGGCTGGTCGCCGAGCAAGGTCAGCCGCATCGAGTCCGCCAAGACCATGCCGAGCGCCGAGGACGTCCAGGCGATGGCCAAGCTCTACCGGATCGAGGGCGACAAGCTTGACGAACTCTTCGGCTTGTTGCGTGACGCGGATCAGCGCGGCTGGTGGGAAGATTACGAAGACTCTCTGCCTGAGGAGTACACAAGATTCCTCGGGTTGGAGGCGGAGGCCGTATTCCAGCGCAACTGGGAACCCCAGGCTGTGCCCGGCCTTCTTCAGACCGAGGATTACGCGCGGGAAGTCATTCTGGCCACCCGTGGCATCGCACGCATCACGCACAGCGGTGTCCGAAGCCGCGTCGAGGCCCGCCTCGACAGGCAGCGTCGTGTCTTGCGCAAGCCCGATCCGGCCCAGCTGAGCGTGGTGCTCGACGAGGCCGCGCTGACACGCCGTTTCGGCGAACCCTCGGTGATGCGCGAGCAGATGGAGCACCTTCTCGAGGTGTCCATGCTGCCGCACGTCAGCGTCCACGTGCTGACCCTGGATGCACTGCACCCGGTCAACACGGGCGCGTTCATCCACCTGAAGTTCGCGGCGTTCGACGACGTGGTGTATCTCGAGCAGCTCTACACCGCGCACTTCGTCGAGGACCTCGAACGGGTGGCTGGATATGAGACGGCGTTCGACCACATCAGGTCCGAATCGCTTGACGAGGACGAGTCACGCGTCCTCATCCAGCGCAAGGCCATGCAGTGGCGGCGCTGAGTGGAACGAAGATCTCAAAAAGGGGCAATGACGCCCCTTCGCCCATTTGGGGAGAAAATGTACATCAACACTCAGAGGGCAGCGTGGCAGAAGAGCAGCTTCTGCAACGGCGCGACCGCCTGCGTCGAGGTCGCCCCTTTGGCCGACGGCAACGTCGCCCTGCGCGACAGCAAGGTCCAGGACGGTCCCGTCCTGGTCTTCACCCCGTCGGAGTGGGCCGCTTTCACGGCCGGCGTCCGCGAAGGTGAGTTCGACCTGGCGGCGCTCGCGGCCGGCGCATAAAGAACGGCCCTGGCAGGTTGCTAGCAGCACAACAAGCAGGGCCGTTCCGGCAGAGGCACAGCACAAGCCTCCATTGCACTCCAAGCCCACCGTCCCGGCGAACCTGGAAGAACCCGTACATCATTTCACAGGAAACGTTCAGGTGATCAACTGACACGGCTTGCGCCGGTCCGGAGCCCCGAACCTCCCGCCCTGGTGGCCACCGCCGCAGCTCGAAGCGCGGCAGGACGCCCCGGCATCGGAACCCTGAACTCCCGGCAGAGCGGGCGAGGCGACCCACGAACCGGCCCGCGTCCGATGGGCGCGGGCCGGTTCGGTGTGAGGGCGTTCAAGCCCTGGGCGTGGTCCTTGTGGATGTCGTCCCAGGACGCTTCTTCATCTCCGCCGAGAGCTTCACGTCGTTGAGATCTTTCGCCGTCGCGCCAGGAACAGCGAGCACACGCCCGCCAGGACGGCCAGCACGGCCATCGCGATCGCGGTCCCCACGGAGGCCGAGCTGCCGGAGTGCGCCTGGCTCAGCGAGATGAACAGAGTCCCCACGGTCGACACCCCGATGACCTGGCCGAGCTGCATCACGGTGAGCAGCGCGCCGCTCGCGTCGGCGGCGTAGGCGTCGTCCACCTGCTCCGTCGCCAAGTTGGTCACCGCGATCTGCACGCCGAGCCCGGCGCCGATCAGCGCGCTCATCACCGCGTACAGCGCGCCGCCACCGGCCGCGAGCCCGAGCCCCACGTAGGCGGGCGCGGCGACCACGTACCCGAACGGCACGAGCGGGCGCTGCAGCCCGGCGGGCAGCCGCGGCCAGAGCAGCCCGACCGCCGCGAACGCCACGGCACAGGGAACCATCATCATCCCGGACGCGAACGGCGACAGGTGCAACTCGCCCTGCAGGTGCAGCGCGGACGTGAACAGGAACGCGCCCCAGGTCGCCGGGCCGAGCAGGAGCACGCCGAGCCCCGGCCGCATGCCGGGGGCGCGTAGCACGCGGGCGTCGACGAGCGGGCGTCCGCCGCGTCCGGTCACCCAGCGCTCCACCCGGACGAACACCCCGAACATCACCACGCTCAGTGCCATCGAGATCCAGCCCCACAGCGGCCAGTGCAGTTCCCTGCCGAGCATGAGCGGCACCACGAAGAGCAGCACGGCGGCCGACAGGGTCAGCAGGCCCCATGGGTCCAGTCCGCCGCGGCCGCCGCCCTGGTCGGCGGGGAGCGCGCGGACGCCCGCGACGAGCAGCAACGCCCCGATGGGCACCATCACCAGGAACACGATCCGCCAACCGGCGCCGAGCCCGAGCAGGATGCCGCCGAGCGCCTGCCCGACGACGATCCCGCCGCTCACGACCGCGGACCACAGGCCGAGCGCGCGGCCTCTGGCCGGGCCCTGGTAGTTGCGCTGGATCAGCGTCAGCACCTGCGGCATCATCATCGCGGCTCCGGCGCCCTGGGCCAAGCGGAACGCGATCAGCGCCCCGGTGGAGGGGGCGAGCCCGCTGCCGAGCGTGGTGAGGGTGAACAGTGCCAGGCCATAGAGGAAAGCCCGGCGGTAGCCGAACAGGTCGCCGACCCTGGCTCCCGTGATCAACAGGACGGCGTAGACAATGGTGTATCCGGCCACGATCATCTGCAGCCCGGCGCCGGACGAGTGCAGGTCCGCCTCGATGGTCGGAGTGGCCACGTTGACGATGTTGACGTTGAGGACGGCCAGGAACTGCCCGAGCAGGATGACGGCGAGGAGCAGCCCGCTGGCCTTGGCTCTTTCCGGCTGTGCGGCCAGAGGGGGAGAAAGGGCAGCAGATTGTGTCATACGAACAGAGTGACGCCTCGCTGGTACCAGTAACGAGAGCCTACTTATACTGGTACTAACGCCACCTGGATACCCCTCGCCCGGTCCGTCCATAGTGAAGAGGTGACCGTGACAGAAGCAAGGCGTGCCGACCTCGCGGCGTTCCTGCGCAGCCGACGAGAGCGCATCACGCCCGAGATGGTCGAGCTCGCGCCCGGCCCCCGGCGACGCACGCCCGGCCTGCGTCGCGAGGAGGTGGCCCAGCTGGCAGGGGTGGGCGTCACCTGGTACACGTGGCTGGAGCAGGGGCGTCCGATCAACGCCAGCAGCCAGGTGCTCGACGCGATCTCGCGCACGCTCCGGCTCGACATCGCCGAGCGCCAGCACCTCTACCGGCTGGCGGGCCAGCAGGAGGGCCCGCCAGCCGGCGACTCGGCTCGGGTGACCCCCGACATGAAGGAGATACTCCACCAGCTCGACCCGATGCCCGCGTGCCTGGCCAACAGCCGCTGCGACGCGCTGGCCTGGAACACCGGCTACGCGGCGCTCTTCCCCGAGATCGTCGAGGCACCCGAGAGCGAGCGCAACACGCTCTGGCAGACGTGCCTCACCTCCCAGTGGGCTGTGAGCCTGGTCAACCGCGACCTGGAGCTGGCGCGCGCCGTCGCGGTCTTCAGGGGCGCCTACAGCCGCCACAGCGACGACCCGTGCTGGCAGGACTTCGTGCGCAGGCTCAGCGCCGAGAGCGCCGAGTTCGCCAGGCTCTGGGCCAGGCAGGACGTCGCAGAACCCGGCCCCCGCGAGAAGATCTACAAGCACCGGGAGCTGGGGGAGATGCGCTTCGGCACCACCAGCTTCAACCTGTCGTCCGCGCCGGAAACCCGCCTGATCGTCTACCGGCCGGCTGACGACCGCAGCCGCGACGCGGTGGACTGGCTTATCGCTCACCACTAGAAACGCGCACATATCGGTCGTTCATGGCATGCTCGATGGCTGACTGTGAATATCGAGCGGAAGTGGCGACAAGTGAGACTCCCCCGTGCCCTCCTCGCGATGACCGCCGTCGTCGTCACCAGTTCCGCGTGTACGGCTGCCAACTCGGAGCCGCAGGCCGATAAGGCGGTGCAGCGGCCCGCCGCCACGACGCCCGCGCCGAAACGTCCCCAGCGCAAGCCGTTCACCATCGCCTTCGGCGGCGACGTGCACTTCGAGGGCGGCCTGCGCGGCCGGCTGGCCAACCCGCGCACCGCGCTCGGCCCGATCGCGAACGTGCTCGGCGACGCGGACCTGGCCATGGTCAACCTGGAGACCGCGATCACCGAGGGCGGCACGCCCGCGCCCGGCAAGCAGTTCACGTTCAGGGCGCCCGCCAGCGCGTTCAGCGCGCTCAAAGCCGCAGGTGTGGACGTCGCCTCGATGGCCAACAACCATGGCATGGACTACATGGAGAGCGGCCTCGCCGACACGCTCGCGGCGATCAAGCGGTCCAGGTTCCCGGTGGTGGGCATCGGGAGTAACTCCACGCAGGCCTACAAACCCTTCCGTAAGGTCGTCAACGGCAACCGGGTGGCCATCATCGGCGCGACCCAGGTGCTCGACCCCGAGTTCGTCACGTCCTGGACCGCGACCACCGACAAGGGCGGCCTCGCCTCGGCCAAGAACGAGGACCGGCTGCTGGCGGCGGTGCGGCAGGCCAGGCAGAACTCCGACACCGTGATCGTCCACCTGCACTGGGGCACCGAGATGCAGAAGTGCCCCAACCCGGCGCAGCTCTCGCTCGCCCCCAAGCTGGTCAAGGCGGGCGCCGACGTGGTGGTCGGCGGGCACGCGCACATCCTGCTCGGCGCCGGATACCTGGACAACTCCTACATCAGCTACGGCTTGGGCAACTTCGTCTTCTACAACTCCACTCCCGGCACGACCGGGCGGAGCGGTGTGCTGACCCTCACCATCAACGGCCGCAAGGTGCTCAGGGACCGCTGGACCCCGGCCACCATCCAGGGCGGCGTCCCGATCCCGATGACCGGCACGGCCAGGACGCAGGCGGTCGCCGATTGGAGGGCGCTGCGGTCCTGTACGGGTCTGTCCGCCCGTCCCTGACTCTGCCTATATTTGGACTAAACGTCCAATAGGAGGTCGCGATGCGCTGGGTCGAATCCGGTGACGTACGGCTGGCGGTCTTCGAGGAGGGTGACCCGGCCGACCCCACGATCCTGCTCGTCCACGGCTATCCCGACACGCACCGCGTCTGGGACGAGGTCGCGCGGCGGCTGAGCGACCGCTTCCACGTCGTCAGGTACGACGTGCGCGGCGCGGGCCGGTCCAGCGCCCCGCACGACCACGACGACTACGACTTCGACCATCTGGCGGCGGACCTCGCCGCCGTCCTCGACGCGATCGGCAAGCCGGCCGTGCACCTGGTCGGCCACGACTGGGGGTCGCTGCAGGGCTGGGACGCGGTCACCAGGCCGGGCATCCGCGACCGCGTCGCCTCCTTCACCAGCTTCGGCGGCCCCGGCCTCGCCCAGGCGGCCCAGTTCGCCCGGCACGGCAGGCGCCGCGACGTGGCCGGGCAACTCGCCAGGTCCTGGTACATCGGCGCGTTCCACGTCCCCGTCCTGCCCGAGCTGGCCTGGAGCACGTTCATGCCCGGGATGCTGAAGCGGACCATGCGGAACAGCGATGGCATTCGGCCGCGTCCCGGACACCCCGCCGACACGCTCGCCAAGGACGCGCGCAACGGGCTCTGGCTCTACCGGCGGAACATGGCCGGCCGCCTGCGCGGCGGGGGAGACCCCAACGTCGGCGTGCCCGTGCAGCTCATCGAGGCCGGTCGCGACCCGTATGTCTCGCCGGCGCTGCTGTCCTCGCTGCAGCAGTGGGCGCCGAGGTTCTGGCACCGCAGGATCGCGGCGGGCCACTGGGCGCAGCGCAGCCACCCCGACGCGGTCGCCAGGATGATCGCCGAGTTCGCCGACCACGTCGACGGCGGCGAGCCGTCCAGGACGCTGCGCAGGGCCAGGGTCGAGGAGGGGCGCCGGGCCTTCGCCGAGCGGCTGGTGGTGGTCACCGGCGCGGGCAGCGGCATCGGGCGCGCCACGGCGCGGGCCTTCGCGGCGCACGGCGCCGAGGTCGTCTGCGCCGACCTCGACCTCGACGCGGCCACCCGCGCCGCCGGTGGCATCGAGAAGGACCTCGGGGGGGCGGCGCACGCCGTCCAGGTCGATGTCGCCGACGCCGACCAAATGGAGGCTTTTGCACGAAATATCCGGACGAGTTATGGAGTGCCGGACATTGTGGTGAACAATGCCGGGATCGTGGTCGCCGGGCCCTTCCTCGACCACTCGCTCGACGACTGGCGCCGGACCCTCGACGTCAACCTCTGGGGCGTCATCCACGGCTGCCGCCTGTTCGCCGCCCAGATGGCCGAACGCGGCGAAGGCGGGCACATCGTCAACGTCGCCTCGCTGGCCGCCATCGCGCCGTCCAGGGTGCTGCCCGCGTACTCGACCTCCAAGGCGGCGGTGAAGATGCTCAGCGACTGCCTCCGCGCCGAACTGGCCGGCCAGGGCATCGGCGTCAGCGTGGTCTGCCCCGGCTTCGTCTCCACCCCCATCGCCCACCATGGCACCTACGTCGGCGCCGACCTGCGGGAATACGCCGAACGCGGGCTGGCGCGGCGCGGCTACCCGCCGGAACGGGTGGCCGCGCACATCCTCCGCGCCGTCCACCGCGACCAGGCCGTGGTGCCCGTCAACGCCGAAGCCAAGATCGGCTACCTGCTGTCGAGGATCTCGCCCGGCGCGATGCGGCGCCTGGCCCGCCTGACCGGAGCTCCGGGGAATCCGCACATTGGCAGGTAACGATCGCTTCTTGGGGGGAAGATGGAATCCGTGTCCTCCCCACTACCGGAAGACGACTGCGTGCGGCCCAAGCCGCTCCGCCGCCGGCCCACGCAGCGCCGCAGTGCCCGCAGGGTCGAGCGCATGCTCGACGCCTGCGCAGAGCTGCTCGACGAGAGCGGCTACGAGACGCTGTCGACCACCCGCATCGCCGAACGCGCGGACGTCGCGATCGGGTCGGTCTACCAGTTCTTCCCCGACAAGCGAGCCATCACCCAGGAGCTGACTCGGCGCAACGTCGAGCAGTTCGTCTCCAGGGTCGGCCGGAGATTCCTCGAAGAGGAGTACCCGGGCTGGTGGCAGGCGGTGGAGGCGATCATCGACGAGTACGTCGACATGCACCGCACCGTGCCGGGGTTCAAGAGCATCCACTTCGGCGACGTGGTCGACCTCAACCTGCTCGACTCCGACTCCGACAACAACACGGTCATCGCCGGACGGCTGCGCGGCCTGCTCCTCAACGAGTTCGGCCTGGCCGACAGCCGGGAGCTGGACGTCGCCATCCTGGTGGCGGTGGAGGCGGGCGACGCGGTGCTCAAGCTGGCCTTCCGCCACGACCCCGACGGCTCACCCGAGCTCATCGACGCGGCCAAGCAGCTGGTGTGCGGGTTCCTGTCCCGCCAGCTCAGCTCCTGGTCGCAGACGGCCCGCCCGACGAACGGCAGCTGACCCCGCCGACCGAGGGTCAGTTCGCTGTTTCCGGCTCGTCGAACGGTTCCGACAGCCAGGGGAACTGCTCGTCCGCGCGGTGGGCGCGCTTTCTGCGCGGGTGGCCGTCCGGCAGCGCCGCCGCCGTGGGCAGCCGCATCTGGGACTCCGCCGGCTCTGCGGGCTGAGGGGGTTGAGCGGGTTGCGGCAGGCAGGCCGTCGGGAACGACACCGGACGAGCCTCCCTGGCCTCCATCTCGTGCAGCCGGACCTCCAGCGAGCGCAGGCTGCGCTCAGCCGACTTGACGGCCTCCAGGCGTCCCGACAGATACCCCGCGATCCCCGGCCCGAGGGCCGCGAGCACGACGACACAGGCGAGCGTGGAGGTCATCTGCTTGGAAACGCCCATCACCGCTCCCTCCGCTCGTGGCAGAGGTATGCCCGATGGCCTGCATAGACACGCGGAATGTAGTCATACTTGAACAACGTGTTGCCGAATCCGCGCGGCATCGACGATGTGCATTGACCGGGCAAAGCGGCAGACGGCTCGGTAGTCTCGCGTTGTGGCGCATGTGACCCGTGAACACCTTGATCGTCTGCTCGAGCAGGCCCTGCTGGCCGATGACCATGGTTCGCTGGCCAGTCGGCTCTACGACGTCGCCCTCGGCTATTCGTCGGGCGACGTGTCCAGGGCGTCCATCCTGGTCCTGGCGGCCGAGGAGTGGCGGGCCGCCGGGCAGCCCGCGCGGGCGCTGGAGTGCTTCCAGCGCGCCGTGGAGGACGGCGGCGAGTCCGGTACCGACCCGCGAGCCGGGATCGCCGACACGCTCTTCGAGCTCGACCGGCCCGCCGAGGCGAGGGAGGTCATCGAAACGCTCCGCGCGGAAGGCGGGGTCACCACGGCGACCGCCCACATGATCGCCGAGACCCTGGTGGCGTACGGCGACCTCCAGGGCGGGCACGAGTGGGCGACCCAGGCCGTCCTCGCCTGCGACGAGGACGACCCCGAGCACCTGGCCCTCCTCCGCACCCGCTACCGCATCAGAGTCGACCTCGGGCTCCCCGAGGACGATCTGGACGCCCTGGTGTCCTGACCGGCCCACCGGTGTCCTGGAGCCTGCGGGCGCTCAGGTAGGTCAGGCCGACGGCGTCCCGGAGGGCGGCCACCCTGCCCGCGAACGTCCTGAGCGGCAGGTTGGGGGCCTGGGCGACCGTCTCGACGCATCGGAGGCCCGCCGGGCCGGGCACGCCCTCCGGCATCCTGGGCAGGCCGGACGTGGCGGCCATGCCCGCCGCGTCGGCGACGCTCATCGTCGCGGGCACCGTGGTCAGGCCCGCGAGCCCGGCCCTTCGGGCCATCCGGTCCACGGCGGCGGACAGCTCGCCGCCCACCGGCGAGTCCAGGACGTCCTGCGCGCCCTGGGGGACCGGGACGGCCAGAGGGTCCGTGGGCGTGCCGTCCAGCCCCTCGCACAGGGCCGTCGTGGGCGCGGGCCAGTGACCGTCCGCAGGACGACCACCACAGCCGTCAGGCGCCGAGGGCCCACCGGACCCCACCGCCCCCGCACCACCGGGCCCGCGCGTCTCCGCACCACCGGGCCCGCCTGGCCCGCGCATCCTCGGGCCCCCGGGTCTTCCCGGCCCGCGCGCCTCTATCGCATCGGGTTCTGCTGACCGGCTGACCGTGGGCGTAGTGGGGCTCGCTGACCGGCTCACCGCCGTGACAGTGGGCGCGGGCAGCCGGGTGGCGGCTGCGGGACCGCGTGATGGCTGGTTCGCCATCGCGGTCGCCGGGGCCGTTGCCGACCAGCTTGCGGTCAGGGCGGCCACCGCGAGGATGCTCCGGAAGTTCCGCGAAACCACGTCCCGTCCCCCTGATCGTTTCTGGTGGTGACGGACGCTGAAGCTAGCCACGCCCGCGACCCGCAGGCGGCGGCTTGCCGGAACGGTGGGACATTCCTTACCTCGACGGGAGACCAGACACGCGAGAGCCCGGAGGCCGGTGGGGCCTCCGGGCTTCCGTCGCGGGATGCTAGGCGCGCTCGATGACGAGCTCGTCGTCGCCCAGTTCCACTCGCACCTTGTCGCCGTCGACGACCTCCCCCGCCAGCACGGACCTGGCGAGCTTGTCGCCGATCGCCGACTGGACCAGCCTGCGCAGGGGGCGCGCCCCGTACAGCGGGTCGTAGCCGGTGAGCGCCAGCCACTCGCGGGCGGCCGGGGTGACCTCCAGCGTCAGCCTGCGGTCGGACAGCCGCGCGGCGAGCCGCTCGACCTGCAGGTCCACGATCCGCGCGAGCTCCTCGGAGCCGAGCGCGTCGAAGAGGATCACGTCGTCGAGCCGGTTGAGGAACTCCGGCTTGAACGCGTTGCTGACCGCCGCCATCACGGCGGCGCGCTTGGCGCCGTTCTCCAGCTTCGGGTCCACCAGGTACTGGGACCCGAGGTTGGAGGTGAGGATCAGGATGGTGTTGCGGAAGTCGACGGTGCGGCCCTGCCCGTCGGTCAGGCGCCCGTCGTCGAGCACCTGGAGCAGGATGTCGAAGACCTCGGGGTGGGCCTTCTCGACCTCGTCGAGCAGCACCACCGTGTACGGCCGCCGCCTGACGGCCTCGGTGAGCTGCCCGCCCTCCTCGTAGCCGACGTAGCCGGGAGGCGCGCCGACCAGCCTGGCGACGCTGTGCTTCTCGGAGTACTCGCTCATGTCGATGCGGGTCATCGCCCGCTCGTCGTCGAACAGGAACTCTGCCAGCGCCTTGGCCAGCTCGGTCTTGCCGACGCCTGTCGGGCCGAGGAACAGGAACGAGCCCGTGGGCCTGTCGGGGTCGGCGATGCCCGCGCGGCTGCGCCGTACGGCGTCGGACACGGCCCGCACGGCCGGCTTCTGCCCGATGAGGCGCCTGCCCAGCTCCTCCTCCATGCGCAGCAGCTTGGTGGTCTCGGCCTCGAGCAGCCGCCCGGACGGGATGCCCGTCCAGGACGAGATGACCTCGGCGATGTCGTCGGGCCCGACCTCCTCCTTGACCATGGCGTTGTCGGGCGGCGCGGCCTCGGAGGCGGCGCGCAGCTCCTGCTCCAGGCGCGGCACCTCGGCGTACATGAGCCGGGACGCGGCCTCGAAGTCGCCGTCGCGCTGCGCCCGCTCGGCGGCGCCGCGCGCCTCGTCGAGCTGCTTCTTCAGCTCGCCGACCTTGTTCAGCCCGGCCTTCTCGTGCTCCCAGCGGCCGACGAGCGCGTTGAGCTCCTCCTGGCGGTCGGCCAGCTCGGCGCGCAGCCGCTCCAGGCGCTGGATGGAGGCCTCGTCGGTCTCCTTCGACAGCGCCAGCTCCTCCATCTTCATCCGGTCCACGTTCCGCTGGAGCTGGTCGATCTCGACGGGACGCGAGTCGATCTCCATGCGCAGTCTGGACGCGGCCTCGTCCACCAGGTCGATGGCCTTGTCGGGGAGGAAGCGGCTGGTGATGTAGCGGTCGGACAGCGCCGCGGCGGCCACCAGCGCGCTGTCGGCGATCTGCACCTGGTGGTGGGCCTCGTAGCGGCCCTTCAGCCCGCGCAGGATCGCGACGGTGTCGGCGACCGTGGGCTCGCCCACGTACACCTGCTGGAAGCGCCGCTCCAGGGCGGGGTCCTTCTCGATGCGCTCGCGGTACTCGTCGAGGGTGGTGGCGCCGATCATGCGCAGCTCGCCGCGGGCCAGCATCGGCTTGAGCATGTTGCCGGCGTCCATGGCGCCCTCGGCGGCGCCCGCGCCGACGACGGTGTGCAGCTCGTCGATGAAGGTGACGATCTGCCCGTCGCTCTCCTTGATCTCGGAGAGGACGGCCTTGAGCCGCTCCTCGAACTCGCCGCGGTACTTGGCGCCCGCGACCATCGCGCCGAGGTCGAGCGAGATCAGCCGCTTGTTGCGCAGCGACTCGGGCACGTCGCCGGCCACGATGCGCTGCGCGAGGCCCTCGACGACGGCGGTCTTGCCGACGCCGGGCTCGCCGATCAGCACCGGGTTGTTCTTGGTCCGCCTCGACAGGACCTGCACGACCCGGCGGATCTCGGAGTCGCGGCCGATGACCGGGTCGAGCTTGCCGCTGCGGGCCCGCTCGGTCAGGTCGACGCCGTACTTCTCCAGCGCCTGGTAGGTGTCTTCGGGGGTCTCGCTGGTGACGCGGGCGTGTCCGCGCACCTTCTCGAACGCGTCGAGCAGCGCCTGCGGGGTCGCGCCCTGCGCCTTGAGCAGGTCGGCGGCCTGCCCGCCGTCGGCGGCGAGGCCGACGAGCAGGTGCTCGGTGGAGACGTACAGGTCCTCAAGCCGCTTGGCGTGCTGCGCCGCGGTGTTCATGACGGTCAGCAGATGCCGAGAGCTGGACGGCGCGCTCACGGTCGAGCCCTGCGCCTTCGGCAGCGACGCGAGCAGCTCCTCCGCCCTGGCCCGCAGGGTCCGCCAGTCGGCCCCGACGACGTCCAGCAGCGGGATGGCGGTGCCGCCCGTCTGGGAGAGCAGCGTGGTCAGCAGGTGCACCGGAGAGATCTCCGGGTTCCCCTCTGCGGCGGCACGCCTCATGGCCCCAGCAAGGGCCTCCTGACTCTTCTGGGTGAGCTTGTAGTCCATCTGTCTAGGCCCCCGGTGGCAACTCGTAGCGGATCAGCGCCCGGACCATCTGCATCTCGGCGCGGAGGCGGTGAACCTCCTCGCGCAGCCGCAGCGCCTCGTTCTCCAGTTCGAGGATCCGCTTGATGCCGGCGAGGTTGATGCCCTCTTCCTGGGAGAGCCGCTGCACCTCGCGCAGCTGGATGATGTCACGGGTCGAGTAGAGGCGGCCGCGCCCCGCTGTACGGCCGGGGCAGACGAGCCCGAGCCGGTCGTACTGCCGCAGCGTCTGCGGGTGGAGACCTGACAGCTGCGCGGCCACCGAGATCACGTAGACGGGAGTGTCATCTGACAGGTCGAAATAGTTGGCGTCCATCGGCTACTCGCTTCTGGCTCGCTGAATGAGATCGGCTCGCGGGTCGTCGCCCGCGGTCGCGGTGTTGAACTCCGTGAGGAGCTCGCGTGACTTGTCGTCGAGCGACTTCGGCACGACCACCTCGACGCTGGCCAGCAGGTCGCCCTTGGTGCCGTCCTTGCGGGCGGTGCCCCTGCCGCGGACCCGGAACGTGCGCCCGTTGGGCGTGCCCGGGGGGATGCGCAGGGTGACCGGCAGCCCCTTGAGGATCGGCACCTTGATCTCCGCGCCGAGCGCGGCCTCGGAGAACGTCACCGGAACGGTGATCGTCAGGTTGTCGCCGCTCCTGCCGAACACGGCGTGCGGCTTGACGTGTGTCTGGATGTAGAGGTCGCCCGCCGGGCCGCCGTTCTCGCCGGGCGCGCCCTTGCCCTTGAGCTTGACGCGCTGCCCGTCGGCCACCCCGGCCGGGATGCGGGCCTGGATGGTGCGGGTGCTCTTGGCCCGGCCGCTGCCCTCGCACACGGGGCAGGGGTCGTCGACGAGGAGCCCGCGGCCCTTGCAGTCGCGGCAGGGCTCGGAGAAGGCGAAGTTGCCCAGGTTGCGGCTGGCCGCGCCGGTGCCCTCGCAGGTCGGGCAGACCCGCGGGGTGGTGCCGGCCTTGGCGCCCGTGCCGCTGCACGCCGTGCAGGCGGCCGAGCTGGTCAGCCTGAGCGACACCGTGGTGCCCTCGACGGCCTCGGTGAACGAGAGAGTGACCTCGGACTCGACGTCCTGGCCGCGGCGGGGCCTCGTGGTGGTGGTCCGTGTGGTGCCACCACCCCGGTTGAACAGCCCGCCGAACAGGTCGCCGAGCCGCTCACCCGCCCCGTGGCCATGCTGCCCCTGCCCCGCGGTGCCGCCGAACAGGTCGCCGAAGTCGAACGGGAAACCGCCACCGCCCGGGCGCTGACCGCCCACCCCGGACCCGAACAGCGTGCGAGCCTCGTCGTACTCCTTGCGGCTCTTGCTGTCGGACAGGACGTCGTACGCCTCGGAGACCTCCTTGAACTTGGTCTCCTTGGCAGAGTCGCCCTGGTTGGTGTCGGGGTGGTACTGCCTGGCCAGCTTCCGGTACGCCTTTTTGATCTCTTCGGGGGTGGCGGTCTTGGGCACACCAAGGACGGCGTAGTAGTCCTTCTCCAGGTAGTCCTTGGTGCTCATTTATCGCCCTTCGTCCTGGTCAGTTCTCAACGTTGTCGTCGGAGGCCGGGGGGACGTCCTCCGGTTCTGCCACGGCCACCCGCGCCGGGCGAAGCACCCTGTCTCCCAACCGGTAGCCAGGCTGCAGCACCTCGATCGCGGTGGGTTCGACCACGTCCGGGGAGTAGCTGTGCATCAGCGCCTCGTGGACGGTCGGGTCGAACGGGTCACCCTTCTGGCCGAACGAGCTGAGGCCGAGCTTGGTGATCACCGCTTCCAGTGACTCTGCCACCTTCGCGAAACCGCCGGTGAGTTCGCCGTGATCGCGGGCCCTGCCGATGTCGTCGAGGACGGGCAGGAACTCCGTCAGGGCTCCGGCCACGGCCTGCTCACGCACCGCGACCCGGTCGCGCTCGACCCGGCGGCGGTAGTTGGTGTACTCCGCCTGGAGCCGCTGCAGGTCGGCGGTGCGCTCGGCGAGCTGCGCCTGCAGCTCGCCGTCACCCGCCGCCTGCGCGGGGGCGGGCGCCTCGGGCTGGTCAGCCGTCGGCTTGCGAACCTGCCCCGTCTCCGGGTCGATCTTGCGGTTGTCGCGGATCACCGGCTCTTCATGCCCGTTCTCGCGCGCCGGCATCACTGGCCCTTCTTCGGCTCGTCGTCGACGATCTCAGCCTCGACCACGTCCTCGTCGGCCTTCTGCTGCTGCCCGGCGTCGGCGCCGGCGTCGTGCGTGGCGCCGTCAGGGCCGCCCGCCGACTGCTGGCTCTGGGCGTAGATCGCCGAACCCATCTTCTGGCTGACCGTGGCGAGCTTCTCCGCGGAGGTGCGGATCGTGTCGGTGTCGGTGCCCTCCAGAGCCTTCTTCAGCTCGGCGAGCGCGTCGTTCACCTCGGTCTTGATCTCGCCGGGGACCTTCTCGTCGTTCTCGCGGAGGAACTTCTCCGTCTGGTAGGCGAGCCCGTCGGCGTTGTTGCGGACCTCGGCCTCCTCGCGGCGCTTCTTGTCCTCCTCGGCGTACGACTCGGCCTCGCGCATCATCCGCTCGATGTCGTCCTTCGGCAGCGCGGAGCCGCCGGTGATCGTCATCGTCTGCTCCTTGCCCGTGCCCAGGTCCTTGGCGGAGACGTTGACGATGCCGTTGGCGTCGATGTCGAAGGTGACCTCGATCTGCGGGATGCCGCGCGGCGCCGGCGCGATGCCGGTCAGCTCGAAGGTGGCCAGCTTCTTGTTGTACGAGGCGATCTCGCGCTCGCCCTGGTACACCTGGATCTGCACCGACGGCTGGTTGTCTTCAGCCGTGGTGAAGACCTCGGAGCGCTTGGTCGGAATCGTGGTGTTGCGCTCGATGATCTTGGTGAAGATGCCGCCCTTGGTCTCGATGCCGAGCGAGAGCGGGGTCACGTCGAGCAGCAGGACGTCCTTGACCTCGCCCTTGAGCACGCCGGCCTGCAGGGCGGCGCCGATGGCGACGACCTCGTCGGGGTTGACGCCCTTGTTGGGCTCCTTGCCGCCGGTCAGCTCCTTGACGAGCTCGGAGACGGCGGGCATACGGGTCGAGCCGCCGACGAGCACCACGTGCGCGATGTCGGAGATCTTGATCCCGGCGTCCTTGATGACCTGGTGGAACGGGCCCTTGGTCCGCTCGAGCAGGTCGGCGGTGAGCCGCTGGAACTCGGCGCGCGTCAGCTTCTCGTCGAGGTGCAGCGGGCCCTCGGACGACGCCGTGATGTAGGGCAGGTTGATGTTGGTCTCGGCCTGGCTGGACAGCTCGATCTTGGCCTTCTCCGCAGCCTCACGGAGGCGCTGGAGAGCCATCTTGTCCTTGGACAGGTCGACGCCGTGGGCGTTCTTGAACCGGTTGACCAGCTCGTCGACGACCCGCTGGTCCCAGTCGTCACCACCGAGGTGGTTGTCGCCGGAGGTGGCCTTGACCTCGACGAAGCCGTGGCCGTCCTCCTGGCCGACGTCGAGCAGGGACACGTCGAAGGTGCCGCCACCGAGGTCGAAGACCAGGATCGTCTGGTCCTGCTCCTTGTCGAGCCCGTACGCGAGGGCCGCGGCGGTAGGCTCGTTGATGATGCGGAGCACGTTCAGGCCCGCGACCGTGCCGGCCTCCTTGGTGGCCTGGCGCTGCGCGTCGTTGAAGTACGCCGGGACGGTGACCACCGCATCGGTGATCTTCTCGCCCAGGTACGCCTCGGCGTCCTGCTTGAGCTTCTGCAGCACGAAGGCGCTGATCTGCTGCGGGGAGAACTTCTTGCCGTCGATCTCCTGGGACCAGTTGGTGCCCATCTCCCGCTTGACCGAGCGGATCGTCCGGTCGACGTTGGTGACGGCCTGCCGCTTGGCGACCTCACCGACCAGGACTTCGCCGTTCTTCGCGAAGGCGACCACGGACGGCGTGGTCCGCGAGCCCTGCGCGTTGGCGATGACGGTGGGCTCACCGCCCTCGAGGATCGAGACGACGGAGTTGGTCGTCCCAAGGTCGATACCTACCGCACGTGCCATGAGTACGTCCTTGTAGTCAAAGTTGAGTCGGTCAGACTCAAGGTACGAATGCCGGGGGCCTTTGTCAAACGACTTGAGCCTACTCGACTCAACCACCTTGCGGGCACACGCATTCCCGCCCAGGACGAGGAAGTCCCCGGTGCGGCGGGGCTCCGCACCGGGGACTGGTCGTCGGCTCAGCTCACCGGCGTGTTCATGTCGGTTTGGAGTTGTGTGGGGGTGAGGGCGGTGTTGTAGATGCGGACTTCGTCGATGAGTCCGGTGAAGTGTTCGCCCCA